>DUKZ01000002.1 GCA_013329045.1 Candidatus Woesearchaeota archaeon
GCGAGTATTCCGGCTCATTCGCTTCAGTATTGCTTGAACTTCCAGGCGATACTAACTCACGAAAGTTTACTGTTATGTCTACTTCATCTCCAGCTGCAATTATTGCAGGATCAAAACTTATTCCTTCAACATTAATGTTTGCACTCACCGTGCTCGTGAACAAGACAAGCAAAACCATTACCAAAAATATCTTAATTGTATTTTTCATTTTAATTGCCTCCTAGCTTTTTTAGCTAATTTAACTTTATTTTTTTTATCTTTCCATCTGTCATACAAGAAGATGACAGCAGGCAGTGCAACAATGGTTGCTATCATAGCAGAGATAATGCCAATAGAGAGTATGATTCCAAAATTTTTCATAGCCGGCAATGATCCAAAAAGTAATGCAAGGAAACCTGCTGATGTTGTAAGGCTTGCTGCTAGTGTCGCCCTTATATTGCCTCTTAGTGTATGCATTAATGCTTCTTCTCTGGACATCTTCTTTTTCAACTCATAAAATCTGTGCAAAATATGAATGCCAAAATCTATCCCTAGTCCCATAATCATAGCAGCTGCTACAATATTTGTAGATGAAAGCACTATGCCAAGATATCCAATTAAGCCAGCTGTCCACATCATTGCAACCATTACCACAACCATTGGGATGAATCCCTTTAATAGCGATCTAAATACTAACAAAACAATAATTCCAATTAAAGCAAAAGCTAATGGAGTTTCAAAAGCAAAATCNNTCATCAAGACTTGCAATATCATCCTTTATGTCAGACTTTAATTTGCTGATTAGCTTGGCATTTGCTCCAGTATCTGTTCTTAACTGCAAGAAAGTCAACGAATAATCATCATTTGTAAATTTATATGTTCTTAAATCATCGTCTAAAATATTCTTTATTTCCTGCCTTGAATCAGGGATAAATCCTTTATTTTCCTTAACTACGGTTGCCAATGATGTAACTTCCAGAATATTCTCGCTAGTAATCAGCTTATTCTGGAGCACGTCTAAATATTTTATTATTTTAGGATCCCGCATATCTGAGATGTAATCAGAGTCAATGACGATATAGACCATATCTGCTCCAAACTGAACCCTCATATCGTTCATCGTCTCAATTACGGGGATATCTTGCGGAAGAACTTTTTCCAGGCTTGGCTCAACCTGAATCTTTAGGATTCCCGGCATAAGCGTAAAGCTAATGAGCAATATAGCTAATATGACCAGCTTGGGATATCTTACCTGTATCCCTACCATTTTCTCTGCAAATTTCTCAAGCATTTTCAATCCAAAATTTTTTTAATTTTCTTCCTGTAAAAAACGACTAGTTTCTCTTCAATTACTAATAAGGCTGGAAGCCCTATAATTGTGAAAAATAACGCATAAGCTATGCCAATAATCATTAATGTGCCAAATCTTCCCATCTCAGGCATCTTCCCAAAAAGAAATGCAAAAAATGCTGCTAAAGTTGTAAGCGCAGTTGCGATTAGGGCAGCCCCTGTGCTCACTACAGCCTCCTCTATTGCTTCAATTATTTTCTTGCCATGCTTTCTTTCATACTTGTATCTGTTCATAAGATGGATTGCGTAGTCAATTCCAATACCCATAACAATAGCAGCAACACCTCCTGCAAGAGTTGATATTCCCAAGTTGAAGTAACCCATTGTGCCATAGAGCCATGTAACGCTGGTAACAACTACAATAACTGGCAAAAGCGAAGAAAAGAAATTCCTATAAAGCAGTAATATAATTATAAAGACTAATAGAGCAGATATCCACATAGTGCTTATTCTGTCATGCTTAATCATCCTGCTGAGTTCTTGTTGGATAATTGGAATGCCAGTAACCCTTACTTTAATGCCTGCCGGTCTTCCGGCGTCATTTATATCATCATAAATTGCTTCAGCAAGATTATTCAATCTCAAATCATCTGTGCCAACATCAGTATTTGCGATAATATAAGTTGTTGAGAAATCATCATTAATATAATTACTAATCAATGCTGCTGTTTTCTTTTCTTTAAGCAACGAATTAAATGTTTCTTCATCAGGTAGTTCGTTATTGTTAATATCCCTCAATATATTTGTAACACCAAAGGTCTCTATCACATCATCTTCTTGGCCTATTTGCTCCTTTAAATTTTCAATATACTCAAGAACCCTCTTATCTCTTATGTCAAAAATCCCTTTTTCATTCTGGCTTTCCATATCAACATCTATAACAATGCCTATCATGTCTTTTCCAAGAAAATTATCCCTTAAAACATTGAAATACTTGATTTCTTCCATGTCTTCTGGCATCATCTTTTCTAATGATGCAACAGTCTTGACATTTGACATGCCTGTTGACACTAGCAGAGTTAAAACTACAAGCACCACCAGCGTGAAATATGGGTGGTGGGTCTGAAAATGTGCAGTTTTCCTTAGTGTTTTTTTGTATAGGCTCATTTTGACTCTTTTAACCTATTCAAATATTCGAATAATTGAATATGTCTTCAATAAAAAATTAGTTCCCTGACAGCTCAACATCCAGCTTTATGGGGTTTGTAAGGCAGTAAACACCCGGGCATCTTTCCTCAGCCAATTTTTTTACCTCGTCCAGATTTCCCCCGCCTTCACTAGAAGCATTAACCTGCAATTTTACCTTTTCAACAATAGGCTCGTCGCTCAAGCCTAAAGCTTTACTTAGGTTTACTTTGTTTTCCACGCTTACTTTTAACACATTGAGCTTAATTCCTTTCTCTGCTGCTATGGAGGCAAAGGTTTGCGCAAAGCAGGCTGCTAAACCAAATAAGCAGTATTGCACTGGGTCTGGCTTGATTCCAGAACCGCCAAGGAAGGGAGGACCGTCAGCTTCTATTACTGTAGAGCCTTGCGGATGGTTTAGGGTTGCCGTAAACTGCGTTTTTCCATCTTCAAAATTCCCTATGCCTTCGACTTTTTTCACTTTCAGGGCTTTGCTCTTGTCCTGCTTGACTTCCTCGACAAAAGCCCCGGCCTTTTCCAGATTCACATTGTTTATTCTCATTTTTTAAACCCCCTCATTTCACTCTCTTAGAGAGCCGAGTATTGCCAGCCAATTGCTTTTGCAGTACGTCCCTAATGATTTCACATGCCTTAATCATCTCAGGGTAGGCCAATTTATAATAGATATGGCTTCCATCCCTCCTTGTGCTGACAATATTTTTCTGCCTTAGAATTGTCAGATGCTGGGATATGTTTGCTTGGTTTATTTTTGCAGTGCTTGCCAACTCGCTGACATTCTTTTCCCCATCCCTCAGAGCATCTATGATCTCAAGCCTTTTTGGGTTAGCAAGGGTCTTGCATATCTCAGCATGCATCTCGTAGATTTTTTTATCCATCTTAGCACATTCGAATATGCTAATATTTAAATACTTTTCGGTTATAAAGTGAACTCCAGAACTCCCCTTGACCTATCAACTAAAAGAGGCTTCGCTTTAGATGTCATAAAAATAGGTATTGTCTTAATTAAGTAAGCTTAATATACTAGTTCTGATATATCCCTCTTGTGAGAGGTGAGGTATCATGGCTCGTCCACGTGCAAAAAACAAAGCGGTTTGTCAGAACAAAACATGCAATTTTTATCGTCGAGAAGAAGGTAAGAACATTATCAAACGAGGGAAAAACGCTTCAGGAACACAGATGTACAAGTGCCTGCACTGTGACAGATACCTCTCGGAAACAAAAGGCACGCCTATGTTTCGTCGACGATTATCACAGCAAAAAGTCAGGCAACTCTGCGAGTTGCTTGTTGAGAAAAACGGGATACGATCAACAAGTCGACTAACTAAGTTGAACAAAAACACAGTCGGTGCATGGTTGGACAACCTTGCGAGTCATGCATCTGACATCACTGACTTTCTCGTCAATAATCTCGGATTGTCAACTTATGAGGTTAACGAATTCTGGACGACAGTTAAAAAAAACAAAAAAACGTTAAGCCCGAAAGTCAGACGAGAGATTATGAAGGCGACGCATGGACGTATACCTGCGTAAAACAAAAATCATACTTCTTCACCGCATTCGCCGTCGGCAAATGGACACAGAAAACTTGTCGAGAAATGCTCGGACAACTTTCGCGGCGAGTTGTGCCACCGACATTCATGCACCGTCTTGAAATCCGTTCCGACGGTAACGATGACTATGTTTTCGTGCTTCCTGAATTCTTCAGAGTGGACACAATCAATTATGGTCAGCTCATCAAAATACGAGAATCCGGTCGTGTCGTCGACAAAATACAAAGAGTCGTATTCGGTAATCCTACGCGAAAAAGTATCGAGACAACTAACGTTGAAAACTTCAACGGCATTTTGCGAGAACGCATCGGACGAATCGTCCGACGAACAAAATGCTACGCAAAAAATAGAAATCGATTATCACACGCAATTGGGCTCTTCCAGTTTTACTGGAATTTCATGAATAACCTCCATGAAAATCTGACACCTGCAATCGAAGAAGGAATCACAACAAAAACGTGGACGTGGGGAAACCTATTGCACTACAGAATTAAGCTAACTTAAATAGTACAATACCGAAATTTATGGTTCAAGCTATTTTTTCTTAAAAAAACTTTTTAACTTATATAGTTCGCCTTTGGTTTTATTAATGAATTGAAGAAAACTTCTCTCATTTATGTCAAATTTAAGGTCAGTAGTAGCAAATTCTTCTTTCCATTCCTTTGGATTTTTCTCTAATCTCTCAATTGTTGATATTGCTTTATCAATTAGACTGGGAATATCCCCATATTTCTTTAATTTTTTGCCATCTAACGTTGGTTCTTTTGATTTTAATGCGAAACCAATATCAATTAAGTCTTTAATTTCTCCCCTATCGGCAGAAGCCGCTAATTTCTGAAGAAATATATGCTCCAATGGGTAAAACTTCATTTCGCCTAATTCAATTAAATCATCTGGTAACCTGTCAATAAAATTAATTTCCATTTTTGTTGGAGGTAAATCTTTATATGTTGAAAAAGTAATCCCCATATGGAATCTGCCAGTTTGAGAAAATGAGGTCTTATTAACTCTATAAGTTAATCTGTATTTTTCTGTTACTTTATCAAATATTGATTTGAAATAGGTTTCAAAATCTTTGTCTTTATTCTCCAACAAACAATCAAAATCCAAATCTTGAGAGTCCCTATGGTTTAAATGATAAATTGCCAATATAGTGCCACCTTTTCCAATAAGGCCATAGGGATTATGTTTTTCAATTTCTTTCAATATTTCCCTTAATAATGTGATAATATTATTTATCATTTATTTCCTCTGGTTTGAATTTTGAGAATTCGGATTTATACCTTAAATAATGATTTGTCCATTTTTTCTTTACTAACAAATTCTTGGTTACTTTTGTATCCTTAATTATCTGCTCATTAGTTGCATACTTTAAGGAGTCCGATTTATTCAATTCAAAATCTGCCTTTTTTATTGATTTTACTTTGATTAATTTCAAGATTTTACCACTAAACTCCACTTCACCATTTAATTTAGTGTTAAGTACTTCAATAATATTTACCTTTAAGTCCCATCCAAACCCATTGTTTTTCAGAGCTTCCAAACCAGTAATATAATATTCCCTTAATATCTTTAGAAAATCGGAATAATCTTTAACTCTTGGATTGTATTGATCTGAATTTAAAATGTTCAGTAACTCCAGTTTTTTTCGAACATTCCCTCTTAAATACCTTTTTTCAGTCTCTGTTAATTCCGTTCCAAAGCTAATCTTTTTTAGTACTTCGAATTGTTTATCTTTAAATATTGGCCTAACTATATCTTTACCCAATTCAACTATCTTTGAAATAAGCTCACTATTTGTCATAATGGATATAAAAGTATCCCTTAATATTTAAATATATCTATTTTTTTAGATAAATCAAATAAAATAAAATAAAAATATAGTTTAATTGGATATAAATCTATCCTAAGATATATAAAGAACGACCAATTTTATATCAATCTAATAAATAAATCTAAANNTATATGACTGCAAAACAATTATCAGATCTTAAAAGAATTAAAGTAGATATTTTCAAGAGAGAAAACGAAGAAGGTTACCAGAGAGAAAGTAGTGATAAGAGATCTGAAGAATTTGCAAAGTATGTAATAAATGCTAAAGGTATTAGTCCAGTTTCTATACTCATAAATGTGAGAAAAAAACTAACTTTTGAAAGAAGAATAGGGGGTTATGGAAAACTAAGTATCCCTGATGACACTTACATGTGGATAGTTGATGGACAACATAGAAGACAGGGTCTTTTAATTGCCATTAAAGATAGAGAAGAATATGAGAATTATCAAATACCAATAGTCATTACTAACTTAACTAAGACCTATGAAGAAGCCAAACAATTTATTATTATAAATAAAACTCAAAAGGGGGTAAGATCCGATCTAGCTGAAAGATTATTAAGTAAACTATTTGAAGAACCTGAAGGTATACTCAGCCAGTTGCCTTCTACAGTAACGAGAGGTATAACTTGGATGCCTAAGGCAATTGAAGTCTCAGAAAAAATTAATGAAAGAAAAGACAGTGTATGGTATAAAAAAATAAGATTTCCAAATGAGCCTAAACTTACTACTTTATCAAGTCAAAAATCATTTACTGAATCATTAAGGCCAATTATTTTTAAAAATGAAATTTTTGAAAGTTATAATGCCGAAGAAATTACTGAATTACTGGTTCGGTATTGGAATGCCATCAGTGAATTATGCCCAAATGCATTTAGGTTACCCCAAGAGCACTTAATCCAAAAAACCATTGGTATTTTTACTCTCCATAGATTATTTCCTTTAGTTATATCTTATTGCGGAGAAAAAATCTCTAAAGAAAGGATAAGAGAGGTTCTCTCCAAAATGGAAAAAGGAATGAATGATAATTATTGGAGTAATAATGGTCAAATTGGATTAGCGGGGTCAAACCAAAAAGCATTTAGTATTATATATAAGAAATTGTTGGACTATTTGGAAGAAGATAATGTGAAAAAGACTAAGAGAAAAAGATTATTTGAATTATAAATAAGTGTAATAAACGTTGAGTGTGCCCCGAGTAATAACTCTGCGCCCGCAATTTTCCCACACTTGCGTATGGTCGACGATTTTAACAGGGCCAGATGTCATTTAGTGCAGAAATAAATGCTTTCTTGCGGTAGCGCATATTTCTTGATGATTGCTGGATCCAGCTTTTCAACAAACTTGTCAACGGTTGCATGAAAACCGGCTTTTTGTAATCTGTCTTTGTAATCTCTTCCATAGAGCCGAACATGGTCATGTTGACCGAATAAGTTCTCTCGTTCTTTTGGATCTGTAACAGAAAAATCTTCAAAAGTCTCTTTAGTGTCTTTGATTGGTACCTGCAGAATTGCAAAGCCTCCTGGTTTTAATATTCTAAACAATTCTTTCATAGCTTTTCTATCATCTTCTATATGTTCCAGGACATGAGAACAAAAGATGATATCAAAAGCATCATCGTTAAAAGATGTTTGTGTAATATCCTCTTTAACCATTGCATTTTTTGGATTTATATCTGCGCTCAAATAAGTGACATTCACAAATGATTTGAATAATGAGGTGATGATCTTTTCCGGAGCAAAATGCAGGACACTGAGTTTTTTTTGGGGGTCTAACTTTTTCTTTAAGTACAGGTAATACAGTCTATGTCTTTCCAGTGAACCGCAGTGGGGGCATCTTGCGTTTTTTCTTGGCTTAACGCCAAAAGGTAAAAATTCACTGCCTCTCCAATGACAAAAGGGACATTCAACCATAGTACCTCATGATCTTTAGCTGATATATGAAAGTATTTGTTTTTGCATGATCACTCTGGCAGGTCTTCACACAGAGTCTGGCCCAGGGTATGGGTCCAGACAACCAAACAAGAATATCCAATGGCAAAGAAAAAGACAACATTTAAGTATTTTTGTCAGTGGCAGGGAATATCATGAAAAGAGTGATTATTGCATCAAAGAACCCAGTCAAAATCCAGGCGGTGAAGAATGGATTTGAACAGATGTTCCGAGGTCAAGAGTTTGAGTTCGTCGGATTGGCAGTGCCTTCTAATGTCTCCAACCAGCCAGGGAGCAATAATGAAACGTTTATCGGGGCAAAGAACAGGGCTGATAATGCTTCCACTACGATAAAACACGCCGAATATTATGTAGGGGTGGAAGGCGGCATTGAACATGTTGGAGAAGAGATGGAAGCTTTTGCTTGGGTTGTTGTAAAGTCCGCTGGTAGATACGGCAAATCAAGGACGGGAACATTTTTTCTGCCAAAAGAGGTAGTCAAGCTGATTAAAGAAGGCAAGGAGTTAGGGGAGGCGGATGATAGAGTCTTTGGGCGCAGTAATTCCAAGCAAGAAAATGGGGCTGTGGGTATCCTGACAGGAGATGTGATCGACAGGACAATGTTTTACACAGAAGCCGTGATATTATCTCTGATTCCTTTTAAAAATCCCGATATGTATTAGAGGTTTAGCCCAGCGAAGTGTTATGTACAGCAGCATTTTTTCTATTAATCTAGGATTGCTCATCCCGGATAATTAAAAAAAAATCAGAAAAAAGCGCAAGGTACTCCGCGTGTATCATGAACAAGTTTACTCTTTTCTGACGTTGACTGCCTTTGGGCCTCGATCGCCGCTCTCGACTTCGAAGGTGACCTGGTCATTCTCATGCAGCCTGACGCCATCCCCGAGTGCTGATTGGTGGACAAACACTTCCTTTCCATCCTCAGCTGCAATAAATCCGAATCCCTTGGGTTCATTGAAAAATTTTACTGTTCCTTTCATTTTCTTTTCCTCATATATATATTAATTAATATCAGAAACACTCTACTTGACCTGTCACCTGACAATAATCGGAAAAACAGACAATAAGTTCTGATATTCATAGGGAAAAAAGGCCGCCTTTTAAATGCTTCGGTTTATATCCTTATAAATGCCTTTTTCTCAACAAGAGTTCAAGGGCAGTGCCGCAAAATGCTCCCACCGCTGCTTTATGACGAGATCTCCTGGCATTCAAGAAACCTTTTTCACCCTGCCAGTTGTTGCATCTACATCCACCATATCCCCATCCAGCAGCACTTTCGTAGCCATCTTTGCGCCGATTATGCAAGGAATGCGAAGCTCGCGGCTGATAATCGATGCATGAGAAAGAATGCCCCCCTCTTCAGTAACAATAGCGGCCACCTTCTTCAAGAGTGGAATAAAATGCACATTGGTTGAGTGCGTGACAAGAATATCCCCCTCCTTAACCTTGCTCATATCCCCCACGTGTTGAACTATTGCAACCCTGCCACGGACTTTTCCAGGATACGCTAGTTGCCCTGTGATCTCCTTAGCTGTTTGAAGTTCCTCTTGTGATTTGAATACCTCATAAACCCTTTTGGCATCTGAACCACTCCATTGCTCGTACTCCCTATCAAGCCCGCTCAAAAAAACGTAATGTTCTTTTCTTTGTCTGATAAGACCATAATCAGCAACACCCTTATCCTTTAAACGTGTATAAATCTCATCCCAATAGAGCCATACGAAATCCCTATAACCCGCAAGGCCAAGTCTCTTTCCAACCTCTTTGAGTAAAGCTTGGTTATAACAAGGAGAGCTATAGAACATTTCAGTGCGATAACTGCGAAAATACACCGCTTCATTAGCAGTTTTAATTATACTTGATAAGAATTTATCATCAGAAACTTTTTCCAATAAATGGAGGAAAAGATGTTGATGCCTTTCTCTTTCTTCTTTATTCTGGGCATATTGTTTCTGTCTTTCCTTCATCTGATGCAGTCTCTCCTGATAAAGCGCTTCAGTGTAATACTCCTCAAAAAAGCCAACATTTTTCATCCAGCAAAAACGCTGGATATGGTCCTTGAGATCCTGTTCTCCGTTCACCTGCAAAAGTGATTGCTCTTCTTTGATAACAGTGCCATCTTTGAGAGGATTGACGGCTATACCAAACCATCTGCCAGCTTCTTTGCCAAACAACTGAATGAACCGTTCTTGAATAAATGATTCAAAGTACTCTTCTACAAAGAGGGGAAGCGTCACGTAGATGCCAAATGAGAACAGATCATCAACATATGATCTGAAAGCTTCAGCTACTTCTTCATTGCTCATGGAACCATACTTTCTTCCATCATTCTTCTTCCAAGTGTTCATATGAATCGTGTGCTCTTTGTAGGCCTGGTCCATAAGCTGCAAAAGATACTCCTGTTTTCTTTGCAAGAGAGCAACTGCTTGCTTGCTCAGCCGCTCCTTTTCAGAAAGATCAATTGCCACATGGCCGCAGAATATGCCAAAGCGTTGCACCCGATGATCAAAGGGAAAGTCATTCTTTTGCACAGCGGGTCCACCAAGGAAGATGCCGGAGAAAAACGGTGATCGTTTTCTTTCGTGGAATTCATGCCATTGCTGCACAGATGCAACTGTACTATCATTCATCTGGAAGAATAATCCTTTAACGTTTATAAATCGTTCGACTGATACTGGTAGATCTCTTCTAGAGTATCGTAAGAGGCATGGTCTTTTTTGGGTTTATGCCCAGGAGGATTTTATTAAGAACTAAACTTTTATGGGCATCTTATTTTTTCAGCAATTTAAACGCATGATGCCAGTCATTGTGTAAAAACCCGGGGATGCACCACAATATGCAGAGGGGCTCGATTGCCCGTGCAGCTTCTGCCTTTCCCATATCCTCTGGCTCAAAGCCGAACTGGACGAGGATGTGAGATACTTCCTTCTTTGCGCCATCATCATTGCCGCAGATGAACATCGTCGGTGTGCTTTCAAATTCCGGATTCACCATGGAATCACTTCCGATGCTGTTGAACGCTTTCACAAACTTTACCTTAGGGTATGCCTTTTGGAGCTGTTCCATGAGTGACTCCTCAAGCGAGGTGAAGAAATGAAGGACGCCATTCTCTGGCGGGCCGTCCGCTATAGGGTTTGTCGCATCAATGATGATCTTGCCGTTCATATGCTGTTTTTCAACAAGGAGGAGGGCGCTTTGTGCTGCTGATCCCTTCACGGCAAGGACGATGATGTCAGCGAACATTGCAGCTTCATCAGCGCTTCCGATCTTTGCGCCAGGCGCGCTTTCCTTTCTCCAGTCTGCCAGTTTGCCCTCATTTCTCGTGCCGACCATAACTGTATGCCCATGCTTGAGAAAACCAATCGCAAGCGTCTGTCCAACAATGCCAGAACCGATAATACCTACCTTCATTGTAATCCCCCTTTTTCTTGAAAAGAATTAATTCCGACACGAACAGCCCATAAATGTTCTGCACGTGCCGCGGCAAATGCCATTTTTCTTGCTAGACTGGTAGCTCGCAGTACTCTGGTACTGCTGAGCAATCGAGGTGTATTCCATTGACAAGTCAAGCAAAAGGAAGTATATAAATAAATTGTTTAATGCTCAGAATTTAGATTTTTTACACTTCTATCTTTGAGAAGAGCCAAGTGCCAATGATGCCAATTGCGAGAGTGACGCCAAGCATGACCGCAAGGTCGAGCATGAGGCTAAAATGGAATGCGCCGGTCAACGTTCCCCGAAGGCCATCAACACCATAGGATAATGGATTGAGTTTGATTACCAGTTCCAATCCTTTTGGCAGCCCTTCAAGGGGGAATAATGCTCCAGACAAGAAAAATATCGGCATGATCAGGAAATTCATGATCAGAGGGAATGCCTGCATATCATCCAATCGGGAGGCAATAGCCGTGCCAAATGCAGTAAAGAGCATGGCAATGAGGAACATGAACAGGATTGCTCCAGGGAGCAAGGCCCAATGCGTGATGCTAAAACCGATGAGAAGCGACATGAGGATGACAACGATTCCCTGAAGGAATGAAACCGTAGCTCCCCCAAGAGTCCTCCCAATCATGATCTGAGTCCGGGAGACCGGAGCCACAAGTGTCTCTTTGAGAAATCCAAACCGCCGATCCCAGATGACCTCAATGCCTGTAAACATTGCAGTAAAAAGAATGCTCATAGCGATGATGCCAGGAGCCAAGAACTCGATGTAATTCCCGCCGCCAGCCTTCTGGAATATCGGGCCAAACCCAAAGCCAAATGCAAGCAGGAAGAGCAATGGCTGGCCAAGAGCGCCGATCATCCGGGGCTTAGAGCGCCAATATTTCTTGACCTGGCGAAGCCACATGATATAAATTGGCCCTTTCATCGTCCCCATGCCTTCCTGTGTGTTCTCATCCTGTCTGTTGCCGATGCATCTTCATCCCGAATCTTCCTGCCGGTAAGCTCAAGGAATGCATCTTCTAAGGAGGATTTCTTTGTGGATTTCTTTATGCCTGCAGCAGTGCCCTGCGAGATGATCTTCCCTTTGTCAATGATCGCGATCTTATCTGATGCCTTTTCTGCCTCTTCCATATAGTGAGTTGTGAAAAAGACGGTCATCTTCTCTTTCTTGTTGAGGTCCTTGATATATTCCCACATGTGGTTCCTTGTCTGGGGGTCCAGGCCTATCGTTGGCTCATCAAGGAAGAGAATTTTTGGATGGTGGATGAGGCCGCGGGCAATCTCTAAACGCCTTTTCATCCCTCCGGAAAATGTCTTTACCATGTTGTCTTTCCGTTCCCAGAGCTCGACAAAATTGAGCAATACCCTGATGCGCTCTTCCCGCTGGTTGTCCGGGACATGATAGAATGCAGCATGAAACTCCATGTTCTCATATGCAGTCAGGTCATCATCCAGTGAGGGGTCCTGAAAGACGATGCCAAAAGATTTTCTGACAAGGTCTTGCTGCTTGACTGGGTCATTGCCATTGATCAGGATAGTGCCTGCTGTTGGCTGGAGCAACGTGGTGAGCATCTTAATTGTTGTTGTCTTTCCTGCCCCATTTGGTCCAAGAAAGGCGAACATCTCTCCTTGTTTGACTGTGAAAGAAACATGATCAACAGCAGTAAACCCGTTGAAATTCTTTACGAGATCCTTTGCAACAATCGCCAGTTCTTCCATAGGAAATGGGGCATGGCAGTGTCTTATAAAGATTGTGCATCTGTGTTCATCATATCATTCAGCCCTTAAAATAACGTAATAATTAAAAAGGCAGTCTCTTATCATTGCCAGATGCCCACCATCTCCTCACTCCAAAAAGAGATCGACCAGATAAGGGAACGAAATGCACGTGTGGAAGCAGACAAGGCGTGGGAAACAAGTAAAGCTAGAAAGTTTATCATTGCAATCCTCACATATATTTGCATGGTCATCTTCTTCTACTTTGCAGGACTGCCAAAACCGTTTATCAATTCCATTGTTCCGGCGCTCGCATTCTGGCTCTCGACATTAACCTTGCCCTTGGCAAAGCAGGCATGGCTCGCAAGAAAGTAACAATCTAAGTTGGATAGATATCATCCCTGACATGCTGTTTATAGGCGCCTTTTGCTGCAGACGCAATGCCAAACACCTTCCTGAGCCTATCAAGGTACCAGCCCATCGTAGGCCCGATGAATGGTGATATCCCTGAGATATATGATGCTGCATGCACCATCTTTTCAGTATCGGCTTTTCCTTCTGTCAGGTAACTGCTCAATCCCACGATGAGTGAATAAAACGGTGCCTGGAATGTGTTGAATGCGAGGAGGTCAATGAGCGTTTTCCTCACTCTGGGGCTCTCTTCCCTGGTCTTTGTCCAGGAATGCACCTTTTCTCTCCACCAGCCATATGGCCCTCCTGTTATGGTGTTAAATACGGTTGCAATGGAACGGGAGGCAACAATGCCTGCAAAACCAAGGCCGGAGGCATAGTCAAGAAGTGATCCCACAACGAGTGAATAGGAGATAGTGCCCGCAATATCCACTGCTGCAACCTTTCCAAGGGCAGATGGGGCTTGCCCTTCAATGATCTCTTCCAGCGAATCCCTCATTTACTATCAATAAGAAGTATCATTTTTTGGTATTTTGACTTTTAGCTAATATGATATATATTTTTCATAAGTTCTTAATGGAAGAAGAGCATCCCTTGCACCCCTCGCATCCTTCTGAGGACATTGGGCCAGTGCATCTTGGGCATGCGGTCAGACATTGTTTTGATTCAAATCCACAGATACTGCACCTAGAGCCCATGAGCAGCCCTCCAGAGCTGGAAGATGACCCCGCCGATAAAAAATGAGAAGAAGATGCTCCCCACCCAAAGGATTGTCGCAATCTTTGGCCCCCTCTCTTTATACAACATCAGGATTGCAGCAATGCAAGGGACAAAAAGTGTGATTGTCACCAGTGCAACAAGGAGTTGTATTGGGGTAAGTCCCATAGTATAAAATCCGGCAGCTCCAAAATCCCGCCTGACGATGCCCATGATGTACGCAGTTGCTGCCTCTTTTGGAAGGCCAAGCCACCCCATCACTATAAATGATATCAGGTTCTGCAGCCAATTGAGCACTCCAGTAAGCTGCATAACTGATAAGAGAAGAGCGCCGACAAAAAACCACACCCCTGCTTCTTTCATGAAATGACGTGTGCGCGCATATGACTTCATCAGCATATTCTTGACTCTTGGGCGCTGCAATACTGGAAGGGAGATGACAAGTGATGAAGACTCTCCTCTGACCATCCTTGCCAAAACGCTGCCAATCAGGACAAAGCAGGAGAAGATGATAAGGATGTATGATACAGTAAAATACCCTCCCGCATGGGCGATCAATGCAGTGATTACTGCCAGCTGGGCAGAGCAGGGGATGGTGAAATTGAGCAGGCTTGAGGCGATCGTCTTTTCGCGCTCGGTATCAAGCATCCGTGTCGTCAGCGTGGCCATCGTGACACAGCCAAATCCGAGGATGAGGGGAATGATTGCTTTTCCGTTCAATCCAAAGCGGTTCAGTGACCTATCGATCAGGAATGCGAGCCTTGGCAAATACCCTGAATCTTCAAGGAAGGAGAGAAGCAGGTAAAAACTGATCACTAAAGGAAGCAAGAGGCCAAAGAGGTATGCAATGGTCATCGTAAAGACGCCAAATTCTCCAACAAGGATGGTTGATATCCATTCAGGAAGATGAAGGTTTGTGATAACGCTTGTGATGAATGGCACATAGTATCCGTTCATGAGGCTACCTTCAGTTATCCCAACAATTGTTTGTGCGACAAACACGCCGATGATCTGGTATGCGAAAAAGATGATGATGAAAAACAAGAGGAACCCATACACTGGATGGACCATCAGCTGGCTGAGTTTCTCATCTGCTGGCGCGTTTCCTTTTTCTTTTGTTACCGTCTCTCCTAGCAGGGCATTCACCCGCCTCCTTCGCTCCTGGTATGACTCATCCGGCATTGAGCCATCTTTCAGACCATACTTTTGCAGTGTTTCCTTGCCCCCTTCCCTTGCCAGGACACGGTCGAATTGGTCTGGGATATCCTCTATTCCTGAGCATTTCTTTGGTTGTTTCCCTGCTCTTTTTCCAAGCTTCCAGCCTTTGATAGCATCTATCAATGGCTTTATGCCTTCTCCCGTGACAGCAACCGTTTCGTATATGTTTGTCCCTAATCTTTTTTCGAGCAGGGGGATATCAATCTTCATCCCTCTCTTTTTGGCCTCATCTGTAACATTGAGGACAATGATGAGCGGCACCCCCATATCGATCAATTGAAGTGTTAAGAATAATTCCCTGTCAAGATGGAGGGCATTGACAATGTTAACAACACATGACGCATGCCGGGCAACATCCAGGGTTATGCGCTCTTCTGTTGTTGCAGAAGAAATGCTATATACCCCTGGGGAATCGATGATCCGTTTTTTTCCAACACGCCCTTCTAATATCTGCAATGTTGTCCCGGGATAATTTGAGACGGTGGTATATATCCCTGTCAGCTGATGAAAGACAACAGATTTTCCGGAGTTGGGGTTTCCAATGAGGGCAATGAACGGCTCATCTCCAAGCGCTGCTGGTTTCTCATGACAATCCACTTAATTCCACCTCGATCTTCCTTAAATGAGCATTGCCAATCGCAATCTCCTGGGATCCTGCCCGAAGCAGCATCGGCCCCTTTGCAACCCTTTGGAGAACTTCGATGATCATGCCTTCATGGACACCCATCTTGAGCAGGTGCGTCCTGAGCGCTGGCTCTGTTATGGCAACAACTTTTGCCTCATTGTTTATGTTCATGTCATCTAGCAGCATTGTCATCACTGTCCATTATATTTTTTCATGCAGGCAGCGCATTGGTCTATGGGGTCATTTCCAATGCGGCAAATTCTTGGGCACCCCATAAACTTGCAGAGAGAGCGCTCAGTATCCTCGCTTAGATAATGCTCGAGGGTGCATGCCTGCTCCATTGCTTTTTTCTTTGGCAAATGTAATACTTCATGGAGAAATTTCTTCAAGAGACGCTCTTTCCTTGTTAAGCGAACGACAATCTCCCGGCCTTTTTTGGTGAGCACTGCCCCCTTATATCCTTCATAGTTGATGAGCCCCCTTTTTTTTAGCTTTTGGAACATCTCTGTTGTGCTGGAAGGAGCCACATGCAGGCGCTCTGCGATCCTGGTCGTCTTTGCTGATTCACTCGTATGGGTAACTGCCCAGATAGCCTTCAGATACATCTCCGACTGCTCTTTTGATGAGTGCATCTGGCAGCTGTCCTGCCATCCTTTTTAAATATTTTGGTATACCGAAAAGACTACAACCGGGATTGGGATATCAGTACCTGATTATAGTTGAGCTATATAGTTACGGTATGGCACTAGTAATTCTGCCAGTGCTGCTCTTTTATAGCAGTGATCCTCATCATTGCAGTGACAAAAAGCCGGGCGATGGTGGCACATGTGCTGCAGGTGCTCTGCGCCCCTGGAGCAATCATCGTCGCACTAGAACTCGCAGACACGTTCTTAATCGCGTTGCTCTACTCAGGGGTTTGGTCTTATCCTTGGCGGAATTGGATCGATGATAAAATGATTGTTTGTTGATGACTTCAGATTAAGGGAAGAGTCTCTTTACTGTTCATCCTTGTGATAAAAATCCAGAAACACGATCGTATCTTGCTCTTTGAAATATACATAGGATATCCTAAAGGGTGGAATAGAGAGTTCCCTTGTCCCTTTCCGACCATACCGCATGGGTTTTCCAACCTCTGGAGAAGTGATTATCTTTGTGATATGCAGTTTTAACCTTTTCTTCAATGCTTGGTCTTTGATCTTTTTGAATCTCTTTTCAAAGAAAGGACCAAACTTAGAAATCACCATTTTTCCAGTTCTTTCAGGAATCTCTTTGAATCCATGGTCTTGAACTCTCCTTGTTCATAACTTTTCCATGCTTCTTCTGTCCTCTTTGCAAATTCCAGATCTCCCTCTAAGGTCTTATCCAAATCGCTTGCTTTTTTCAAGATAAGCTGCTGGCCATTCTTTATAATCACGAGCTTTTCTCCCTCCTTTATGTCTTCTCTCATCTCTGCAGGAATGACCACCTGCCCTTTAGAGCTCATCTTCGTGATGCCAATATCCATATCAATCACCGAAGTAAGAACAATCTTACCATTATAAATATCTTGCGGTTTTTCAGCCTCCATATGATGTTTCATCTCTCCCATCATTGATGTTCCCGTTCGCTGGTCTTTCACGGTGGAGGTATGATACTATCAGATCATGCGTGATCGGAAAACCCCTTTGGGTTTGCAGCTGGGAAAGGATAGTTCCCCTCACCAATGCATCAAGTGATCCGGCAATAGCAGCCCCGCTCCACCCTTCTGTTGCTTTTGCCATTGCTGCATGATCAATCTCCTCAAACAACTGATGACTGGATGCCTGCTGCTTTCTTTTTATTACCGCCTGGAAGATTTCTGCTCTCTCCTGGTCATCAGGAAGTCCCATCTCCATTGCCAAAAAACGCCTTCTCAATGCAGGATCAATGGCATCAGAGCGGTTTGTCGTCCCAACCACAATGACCCCTGGAGTATGTGCCCCGTCCATGTTTTTCAGCAGGATGCTCATCACCTTTGCATCTTCCCTTGCATGGTCTGATCTCGTCATCCCCATCGCATCAATCTCATCGATCATGAGGAGATATGCAGGGCTGCCCGCGCGAACTGCAGCTGCCGCCCGGTCAAAATAGTGCTGGAGGAGCATCGCGGAGCGGTTTACATATTCAGAAAAATTATTTGCCCCGATGTGCTCATAGGGGACTGCTGCCTGCTGTGCGGCAATCGTTGCCAAGGAAGATTTTCCCGTTCCGGGTGGGCCGGCGAGTAATATGCCCCTTGGCAGGATGTCCTCTTTTGCTGCATAACCCAGCGCATCGTCCAGATGGGAAATGAGGAACACAAGATCCCGAAACACTTTTTTTGCTGCATGATATCCGCCAATGCTGTCCCATGAGCATTCCCTTGGTTCTATTATTGGTAGTGGTTGCATACCGCTTACCCCGTCTCCTGCCTGTTCACCAATCCCTGAAAAGAATGAGTAGGTGATCTGTGATGGGTCAATTGCTGCTTTCAATGCCCGGCTATATGATTCGAGGACTGCATGAAGGCATCTTGGGTATGGTTGCAAGATGCCCTCAACTCTGTATGGACGATTCAGGATGCCAGGAGGGATATGGGTTGTCACATATGCTGCGGCTGCCTGCCAGGCTGCACTAATCGCCTGATCTGGCGGGGCATTCTGGAGGCAAGATTCCCTTGTTGTCTCAAACAGGACAAGGCCGTGCTTTACCGCCTCATACACCTGAGGAAAGGCGGCAAGCTGGGGTGTGATTTGATATGTGAAACTATTCAGTTTCGCTTCCAGCTCTATGCCTTTCCTCTCGATGATTTCCGAATCGAGTGTCATAGTGCATCAATGGACTGTGATGCCACCTGCGAAATGTATTCTTGTGTCTCACGATCAAGCGCTTCCATTTTCTGGCGGGTTGCCTGATGGGAGGTGGCATCTTGCCGATATCTTGGAGATGAGCCAGAAAGGCTTGCAATCGATGCGCGGCGCTTCGTCCTCGCTCCATTGAACGTGCCAACTTCAGTGACATATTTGGCGCTGATCCTTTCCATGCCCTCTCCCACTTCGACAATCTGCTGCAAACGTTCACCAATGTCAAGCGAGCTCGTTGTCTGGGTGAGTGCTTCATACCCCAGTTCATAGACCATCCTTGTGGATTCATCAATGATATCTGTCATGTCTTCAATATCGCCTTTCATCGCCTGGAGCATGCAGCGGTTTCTTTTTATCTCAAAGTTTAGTTCTGTCTTCTTTCGCTCCAGCTCATGGACATATGAGGTCTTTTCCCGATATGCAGCACGAAGCCTTGCCCGCTCATCAGCATTCGTGCACGCTTCATAGCGGCCTTGCACCTGGGAAATCTCCATCCTCGCATCAGTGATCTCCTGCTGAAGGATCTCGTATACCTCGAAAGACTCATCCCTGATCTGCTGCTGGGCATCATATGTATGGTTCAATCCATCCAATTGTTGTTCCATCTGATAGACCGTCGATTGGGCGCTTCTGACCAATTCTTCTAATTCCTGCCTTCGCCTTCTCAACCGTTTTTCAGGGGAGGTGAGGCCTAGCGTTTGGGCGAGCCTGACACTTGCCTGAACGATTGGGTGAGCCTCTTCATAGCCAAGAACCTCGATATCATGCTGCTCTCTAGCTTCTGGAAACCTGGCATCATGGAGCCGTTCGAGAAACCCCTCCACCCGTTCATGGCGCTCCTCTCTTGCAGGCTCACTTCTCGCGTCTTCCATCTGGCACCTGCAAATAGTCCTGGAGCCTTGTCTCGAGGCTCTGCTGCTGTGGGGCATATGCCTTGTCAGCGCACCCTCTCATATAGAATCCCGTCAGGACAAGACCTGTTGTGATCATCGCATACCTGATGAGTTCCCCGCATCCTTTCTTGTGTCTCATTGTGCACCCCTGAAATATTCTCTTCCTCTTTGTTCTAGTCCAATCAGGAAATCATACGCCTGCTTTCCAAACTTGTTTGCCTGGTCTTGCAGCGGCGCTGCTGATTCTGGCATGACAAACTGAGAGTTCTTCATGATGTCTGCGACAAGCAAGAGCTGATCATCAGGGGATAATGATAAGAAAAGATCCCTGGATGCTCTCATCTGTGTATCAGGAGTCAGCCGGATATAGCTCTCGCGGATTACCCGCTCGATTTGTGGCTGGTAAGCATCTGTATCTGTTGCTCTTTGCAGATGGGAGAGATAGCTTTGGCATGCCTCTCCAGTCGTCGATGATGTCATCGTGACATAGGTATGATGGACATTCTCAGCAATATTCAGCCGATCACCGGCATACGCGATTGCTGCGAGCAAACCTCCTGTAACAATAATGCTTCTCGCTTTGATTCTTGGCATGGAACACCTCCTTTGTTACTGTGAGAAAGAGAACTATATTATGCTGTGGAGTCGTAGCGTGGACGACAAAATGATTGTTTATGAAAAACTAAAGATGGTGGTGTAGAAAAGCGTATATATATGGTGTATATATCTATATACGTGATGTACAATGGTTCAAGCAGTAATAAATATTGATGAAAGGACAAACAGGGTTTTGAATATTGTGAAGGCCAAATCTAATTTCTTTGTATGGATCATTGCTCGTATGCATCATCATGATGCCCAAAATAGTTCAGTGTGATTATATCATCTGAGAGCTCATAAATCAGCACAAAACTCTTCAGGACATGAACTCTCCTTTGGCCAGAGAGCTCATTCTTCAGGGGCTTAAAATGCTCTGGATTTTTTTAGGATTGCTTCAACCTTGTGTTCTATAGCTTCTCTTAGCACCGGATTTTTGCTGCAAGCTTTATTGATGCTCTTCCTGCACGAAGGCTTTATCTCAGAAAGAAGTATTTTTATGCTTCATGTTTAATTGTTGAAAACACCCTGTGCGCCGTTTCACCCCAACATTTATTAATCATCAGAAAATGCCATGGACAATGGCGCTCTCTTTGTTTCCTTTCCCGGCTGTGCGAAGTTCTCAAAAAGAGCTCATCGAAGCGGTCAGGAAGGCTGTCCAGGAGGAAAGCTGCCTCATAGCCCATGCCCCAACAGGTCTTGGAAAGACAGCAGCAGCATTAGTCCCCGCAGTAGAATTTGCCCTGGAAAATAACCTGAAAGTTTTTTTCCTGACATCCCGGCAGACTCAGCACCGCCTGGCCATTGCAACGCTCCAGGCAATGCATGAAATATCACCAACATTCATCGCGCTCGACATGATCGGCAAGCAGACAATGTGCCTTCAGGAGGCTTCAACAAGGCTGCAAAGCGGGGAATTCTCAGAATATTGTGCCCAGGTAAAAAAGGACAATCTGTGCGATTTCTATGGGGGGACATTCAAGAAAGGGGCATTGACAAAAGAGGCAACCGCCACAATTGACTCATTGAAAGGAGCAGTTGCCAGCGAATCGATCGTCCACGAATCTGAAAAGTGCAAGCATTGCCCGTATGAAATTGCCCTTCAGGTAGGAAAAAAAGCAAGAGTCATCGTTGCTGATTATTATCATCTCTTCCATCCTTCAATAAGGGATGCATTCCTGGCAAAGATCAACGCGAGCATCGAGGAATCTATTATCATCATTGATGAGGCCCATAACCTCCCAGACAGGATGAGGAATGTTCTCACGGATATGACATCTTCAATCAGCCTCTCTTTTGCGATAAAGGAGGCAGAGAAGTTCGGGTTTGATGAATTGAGAGAAAGGATCGAATCATTTCTCTCCTGCATCGAACGTTTGTCAAAAAACCTTGAGAACAGGGAGGAGATGCTTCTCTCTAAAGAGGATATCCTGAGTATATTTGAGGGGGAAGATGATTTGTATAGGGTTATTGGTGAGCTCGATGAGGCCGGCTCATTGATCGTGGAAAAGCAGCAAAAGAGCCACGTGCTTCGGCTTTCTCATTTCCTCTCATTATGGCTTGGCCCAGACAAAGGGTTCGTCCGTATTCTTTCAATAAAGCAGGGTAAACGTCAGCCCTACATTCAAGTCAGCTATCGCTGTCTTGATCCCAGCCTCGCAGCAGGCGATGTGATAAATAATGCTCATGCAGCAATACTCATTTCCGGCACCCTTGTCCCAACTGATATGTATCGGGACCTTTTGGGGATAAAGAATGCAAGAGAAAGGGAATTTCCAAATCCGTTCCCAAAGACCAACCGGCTAAACCTGATCATACCAGGGGCGACAACAAAATTTTCCCAGCGAAATGACGAGCAATTCAAGCGCCTGGCAGCAATTAGCGCGTATATCGCAAATGAGGTTCCAGGCAATACCGCTATTTTTTTTCCAAGCTATGATATCCGGGACAAGGTAAACTGGTACTTTGAAAAAATCTGCAAAAAAACAACCATGTTGGAAATTCCCAACATGCAAAAAGAGGAGAAAGCAGAGCTCATCGATAGGTTCTCATCATACGCAAAAGTAGGAGCAGTCCTGCTCGCGGCATCGTCCGGTTCTTTTGGCGAGGGAATAGACCTCCCAGGCGACCTTCTCAAAGCTGTTGTCATCATCGGCCTCCCCTTACAGAGACCCACCCTTGAGGTTCAGGCACTAATAAACTATTTTGACGAGAAATATGAGCGGGGTTGGGAGTATGGGTATGTGCTGCCAGCAATAACAAAGACGCTCCAGAATGCAGGGCGATGCATCCGAAGCGAGACGGATAAGGGCATCATCGCTTTTGTTGACGAGCGTTATTTATGGCCAAGATATAAGGCCTGTTTCCCTGAGGATATGGAGCCGGTGGTAAGCAGGGACTTTGTTGAGGAGATTAGGACATTTTTCTCTATTTCTACGTCGTGAGTATAGGAAAACGTAACATTTATATACTAGTATCGCCAATAATTGGTATTATGGTTATTTTGTTTGACCGATTTAACCTCCCAGAAGACATATTTGACATCATCTTTGCAACAAAACAGCAGCAAATGGTGGCAAAGATACTCATAAGGGAGCTGCAAAAGAATAAAGGAGAGATCGATAAGACAACAATGTCAGCGATAGCAACAAAGCTCCATGACGGTGAATTTGTCACGACTCTCGACGAAGAGCCCTACAAGGGGAAAAAAGTCAAGATAAAATACAATAAAAGGCAGTTTTATGACAGGATANNGCAGATTATTGTAGCTAAGCTGCTGATAGAAATGATAAAAGGGAATGGCGGAGAAATCAACAAAACAGAAATGAGCTTGTTTGCGACAAGGCTGCATGAAGGCGACTTGATAACAGACCTGATTGAAGAGGCGCCATACAAGGGAAAGAAAGTGAAGGTAAGCTACAACAAAAGGCAGTTTTATGACAGGATACTCACCCCCATGAAGAGCATGGGCCTGATTGATTATGATTTATACAAGAAGACATACAAGATCAGTGATAAGTTCAACAAGGAAATGCTCAGGATCGGCCTGAAATGGTTAAAAGAGATCAGGGCCGCTGATATCCCCGCACAATAACCGCCACCCATGCATGAACCAGGTATTCATGCATTGCACACTCAAGGCTTCCTGTCCTTTTCTATACAATAAACCCCTAACACCCATCTAACCCCTCGCAAGGCAGGAAGCCTTCCTACTCATTCGCTTCCTGGGCAATTTGCTTTTTTTCCAGGGAAAATAAGAGGTGCCGCCCAGGAAGCACCTTCCCGATGGTTCTCAAATCGCAGCTCCCTCCAGGGAGTATAGAAACATACCTGCAAGAGTCTCTTGCCTTGTTTGACGAGGCAAGAAAGGTTTTCTTCTTGATAGGGATACCTTTATTGACGTTGTATATGTGCAAGGATTCTTTTCCGATAAGGCGATTTTTCCAGACAGATGGTGGGGAGAAGAAGAACAAAGGAACCCGTGCAAAAGGAGCCAAATAAGCTTGGATTAAACCCTCACCGCACAGACAAAAACGTGATTTTGTCGTCCTCCCCACCACTCCACAGGTTCTTATGGTTCAATGACAGAAAAGAGTGCATGGGAAGAAGAGAATTTCAGAAAAGGACTGCCCACCTCTTGTCCCAGCAGAGGGAGATGGTCAGGGAGTATGAAGCAGCTCTTCCTTCTACCCTGATTATTTCGATGGCAGGCTCCATCCCTGAGCGCCAGGACTTATTTTCCTGGATGATGAATGAGTCAAAGACAGAAGGAAAGCTCTTCAGGTATGCGAGCGGCTGCAGCATCTTATGCGAGAGGAATGATGCAGAACGGCTTCTTTCCCATTATAACGAGCGAAGTGTTCGTGCTTTTGGAAGGCCGGTGATGATCCAGGCAAGAAGGGCATACCCAAGATATATCCCGGAGCTAGTTCTCCAGCAGCAAGAGAGAGAAGGTAAGGCACTATGGAACCTAGAGCTCATTGAAGCGCACAAAGCGCAGCAGATAACAACCGGCAAAGGAAGCGTGGTCGCAATTCTTGATACAGGCATTGATTATACCCATCCGGATTTGGAGCAAAGGTTTGATGATGAGAAAGGGGCGAGTTTTGTTGGCGGGCCCCCAATTGACATGAATGGCCATGGCACCCATGTCGCAGGCACAGTTGCAGGGGTAAAGACTGGCGTTGCGCCAGGAGCAAAGCTCTATGCGGTAAAGGTGCTCAATGATATGGGCTTTGGCAGTGAGGCTGATGTCATTGCAGGGATTGAGTGGGCGATTGAAAAGGGTGTTGATGTGATCAGCATGAGCCTTGGTTCTTCCTATCGTTCTGATCTTGAAGCGGAGGTGTGCATGGCAGCGTATCAAAGAGGCATCTGCATCTGCGCTGCTGCTGGCAATGAAGGAAAAGGTGATGAATATCCAGCTTCTTATCCAGGGGTAATCTCAGTTGCAGCAGTAGACCATGACTTGGGCCATCCTCCTTTCTCAAACATTTCAGACAATCTTGATATTTGCGCTCCTGGTGTTGGCATTTATTCAACAATGCCGGGCAATCGATATGACACGTTGACAGGGACATCAATGGCAACCCCTCATGTATCTGGTGTCATCGCCCTTCTTGCAGATTATCTCCAGAAAGGGCCAGAAGAGTTAGAACAGAGGATAAAGTATTCATCAAGGCACCTTGGCCATGATAATTTTTTTGGTGCCGGACTCATCCAGGCATATCAGGCGCTCCACCATGGTACTTAGCAGAACATTCGTGCAGGCTATCAGGCAGTATGAGGCACTGGCTGGACAAGTGCATCTTGTCAGGGAGCAGTCTCCAGCTATTTTTTCTTCGTTGGAAGAGCTGGCGAGTGATGATACCCCTTCCATCCTCATAAGGACGGGCAGGCAGATTGAGCCGCTCAGCCGGCTTATCGAAGAATTGAACCGGATTGAGAGGAGCGCATCATCACCTCTTGAACGGATGATTAGCGAAAGAAAATTGGCCAGGTATACAAGGGAACGGGAGATTGTCGGAGAGTTGGAAGAGCGGTATATGCATCTGTTTGACGCATACGTTGAGGAGGCAACATCGCGATTGAGAGGGATGCTAGGCCAACTGAAAGAGTCATTCGATAAAAGGGATATGGTGCTTCTCCAGGCATCCAGGCAGGAAATCTCTTTGCTGGCAGGAGCCATCTCTAGCCTCCTTCCTCCAGATCAGCAGGATCCAGCGGTCAGACAATACCTGCAAGGATTGGAAAAAGGCCAACAGATAATGGAACAGGTATATGCCGTGATGCAGTCTGGTGCTTCATTTCTGAGCGCGCGCCAGTCGCTCAGGGAGTATCGTCGTGGAGCAATGGAAGTGCATTATTATGAAGGGGTGATAATCATTGATGGGCTCCTCAGGCAGCCAACATACCAGAGGGATGAAGAGCAGCCTCTTCCATCACCCGCAGCAACGAGCTTTGTCGCATATCTTTCTGCCCTCCAGCTGCCATCATCCGCGCCCATTGCAAATATTCGTGACATCCTTTTGGACCGGTATGAGAACCCGTCTATTCTTTCACGATTGCATGCCGCAACTGCTGCAATTGGAGAGCTCCAGCCAACAGCAGTTCCGGAAGAGAGGGATTTTCTATTAAGGATCGCAGAAGGATTGAGGACAACGATGATTGCCCATGCTCCAGACCAGCAGGTGCGAGAAGCAGTCAAGCAGACATACCAGGCATTAGTTGGATATGCAATATGAAGAAGAACGTGTGATGGGATGAAGAGGGTGTGATAGGAAGAAGAAGGCAAAAAGTGTACGGGAAAACAGGACTATAATCTGATGGAAGGCATCAGGGGCGAATAAAAGGGTTGGAATAGTGAAGAGCGTTCAGAAGACCCAAATTTTTTTCGGGTTCCAAAAAAAATCGTTATTAATGTGTTTTTTCATTAAGAAGACATGGGACTCTCGATTGATGAAGCGCGCAGGGCTCTTGTTGATATAGCAAGGAGCATGAGCAGGCAAAAAGAGGATGCTGTTCGAAGAAACGAACGGATGAGGGGAAAACCTCTTTCATACAACATAAACATTCTTGGTTTGGGTGCCATCGGAAGAAGTGTCCCGGGGCTTTTATTGGAGGACATTCTCCTTGAGGGATATATCGATCGGATAAATCTGATGAGCCATTCTCCAGGTAAATTAGCGAGCATCATCGATGCGCAAAGGAATGCGTATCCAAGGGCAAAAGAAAAGGTGCGGGCAATTCCTTATGAACATGAAGATCAGCTTCTCCCATATATTGGGTTTCCGGCAATAACCATTATCTGCACAAGGTACCAGGGTCAAGGTGAAAGCCTCGCCCCTCTTCTCACAGCAGCCAGCCGCAGGGGGATATCAAAAGAGAGGCTCGCACCCTTGCAGGCAAATTATGAAGGAGTGCTCCGGCTGGGAAAAACATTCGCTTCCCATGCCGACAAAGGCCCGTTTCTTGTCGTGTCCAATCCTGTTGATGTGATGGCAGAAGTGTTGTCAGTGATAGCAAAAAATCCAATGTCCATTGGCTGTTCACATAATGACGAGCTCAGGCTGGAATACTTTCTCTCAGAAGTGCTCGGGCAGGAATATGGCCATCAGGTACATGTTTCTCTTCCAGTCATTGGGACGCATGATGAATATGCTGTTGGCATCATGGAAGAGGCAAGGTGTTCTGGAATGCTCTCGTCTGGAAAGGAAGTAGAGAATGTTTCCTTTGAAGAGTGTTGCAACGCCAGGGAGTTATGGATGTATGCTCATCAAAGAATGTATGAGCATCCGCATGAGGAATATGATCATGTGGGATCAACTGCAGGGGATACTGCCCCGGCAATTGTGGAGACTGTCCGGGCAATAATCCTGGAGGATCGGATGGTGAGGGCCTCGGTCGATGATGAGGGATGGTATGGCAGGCCGGTGATGTTTTCATCTGGCGATGCGCTCCATGAAAAACACCTGACAGAATATGCATTGCGGGATGAAGAAAGAGAGCAGATAGAAAAAGGAAGAGGGATAGAGCGATTGTTGGTGGAGGGGATGCTCAATGGGGTATCACCCAGGCGAAGGCAGAAAAGGAGCATCATTCATTATTTTCTGGATGAGAATGCATTGTTTGTGGTCTCTGATTCATTTGCGATTGAGGAGGTTTTTCGCTGGAAAAAGGCTCCGCACGCTCTTGTGGAAGGAGATGGATTGCTGTATGTGAGCATAGATAACCAGGTCTGTTCATTGCACGAAAAGAAGGCAGTGTCATTGTTCTCCTTTGAGGGACCCTATCCGATCAATAGTCTGCTCTGGCATGAAGGGATGGTGTATGCTTCGTGTTCTGGTGCAGGTATTGCGCGGTGGGATGGCAAGAGAAGTGAGGTAGTGCTGCGGGCAGAAAAATCACTGCGAGGGTTAAAAGGAGGAAGCAAAGTCACGTGCACAAGAGAAAGAGAGATAATTGATGTGGTATCACAAGAGATCATTGCGACCGGAAAGGAAGAGCTGTTAGACTATGATCTTGGCAGGGGGGTATTCCTTGGAAGGCGTTTTATCGAGAATGGCGCCCTTGAACAAAATAGGCTTGGGTATGAACGCCTTCTATCCGGGGGGGATGTTGTTGTCCTCTATGGCAGGAGAGCTGCAGGAATCATGGGAGAAGTGCCATTGATCGCGCCTCCGGGGGCATCTCTCCCAACTGTATTTATCCGTCATGGGGAGCCATTTGTCGTGATGCATCAGCAGGATGAGTACCATATAGAATCTATACCATTTGGTATATAGTCCTTTTTATTTTCATCCATATAAATAATTATATATACCATATGGTATATTCTTTATAAATTTTATCATATAATCATAAATTATCAAATTTCTATTATACTATTATCTTAATATACCATTTGGTATATTATTATAGCCTTCAGAATAGTAAGATTTATATATCTTTTATACCAATCGGTATATAATCACCAATGCCTGCAACAAGTATGGTTCAATTGAGAAAGGAAGTTCTCCCTCTTGTAGAAGGCAATAGCAGAGTTCTTATCCTCGGTCAGGAAGGCATTGGCAAGGCAGTGTTCGTCTCTCAGTTTCTCGATGGTAAACCAAGCATCCATATCCCGCTTCGAAAAGTCAGCCTAAATCCGGAAAACTTTGCGGTAGAATATGTTGAAGCATCTCTTTCTCAATTCTTGAAGCGAAAAATAGTCTTTGAAAACGCAGCATCGCTCGGGCTTCCAGATGAGGCAGCAGGCATTGTCAAAGCAATTGGTGATGAACTGCTCAAGATCAAGCCTGACCAGAAAACGTTGGTGATGAAGGCATTATCCTTTCCAGGGGCACTGGCAAGAGGCTACAATAAGACTATCTTTGTCTGGCTCGAAGATGCTGAAGAACTGCTCCAGCTCCAAAACTATGCTGCCTTAAAGCAATTTTTCACGGATGCACTAGACCTGATGAAGGAACCGTGCAGGTATATCCTCACCAGTTCTGCAATGGTGGAAATGTCCGCTTTGTTCGCAAGGGCACAATTCCGCATCATCAGGTTTGATCCCTTATCAAGGGATGATGCGTTCTTATTGATGGATAGTCTCGCAAAGCTCGCTGCCAAAGAAAAAGAGATCCTGTATGAAAGGACAAACGGTGTTCCACAGTATATCTCATTGCTTCTTCATGATTACAAGAAGGGTGATGATATACAAGGGTTATTCACAAAAGCTGTGCAAAGAAATGGCAGCATTCATCTCTTCTGTTCTTTAGTTTTTGAGCGCGCCCTGAGCAGGGCAAGAGGCCAGACGCTGTTGCAGGCAATTCTAAAGACGATAGCTCAAAGTCCCCCCCTGAGCTTGTCCGAGATTGCTCGGAAGATTTACCGTCCAGCGCCGGTTGCAAAAGCCCTGCTCGAACGGCTCATTTCTGTTGATATCATCATCAAGGAAGGAAAGAAGTTCCATTTTGCCGATCCGATCATGCATGAAGTGCTCAAAGTATATTTCGCCATGGAGGAACTATCGTGAAGGAGAAAAGAGTGATGTGGATGCTTGTCCTCTTCGCCTTCTTGCTGATATCTCCCTCCTTAGCAGAAGCAGGCTTCAGGCAGAGCCTGGGCAACTTCGGTGCAGGGATCGGTGCATTCTTCAAGGGGGGCATCGGGCTCCTCAATGCAGTAATCATCTTCATCATCGTCTTCATCATTGGAAAATATACCATCCTCAAGGATGGTGATGACAAGCAAAAGAAGATCATCGTCATCACGATGATTGTCCTGGCCATCACCGCTTCCTTCATGGGAACAAGGGATCCGGTGTCAAAGCAGTTCGTGCCTCTCTGGCAAAAGCCTCTCATCTCACAGGCAAAACAGTTCTTTGTTGGCGGCAATCTCGATCCTTCGACGGGAAGGTATACTCCTGACACTACGGGGACAGGAACATATACTGATGCTGCCGGAATTCAAAAGCAGGGAATATTAAAGACAAACACGACCGAGTCAAAAAAATATTTCAACAGATGGGGAAAGCTCGTAACAGTAAAAGGCCTTCCTGTCTTTATTGCCGCAACACTTGTCCTCATCTTCATTTTCTTTGTTGGAACAAAAGGATGGGAGCTGGACAAGAAATGGAAAGCTGGCATGGCTGTCTTCTTCGGCGCATTCATCGCAAACACCGGCTCGACAAAAGATGAGATCGTAAAGATAGGCGTGTGGGCATTTTTCATCATCTTTTACATGAAGCTCAAGGAGAAGAATCCGGAAAAGCCAGGGCAGGCATTTGGGTTTGCCTACGCTTTGACGATGGTCATAAAGTCTGTCCTCCTGGAAGGCCAGAACTCTCTTGGCTCTGGAACAATTATTTGGCACTTGGCTGTTGGTATGATCTTAGGATTCTTGTTTGATAGCTGGCAGAAATATTCTGCTGCTGCAAGCGAGCGTTTTGCTGAGAAGATGAAAGATCCAGAGGCAGCAAAGAAATTCTTTGGAAACGTGGGCAAGATCATCGGGGCCATACCAGGAGTCCAGAAGATTGTTGATAACATATTGGGGTGGTGGAAGAAGGCGCTCAAGACAGATGAAGCGCAAAAAAAGAATATTGAGAACCTTAGAGGAAGGATAAGAGCATTAATAGAAACAGCAAGGGCAAGGCCAGAGATTGCAGAGGAAGAACATACAAGGATACTGGAAGAATTAAAGAAGCTCCACACCAATATGGATCATGAAGAATGGATGAGATTAGTGAATGAATTTAGTGGAGCCAGTAGGGTGCTCGAGGAGGATAGGCAAAGAAGATATTATAGAGACAGTTATGATCCTTGGAGAGATACGCTTCGGGGACTCCCAGGTCATCATGAACCGGCAAGTACTGAGCCTCCAGAAGAACCCCCAATGGAGCCAGGAGGTGTGCCATGATGGATGAACGAATAATCGACCGGATGAGTGAAAGGAAACGAAGGATAGAATACGCATTGGAGACAACGAAGGATGACAAGCTGTTTGTTGAGCGGACTAACGAAGGAAAAAGTGCACAGCTCATCAGAGAAGTCGGCCATAAATTCCTTCAAAAATCCCAGCTCCACGCATTCATTGAGCAGTTCATCACAGACAGTACGCATGAGTGGAACCTAAAGACTGCAGCCGCAAAATTCGCTGAACTCAAAGAAAGAAAGCTGGCTGATGAGTTAACAAGAATCGGACAGGAACTGCAGCATCATGGCGGGGAGCATAGTCATGAGGGGATGAAGCGGCTGCTGGAACTAACAGCGGTTATTAGAGAGTTCAGGCCTGTTCAGGATGTCCAGGGAAGGACATTCTCCTGTCCTGCGCATATCACGAATGAGCAAGAGATGGCTCAGTTGATCGAGTGGGTACAGGCAGTAGATAATCTCGTTGAGGGCGTCTTTGCGCACCAGGAATTGCAGCGGCTCCAGAGAGAAGGAACAAAGATCAGGGAAAGGCTCAGGCATCTTGTCGGGATGCCAAAAGAGTATGAAACGTTGAAGAACCAGCTCCATGGCCTTCGCCAAGCTTGTGAATATATCCTGAAAGTTCCTCCAGATGCAGGTAACCAACAGCTCACGCTCATGTGGAATTACGTGTTGAATGTCACGAGTAATCCAAAAAGGCTTGCTGAGTCAGTAAGAAAAGTCAATGGCACGTATGTTGATGAGATCAAAAAAAGGGTTGCGGGGCACATTGAGCAGGCGGAAGTGATGCATAATGATATCCATGGATGGTATAAGCTGATCATGGGAATCATCGAACAAGAACTGAGTTATCCTCGGATGCAAGAATATCTTCAGAAGGAGATGATGGAGACTATCGCCCATGCTATAGAGATCGAGACAAAGAACACCGTGCGCTTAAGGGATGAGATTACTCACTTATCGACGGGAAGGCTAGAAGAGATTGAAAAACAGCGAAAGAAAACACTTGAAGGGAATGAGAAGCGTTTGAGAGATCTCAATCAGGTAGCAGGAAAAGCAGTGGAAAAGGGAGAGGCAGCGTCCCATGGTTTCTTTGATCTAATAACATCACTAAATACTGTCGAGCAAGCGCAGGCAGCCCGTCAGCAGATGTTAGAGAGTGAAAAGGCCATCGCTGGTGAAATATATCATCTATTTGAGAAATTTTTGGAAGTGACGCCAGAAGAACAAGAGAAAATGATAGAGAGGATTGATCAATTAATGGGTCAGGTATCTGAGATTCGTACAAAGGTCATAGAGATTGATGAGCGAGGCTTAGAGCTAGCTCAGGTAGTAAAAGAGAGGGGGATAAAAGTTGAACAAACTGCAAATGCAGCTGAACCAGCAATGGATGCTATCGAAGACTTGGAGAGAAAAGCAGCCTGATCACGTAAGGCGTTGCTGGCCGAATTGTTCCATGATTGATTCTAGCCCCTTTGAAAATGCACGAAAATCATCGCTTCTCATGGTATTTGTAAGCCCAGGGATCTGGTCTTGTGGGACTCCTGCTTGTTGGAGCTGACCAGAAAGTTCTTCCTGCAATTCTCTGAATCTTTCATCAAAGAGCTGATCCCTATATACCTGTGCCTGGAGAGGATTGGAGCTCAATAATGATTGGTACTGATCATTCCTGTCAATTTCATGTTCAATGCCTGAGACGACAACGCCTAGTTGTTGGTAGAGTGGTTGTTGGAGGAGTGCATCAAAATCTCTTCGATCCATAAACGGCTCGACATGGGATGAATATGCTTGATCAACTATGCCGACAGGAACTTGAATCTCGCGAGGGTCGGGGTGTGATGCATCCCTAAGAGGGGAAGGTCCACGTTGAGGCGCTAAAGAGTGGAGCGCCTGCTCATAGAAGGGCGTATCCCTTGACGTCGCGTGCTGCTGAAGTTTTTGTAATCGTAATTGTCGTATTGAAGACGCCCTTTTTGGTCGTCTGACATTCAGAGCATGTTTTCTTGGGATGTCTCGAAGGGATGCAAAATCAGGCCGTTCAAAAAGGTCAATATTGGTATATCGGGCTTCTCCCCTTCTTAATTCAACGATACCAGCGCGTCCTTCCTCTGCATATGAGGCATCATAATGGAGGGATCGTGAAAATGTTCCGGGAGGAACATGATTCTCATTTGCATCATGTGCATAGCCAGCCCATTCATGGATATGGCCGCAGACGGCAACAGAAATGTTTTTTAGAGCAAAAAGGGTATACAGGTCAAGGCTCCCAGAGTTTCGATAGCCGGCAAGCGCTGATGCATCAATGGCATCGCTCGTCTCAAACATCATGGGTTCATGGCATATTGCGATAGTAGGCTTTGTATCACTGAGAGTATCAACAATGTCTTCGATGTTATGGTACGTGATGAGCCCCTGTGCCTGGTTGTTTCTCACTAATCTCTGATAATCCTGAACAGTTTCAACTCGTGTCGCTCCCCCCTGTGTCTTGGCATACCAGCCGCTTGGCGCGTCTGTTCCAAATCGAAAGTCTCCATCCATATGTGATCCAGGCAGCAAAAGAATGTCTTGTTCGTCTCCATGAAGAACTGTCGGTGAGAAGATGCCATGGACACGGTCATAACGTTCATCACAAAAATCGATTATTGGATAGAGCGCTTCAAAGGAATCATGGTTTCCGGGCATGACATATGTTTCAAGGCCGCTCAGGAGAACAGCTTCCATGACATAGGTAATGCTATCCCGTGCTTCTGCCTCGGACATTCCCATGTCCATCAGATCTCCATTAAGGACCAGCGTATCTACCCCGCTTTTTTTCATCTCTTCAAGAAGATAAGGCACCAAATATGGTCTTTTGTGTATATCTGAGATGACACCGATTTTCATATCTACACCTTTTTATTACTGTCTAGTAGTGTTCATAATATATAAAGATATCGGTGCAAGGTAGGTTTTATTCATTATTTTTGAATATAACAGTATAGACTTATCAACAATGCATCATTTGAATATAGTAAAGACTTATCTATACTAAATATAATTTTATTCATTATAATTGAATAATAAACTGAAAAAGATTTGGTTTATTATATTATTTTTTTATATAGTTATTTATTATTTCTTAATATTAAATCATCTAAATTATCATTTATTCATATTATTTATATAATAAACAAGAAGAAAAAAACAAAAAATCATAGATTATATAAATTAAAAAAGTTATCATTCATTTTATAAAAATAGATATACTACAAAAACCTACACTAACCGGCAAATTTATATAGTAGTATTCAAATAAAACATATAAAGATACTAAAATACTAAAAGAGGATTTAATATACTGAATACATGTTCAGTAAAAACACACTAAAGGTTATAGAATTTTTCGCTCGTCACCGTACTGAGAAGTTTAACATCAACCAGCTCGCAAGGACGCTAAAGATATCTCCTGGTTCTTCCCACACAATTCTCAAGGAGCTCGAAGAAAACACGATCGTTCGCTATGAGAAATGGGGCAACCAATTATTCTACCAGCTCAATCTCGAAGACAAGAAAGCAAGGAAGCTTGTCGAATTGGTCCTCATCATTGACAAAGAGCAAAGGGAGAAGGGCGCATTCAGGGACCTGGAAAAGATTGATGCTGATTGCATCGTTGTCTTTGACAAGCTCCAGAAATCAACGCTCGCCTTAATCATCGCAGAAAAGATTCTGCATGAGAAGATCAAAGCAAAACTTCCGGCAAATGTTGATCCAATCATCCTCACCCTGGATGATGCGAAAGAAAAGTTGCGCTCAAAAGAAAAGACTATTGTCCAGCTGCTCGAATCAGGCATTGTCCTTGAGGGTGAAAACATCGTAGTGGAGGTGATGGCCGGTGTTCAATAAGCCAATCCTCTGGACAAGTATCTTGTTCCTGATTATCAATCCAGCACTAGGATTTAATCCAAACACTGTTATGGAAAGCTTGCAAGACCTCATCATTGGCGGCTTTGCAAGGAATCCTGATATCTGGTCGTTCATCGGATTTTTCTTCCTGCTCTTTTCCGCGTTCATCTTAGCGGGAGGAAAAGCATTCGCTCACTTCCAGAACAAGAACGCTGTCATTGGGATAGCATTCACGCTGGCAGCAATTGGCGCATTAGGGCTAGTCAAGATGGGGATAGCAATAGACATCCTCTTCCCCTGGATCAGGAACTTTGTCTATGTATTGCTCTTCATAGTCATCTTTGTCTTCACATCAACGATCATGGGCAATGATGCGCCGGTGATAAAGAAAGGAATCGTCGCATTGGTAATTACCTTGTTGCTGGCAATAATAGAGCAGGTGGTGATCGGATGAAGAAGAAGACGCTCATCATCATCGTGGCAATCTTGTTCATCTGCAGCATAGCAGCTCCAGTTATTGCAGCAAAGATCACCATTGGAAGTGTTGGCGGCGCTTTTGGGAATGTCTTTACCAAGATGTCCCAGTTCTTTGCCGGCGGCTATGTGAAATTTAAGAAATTGATAGACTTCACTCTCTTTTTCATCCTCTTCCTCTCAGCGTTCATTTTGGCATTTGGCAAGTTCTTTGCTGACTACCCAAACAAGAATGCCATTATTGGAGTGGCTGTTGGCCTGGCATTGATGGGTTCAATGGTCATGGTCATGAAAGGTATTGGCATCGAGATGATTTTCCCCTGGATCAAGAATTTTGTGTATGTTATATTGGTGGTTATCATCTTCCAGCTTTTGTCCAATGAGAAACTGCTTGGCGGCAAGTCATGGTTCTGGAGATTGCTCCTGGCTATCATCATCACCTGGCTGATGTTCGTGCTCGGTGGAAGTCTTGTGAGGGGTGGAGGGGATATTGGATCAGCATTGAGCAACCCTTTCAGCATTTTTAGGCCGGGAGCCGGGCCAGCTCCCCAGCTCTCACAGTCGCCCGCAAATGCGCAGGCAGCATTTGTGGAGTACAAAGCAAGAGAAGACAAGCTTGCAAAGCAGGCGCAAGAGCTTGCAGCTGCAGTCAGTGGCGGCAGTACAGGGAAGTGTGGTGAACTCAAAAGACTGACAGTACAAAAGCAGCAGGTATGTGTTGAACGTGTCTTTGCCCAGGCAGAAGCATATGCAGTCAATGAGCAGCATGACAACGCTGTTTCAGAGTATAATAATATCGGGAAGAACATCCAGTCGATGTGTGCTGACACCTCATTGAACGGTGTCCTTGCATCGAAATGCAACACACAAGTCGGCCTGGAGCTGAGTGCGCAGGACTGGAACAAGATAAGCAATCGCTTGACAAGAGAATTGATCGCATATTCATATATTTTGGAAAAGCAGGGGCAGACCCAGCAGGCAATTGCGTTGCTGCAGCCGTATAGCGGAGCATTCTATTCGCAAAGTTCTCCCCATACAAATTCAGCTACTTTAGGGACTAAGGGAACCGGTGGATCTGCAAATCTGCCTTCAGGCCCTGCAGAATACCGATCAAAATAGGATGAGAAACAAAACATTATCCGGACTGTGTCTGTTGATGATAGTGGTACTGCTTTCATCCCCAGTATTTGGCCAGGCATTAACTGATCGTGCTCAGGGTGATGTCTATACTAATCCTACATTACGCACCCCCCCACCAGTTGATGCACCTGGTGGAGCAGGATATGTATCACCCTCAGCAATCACTCTCGAGCAGGGTGACAAGAATCAGATTGATCAGCGGCTCAGTGCTTTATACATGAAGGCAGGAGATGAGTTTGTAGCAGCTGGACAGGCAGGGTTGGCGAATGATATGTATAAGAAGGTAACGGAGGTAGATCCCAATTCTCCCATGGCTCAGCAGAAATATTATGATACGATGGGTGATGTGGCGCCGGAGGCATCAGAATGCGAGTATCATTGTCAGATCAGGCTTAGGGGCAAACATAAGTGGAAGTGCATCATTCCAGAAGGGAAAAATACGCCAATATGGTTGCAAATCGACAGCGCAGAGGTAAAAGACCATTTCTACACTGACCCTTACACTTGTACTGTGGGTTCATGGGTGAGAAATCAGGGAGCAGGTGCAGGGAATCAGACAAGACGGCATCCGTTGGGATTGATGTTAATCATATTATTCATTATAGTGGGGATGTTCCAGAGGGGGAGAATGAATCTTGGCGTTTATGGAAACTGGCTTCTGGACATTCCTGGAAGATTTAATGCATCAGTGAGAAGAGCCTTTAATTGCCAGACAGTTGGAGAGGCTAAGGTGTTTTTAACTATTAAACCTGTAAGTATTCCCGGTATGGAATCACGCGCAGGAGAGATTTCAGGAAGGCGTTTAAAGTTCCACGCTCAGACCCCCCAACAAAGTATGAAACCTCATAATGAACCAAGAATCAGCTCTGTTACATGTTCTGCTGAAGTTAAGGTTCCACTTCATGGTCAATACGAACCGCTCCATAGGTTTCTGCGCGCAGATGAAGAAAGGGTCCGGAGAGCAATTAGGGGAAGAAGAACAATAGGTGGGAATGGAGGAACAAGCCTTCGGCGTGTAATTGACCATAATAACAGGATTCTCAGAGCCGCATCAGGCGCATCACCGACTTTATCAACCGATGTGAATGCACTTGAGGCAGCAGTTGAACTTGGCCTGGGACCGGCAACTGATGCCAACCCTCATATATCGCCAAGAGAGATATCCAGAGTGGTCAACCACGCCGTTGATTTGTTGGATCTGCCTGGAAATCCTAGCTCTCAGATTACACCTGCTGCCTTGCAGGCCGCAGTCGAAGCCGAAGCACAGAATTTTGCCAGAGAGGGGCATGTTCCAAGGAGACGGGTTATCATGCCAGATACGGATATCCATTTTGGAATTCAGGGTGAAGAAGGTGCAGGTATCTATTATCGTTCAGACGTCCATTGGGAATTCCTCAACCCTGACGGATCAAACGAAGCGACACCAGGCTCACAGCAAAGACTGTCAGGAACAAGATTGAGGAATGTCATTGAGAATACAAGGCATCTTGTTTATCCAGAGGCAGTCCCTCTAAGCGAAGAATCAACTGCCAGGGCAGTCTTTGTCCCCAACTTTGGAATGGAAGACAAGGAGATCACACTCTCAGCAAGATATGCAAAATATACCGGCACAGCAAACTTATTCATCAGGCAGCATGACACCATCAAAATCAATAGTTTGTCTGTCGGATCTACTGCTTTACTGGTAGCAAATCCTGCTGAACCGATCTTTGAGATTAGACCAAGCGGCTCTGAGCGTGTCCATGTCCATGTGGAAGTGACAAACAATAAGACAGAAAAATCGGTGCAAGCGCTCGTTTACTTCAAGGTTGAATCTGGAACGACAACCGATGGGCGGCCTTACATGTTCAACCCCGGATGGTTTGAGCACGATACCGCCACAACAGCAGTTGGAGGGGGTAAAGTTGGGCAAACAGAAGGTGTATATCTTCTTTCACCGGATAGCAACAGGCTGTCAAACGTAAGGATCCCGAGGGGATTGGTATTCCCAGCTGATAAAGACGCATGGAATGCTGCTTTCGCGGCCATCGAAGAAGAAAAACGAAAGGATATGGGGACCTACAGTTCACTAAGCTCTGCACAAAGAAGAGACCTGCTATCATACCTCAACAAAAACAATATTATGGTGAATTTATCAATTGATTATGATGAGTTCTGGGATAAAGACAAGAACCCATATCACGTCACCCTCATCGCTTATTCAGGTAATATCTCAGAGACTCATGCACATCTCAGGTTCACAAACAAGGGTACTGGCAGCCAACAGCCGCCAACAACAACGATACGGGTCGCCCCCTACCAGCCCCAAAATAACATACCATGAGTACGCAAGAGAAAAACGGATCGAGAACCCAGATAGCCGGCCCAGAGATATTTATCCTGTCCGAAGGGCAAAACCCAACTGAGGCAAAAGCAGCAATAATCAATCTAAGGGATTTATTGATGAGACGTATCGCAGGAACAAGAATGCAGGTGACGAATGTTCGCAGAAAAATGCAAGATGCTCCACGACGAGCAGATCACAAACAATTTCAAGAATTAGAAGAAGGCCTGAAAAAACTCGAAGAAACGTATGAAAAAGAGGCTCCAGAGATACTGCAACGAATGATTACAGCTGCTGAAAAAGGAGAATTTGAAACATGCGTAAGGCTCTATGAGTATGATTTACGAGAGGTTATCAATAAGGCAAAGCACGCCGGCCCGGTAATAAATATGGCGTACGCAACAATCGAAAAGCATATGAGAGTATTAGAAAAGATAAAGAAAAAACAAGATTTAACGACAGAAGACATCAACTACTTAATTGATAATCTTGGTCCTGACCACCCTCATTTATGGGACCATTACCTCCATGCTGATAATCACCCAAAAACACTTGTCTTTTCAAAGGAGCATAGCTATATGATGGATGCATTTACCATTCATGACAATCGCCCATTGCTTCATCTAAGGGGGTATCCTGTGGATAGAGGATGGATTGATATAAGAGAAATAAGCCGCTTAGCTGAAAAATTTGCCTCTTTCCAGGATCATGTGGTATTAGCAAACAGGATAATCACCATTCACATGCTCCTGGATTTCATCCATCACCATAGGCATGATCATCGTATGGAAAAAGCACTCATCGGAAAATATATTATAAGAAAGGATCATTTTATGACACCTCAAGAGCAGATGAGGATGCCAGCAAACCTCAATCTGCCGATGATTGATGGGATACAAGAGATGCAAGGCAGGGTAGCATTCCATTTCAGCGCGGTAAGAGATATGAAAGGCCAGCTACCAATCTGGATTCCTAGCGATGCAAGGATCCTGAACTATGCGATTGCCCTTATCCAGCATGAACAAAGGATTTTCGAAGAACTCAGCAATGACACAATGGTAGGAATCCAGGGCAAGCGTCTGCACGAAGTGCTTCTCCTCGATAAGCATACAAAGCCAGCATTTGAAGTAGCTATCAATAATTTAAGAATGTGGTCGGGATCAGGGATCACATTCACAATTGAAAAAGAGCGCATCATGAGATGGATGAAACAGTATTTCCTCATTGACCATGCAGCAGTTGATGCGAGGGCAGCACAACATGGTGAACAAATGGTCGAAGAGCATCGGAGGGCAGCTTGACTGAGTGGCAGCCATCGGGAAGAGAACCCCCCTTTCTCTTGATTGGTACGAACAGGATAGAACTGACGCAAACAAGGACTGGTGTCAACGGATTTAGTGAATTAGGAGCCAGTCTCCCTGGTGGAGGGGTTACTCTACCGGTGACAATCGATACATCAACAATGATAGACGTCAGGGTGAGAGGGTTTGTTTTCCATTCTGAAATAGGTCCTTATGCATTGTCCCGTCTCGGTACATCTGGTGCATTCGCCCATCAGGCGACATTCCAAATTGTTCCAGGGACAGATCTTTTTTTGAATCTTATTCCATGCGGAAAAATAAAGGGGGTGGTCTTTAACGCATCAAACAGAAAAACACCAGTTCCTTTGGGAAACGTTAAACTCAGAACCACCGAACGCCAAGGAGGAAGGAGGGGGGCAGTGGTATTTGATGAGGTCATCACTAATGCTAAGGGTGAATATGAGCTTTATGTTGATCCATGGAAAAGTTACGATGTTTTGATTGATAGGACGACACACCCAGGAGATCTTCATCCATTGTCGTCAGGAGGTATGATTGATCATAATGCATCGTTCTCATCAGAAAGCCACGTTGAGGACAATCAGCAAGCGATTCTTAATCGAGGTCCAAGAACAGCAGGGAGTGGTTGGTCAATCAAATCAGGTAACGAAGAAACCTTTAATATTTATCTCTTCCCTGCAAGTGTGCCGGTCATCACCCACCTCAATGCAGGATCAGGCGATGTGAACAATGGTTCACTTGTGGTTGAAGTCGACTCTGCCCTGGGAACAGTTGTAACGATTCAAGTGAAAGGCCACTCCTTCAAAAATCATACTGGTTTTCAGGTAGTGAGTGGAATCAAAGTGGATTCAAGATGGTTCCCCTATACCAATGATTCTGACACTAATGGAACATTAACTATTGACTCGACTGCTACTGAGGGTGAGTATTGGCTCATTTTAAGGAATCATATCGGGGAGGGTAGTAATCTGACGATAGCAGGAGCACCATATCATTTCACCATTAAAAAAAAAACACCATGATCCATGAATGTCCGATCCCAAAAATTAAAGATTTAGAATTCGTATATGATTCTGGAGAGTTTATTGGCCGTGCAGTAAGTAGAATTAAACGAGGATCGATAAAATTAGATACGATTATTGAGCGGAATCGGGAACTCGAGGCTCTTCGGCAGATCATTAGTCAATATTTGCAAATCAACAATACCATCTTACCACCAGCAATACCAAGTGGTCGTTGGCCCTGGGAGCAAGCAGTAAGCGCAGTTAACACAAGGGCCCCTCCGGGATCTTATCTTGAAGAATTATGGAAAATGAATATTGGTCAATTATTGGATTATTTAGACCAGGTATCTAGAGAGATCCAAGCAGCATGGGAACCCATGACCAAAGAAACTAAACGGGCAATTGGGTTTGTAAGGACAGACAAGGATTGGCCATCAGGATATGGAAGAATGAGAAATCTTGCTTTTATTTCTAAGAATCATGGGCAAAAGTTGATCCAGATTCTAGCAAAGATACGGGGAACTAGTACTGGAAGCGAGAATACTGATTTTATATATGCTGCTTCAATCTGGCATCAATTATGGACATTATTTGCATTTGGGATATGGCGTATAAATAAGATTAGGGAGGTATTCTGTGAAGAACTCGTCCATGGTGGAGCGCCTCCCCCCAAAATTCTTCAACCCAGCACCGTGGAGCTATCACCCTCAATCCCAACAATTCCTCTTTCCCCCGTAGATTCAGGTGATGATGAATGGACAACTATACTAAAGAGCGGTGGGAGGATACCAATAAGGGATGGGTTACATGGCAGCAAATCAGATAGAAAATTCTATTTTCCTCAGGGAGCATGGATGAACTTCCCGGGAGAGCAGCCTGGCCTTGACACAGGTTGGAAGTTTCACATCCTCACTGAATCTAGCGATGAACTCCTAGCACTTGGCCGTGTTCTCATACCTTTCTTTTGTTCTGAGGGATGGAACTTCAAAACAGCCGTGTCAATAGATAAATTCAATGAATTTTTTGGTGATGAGGCAAACAAGCAGTTCGGCAAAGGGTTTGTTGTCTATATCGATGCCCCTAACCCTGCAGATATTGCAGAGGTGAAAACCATTGCTCACTCGATGAGGGAGAAGATAATCAAAAAGATTCAAGAAAGCGGTGTCGGCAAGCCAAAACATGAGGTAAAAGGAGACGCTCCTGTCCCAGGCGATCTGACTGGAAGGCTCTATCACAGATATGAGTTCACTTCGCCGGGGAGAGAGAAAAAGTATGAAGGGAACTACAGAAAAAATGATGGTAAACATTATAATATCGAAGAAAATGAGGATATCTTTGAGGGTATTAATCATGAAAGATATCCATTAATTAGGGTATGGTTTTCACCTCCCAAGAACTGGATGGCAAGACCATAAAAAGTATTAAAAAGGTGAAAAAGTAGGTGAGTAGAATGAAAGGAAGAATTATCCTCTACATGGGCATAACAGCAATCCCTTCCGTCTTTGCCTTCACTCCCCTGGCGATTGCCGGTGCTGGTGCTGGAGGCATTGGCGTATTGGTGGGCATTGCCTACCTCATTGCAAGAAGGAGCACGAAATCAAGAAAGCTTTCTGCTGACACTTCCCGCATGGATGACCATGGGAGAAGGTCGAGGCACTTGTCTCATGCTGCTGCAAAGGCAGCACAGACCGCTGCCGTTGACCCGAGGCAGGCTTCTTCCCTTGCAACAACATTGCAGGCCCAGATCACTCAATTCAACCAGATGGCTGCTTTGTTTGATAGGATGTATCACGAGGCAAACAATGTGCTGACAAGGAATCCTCAGTTGAGAAGTAGGTATAGCAGGCAGCTGGCGTTCATCACAGAAGGAAGAAGAAAGATCACTGATGCTCAAAAAATCATTCGTGATGCCCACACAGCCCTCTCGAAAAGAGAATACAATAGGTGCCAATCATTAACCCGGCAGCTCCAGAATTCCTGGCTCGTCAGTAATTGGGGTAAGGTAGAAAGTGCGTGTCGCGACATTGCAAATGCAAGATAGAGAACCATAATGCTTAAATATGTTCAAAGTGAGAGGAAAAGAAAGGAGAAGGTGAGACAATGATCACAGGCTATCGGAGAAACGCATTTAGTTCACATCACTTAATTCGGCAGCTGCGCCATATCTGTTTTCGGCTCAGTGCTGATTTCAAGAATGAAAAAGGGGACGAGCACAGGGTTATCACCGAGCTGGGGGATATGAAGGAGCAAGCGGCCGTCCTTTACACAAATAAGGATGCAAAGAAGAAGCAGGAAGCCTTGGAGAGATTGAAGAGGAAGGCAAAGGATGATGAGAATGATTTTGCAGCGTTTGGCAAGGAGGTAGATGAGATTGCCCTCTTGATCAACCAGGCAGAAAAGGGTCTGGCAGCGATCATCTATCGGGAAAACGTCGAGATTGTCACAAAGAACAGAAGATTAGATGAGTTGATCGCACAGCACGAGATTCCCCCTCACCTCGCTCAGCAGGTAAAAGAGGCGCTCAGGGGGGTCTATGAAGATCTAAAAGGGATGGAAAGTGGCCAAAGAAAACACGCACGAAAGGCTGCAAGGGGCAAAGGATTTATCATGTTCTCTTTTGTTAGTGATGGAAGGACTGCAAGGATTGTCAGGAAGGAAGGCCGCATCCTTGAAAATCTCGATGTGGAATATGGCAAAGAAGAAACTATCCTTGAGATGGATATCCAGAAGCATGACATCCAGGGCATCCTAGACGTATATAATGCGATAATCCATATTCTTCAGAAAGAAGTCGACGAGGAAGGTGACATGTTTGATTATCTAGACAGGGAGTTCCAGGATGACAAGAAGGATCTCGACAAGGTTTCTCAGATGCTGATGCGTGCGATGGGTGATGGGAACATCAAGCATTTCAGCGACCAGAATTCCCCGCAGGAGTTGAAGGAATTATGGAAGACATTGGAAACGTCCCGGGTGAATCTCAATAATGTCAGAGCCCACGTGACAAAGATCGGAAATGAAGCATACCGTAGAGCTCGCGCGGAAAGAAAGGAAGAAAAATTAGCTGCATAAAAAAGAGGTTGATCGCATGAAGGTAGAACTTGAGAAAAAGCCACAGAATGTTATCATCGTTGAGGGCTTTCCAGGCTTTGGGCTTGTGGGAACAGTTGCTTCTGAATATCTCATTGAGCACCTAAAGGCTGAATACATCGGCCATTTATGGTTTGATGAATTGCCGGCAACAATCGCTGTCCACGCAGGAAAGATTATTCGCCCAATCGAGATCCACTACGCAAAAAAATACAATATGGTAATAGTCCATTCGATCGCTTCTGGCCAGGGGATGGAATGGAAGATCTCAACACTGCTAAATGAGCTGGCAAAGACATTGAAGGCAAAAGAGATTTTTTCCCTTGAAGGTGTTGGCAGCCAGGAGGCAACAGAAAAGCCAAAAGTATATTTCTATTCAACTGATGAGAAGCGTGGAAAGATGCTCACCACTGCTGGGGTAAAATCACTCGATGAGGGGATCGTGATGGGTGTCACATCAGCAGTTCTTCTCAAGTCTCCATTGCCAACAACAGCATTGTTTGCAGAGACCCATACTGCCTTGCCGGATTCAAAGGCCGCAGCAGAGATCATCAAGGTGCTTGATAAATTATTCAACTTAGGTATAGACATCAAACCGCTCATCGCGATGGCTGCCCAGTTTGAGGAGAAAGTTAAAGGTTTGATCCAGCAAAGCGAGGCAGCAGTTGATGGTGCGCAAAGGAAAAAACTCAGTTATGTAGGATAAATCATGACAAGCTCGCAGACAGGATTCGTGAAGTAAGATTAAGGGGCATTCAAGATCAGCAAGGGCGCGAGTTTGAAAGGGGATATAAGCACGCATTTGATTATACAGAACCCCATGATCTTAATCGTCTTCTTCAGGAATTAGAAAGGTGGTCCCCTGCAGAAGTTGCAGCAAACCCCTATGAGAAGGGAAGGGTTGTTGGCGCCGCGATGCGCATGATAGAACATGTGATATCCCGTGAAGGCAAGATTATGGATCATGAGATTGATGCCATTTGGAAATTGATTGGCCTTGCAGGGATGCAGAGTGACGAGAGGATCAGGGAGTTCTTTCGGTCAGCGATTGAACATCAAAAGATCATGGCCGTGAAGTTAGCAAAGCTCAGGTCTCAACTCCTGGAACTTGATGGAGAATTAGAGCCCCTCATCGAGAAGAGCATCCAGTACCAGGAAAGGGCAACATTCGACCATCATTTCAGGCAAGCATCAAAGGAGTATCGAGAATTATCCGGCCACCCCCTAAAAGAACGTCTCCAAGAATTAAATGCCTTTCTTGAAGAGAAGATAAGAGAAGAGGGCGACAGGGTAAGGACTGACCCAATAGTTATGGGAATGGTCATTGGTGCAGCGCATGGGTTATATTTTAGGGCAACAGAACACGCTGTCTCGATAAATCATGATGTATTCGAGCTTTTATGGAGAATGCTCAAGCATATGAAATTAGAAACCTTTCACCCAATTGTCCGAAGGCTGCAGACATTGATAGAAAAAGATCTCATCTCAGAGGATGCACTTGAAAAGAAGAGAAGCGAGCTCGAACGGCTCGGGGGTAATATCCCATATCTGATAAGGGAAAGATTCAGGAAGAGGGTCGCAAGTGATTTTGATCGGGGTTATGATCATGCTTATCAGAAATTATCAAAAGCCCGTTATCATGATGAAGTATTTATTGAGACATTCAATTTCATAAGGTCAAATGGAGGCCCTTTTGTTGAGGGATGCAAGATAGGCTTGATCGTCTGGGTATTTGAGCATTGTGCAACGTACCCAAATCAGCTGGTGATGTATGTTGATAAGGTTATTGTGTTATTATCAATGATTTATGTGGGGGAAGGTCAGAGCAGGGAGGGGGTATTGGATAAACGGATAAAAGATGCATTGGAGAGGATGCTCCACCGCGCAGCGACAGAGTATACCCACCCAGATTTTCTAGGTGCTCTCGGAAAGATTCAGCATTTTCTAGAATCAAGATGAAAGAGAGCTAACATATGATATGGGGATTTTACAAAATATAGTTTCTAAGACATATTAGTTTATAAATATAATTAACACTACTAATAAATAACAACATAAGAGGGTACCATCATGAACATCATAAAAAGATCATTTCGGGCTGTAAAAGGAGACCTTTTTCAGTTCAAGAAGCGCTGCGACGACTGGTTTTTCTTCCTGCACAACAATCAGGAGAATATGAAAGCCAGGATCGCCGCATTAGAGCAGCAGGTCAATGAACTGCAAAAGAAGAAGGATGACCCTGTCGTCGTCTATACCTATAAATAGGAAGATACCTATAGTAGGAAGACAAGAGTAATTCTTAATGACCAGAAATGCTTTGTCAATTTAAGCTCCATCTGGTCAACCTTATATCAACAAGGGAAAAATTTTTATACCAGGACATTCTTCCCCACACAACAAAAATCTCAAAGGGGGTTGAAACAATGATAAAACCATTGCATGATAGAGTATTGTTAAAGATTAAAGAAGAGGAAGAAAAAACTTCTGGCGGCATCTATTTGCCAGCGTCAGCTAGGGATGATGATATTCAAGAGGCAGAAGTCATCAGTGTTGGTGAATTAAAAATTCTTAAGCTCAAATCCGGAGACAAGGTTCTCGTTGAAAAGCACGCAGGGACCGAACTCAAGATCGACGGGAAAAAGCACCTTCTCGTCAAGGAAGATCGCATCATCGCACAGGTTAATTAGGAGGAGAAAATGGCAGCAAAACAAATCATTTTTGATGAAGAGGCAAGGAGAGCCTTGCTTAAAGGAGTAGAAAAGCTCACGAATACCGTAAAGATTACTATTGGGCCAAAAGGAAGGAATGTTGTTTTAGACAAGGGATATGGCAGTCCAACAATTACCAATGATGGTGTCACCATTGCAAAAGAGATTGACTTAGAAGACAAGTTTGAAGACATGGGTGCCCAGCTCGTCAAGGAAGTTTCAACAAAAACTCAGGATGTGGCAGGAGATGGAACAACTACAGCCTGTATTCTTACTTATGCAATCCTCAAAGAGGGTATGAAGAACATCACTGCCGGCGCTTCAGCTATGGATATCAAACGAGGCATTGACAAGGCAACAGAAAAAGTTGTGGTAAGTATCAAAGCAATGAGCCAGGATGTTAAAACTCCGGAAAAACTCATGCAGGTTGCCACCATTTCCGGCAATAATGATGAGGTGATTGGCAAACTCATCGCTGATGCCATGGAAAAAGTTGGCCACAAAGGCGTCATAACAGTTGAAGACGGCAAAACATCTGAAACAACGATTGAAGTTGTTGAAGGCATGCAGTTTGATCGCGGGTATGTGAGCCCATACCTTGTCACAAACTCTGAAAAGATGGTAGCTGAAGTCGACGAGCCCTACATTCTTATCTATGATAAAAAAATTGATCAGCTAAAGCCAATTGTCCCTATCCTCGAGCGGGTCGCAGGAGAAGGAAAGCCCTTGGTCATCATCGCTGAAGATATTGAGGGAGAAGCTCTTGCAGCAATCATTCTCAACGTCTTGAGAGGAGCTTTAAAGGTTATTGCTGTCAAAGCCCCTGGTTTTGGTGATGACCAAAAGCAGATGCTCGAAGACATTGCCATCCTCACTGGTGGAAAAGTTATCAGCGAAGATAAAGGAATGAAGCTAGAGCAGGCAACAATTACTGATCTTGGAAGAGCAAGAAGGGTTACCGTTGATAAGGATAAGACAACTGTCATTGAAGGGGCAGGAAAAAAGGAGTCAATCAAGAAAAGGGTTGCATTAATCGAGTCCCAGCTCAAGGTTGCAGAAGAATATGATAAGGAAGATTATGAAAAGAGAAGAGCGAGATTGTCCGGCGGTGTTGCCGTCCTCAAAGTTGGTGCCGCAACAGAAACTGAGATGAAGGAGAGGAAGATGCGCATTGAAGATGCTCTTCATGCAACAAGGGCCGCTATTGAAGAAGGCGTTGTTGTTGGAGGAGGTATTGCTCTTTTGCGGGCAACTCAGGAACTAGAAAAAATCAAGCTTGAAGGCGACCAGCAAATTGGTCTTGAGATTGTCATACGGGCGCTCCAAGAGCCAGTCAAGCAGATCGCAAGCAATGCTGGAAAAGAGGGAAGTGTTATTTTAGAGCGGGCAAAGAAGGAAAAAGACAGTGTTGGCTACAACGCTAGAACCGATAAGTTCGAAGACCTCATTGCCGCTGGAGTAATTGATCCAACAAAAGTTGTGAGAACCGCTCTCCAGAATGCAGCGAGCATCGCTAGCCTTATCCTCACAACGGAAGCTGTCGTTGTCGAAAAACCAGAAAAGAAAGATGAGCCAGGGATGCCTCCTGGAATGGGAGGGATGGGCGGCATGGGCATGATGTAGAGCCCAATTTTTTGTTTTTTATATATTTTTCGTTCATTAGTTTCCCTTTTCTATTTCTTAATGAAACAGAAGGTATAAGAATGTCCCGATCACTATCCCATGATCATTAAAAACGTGGAGGTAATTGCCATGAAAGCAATCGTGATTATTGCACAAAAAGGATTCCAGGATACGGAATATGAAAAGACAACTGAAGTGTTGAAGAAAGGCGGTGTGCAGGTGACTGTCGCATCGCAGACAACAGATATTGCCACAGGCAAGGTCAAGGCAAAAGTCACTCCGGATATTGCCGTCTCGAAGGCATCGGTCAAAGACTATGACGCGGTGGTCATCATCGGCGGTCCCGGGACTGATTCGCTCGCAGCAGACGCTAGTGTCATTAGCCTTGTCAAGGACGCAAGGAAGATGGGAAAGACGGTAGCCGCAATCTGCATTGCTCCAATAATCCTGGCAAAGGCTGGCATCCTTCAGGGAAGGAAGGCAACGGTCTTCTCTACAGGAAGAAAAGAGATTGAAGCGGGAGGGGCCATATATCAGCTCAGTGATGTTGTTATTGATAAGGGTGTCATCACCGGTTCTGGACCTGAGGCGTCAACCAAGTTCGGAGAAGCGATCGTCAAGGCGTTGAAAGGCGGATAAGGTTTAAATAGCCTTTCTTCTTTTTTCTTTATTGACTATGCATCAAATTCAATATGGTATCTCAGGGATCAGGGGGGATTCAACATATTTTACAGAACCAGTCATAAGGAGCATTGTTTCTCAATTTTGCCAGATGATCAAGGATCGTCCAACGCAAACAAATCGCCCGTATGTATTGGCAGGGCATGATTCTAGAGAGAGCGGACCAGGGATTCTTCATCACACCCGTCATGCATTGGCTGATGCAGGAATAGACTTTGATCCGGTAGGTGTTATCCCAACACCAACCTTGCAGTATGCAAGAAGACATGCAGATGGTGTTATTGTCATTTCAGCATCTCATAACCCCCCAGAAGAGAATGGGTATAAACTGGTGCTCAGGGAGGGTGGATTTATCGATTGCACAAGATTTGGGTATGATGATCCCATAACCTCATCAAGAGGGAGTGGAGTGCAGAGGGATGAAATCCGCCGAGACAGACTAATACAGGAGCATGGACAGGCAATCCTTCATCATCATCTCATGATCGGTTATGAGGATGACCGCTTAGCATTTGAAAGCAAAAGAAATCCTTTGAGGGTGGTAGTGGATGCTTGCAACGGCGCTGGGTGTGTGATGGATGCGCGGTTCCTTGAATCGCTCGGATTCGGGGAAAATCTTTGGATGATCAATAATGATTACAACGAAGGGCTCACGCATGGGCCTTCTAGCTCATCATTGGTTCCATCTCCAGAGAACCTGGAAGATCTCGCCTGGAAAGTCAGGGAGGTTGGTGCGGATATCGGTTTTTCCCAGGATCCAGATGCTGACAGGTTGGGTTTTGTGACAAGGGATGGCCCCATATCTGAGGAATACCTTTTGCCTTTGCTTATGGCATCCATTCTTGATGAGGGAAGGATTGATGGGAATATTGTGACAAACATTGCGACGAGCAGGATGGTAGAGAGTGTGGTGTCATCTTTTGCTGATCTCTATGGATATTCAGATGAGCTGTGTGTGAGGAGGACTCCTGTTGGAGAGAAGAATATCATTGGAGGTATGGATGAGCAGACCATTATTGGAGGAGAAGGCTCTGGGGGCATCATCCTCCCCGGCCTGGGTTCTGGCAGGGATAGTTTTGCTGCGATGGCATTGATGATCAGGCTTCTCTGGCAGCATCCAGAAGAGGACATCCCTCAATTGATCGATAGGTATATCCCAAGCCCAATGATATTCGGAAAAAGACAAATAAGAGTGACAGCGCCAGTTTCGTATGATGCAGTAAGAGATATGGTCAGCAGATCATTTCCAGAGGCAGTCATTGAAGACTATACAGATGGCGTCTGGGCAATAGTCCCTGAGGAGGATATACGGTTTGGTATAAGAAAATCAAATACCGAGCCCATGCTCAGGCTTGTGGTTGAGGCTGTCTCGCAGGGCCTTGTGCAAAAGTATCTTTCCCGTCTTGTCCATCATGTCGAAGGAAATCATTCACGCCGTCAAGGAGCCGTTGCTCATCATTGATCTTTCCAAGCGCTATTCGTACTCGTTTTCCTCCATCAACTCGTTTCGTGAATTGTATGAGATATTCTTTTAATGATCTATCTTTTTGCAAAAGGTGTTTTTTTGCAAGGTCAGTATATCTCATGTAATCTATGAGCCGTTCTTTGATCGTTTGAGAGGGAAGCAATTTCCCGCTCGAAAGGTAAGTGCTTACCTGTTGGAAGAAGAAGGGATTTCCAATCGCTCCCCGCGCAATCATCACGCAGTCACAGGATGTTTGCTTGAGCATAATCTTGACAGATTCTGGGGTGAGAAGGTCTCCATTCCCGATGACGGGGATATGAAGTGATTGTTTGATGTCCGTAATCAGGCTCAGATCTGCAGGGACATCATATGTTTGCCGTTGGGTGCGGGGATGAATGGCTAATGCTGCAATGCCTGTTTTTTCCAGTTTTTTTGCAAGGTCAATGGTCGATTTTTTTTCCCGTGCAGCAACCCTCCTCATCTTCACCGTCACCGGTTTCCTTGTTGCGCTTACCATCGCTCGAACGCATTTCAAGAGCAAATCAGGATCCTTTAGCAACTCCGCACCGCACCCCTGCTTGTTTACATGATCAGCAGGACATCCCGCATTCAGGTCAAAGAGGTCTGCTTTTGCCTCAAGCATGAATACTGCCTTCCTGAGCGATGCAGGGCAGTTTCCTTCAAGCTGGATGCCATAAGGATGTTCTGAAGGAATTGAGTGCGCCAGCCGAAGGCTTGCCTCATTTTCCCGGATGAGAGCTTCGGCCGATACCATCTGGGAAAATGTCATCGCAGCTCCATATTCCCTGCAGAGAAGCCGGAAAGGAAGGTTTGTCACATCGCACATTGGTGCGAGAATCAATGGGTTCTTGAGAGGGATAGTGCCAATCTTCATGGTAGCGCATGTGCATCTTTCAGGATGTTTTTCACAGTATCAAACGTCAGCTGCGCTAGCGCTTCCTCAAACAGCATCCATACTGCGCCTGTATGCTCATCCGATAAGGTCACTTTTTTTTCTGTGGTCTCTCCAGCAAAGAAGAATACCTGTTTGTGATGGTGTTTCCCAGAACTCTCAAAAACGTATTCTATTCGTTCCTTGAATGGTTTTAGGGTAAGCTGGGTGATGCCTGTTTCCTCTCGCACTTCCCGTTTCATCGCCTCTTCAAGGCTCTCTCCTTCCTCCACATGGCCTTTGGGTAAGTCCCAATGCCCTTCTTCATAATGCAACAATAGATAATACCGTTTTCCCTGTTCCACCCGATAGATCACTGCGCCAGCTGATGTCTCCATTACTTTTTCACTTTTTTTTCTTTTGCAAATTTTTCGTGCACAGGGATGTCGGATTCATCGAGTTCAAAGACTTCTTCCCACTGTTCCTCTTCCCGCTGCTCTTCTTCCTTGTTCATGAGAAGGATTGAAGCGGGGTAGAATAAATAAGTATCGATCGAAAATATAAAGATGAGAGAATAAGAGAAGACAACAAAGGGTTATTGAGATGTTAGTGTATCCATGGACAAAAGAGGATTGATAACAGTTTCCATCCATGCACCTTCATTCGCCCGGGCTCTCTCTCTGTTGCTCATAAATGTTTCACCCATCGAGTGGACATATTCTGGCGTGAGCTCAATGATACTATCGAAAGAAACAGCCTGCCACACAGCATTTGTTGCAAAGCCTTCTCTGGATGCTTGGGACATGAAAAGGTGGCGCAGGAAAAACCCGAGAGAATATGTTTCCTGCCTTGCTATTTGTTGATAATGATCTGTCGTTTCCTTATCAGCCCCAACCCTGCTCACAACGAATACTTCCGGGACCTGCCAACCCAATCCATGACTTCTTGATAAACACCAGGTCCAGGCGGTGAGATGTAATGGTCCCGGACAAACTGCTCCAGAGTGAGTCCAACAAAGCATCCATGAGCATCATGCGCTTTAATGAGTGTTCCGGCAATCTGTTCTGTTTCACAATGGCCAGTCCGGGCAACATACCAATGCAGATCATCAAGCACACCTTCAGGGATGATATGTCCTGAAAGTCCCATCCTCTCAAATAGTTGGTCACACCGAACTGTCAGGTTTGTTTGATATGCACCTGTTGAATCGTTCGAATCATTCCTGATAGGGTTAGCATCTTTGCGCTGGCCGGCTCCTGAATAAACCGGGCCTTTAGTTGGATCTATATCAATCATCTGGAAAGGGTATCAGGCGGAGTATAAGAATTTTTCTTAATTTACTATCTATAAGGAGTTAAAATTGACCTCATGCCAGCAACACGAGGGATATATCTTTATCCGGAATGATGGTAACAATACTTGTTGTCAAAGACAGCTTATCATGCTTTCCAAAACCAATCAAAACAAGAGAATGAGAAACAAAGCACTCAAAACAACAGCTACCACAACCTATATATACTAGAAATACCTAAAAGTTTCTGCCAATGCAAAAAGCCTTTAAGGATACTCCCTTAGTTGAGATATCACTTCGCAAGTATGAGCGGCCTGAAGGGCTGGAAGGAAGGGAGTTAGTAAAAAAACTATGTCTCTCTGTTGGTCTGCTCCAGCCAGGCGATTCCAGAGATGTTGTCGTTGATGTGCTCCATTCTCTTCTCATTGCAAGGCGCCAGCACCTCTTATTGTCATCAGAAGAGATAAAAGATAGGGTGATCAAGCTTCGGGAACAAAGCAATCTTCCTATGGTAGGGATTGCATCGTCAAACATCAGAAGACAGCTTTTGCGCCTCAGGAATATCTTCCTTGTGGAGAAAGTAAAGAATAATTACAGGATCAACGAGCATGCAACGCTAGGAGAGATATTCAATGAGAAGATCGAGAAATTCCTCCTCCCTTCTATTCTTGCAAGGGTAAAAGAGTATCTCTCAACGGTTGATAAAGAGTTTTCTGACATGACAAAAGGGTAGTTTAGCGCTCCCGCTTCCCTTCAAGTATTCGTTCTAATCCATGAATCTGCGCAGAAGAAAGCTTCTCGCCCTTATAGCTGATGAGGAACGTATCAGAGACGCTATTGCCATGATATGTTGTAAAGCTTGCCTCTTCGATTGAATGGTTTTTTCCCCGTTGTGAGAGCAGGTGCACAAGCGACAAAGCAAGCCCGCGTTGGTCTTTTCCTTTGACGACAACGACAGTGTAGGGCAGCTCATCGTAATTCTTGACTGAATAGTTGGTGATGGGAAAGCGCGGCATTTCCTCATCATTTTCTCTGAAATATGCATCGACTGATGATGCTCCAGAGATCGCATGATAGCGTTGATTCGTTCGGGCAACCAGATCATCCGAAATCACCCCGTCAGGATGGGACACCAAAAACTGGTCGATCACAAGAGTTTTTCCATCGAATTTTCCGGTGAATGCATTCGCATTGTCGACGTCAAAGCCTTCAAGGTAGAGGGAAGCGAGCAGTTGTTCGAGGAGGCCATGGCGGTCTCCTTCCTCAATGAGTGTCATAAATTGACGGTCTGACGTTGATGTTGACTTGAAGATGATAGGAGAGGTGTACGCTTGGGCGTGTTTGAGGTGTGCAGCGATAGTGGTGTTGGATAAAGAAAGGATGTATTCATCTCCCATCTGTTCACAGAAGGATTGCGCGGCTGCCTCATCAACCCCAGCCATCCTTCCGATAGTTGTGTGCCGTCGTGTAATGTCAGGTGCAGGCACGCCGGCGCCAAAGGCTTCCTGGATAAAATTATAATGCCGCGAAAATTTTCGTTGCATCTCGACATTGAGCCCTTCTATCCCATGAGCATTCTCCCAGCAAAAGTGCATGATGAGCCCATCAGTGATCCTTATCTCATCATTCCCAAACTCTGCCATGAGGCGTCTTGCAATGTCCCAGGTAGGATCTGGGAATTCTGTGAGATATCGTTTGATGATGTTGTGGTCTGCATCAGTCTGTTCAACACGGGCAATGATATCATCAGGAAGTCCTAGTGCACCAAGGTCCTGTCTTGCAAGCGCTGCTCCTCTCTCTTCATGCCCTGCAAGGCCAAGATGGAGCGATGCATTCCGGTAGATGGTCGATAACGCTCCAACAAGCATCGTCTCTGGGGGGATGAATGATTCCGCGCCAAGCACTTTTTGAGCTGCAGTGTCAAGATATTCCAAGGAATCAAGGGCAAACTCTCCAATCGTTCTTCCTCCATCGCCAAGGTAGGGTGAATCAAAGGATGCCTCAACGCCAGGGAAAAGATATGCAAGCATCGGTGTTCCATTATCTGATCTGCTGGAATGCAATGTCCGGACCATTCGAACAAATTGTGCTGGATCCTGAGCTGCTTCAAGCAGGTGATTCAGGCGGACTTTTCCTGGAACATGCAGGGAATCGATGACCAAAACTGTATCTCCAAGCTGTGCTGATTCTCTTAGGGGATAAAGAAAGCTTCGTGTTCTGAGTGTCATCCCCCCATCTGGAGGGATCGGACAGATAAAAGAGCCGCCTTTGCTGTCAGGGAGAAATGTCCCTCGCGAGGTTATGCCATCAATAGTCGATGTAGTATATGCTTGGATGGTCCGCGCAAGTTCGATCACATGATCAGCAAGGGACCGATGCGAAGGAAATCCAAGTTCCCGTGCTCTCTGAGATCCGATAGGCCCTTCATTCCCAAGCAGTGCAAGGTCAGTGTCCAGGCTCCTGAGCAGTACGGCTGCATGATAAGCTCTCTCTTTGAGGGGAGAAGGGAGAAGGGGAGGATTTCCAATCAGGTGATCAATGATTTCCAGGTCAGAAACAAGAGTGTATGCTTTTGATCCCCACCTGCTTTTTTTATATTCACCGCAAAGCGGGTCGTAAAGCAGATCCTGGGGTGCTTCTGAGGAATTGCCTGAAATGTTTCTGAGAAGATTGACAAGTTGGAAATGGTGTGCGATAAGTTTCATGAGCTCAAAGCGGTTTCGTGACGACTCTTCAGGTGAGGCAAGGGGAACACCATGCGATGTTGCAAGCTCGCAGAGCATCTCAAATTTGCTCTGTTCGAGTGCTGCATATCCTCTGGCAAGACCTGCCATGCTTTCATTGCCCGCCATCCCGCCTCTTCTCTGATGCTGGGACCCATCATCATGGAGTGCTGAGATTGCATGATAACTAGGAGTCCATCCATGATAGGTGGTCACATCAGATGGAGAAATAAAAGAGAATGGGTGGTGGTTGACATCACTGTGCTGGACAACCCTTCGCACACGCTCGCCGCCCTCCTTGAAGAAATCTAGAAAGTATCGAAAGTCTTTGTAGGGTGATGCTGTCTCCAGGCACTCAAAGATTGGCCCGGGCATCACAACGACTATATCTGCATCAGAGACAAGTGTTCCAATGTTTCTAGACAAGCTCCCTCCAATGCCCATATACATCCCATTGAACTCATCAGGTGATGCCCTGCCTGCAAGCAGGAATTCCATGATTGATCCAAGGATGTCCCGGGTCATGCTATACATGCCAGCAGAGAGCGTGATGAGCGGTTCGGGAGAAAATGGATTATTCGAGCGTGCGTTGGTGTATTGCTGGCTCAGATGGGAAAAACGTTCTTGACCCTTTTCCCAGAGCGACTGTGCAAAACCCGCGGCAAAGTCATCGACGCCAAGCATCTCTTGCCAGGTCTTCCTTCTGTTCCCCTCAACTGGTCCAGTTTCACTCATAGGGGAGGGAGAGAAGAAGACAATTATAAAACTTTATCAAGAAATAATGAACAAACGTTCAATTTTCGTAATATTTTTAGATAAAATGTGTTTATGAATTAAAAAAAACCCCTTTTAACTAAACAAAAAGATGGCACTCGCGGTGAAGATAAAGACGTGTTCTATTCAATAATTTCAGAGGCTAACGAGGGGGGCAATTTTAACTAAACGAAATTAAACGAAAACGATGAGGAGAGGGAGCGACGAAAACAAAACATTTAAATATTAAAGTGAATAACATTATTCATTAAGTGAATAAAGAAAATAGTAAGTGAACAAATAAAATGAGACAAAAAACACTACTAAAGATTATTGGGTTAATGAGGAAAGGATTGGGCAAAGGACTGACAATATTAGAAATATCAAAACAGCTAAAAATTGGGTATAGACCGGCATATAACCATATAACTGAAATGGAAAAAGAGGGAATTATTGAAATAGAAAAAATAGGCAGTTCTAAACAATGTAAACTCAATCTTGCTAGTCCTCAAACTAGACATTTACTCGAATCTTTAGATCTTACAAGAAAAAAAGAAATATATCAGCAGAATCCAAAATTAAAAACAGTTATTGAAAGTTTAATCTCTAAGCTTACAGAAAAATTTATCTCAGAGGTACACTCCATAGTCTTATTTGGAAGCTATGCAAAAGGCACAGCAACAAAACAATCTGATATTGATTTAATGTTTATAGTATGTGATTTAAAGAATAAGAACATAAGAGGATCTATAGAGCGAGAATGTGCAAGTTATGAATACTCATACAACATCAGAGTAAGCCCATTAATCTCAGATATTGGAGAATTGAAGAACATGTTAAAGGCAAAAGAATTAAATGTGGGAAAAGAAGCTAAGGAATATGGCATTTCCCTATATGGTCATGAGATGTTTTGGAGGATTATCACATGAAAGATAGAAATGAACTCCTAAAAAGAAAGATAAATGGATATCTGAAGAAAGAGCAGTTTTTCAAAAATGATGAGCATAAAAAGCAAGAAAAGCCATTTATAGCGAAATCTAGAAAGAATTTTACTGTTGCTAAACTCCTCTTTAAGATTTCAGAAGAAGAAGACATGAGACGAATTCTTAACCTCGCTTCTGGTTTCGAAATGGATGATTGGGCGATTATAGTTTCATATTATTCAATGTACACTTCCAGCTTATCTGCATTAGCAAATCTTGGCTTTAAGTCAAAAAGCCATGCGGCAACAATTGCAGTTTTAGAGTATAACTTTGCCAAAGACAAAAAGCTCGAAACAAAGGATATTCATAAGCTTGTAAAAGCATGTGCCTTAAGTGAACAGTTGATAACAAAACTTATCCAGACAAAAACAAAGAGAGAAACTGCTCAATATGATGCCACTTCCTCAATCACAAGAGAAATGGCTAAATCTTCATTAGATGATGCTGATGAGTTCATAACCAAAATTGAGGAGATGTTAAGTTAGAAAGGAAAATAAAGGAATATCTTTCTGAAACAGATGAAGGAGACCTTTTTGAAACAGAAAAGCAGTTTTTCCAGCAGCGCAAGATCAAGAAACCCTGATCGTGTCGTTTTTTATGGTGTTAAGGATAATTTTTGTGTTAGTCCGGTGGATAAAATCATACGTTTGCACTATCTTGAGGAAGTCATCCATCTTTCTTCTTGTCTTGAAACGTGCAAGGACTACAGCATCAAAATTGCCTGTAACATCGTACACCGCAAGAACATTGGGGTGTTTTGCAATCTTCTTCTCTACTTCTAGAAGTTTTCCCTTTTCAACCTGAATGTCAATCATGATCTCAAATTCATATCCCATTTTTTCAAAATTGACCCTGGTAGTATATTTTTGGATAATGCCTGCGTTTTCCATCTGCTTCATATGAGCAACAACAGTAGCGGTCGAAATCTTTAATGTCTTGGCAATGACCCGTGCGCTCTGTCGAGAGTCATTGATGAGCTGGTTCAGAATATTTACGTTGAGATCCGTAATAGTCCCACGTGAATGATTGATAACTTTTTGCCCCATGAGCGATGCAGGATTATCTATTTGTATATTAATCTATCTAAAATTGATCAAATAGCCAATTTTTTTCCTATTTATTATATTAACAAATATTCATTTCTGTATTGTATGATGACCGAAGAAATAGCAGCAAGTCCTTTCAGTGGACAAGAGTGGGACGCAGCAGTGGCAAGATTTATGGGAAGCAGGGTCACCCGGGCAAACCTTGACAGGATTCTTGGGCCGGTAAAAGGTGAGCTTTCATGCTTGCAGAATGGGCATGGAGAAGAGGCAAATCGCTACCTGAGAGGGCTTGTCTACCAGGATTATGTGACAGCAAAAGCAGCTGGAGTGATCCTTGCAGGTTATGGTGTTTCTCACGCCATTGATCTTGTCGATGCATTAAAAAGAACAGAAGAGGATATCATGCAGAGTATTTATTGCGGTGCAAGAGTCTCATAAAGAAGATCACAGCGCAGTAACTTTAATCTCCCTCTTCGTTTTCGCCAAAAGCTTATGCACGATATGCAGCGGTTCTGGGAGTTTATGCACCGTTAGATACCGATCAAACAGCATTTTTGCATCAAGAGGGGATATTTTATGGCCAGGGCTGACATACAGCGGATTTGCGTGTTCTTTTGTTGTTATTTTGTGTCCGAGAAGATTCCCGCCAAGAAGGATTCTGTCTTCATGGATGATACCGCAGAGCAGCTCTTTTGAGACGCCGATGGTGGCAATATCGGCCATCAGCCCGAAATGGGACGCAATCCCGAAGCGCCGTGGATGAAGGATCCCCTCGCCCCTGACAAAAAAGATATCAGGCCTCGATTCAAGCTGGTGGAATGCTTCGGCAACGCAGGGTAAAAAACGGTAGGAAGAATAGTCCCGAAGGTAAGGAATGGGAGTGTCCATCATCGCATGCTTTACTTCCTTTGTTTTCATCGTCTCAGCATCAAAGATGCCAATCACGGCAAAGACAGTGTTTTCTGATGCTGCATAATCGACGGCGCCAATGAGTGAGATCTCATGGAGAGGTATGCTAAGATCGATGAGCGTTGCGAGCTCTTCTTGCTCTTTTTTGCATTTTTCTGTGTTTAGCATTGCACCCTTTTCTAAAATAAATGTGTTAACCAATATGTTATCATTCTAGAGTGATTAATATTTTATAAACTTTTCGTTGAATAAGGGGAATATTGAGCCCTTGCCCAGGCAAACAGGACGCTTCAAACACCCCATCTTTACTTCCACAATCTTTTTATACGGCTCCCCCACCCCAAAGGCTGGTGATACTATGACTATCGTTGGATTTGGATTTACCACTATTCACGTGGAAAAGAAAGGCAACCCCAAAGGGAAGGTTGACATATCAAACAATGTGAGGATTCTGAGCATCCAGAAAAAAGACATGTCCTGGTCTCGTGATGACCAAGAAGGCCTCGTGTTTGCATTCGAGTTCATTTCCGGTTATGAGCCAAACATGGGCATCATCAAGCTGGAAGGTGAAGTGCTCTATCTGATCGACAAGGCAAAGGCAAAGAAGGTTATTGATGAGTGGGCAAAGGACAAGAAGATCTCTCCAGAGATCACTGAGAATGTGCTCAATACGGTCCTCACAAAGTGCAATATTGAAGCGTTGATTCTCTCTCAGCAAATCAACCTCCCACCCCCAATCCCGCTGCCAAAGGTGGCGCATAAGGTAGAGCCGGCAGTGAAAAAGAAGTGAACCGCAATGTTTTTAAACCCCCTTTCATTCTTTTTTTTATCCGGTTTCTAGAGGCGTGTAGAGGTATGTATGGCGGAAGGAATAAAACTCAAGGTCAGTGAAGCGATCCAGGACGATGTCAATAAGGGCATTGTCAGGATAGACAGCACCTTAATGTCAAGGATTGGTGTGAAGCCAGGAGACATTGTTGAAATAGAAGGGGCAAGGAAGACCGTCGGCATAGTTGACCGTGCATATCCCGGGGATATTGGCCTCAACATCATCCGGATGGACGGTATCATCAGAAGGAATGCAAAAACAGGCATTGGCGATCTTGTAGAAGTCATCAAGGCAGACGTCAAGGAAGCAAAGCGCGTCACTATCGCCCCTGCAAGGAAAGGCTTTCGCATCAATGCCCCATTGGAATGGTTCAAGCAGGGCCTCCTTGGAAGAGCTCTCGTCAAAGGAGACATCCTCTCTCTTGGCGGGACATCAAGAAGAAGATCCACCATGTCATCATCGCCGTTCTTCGAAGAGATATTCTCCATGCTCAATGAGCAGCCAGTCATGCCAATGGGTCTGGCTGATATCAAGTTCATCGTTGTTGAATGCAATCCCAAAGGATCAACCGTGGTGACTGACGGCACTGATGTTTCTTATAATCCAGAGGCAGTAGAGGTAGTAGAAGAGGCTGTCCCAGAGGTCACCTACGAGGATATTGGCGGCCTGGAGGAGGAGATAAAGAAAGTCCGGGAGATGGTCGAGCTCCCATTGAAGCATCCGGAGATCTTTGAGCGCCTCGGTGTTGAAGCGCCAAAAGGGGTTCTCTTGCATGGCCCGCCAGGAACAGGCAAAACATTGCTCGCCAAAGCGGTTGCAAACGAGACACAATCAAACTTCATCCTTATCAATGGCCCAGAACTCATGAGCAAGTATTATGGGCAGTCAGAAGCAAATGTCAGGAAAAAGTTTGAGGAAGCAGAGAAGAATGCTCCTTCAATCATATTCATTGATGAGATCGATGCGATCGCATCAAAGCGAGAAGAGCTCCATGGTGAAGTGGAAAAGAGGGTTGTAGCCCAGCTTCTTGCATTGATGGACGGCCTAAAGTCCCGGGGAAAAGTTGTAGTGATTGCGGCAACGAATATCCCAAACCAGCTCGATCCGGCATTAAGGAGGCCGGGAAGGTTTGACCGGGAGATTGAGATTGGCGTGCCCTCAAAAGAGGGCAGGCTCAACATTCTGAAGATTCACACAAGGAATATGCCCCTGCTCGTAGACCCTATTTCTATCAATGCTTCCTTTAGCAAGGAAAAGATCCAAGCTGGCCTCTCTGAGTTATTCACTCAATTAAAGCCAAAAGATATTGTCAGTTTAATTGGAAAGAAAGAGAAGGACAAAAACGAGCTCTTGGCAGTGTTCTCTGAAAGCCTAAGCGAACACATCAAGAAAAGTTTTCCAAAAGAGTTATCGCCAAGCACAAGGGAATTTGTCCGGTTGTGCGTGAATAAGATCACAGAGAGAATCATTGAGAGGGTTCGAGATAAGATTGAAGTGAGCGACCAAAAAGTTGTGCTCGGAGAGAGCATCAACGAGACGCTCGCAACAGCGCTCAGCGACCTTCGCACTGAAGGAAATATTGATGAGCTCATCGGCACCGTTGTGAGGGACTACATTTTAGTTGAGATCAGCAGTATCACGCATGGATTTGTCGGCGCAGACTTATCATCCCTCGCAAAAGAAGGCGCAATGATTGTTCTTCGACGGTTGATGCCAGACCTCAATTTGGAAGAAGAAGAACCAATCCCAAAAGAGATGCTCGATCGCATGTTCATAACATTGAAAGACTTCAAGGACGCTTTGAAAGTTGTCAGGCCAAGCGCCATGAGGGAAGTGTACGTTGAGGTGCCAAACATCAAATGGAACCAGGTGGGAGGCTTGGATACTGCAAAGATGGAGCTCATCGAAGCAGTTGAGTGGCCCCTCAAGCGCCCAGAGGCATTCAAGCGCCTGGGGGTTCGCCCGCCAAGGGGAATTCTTCTCTATGGCCCGCCAGGCACGGGCAAGACCCTGCTGGCAAAGGCTGTCGCAACAGAAAGTGAAGCTAACTTTATTTCTGTCAAAGGCCCAGAGCTTCTCAGCAAATGGGTCGGGGAGAGTGAGAAGGCAGTCCGTGAAGTGTTCAAGAAAGCAAGGCAGACTGCGCCGACAATTATCTTCTTTGATGAGATCGATTCACTTGCCCCAAGAAGGGCGGCCAGCTCTGATTCCCACGTCACCGAAAGGGTGGTCAACCAGCTCTTGACAGAGATTGATGGCCTCGTCGACCTCAATGATATTGTGATCATTGGCGCGACGAATAGGCCGGATATGCTGGATACTGCTCTTTTGAGACCGGGAAGGTTTGATCGCATCATCTTAACCCCTGCATCTGATGAAGCGGGCAGGCTAGAGACATTCAAGGTCCACACAAAGTCCATGCCCCTCGCAAAAGATGTCGACTTAACTGAAATTGCAAAGCAAACGCAAGGATATGTCGGCGCTGATATCGAGGCGGTGTGCAGGGAAGCGGCAATGATTGCTCTTCGAAAAGACATCAAAGCCCGTGAAGTGGCAAATGAGCATTTTGAGGAATCACTCAAGAAAGTAAAACCATCGGTCACAAAAGAGATCGAGAAAGCATACGCTTCATTGCAGGATTATTTCCGCTCCGCAAAAGGAAAGGAAATGAAGGACGAGAAGCCAAGCTATCTTGGATGATTTTTTCTTTTTTCTGGAAGAGTCTGAAAAAAGGCAACACTATTTTGGCGCAGATCGCGTGGCCTCCACGCGAAGGCTTCGGCACGAAACCGGTCTGCCTGCCATGGTAGTGTTGCCAGGATGAGAGAAAAGACCATTACCATTTGTTGCAAAACGCATTATAGTAAAACGATGAAATAAGCAAACCTTTTTATATCCATTTTCCCATTTTTCTATTATCAAGCATGAGGTGATACTTCTATGGCAGTAAAGAAAACATCAAGGGCAAAAAAAATTGGTAAAGTTGTTATTGGCGCAGCAGTGATTGGCGCATTGGCGTATGGCGCAGCAAAAGGAATAAAGAGATTAAAATCAAAATATCCGGGAAAATCTTTGAAGGCGGCAGCAAAGGCTGAAGTGAAAGTGGTGAAGGGAAAAGTGAAGTCCGCAGCAAAGAGAGTCGCTGCAAAAGTCATAAAAGCAGAGAAATCTTTGGTTGCAAAAGCAAAAAAGAGAGCGGGCAAGAAAACTTCTGTTAAGGCAAAGAGAGTGACGAAGAAAAAGGCAGGAAAACGAAAATCGAGGAAGTAGCAACATTTATTAAGCCGATTTGATTTCCCGTCGTATGAAACCATCTCCTGGAGATACCATAAAAATTGCAACAACAGAGGCAACGTTCGAGGGTATCCTTCTCCAGCGTCCCGCATTATTCGAGCCAGGGTTCATTGTTCTCAAACTGGATAACGGGTACAATATTGGCATTGAAGAAAAGAAGATCAAGAAGATCGAAACCATCAAACAATATGAAATGCCCATCATTAAAAGGAAAGAGTTCAAGCACAATCCAAAGCTGCCAACTGTTGCTATCCTTTCTACCGGCGGCACTATTTCTTCCCGTATTGATTACAAGACAGGTGGTGTGATTGCCGATTACACCGCTGATGACTTCATCCAGATGTGTCCAGAGCTCGCAGAGGTTGCGAATATGAAGGCAAAAAAAGTGATGGGCATTATGTCCGAAGATTTACTGCCAGAAGACTGGAAAAAAATGGCGGAATTCATTGCAGAAGAACTGAATAATAAAGACATTGCAGGTGTTGTAGTAACCCATGGAACAGACACCATGCATTATACCGCAGCAGCTCTTCATTTCTTCCTGAAAAACATCAACAAGCCTGTCATCATCACCGGCTCCCAAAGAAGCATCGACAGGGGAAGCACCGATGCATTCATGAACCTGATTTGCAGCGTGACCGCAGCTGCCCGGTTTGACGGTGCAGTCGTCGCCACCTGCCTGCATGGATCAACAAATGATGATTATTGCATCCTTAACAGGGGTGGGCGGGTCAGAAAAATGCACACCGCAAGGAGGGATGCATTCCAGAGTATCGATGAGCTTCCTCTAGCAAAAGTGTTTCCTGGTGGCAGCATTGAAGTAATTAACACTGCATACAAAAAAAGAGCTGATGTAAAGGTAGAGGTTGAGGGGGCATTCGAAAAAAAGATTGCTATCATTGAAGTATTTCCAGGAATGGATCCAGGAGTCATCAACTTTTATCTTGACAAAGGGTTCAAGGGCATCATTCTTAATGCAACTGCTCTAGGCCACGTCCCAACTGTTTTTCCCGAATATTCCTTAATGGACGCGCTCCAGTATGCAAGAGAGAAAAAAGTCCCGGTAATTGTTTCCTCCCAGACAATTAATGGCAGGGTGCACCCTTTCGTTTATACAAATCTAAGAAAACTCTCCATCGAACGTGACTGCATCTTTGTCGAGGATATGCTCCCGGAAGTGGCATATGTAAAACTAGGATGGGTGCTTGCAAAGACACAAGACACAAAGAAAGTAAAAGAACTAATGCTCACCAATTATATTGGAGAAATAACTGAGCGCTCTGACCCAAGAGCATACCCGTTTGACCATGGAATTGCCAAAAAACATTGAGGAAAATGTATTCCAGGTGGAAAAGCCGTGGGGAAATTTCAGGCAATTTTGTCTCAACCAGCAGGCAACAGTAAAGATTCTCACCGTCAACCCGCAGGGGGTCCTCAGCCTCCAAGATCATGAAAAGCGAGATGAGCTCTGGCATTTCCTTGATGATAACGCAAAAGTTATCCTGGGAGACAAGACCATCGAGCCAAGAGCCGGCAGCGAATTGTTCATCCCGAAGCGAACAAAGCATCGATTGATAGCAAAAGACAGCACAACAAAGGTTCTTGAAGTGTCTTTTGGCCACTTCGACGAAAACGACATCAGAAGATATGATGATCAATACGGAAGGATAAGAAATAAGGAAGGACAAGATAAAGCAGGAAGAATACAATGAACTACGAAGAGCTTGGCTTGAAGTGCGGACTTGAAATTCATCAGCAATTAGACACAAGAAAACTCTTTTGCAAATGCAAAAGCATTGTTCATGATGAGAATCCTGATATTTTCTTCACAAGAAAGTTACGGCCAGTGGCCGGAGAAACAGGAGAGATTGACCAGGCAGCAGCGCATGAGATGGAAAAGGGAAAAATCATGAAGTATGAGGCATGCTCCACATCTTCATGCCTCGTTGAAATGGACGAGGAGCCTCCTGGACAGATAAATGAGGAGGCAGTTGAGATCTCCCTCCAAATCGCAAAGATGCTCCATATGAGGATCGTCGATGAGATCCAGGTGATGAGAAAAACAGTTATTGACGGGTCAAACGTCGGCGGTTTCCAAAGAACAGCCCTGATCGCGATGGACGGCTTCTTAGAGACATCAAAAGGAAAGGTTGCCGTGCCAACGCTTTGCCTTGAAGAGGAAGCGGCAAAGAAGATAAAAGAAGACGAGAAAGCAATCACCTACCGCCTTGACCGCTTGGGAGTCCCATTGGTGGAAATCGCCACTGACGCGTCAATGAATGACCCGGAGCACGCAAAGGAAACAGCATCATTGATCGGGATGATCCTCAGGTCAACAAAAAGGGTCAAGAGAGGCATTGGCACTATTCGCCAGGATGTCAACGTCTCAATCAAGGGGAGTGCAAGAGTCGAGATCAAGGGATTCCAGGATTTGAGAAACATGCCTCTCGTGATCGACACGGAGATCAGGAGGCTGCAAAAGCTGGAAAAGCATGAGCCCGAAGTAAGGAAAGTAAACCCTGATAACACCACTTCATTCTTGAGGCCGATGCCCGGCGCTGCACGGATGTATCCAGAGACGGATGTCCTTCCTTTTAAGGTAAACCTTGAGAAGATCACTGTTCCAAAGCTCTTGACAGAGCAAGTAAAGGAGCTGGAAAAGAAATGGAAAATTAATGATGATGCCGCAAAAGAGCTTTTAGACCTTGACCTGGTCGATCAGGCAGAGTCTTTCATAGCAAAAAACAAGAATTTGGAGCCAAAATATATTGTGGAAGTCATGCTCGCCCTCCCAAAAGAGATAAAGAAGCGCTATAAGCTGGACGCAGAAAAGCTCACAGAAAAAGAATTTTCTGAGGTTCTCTTGCTGATCAACAAAGAAGAAGTTGTCAGGGAAGCAGCAATTGAGCTTCTCGCCTCCTTCCTCCAGGGAAAATCCATCAGCGAAGAAGCAAAAAAGTACGCCCCCATCAATGACAAGATCCTTTTGGAAGAGATAAAAAAGATCGTCCAGAAAAACCCTGGTAAGCCCATAGGCGCGCTGATGGGCATCGCCATGAAGGAGCTGAGGGGAAAAGTTGACGGGAAAAAAGTAAATGAGTTCTTGAACAAGCTCATCTGAGCTATCTGATAAATTCTACCCCATTCATCCCAAGGAACGCATTGTCGCCTGTAAGAAAAAGCATTCCTCTTCGTTGTGCCATGATATAGCCAAGAGAGTCGATGTAGGAGAATTTTGATTTTTTGTTCATGAACCGAAATGAACTGGCAGTGATAATATCCTGTTGGGTGATAGGGATACAGAGATGCTGAAGGTGTTGAATGGCGCGGTCTACAAGGTTCCTTGGCACCTGTTCAAGAAGTGCATAATGGAATTCATAAATGTTCATGAGGGAAGTTGCACTATTTTTGTGCTTGGCGTACTCTCTGTATGATGGATTCATCGCCATGATTTCACAGAATGCATAGGTGTCAAAAAAGAATATTGTCACATCCATCCCTCTCGTGACTCATCCTTGAGTTGTTGCGAACTTTTATCAAGTTTAGCCATTCCCCAAAGCCATGTGAGGTCTTCTTTCTTAGCCAAAGAGAGAGTAACCTTCTGGTTGGGCTTGAGCTTATGCTGCTTGACAAATTCCCTTGGCAGCAATACTGCAAGTGAATTTCCCCATTTCTTCACTATAACCTCCATATGTATCACCTAGATGATACATAACCTGCCTTACTATTTATGTCTTTTGCTGGTTTAAAAAAATTGGTGGAAAAAAAGCATCTCTTATCCGGCTCGCATGAATTTAATTCAAAGAAACTTATTTATAGTCAAAAAAACGCGTCAGAGCATGGAAATGATCCTCATTTTAGGAATACTTGGGCTTCTCCTCTCACTGTATGCTCTCTACATCGAAAAGAGGGCAGAGAAACAAAAAGGATACAAGGCCGCCTGTGACTTCAATAATAAGATGTCCTGCACAAAAGCGTTTACCAGCAAGTACGGGAAGACCTTCGGGTTGCCAAATTCTGTGTATGGGATGGCTTTTTATCTTTTGATTATTATCCTCAGCTTCTTCAATCAGGTCAGGATCATTCAGGTGCTTGCATTTTTAGCAGTTCTTGGCTCCTGCTGCCTTGCATATATGCTCTATGTGAAGCTCAGGGATGTCTGTATTGTATGCACTGCAATATATATAGTGAACATCCTTTTGCTCATCTTATCGTTTAGGATGTGAGAATGTTTTTTATAGATCAGCCCATTTTTGTAGGTCATGAAAAGGACGTTGCTGAGTATCTTATTTTCCGCTGCAGTTGGCTTTGCAGGCCCAGAAGATGAGCTGGCAGGATTCCCAGATGAGCCTGTGCATTACCATTCAGAGATGGGGGCAGTGAGCAAAGAGCTCTATCGTAGGAGAAGGCAGTGGGATATTCCTATGTATCATCTCTCATTGGGGATTGAGTATGAAAATGCCTCGGTGGAGATCGAAGGGTTTCAGCGTTTTGACACTGCAAGTGTCGATGAGTTTCGGTTGTCCAGCACGTATCAGATAGCAGATGGAGCCTCCCGGTGGACTCTTGGGCATCTATGGGATAGTTTTCCAAATAACCATCAACGGGATAGCCAGGAATTCTTTGCGGCATATCGGCAGGGAGCAGATGGTATACCGGAAATAACAGTCTCTTATGACACCTCACATGGGTGGTTCACCGGAATATCAATCGGCACCACAGAAAGGTATGGATCATTGTTTTTGTTCCCCAGGTGCTCAGTTGAGGGGGATGAAACAGGGATTGGGACAGAAGTTCGTTGTGATGTGGGAATAAAGCTCGATGAGGAGGTCATGTTCTCAGCTTTTTTTGCAGGAAGGATGGATTCAGGATCATTTCTCGGATATGGCGGATGTGGTATGGATATTCAATTTTAAGAGGGCAAGGTATACGGGTGACTCCAACACAACGCTTATAAAAGACCCTTGCTTCTCCAAAAATGAAAAAAAGATGGTTCACGCAAGAATTCAAAGCCCAAGCAGCATCCTGACATATAAGCAATGTCCGAGAAAATATTTTTTCCAGTATATCATGAAGATGCCAACAGGCAAAAATATCCATCTGGTGAGAGGGGGGATTGTCCATAAGGTCCTCGAGCTGTTCTTTCAGATGCAAGGAGAGGATCTCGCGGAGAGCTTTGATGTGACAATCGAATGCCTCAGGAAGAGAATCAATGCATTATTTGTTGAAGAATGGAACGCCAGAAGAGAAGACGTATCATCCTTAGGGATGCCAGAGGAGCAGATCCAGTTTTATTTCGAAGAGACTTCAATGATGATCAGCCAGTATATAGAGCATTTCATTCAGCGTCTGCAAAAAGCGATGATAAAAAAGGGCATTTCCCATAACGCCGCATTCGACCTTTTAAAGCCAAAGACAGAGCAGCATCTTCTCAGCGAGGAGCATGGTGTCCAGGGATTTATTGACGCAATCGAGCATATTGATGGCAAGGTTGCATTGATGGATTACAAGACATCAAAGAAATCGTATATCACAGAAGAGTACAGGCTGCAGCTTGGTATCTATGCCCTTCTTTATAAGGAAAAAACAGGGGAGAATGCGCATAAGGTGGGCATCCACTACCTCACGAATGGGAGGATCCTGCTGGATGTGGATCAAAACCTGGTCGACCATGCAAAAGAAGAGGTAAAAGCGGTCCATAATGCGACAAAATCAAAAGAGATCAAAGACTACCCGCAGAATATCACTCCGCTGTGCAAATGGAAGACCGGGCAGTGCGATTTCTATGAGTATTGTTTTAAGCAAAAGCAGATTGCAGGCTACTCTTCCCCAGCATCTTCTTCTCCCCCAGCATCTTCTTCTCCAGATTCCTCCTTGTCCTGATTTCTGCCCTCCGGTTCAACGAGTGCCTCAAGCTGTTTCATCTTTTGTTGGGTGATCTTCCCGCTTTTTCGGTCAATGATGTAGAGAGTATGATTATCGAGAGATTCTCCTTCACCTTCTGAAGTGATATTCGTCGTTTCCCCTTTCATCAGATGAAGGGTGTAATAATCCTTCATTTTTTTTGAGCGAGCAGCTGATGCATGATAACAAGAGACAACAATGATCTTATCCTGTCTTTTTGCATAGATGATAAGGTTCATCCCGGAAACATGTGATGCTCGCCCTGCAATCTCGCAGCATACTTTTTCAAGAGAGCGAGCATCAATGGCATCCGCGCTAAGCGCCCGATTAAAGTACGCCATGATAGTGTGTGAATCACTTTTTCCATTCTGTTCGAGTCCCTTGACCGTTCCATTATGCATCCCAACAATATTGTCAAGATCAATGGGTTGGATATTCTCCTCATTGCTATCACCTGTCGTTGAGAGTCTTGCATGCATCATGACAACATATGCACCGCCAGCTGCTTGTTCTATTGCACCATCACCAACGCTATAGACCCCTCGTGTAAACTTTTTCCTGCGCTCTCCCTCATTATTCCTTGCGTATATTCCAAATCCATCGCTATGGATGAGCCGCGATGATTGGTCGTATTCGCTCGAGGCAGAAAAATCTCCATAAGTATAAGGTGTATACTTGCCAAGAGACATGTTTTTTAGGTGAGTTGCCTGTTTTCGTATGTCCTCTTTACCAAGAGTCATAGTATTGTGGCAAAACTGGAGTATCATTCTGCACATATCGCCTCACCTCAGCATGGAATACATCCCTGATTGAATGGTAAATGTCTGGTATTGATGTTCCTCGCTTGAATTGTTCTACCATGGCAGTAGCTGGTGGTCGTGGATCATCGAACAATGGATCGAGAAATTCCTGTTCCCCTGGTGGTAAGTGAGTATAGGCAAGGCAAAGAAGATTTCTTGTTCCTTGTTGATCAAATACTCCTTCGCTTCGGCAGATGGAGAACGTTTCATGCAGTAAAGGATAGGATGAGAGGAGGGGTGCACCATCCAAAGCAGCCATCACGAGCCCTTTGGTGAGTGCAGCAAGAGCAAGAGTGCGAGAGAGTGTTGGTTGTTTGTCCAAACTTCTAATCTCCGCTGCAACACCCCTCTGCGGCATTGGTCTCATGTACTTATAATAACTATTTGGGTGTTGAAATACAGGAAGTGATTCAATCTCCCTGGCATATTCTTCAAGAGAAGAAAGAGCTTTAGGATACCCAGTAAGTCCAGGAAATTCGCTCACGGCCATATCGTAACTGTCAAGACGGGTCATGAACCGATAAACCTGTTGACCACGAAAGGGGGATGCAGCAGACAATCCCGTAAGGTAAGGCAGCACATTCCGAAATTGTTCATATAAGAAGAAAGCTTGCTCTTCATTCTCCGCCCCAATATTGATTTGGTCTGAGGCTACCCTTGGAGCATGAAATGAGAATGATGCACCAAGAACACGTTCAAGGAGTTGGTAACGGGGATTTTCTCTTATGGTAAACTGTGCATCTAACAGGGGTATTGGTAAGAGCGATGCACCCTGAGACTCTGCAAGATCAATTGCTTGCCTTGTAAGTTCGACGAGCTCATCCCGAAGGGTGGTAAGTGATTTATGAGGGCTTGTCGCAATTTCGATTTGCTCCCTGGCAAGTTCTCCTTTGATGGGAGAAGATGCGGGCAATGGAAGATGGACTGGAGTAAGCGTTCTTTTATCTACAGTAAAAAGTTCCATCTCAAGACCAAACTTTACTCCTTCATAGGCCCCAACAAGGGTATAGGTGTCATGGAAAAGTCCATCGCCTTTGATGTGGTAACATTTTTCTACCATAAGTAATCACAAGAAAAGGAAGAAGGCAGGAGAACAAAAATATTGTGTCATAAATAGATAAATTAATATATTTCTAGCATATTTTAGTTTATTATGTCACAATTAGAACAAGGTTTTCGTCAATACATGAGCAGGCATCCGGAGATTTTGCGTTGTTGCAGCCAAGGGCTCATAAACAGGAGGTCTCTTGCCAGATATCTTATCAGGGTGGGAATCGCAAAGGGCAGTGAGATGGAAGCAGTCGTCGCTATGCTCCGCCGGTTCGATTTTGGCAAAGCAAAAAAAAGCACTCCATCACTATTTGATGATATGCGTGTCACAATCAAGGATAAGGTTATCATTCTTGATTTTCCAAAGGAGAAGGAATTGCTCGTCATGCTCCATGACCTAATCCTTTCAACAGCATTCGATAAAGGAGATACCCTCAAGGTTGTTATGGGAACACTTTCTTTTAAAGTGATCATTGATGAACAAAAGAAGAAATCATTTTCTTCGTTGATCAGGAAATTCTCTGCCCATACATACGCCGGGATTTCAGAGATGAGCCTTCTTTTTCCGGGTGAAGCTATTCAGGAGGCGGGGATCGTATCAACAATTACAACAGAATTGGCTGTGCATGAAATCAATATTATTGAGGTGCTCACCGCCACCCCGGAACTTTTGATATACCTTGAGGATAAGGATGTAGTTGAAGCATTTGAGGTTATTAAGGCTCTTTCATCGCAAGAAACAGTGAAGCCCACAGCATCCCCTCATCAGACAAGTAGAGCGGGGTCCTGAATGGCTTTCCATCCGGGCTAAACACCTCAAGGAATGTCCCATGTTTTTCGATAAGTGCTGATATCCTCTTTTTGTGCTCTGCGAAGAGTTCCTTGTCTGTATCCTTGAGGATGTCCATGTACAGCATGCCGATATGCATCCAGATGGTGTTTTGTTCATAGCCTTCGACAAGCCGCTCTATGGCAAGCATCCGGGTTTCATTGCCAACTTTTGTATATTTTATTGGAAAGGGATCATCGAGCCCTTCCTTGTGGAGCCGGACAAGTGCTTTTTTCCGGATGGTCTTGTCCGTGATGGTGCCAGTCCAAAGCGGCATGATATTTGCATCTGCTGAGACATAATTTTTTCCTGAAAGGTCATCCCTAAAAAATTCTCCGTTCCAGAACGCTCCCTTGATCATCGCCGGATAATCATATTTCCGGAAAGGATTGAGGAGGTTTGTCTTCTCGATTTCTTCTGAGAGCACTGCAAGCATGACATTGTTATAACAGGAGCTTTGCCGCTTTGAGTAATCTTTTATGGAAGCAAATTGTTTGCGGTTGACAAGTCCTGTTTCTTTGTTGAGGACAAGAGATGCGAACCGCTTGATCTCATCATTGAGAAAGTCCCGGTATTTTGCGGTGAGGTGTGATGCATCCGCATGATTGAGGCTTCTGAGGAGGAAAGCTAAGGAGTCAGGCGAATACGTTGGAAAGTCAAACGGCTTATGGCTCGGGGTGATTGCTGTAGTGACCCGGTCATACTTCGAGAAGATGGCAAGGGCATAGTCTAGTGTCTTGATCACTTCTTTTTCATACCCGAGCTGGAGGAGGGAATCCGTGCACCACCCAAAATCCCTTGTCCAGAACATGCAAAAATGTCCCGTGGATGTTTGGAAGAATTGCTCATTCCAGCACTCATCGATGACCTGCCTGCATATCTGTGCAGCATTTCCTTTGTAGCGTTTGAAGCCTTTCTTTTTTGCTCGCCGGACGCGCCTGAAGATGCGAATTCCCTCAGAGAGGTGCACAAGATAATCCATTGGGTTGCCCATTGGTTGAAGGATATAAATAAGTTGCGATTATTCTGACGAGTAATTTGGCAGCTTAGAAAAGGTCAGAAAAAGACGCTGCACCTGGTTTAGCAGGAAGAGATGATTGTTTTGGTGGATGATCAGGGCGAGATATCACAGTGGGTTGATGTCGGGTGATACCTATCCTTTTTATTGCAACAGGTTCAAGCTCAACGGCATCGAATTTTATTGTATAGCCATTTTTCCGATAAAAATGGACAGGAGCAATAGGATCATATGTTTCCCCGATTGCATCAATCATGATCCATGCATCATCACACAGTTCTCCTGATTCCACTCGAAGGGCATATTCTTGTCCGAGGAGCACTTCAGCTAGCCAGAGGAGGTAGGAGCCAAAGCCACGCCATTTGTTTCTCATGGCAGGTTCAATACAAATAGCATCCATATTGAAGGGTAATTGACACCCGGAGGGTAAAAGCTCGAGGCCAGGTGCTGAATCATCTTGGAGAACCATTGTATAGGAGATTGGCACGTGTTCTTCGAGCAGTGGTGTGACCCTCATGACAGCAATACCAGAAAACTGAAAGTACCCAATGCCTGTTCCATCAGTATCAAGGACGATTGTATGATAACAATGCCGATAAGTGTAGTGGAGTGTCACATCTCCAAATGCGGGCAGAAGAATATCTAGTCGGGTAGTGCCTTGTTCAAGGTTTACCAGTCGGTCGAGGGTCATAGCGCGCCTGAAGGGATTCGAACCCTCGGCCTACTGCTCTCACCATACCATATAGGAGGCAGTCGCTCTATCCAAGCTGAGCTACAGGCGCATTGCATTCAAATAATAAGAAATGCTTTAAAAAGGTTATGAAGACAGGGGCTCTGTAGAAAATAAGTGCCTTTCTGCCGAGCTCACTCAAGAATGAAGCAAGTGCGTCGCGAGGGGTAGCTTCCATCCGGGAACGCAGCACCTTTCCGTAAATGGTCGAGAGTTGAGCTGGCACCTGTCGAACGAAGTGAGACTTGTCTACAGAGCCAAAGACGGGGTGGGTGAATATTTCACTTCATGCTGGACAAGCTGCTCTCTAGTTCCTCGATATGTGATGACTACTAACTCCCCATCAGGTTTCAGGAGGACAGCTGGCGCTTCGCCATGGGAGTTATAGTCATGTGGTGCCATTGAATCGCAATATGCTCCTGTATCATGCTGGACTATGAGATCTCCACGTGTAGGTGTCCTCATCCTTTCCCTTCTCAGCCGGTTTGGATCATTTTTCCTCACTGTTAGTGCATCTCCGCTCTCACATGCCGGCCCAACAACAAAGGTGCTGGTCATCTCCCGCCCATCATCCTCGGGAACAAGCGTGAGATGATGCCGTGCCCCATACATGCAGACTCGGGCATTTTCTGTCATCCCTATATCAGTGATTGTATGATTGTAGTCAATCCCATTGTCGGGATCATGCTTATGGCGGAAATGGTGAACCCTGCCGATGAGAATGCCGCCCCTGGCAATAAGGTATGTTCCAGGTTCTATCTCGATGCGCAATCGTCTGCCGCTTCTCTCCTGATATGCTTCAAATACCTCATAGGCGTCCCTCGCACATTCTTCCATATCCATCGTTTTTTCGTCATGCCACCTGCTTCTTTTGAAACCGCCGCCAAGGTTGAGCGTGTGCACGTCAGGGAATGCGTCAGCATGTTCAAGCATGATCCGGACATTTCTCTTCCATACTTGTGGGTCGCTTCCCGATCCGATATGTGAATGCAACCGTACAACACGAAGGCCAAGCGCTCGTGACCTTTCAAGGATTTCCGGTATCTCTGTATGCCACATGCCAAAGGAAGAACCATATCCCCCGGTTGTAGTTTTCGGCGTTCCTCCAGAGCCTTCGCCGAAATTGATCCTGACTGTGATGTCCTTTCCTCCTGCTGCCGCTATTTGTTCAAGATGGTCGAGATGACCAGCATTTGGATTCATCCCTCTGGTTATGTAGTCAGCAAGTTCCTCCTGAGGGGGAAGAATCTGGCAGGTGAGTAAGACATGGCTGAGTTCTATATCGGCACGTTCAGCCCGCCATACTTCATTGCCATCGCTAGAGTCAATATGAAGTCCAAGATTGTTAAAAAGCCTGAGCAACGCTTCAAGTGAATTGGCTTTCATCGCATAGCGAAGGGTAAACCTCTCTTCGCCAAAAACCCGTTCAAATGCTCGGGCATCATAAACATCTTCTTCTATGACCTTTTGGTTGTAAAGGTATGCTGGTGTGCCGACAAGATCAGCAACTGCTCTGATAATCTTTGGTGTCGCAATCATGGTAGTTACCCCCAATTCCAAGAGAACGGATAATTCATAAAGATTTTGGGTTTGTATCGATATCTTTTTATCATTAGAGTCTTTTCCCATGATCATGTACATCATCAAGCACATTCCGGAGGATTTTGTCGTCAAGGAATATTTCATCCCGGTCTTCTCCCCGCAGGGCCCCTATGCCATTGCAACCCTCCTGAAAAGGGATATGACAACAATCGATGCCATTGAAAAGATCGCAAAGGCTGTCCATGTCCATCCAAACAATATCGGTTTTGCGGGAAACAAGGACAAGAGGGCTCTCACGACGCAGACAATCTCGCTGTTGAACGCTTCAAGGAGGTCAATAGAGGAATTCACAAACAAAGATATCTCTTTGCAGTATCTTGGCCAGGCAGCAGAACAAATAACTCTTGGAGCGCATAAAGGAAATACGTTCACCATCATTGTCAGGTCCCTCACAGAAGAAACATTGGAAAGGATGGGGAAGAACAGGACAAAAAGGTTTGTCAACACATTTGGCCCGCAGCGTTTTTCCCTTGACAACGCAAAAGTGGGCAAGCACATCATCAAGAAGGAGTTCAAGGAAGCAGTAGAGCTCCTGAGTAAGCATCCGGGAAGATTAGAGGAGAGCATCAGGCAGCATATCAAGCAACACCCAAATGACGCGATAGGAGCGCTGCAAACGCTTCCAAGAAGGATATTGATGTTATACATTGTTTCTTATCAAAGTTATTTATGGAATATTTTTGCAGCCCATTTCAAGAACCACTCCACGAATCTTTCAATCCCGCTTGTCGGCTTTGACACCCAATTGGTCAACGAGGAAGTAAAAGCATTTGTCCTGCAGGTGATGGAGAGGGAAGGGGTCTCTTTCAGGGATTTTCTCATCCGCCAGCTCACGAATATGAGCATTGCCGGCACAACAAGGTCATTATTTATGGAAGTGAAGAACTTTGACATCAGCGTTCCGGAGAAAGATGAGACCGCTGTTGGAAGAAAAAAGGTAAAACTGGAATTCTATTTGGGAAAAGGGTCATATGCAACAGAATTAGTCAGGCAGGTATTTGGACAGGATGGTTAATTACTCATAGAGGGTAAATTATACAAATTTTTATAAAGAAGGGGTGCTCTGAACGGTTCATGACATACCAGTCGCTTGAAAGCACCATTGAAATATTGGCTGCAGGAAGGCAAGAGTTCCTCACGCGCCGCGCAGAAGATGTCATCGGCCAGGGAAAAGGGAAAGAAGACACCTTACGCTTTGATAATTTCTTTGAAGATTTATTGATTAGAGGGATCGGCCGGGGAGAGGCGGTCGTTCTGGTAAGTGAAGAGTGTGGCAAGTATGTCCCCTCAGGAAATACTGTCCCTCCCTTCGCAGACAATTCACTGACCCTCATTGTTGATCCTGTCGATATGAGCGACCCGTTGGATGAGATGCTCAAGCACAAATCAGGGACTGTCCAGGCAGTATTTGATAAACAGCCAAGATCCCACCTGAATGCTCCTGTCGTCTCAGTCACTGCCATTCAAGACAGGGGCATCTTATATACGCTCATGATGAATATTATTACCGGTGACTTTTACACTGCATCCCAAGAAGGATTGCAGTGGCAAAGAGCTGCAAATGGCCTAATCATCGATTCTGTCCCGATAGGCATTGCACAAAACGATGCGCAAACCGTAGTAGCATATACCGGTAAGCAAAAATACGTTGATGCAGTTACTGCTCTTGGATACACCGATGTGGTGCATGCTGAAGAAGGGCCGCACAGGGTATTATACTTGACAAGCTTGAATGATTCTGGAAGAACTATTGGTGGTGTTGTGTCTGGTGATGAGAAAGTTGCAGAATGGCTTCCCTGGATTGGTTTTGAACATTTTTCTGGGGGAAAGCTTGTTTCCTGGATTAGGGATCCCACGTTTTACAATCCTGCAACAGGAGAATGCAATCTTCAGGCATTCTCAGAACTCAAGAACCCTTCTCTTTATCGGGGAGATGTTGTCGTTGCCCTGCCGGGATGCAGGCTGCCAGAATGATCATGCAATCTTCTGCATGATTGCATTCACATTTTTTGCAACGTTCTCTATCGTTTGCTCCCCATTTACTTCTCTCAAGATGCCCTTTTTCTTGTAGAAATCAATAAGCGGCGCCGTGCTTTTTCGATAGACTGCTAATCTGTCTTTAACAACGTTTTCCCGATCATCTTCCCGCTGGACGACATGCATCCCTTTTGGCGGAGGGTTTGTGTAAATGTTGTATGTCTGCTGCGTGATAGGGTTTGTCCTTCTCCCGGATAATCTTTTGATGATGGCATCATCCGGACAGTTGATGTAGAGCGAGAGATTTGGTGAGAGGTTGATCTTCTCCAGGTCTTCTGCCTGTTTTATCGTGCGGGGAAATCCATCGAGGATGAAATTTTTCTTCCCTTTGACCGCGTCTTTGATGATGCCAATCATGATCTCATCATTGACTAATTGTCCTGAACCAATGATTGCCTTTGCCTGTTTTCCAAGCATCGTTCCCTTCCTGATGTTCTCGCGAAGGATATTGCCTGTAGAAATATGAGCTAAGTGATAATCCTTGACTAATGTTTCTGCTTGTGTTCCTTTTCCAGATCCTGGAGGGCCAAGTAAGACAATTCTAACCAAAGTATTCAACCTGGTATTTTTGCTGGATGTTGGAAGACCACCCTTGGGTGAGCCGTTGGGTGATGACACGAAGGGCTGTTTTGATGTCTGGCCATTGATGCCATACTTCCCGGATAAACGCGGCATCAACTTTTTCGGAAAATGCCAGCGCGTTGTTCTGCCCCATCCTGATGAGCGCCATGATATCTTTATAGGTGCGAAATGCCCTGCCCAGGTCATCCTTGCTGAGGAATTTTCCTTCATAAAAGGCAGACACTTTTTGGTCGGGTGAGAGCACTCCTTCAAGGAGGCAGGCATGCCCTCCTAGCTGGTCTATCATTCTGTTCCTCACCTCCCGGAGGGGGAAGAGGAATTTCTCGATAGCATCAATCTCGAACTCTTTGTTCATATCGTCAAATGGTGGCAGGTCGTATTGCTTTTGGAGGGCTAGGTATTCTTTCTTTATGGCCATGCACTCCCCCTGCCTCATAAGGTTTAAAAAGGTGATTGTTATGGAGTAGATATATTTTTCCACCAGCTTTTTAAACAATCCTTTTCTCCTCTCTGGATGTTTGCAATTGAAGTAGAAGGACTCAGGAAATCTTACGGGAAAGATATCGCAGTACAAGATGTCTCCTTCAAGATCAGGAAAGGGGAAATATTCGGCTTGTTGGGACCAAACGGTGCCGGGAAGTCAACAACAATTAACATGATTACTGGCCTGCTCACAAGAGATGCAGGCACGATAAAGATCCTTGGGAGTGATCCAGAAAAGGATTGGGAAAGGATTAAGAATAAGATGGGTGTTGCCACTGCGTATTATCCATTAAACGAGATTCTCACTATTAGGCAAAACCTCATCGTGTACAGCAAGATCTATAATATCCAAAACGCAAATGAGAGGATCAATTCGCTTTTGAAAGATTTTGGGTTAGAGCACTTGGCAAATAAGCGAATCGGCCACTTATCTTCTGGAGAGCGCACAAGAACCACTCTTTGTAAGGGCCTTCTTCCAAAACCGGAAATTTTATTCCTCGATGAGTGCACTATTGGCCTGGACCCGGATATTGCACAAAAAACAAGGCAGATGATCCTGGATTACCATAATGAGACGAAGTGTACTATTCTTTTTACCTCGCATTATATGTTTGAAGTTGAGCAGCTATGTGATAGGATTGCGTTTCTGGATAAGGGAAGAATTCTCTATGTTGACACCTCAAAAGAACTCAAGGCAATGATAAAGAAAGAGGTTATTCAATTAACGCTGAAGTCAAACACAGAAAAGTTATCATCTTTCCTCAGGAAAAAATCAATCAGGATCATAAGTGTGCAGGAAAGCATTATTACCTTTGAGCTCCAGGAAAACAAGGAAACATTTCAGCTCCTCAAAGAGATCTTCAATCAGGACTTTGATGTCATCGATATGCACATCAGCAAACCGACGCTAGATGACATCTTCATCCATATTGCGAGGAATGGCAAATGAAGTGGTACAGGATAAAAGCGCTGCTCCTGAAGTATTACTTTATCACGTTAAACAGCGCTGATAGGATCTTCGACATCTTTTATTGGCCAGTTATTGATGTGATCATCTGGGGATTTACAAGTTATTTTATCAAGCAGATCTCATCGCTCAACATCCTGTCGATGGCTCTTGGAGGCCTCATCTTGTGGCTGTTTGTCTGGAGATCCGCCCAAGATATTGCTGTTTACGTGTTGGAGGATTTTTGGAGCAAAACTTTATACCATCTTTTCTCTTCGCCGGTAATGATCAGTGAGCATATTACCTCAATTGTCCTGTTTGGATTCCTCCGGTCAATGTTTACCTTTTTTTTCTTGGCAGCATTGATGTTCATGCTCTATAGTTTCAACGTATTCACAATACCTTTGGCATTGCTCGCCTCCTCAATCGCTATCCTGAGTTTGTTTGGCTGGGCGATGGGCTTATTCATCACTGGTTTGATTCTTCGCTTTGGACAAAGAATTCAAGTGCTGGCTTGGAGCCTCACATGGATTATCCAGCCTTTTAGCTGTGTCTTTTATCCTTTAAGCGCCCTCCCCCAGTGGGCTGTTCCAATTGCCAAAGTGCTTCCAACAACGCAGGTGTTTGAGACACTCCGTTCTGTGATCTTTCCGACCATGGGATCACAGGGCAACTTATGGTATGCCCTTGTCTCAGTTTTACTATTTTTAGTGGGTGCGGGATGGTTCCTTGGAAGCTCATTTAAGAAAGCAAAAAAGAATGGCATGCTCGTTGGGGCAGAATAATCCTCAATAAAACAAGAATAAAAATAGAGCAGGAATTTAAAAAAAAAATCACCAGAGCTATCGTCTGATGATATCATCAATTTGTTCTGCTGTGAACCTAACAGGCTCAAGTTCCTTCCACTGCCTCATGGGAGTATTGATATCAGCTGATTCTTGATATACCCGTTGAACCGCTTGCTGTTGTTCATTGTTCTTTCCAGCTTCATATCCAGCTTTATACCCGCCAGTCAGCGTTGCAAGGCCAATAAGAGCTATCGCTGCATAGTTTTTCATCATGGTAAATTCCTCCAGGGCAAGGGTCTTCCTTGTTCCTGAAATAGATAATGCGGAAGAAGATATAAAATATGCCACTAATTTTTTTTACAATTTAGATAATTTTATTAATGAATAAGTAATTATCAAGATTATGAGTGATATTACTGACCTTGACCAATATGATCGCCGCTTGCTCTATGAGCTGGATAAAGACAGTTCCACCTCGCTTCCTGTCCTGGCAAAAACGCTCAAGCGCTCAAAACAGTTCATTCTCTACAGGATGAAAAGGCTCGAGCAATCAGGCGTGATCACAGGTTATCATGCTATTATTGACATGGCAAAGCTTGGATATTTCACTTTTAGAGTCTATGTAAAATTCCAGCAAATGACAAAGGCACAAGGAGAACTATTTGTGGCTCATGTCAGGAAGCACCTAGATCAGGTATGGACCATCACGAGTATGCATGGCAAGTGGGATTATGCCCTTTTTCTTGGTGTGAGAAGGATCAGTGAATTCCACACCATCTGGGACCAGATCATGCTCAGCTATAAGGAACATATCAAAAAGTATAATGTCGCTGTTTATGCACCAATTATCAACTTCAACAGGATGTTCTTTTATGATCGCCCCTACCAGCCGGTCGAACGGGTTTATGGTGATGGTGATATGGTGCCATTAAAGGAGCATGATTGGGAGATCATCGAACTCTTTGCCAATAACGTCAGGCTCTCGAGCCTCGCAATCGCGCAGCAGCTGAAGATGAGTGCTGACACCGTGCGAAGAAGGATCAAGGAATTGGAAAAGACAAAGATCATTGTCGGTTATAAGATTGGCCTTGGCCTCGAGCAGCTCGGGTATGCAGGTTATAGGGTAGACTTAGAGCTTCTCTCGACAAAGCGCAACAAGGAGATTTTTGAGTATTGCAAGCAGCACAAGAACATCTACCAGATAAACAGGAGCATTGGTGGGGCTGACTTTGAAATTGAGGTCATCGTCAAGAACCTCCCGCATCTGCTCTCTTTAATAGATGAGATGAAACAGCAGTTCCCGGAGGTCATCAGGGACGTGGATTACTTTGGATTTTCAACATTCCATATCTTGAAGTATATCCCTGATTGAAAAGAGCTTAGTAGGGACCGATGGATATTATGCCTTTATTTTTTCAATCTGCTTCTTTAATTTCGGCAAATCACCCTTGGCAATATCCCAGATGATATCCAGGTCAACGCTGAAGTACTGATGGATAATCTTATCCCTTGTTCCCGCAATCTCTTTCCAGGGAATGCCCGGATATCTCTCTGTGAGAGTTGATGGAAGCATCTTTACTGCCTCACCGATGATTTCCAGGCTTCTGATGACCGCATTCTGCTTTTCTTTATCTCCAAAGAATTCTGCCCGTGCCACTCCGTCCATGAATATTTCTATGTCTTGAATATTCTCAAGTATGTGCTGGATAAAGAAGAGTGAGTCTTTTTTCATAGAATTCTCACCTCTTCCTTAAGAATTTTGTCACGAAGGCGGGGATGGATATATTTGTATGTCACAACGTCAACTTTCTCCTTGAGGGCATCTTCAAGTTCTCTTTGAAGACGGACAAAGCCATAACCCATGCCTTTTGGTGGTTCGATGAGGATATCAATATCACTTCCTTTTTTTCTTTCTCCACGAGCAGTGCTACCAAATATCCCTGCTTTTCTCACATTATTCTTGATCAACACCTTCCTGATTAAGGGGGTAATCCTTTCGAGTTCCTTGTTTCTTTTAAGTTTACTATCAGCCAACTTTTCTTTCAAAGATAATTCCTGCGGTGTCAGATTTGAGCCCAGGTACATGCGTTTTTTCATCACAGACTGCCCTTCCCTTATAGAGATGACTCGATAATAATAACTCTGTTCATTTCTTCGTTTAATCTCAGTATAGGCCATAGAGGAATGTACGTCTACATTTTATTTAAATCTTTCTATGTGGACGTATAGAAAAAAGCCCCCGGCGAGAGTTGAACTCGCGACCTGCTGATTGCCTGCTAATGGCTACAAGTTTCAGCTCATAGAGAACAGCCGCTATAGCCACTAAGCCACGGGGGCACTAATTGATGGTTATCAATATTTATTTAAAAAGCTTCCTCTTAATAAATTATACCGCTTTAGTTGCTTTGGATTATTGATCCCAGTCTCTTCAACCCCGACAGGTATGCCTGTTTCTTTAGCAAAACATTGGAGCGCTTGAATGAAAAAAACAGCTCCAGGGACAAGATCAGAATTTCGGGAACTGTGTTGGTGTTGGAGGACCACTTACCGCTTCTGATTCATACCTGTACAGGTTTAAGAACCCTTTGATGTTCCCATATAATTGGTTCACATCCTCAAGCAATCGGGCCTTAAATCTTTCTGTGTAAGGCACAAAGATGAAGCGGTCAAACATTGTCCTGATGAAGAAGAATTCCGGTTTTGATTCCCACCTGTTCTCATAATCTGTTTCAAACCACGCATCAAAGATCATGCTCACCTTTCCCTGGTTTACCGTCACTTTGAGCCCTTCCCGCTCTATATCCACTTTCTTGACATCTTCCATGACCATCCTGATCTTCACGACAAACTTTGCATAATCCGTGATCTTTTTCCAGGGCTCAAGGACAAGTTCAACATATTTTCCAGTAGGCGTTACCGTCTCATAATTCTTGTCTTCGCGCTTGTCATATCCTTTTTCCCGAAACCATTCCTGAATCATTGCATAGAGCTCTTCGACATCAAAGAGCCCTTCATACATAAGGCGCATGTGGTCGACGACAAGTGTCCTTTCAGCCATGATCCCTCTTTTTTACCTACCAGACCGCCCGGTAGGGGTCTGCTGTCGTTTCCATACCTAAAAACTTTTTGATTTCTGTGTGGAGCTTGAAGACGATGTACCAGAGATGGTCTGTCCAGAAGATATCCATATCCCGGCGAAGGAGTGTTTTATAGAGGACATCATCCAGCACTTTTTGGAGGGGGGTTGTCACACGGTTCTGGTATTCCATCTCCACCTGGGAGGATATCTCAAGGTTCATCTTTAATTTCAGCCGCTTTTCCTTCTTTCCATCACGTACAACTTCAATCTCTTTTACGTCCATGAGGTAGAAATAGACATGAATCCGGTAGAGCGCATATTCCGTCACCTTTTTCCACGCGTCCCATTCAATCTCCATGTGCTTTCCAAGCGGTGTTGGGATTTTATACTTCCAGCTTTGTTCTTCAAGATAATATGAGCGGTCAAGGAACCATTGGTGCATCATCCTGTAGAGGCCGTCAAAGTCCACTATGCCGGCATACCTGATCCGTGACACGGGCAGCTTTTCTAATCTCATGTTTTCACATCATAATCAGTGAAGTCTTTTCGTGGATACCACTTTGCCATCTCGGGTTCTGGCAGGTATAATTGGAGTTTCATGTATGTTTTAATGGCTTCCTGCAGCCGATATGCTTCTCGATAGAGCTGGATTCGCTGCGATTGAAGCTCTGCTTTCCACACCCTCTTCGTAAAGACATCATACATATCTTTGAGGATGATCTTCTTCTGCCAGGTGCCTTTAGGATCAACAAGGATATATGCTCTGACTTTTATTTCCGGCTCTCCATAATTTGCCTTAAATTTTTCCCCTTCATGGACAACTTCCACTTCAGTAAGAAGGACAACATGGCAGTCAAGGTCAAGATGCCATTCATAAAAAGGATTTGGACCACTTTGTCCTGGCGCCCCTTTGGTAAGCCTCCACCAGAACCATATCTCATCACCCCGTTTTGCGTGCTCCCGGTGGAGATAAAATTTTTCCCCGAAATCATAGTCTACTCTCGTCGCCCACCCTTCCTCGATAAACCATTCATGCATCATGAAATAGAGGTTTCTCATGTGAAAATAATCAAGGTGTTTGACACGATACCTTGCAGCTTCAATCGTGTGGGGAATATAGGGAACCATACATTCTCTATGAGGAAGAGGCTATTTAAAGGTTTCTGTCAATCGGGAGGATAAAATAAAAGAGAAAAAGCGTTTCTAAGGGGTATAGTAATCGTCCATATTTCCCCATATCTGGTTAAAGAAAGCCCGTTGCTTTTGCACAATTAATGAAGAGGTAATAAGTATTCCTGACGGTTCTGGTTCCCATGAAATAATGCCCATTTTGTCATTACAGATACCGGTATTTTCGGGAATGGGAAACTTCACATATTTCATCCGCAAATACCGCCGTTGTGCAAACAGCGGTCTGAGCTTGACTGGTGCAATGCCTTTGACAATCAGTTTCTTTTCTTTCCTTTTCGCATCATAGCGGGTATAAAACTTCTGGATAAGCTCATTATGGAGGTCAACATCAGCAGAGAAGAAGAGGAACTCATTTTTTGGTTTGGTTTCTTCTATAAGTTGGTAAAGCAGGGTGGAGACTCCTTTTATACCGCTGAATATTTCTGCATGTTGTTTTTCTGCGCCCAAGGTTTGCAGTTGATGAAGGTGGGGCAAAAGACGTGAAATCTCATTCTTCTTTTCATCCACATAATCAAGGATGGTCTCAGGGGGTGCTGCCTGATAGACCCGAGCTTTTCCCTTTATGATGAACGCGACAAATCCTTTTTGGATGAGTGAATGAAGATTTGCATGAAGAACTGAGTTATGAACATGTGCCTTGTCAATAATCGCCCCCGCTGAGCCCGACCCCAATCGCAGGAGGGCTAAATAGACCTTTATCTCATTCTTCGTCAGCCCAATCTGTTCTAATGCCGAAGCATCCATAAGAAGGATAAGAGAGGGAAGAATAAAAATCTTTCCATTTGTCCTTCTAAAAAGGAGGATAAAGTATTTTTAATTCAAGCTCATTCCCAAAGAACAACTTAAAGGTGAGAACATGAGAACGAAAACGATAGACCAGATTGCAAGGTTATTTCCATTAGCAAAATTTGCAGGTGATAACTCGTCAGAGAATGTAACACCAATAATGCTGAGGGAGAGGCTGTGGACCCGTGAAGAGGGCATGAGGAGTGTAGGAGAAGTTGGCATTCCGGTTGTGACAAACATACATTCGTTTACCAGCTATCACCCACGGTATGTGTCTTCGAGGACAGTTGCGTTGACCGTGTTTGATGAAAAGTTCTTTCGGGGGCAAGATCCTGGAAAATTATATTGGGGAAATTCAGAGAGTTCAGAATCATTGATCGATGAAGACTATTCGATGATCAACAGAGATTGGGCAGATTTTTTAAGGTCATTTAATGATTATGGGGTCAGGGTGATAGATTCAGACGATAGTGACATGGGAAAAGGTCTGGAAGGATTAAACATTGATGAAACCGTGTTATACCAAACAATTCACTATGCATTCTCTGTTGAACGCTGCCTCCAACAGCACCTCACAGGGTTTTTCAGGCTCTATGATGCTGTGCTGGACCGAGAGGATAGATCACATCCTTCAGTCCAGTTGATAAGAAGCTGTTATCAGGATTTGAGCTAAAATACTCATCGCGACCCATTCCACGAATCATTTTCATAAATGATTTTTTTCACTTTGAGGGCAAATGCCATCTCCTCAGCAGTGACCTTTCCTTCTTGGTACTCTTTTCCCTGAGTGAGGCCAGCAACAAGGGCGGTGTAGACTTCCTCTCGAGAGAATTTTCCAAAATCAGCTATCTTCGTTATCCTTTCCTTGACATTCTTGATGAGCTTGTCACGAATCTTGATATCCTTCACCCTGAGCAAGGAAAACATCAAGTCAACATCAGCATCAAGGAGGACTGTCCCATGCTGCAACAACACCCCTCCTCTACGTGTTTGTGCATTGCCAGATATCTTTTTCCCATCAACCAGAATGTCATTGATGGGATGAAATTCCCCTTTTATACCAAGTTCCGCTAAGCCATTGACAACCCATCCGCAAATAATTTTATAGGATTCTGTAATCCCCATACCATCAAATTCAGAAAGCGGAGCTATGACGCTGTAAGTAATTTCACCGGCAGAATCATGGAAAACAGCCCCGCCCCCAGTCCTTCGCCGGACAATATCCACCCCTGCCTTCTTGCATGCAGCAATATCAACTTCATCATGTAAACTCTGAAAACACCCAATGGAAACAGCAGAAGGGTTCCAGGTATAGAACCGAACAGTGGGGAGCTGTTCTCCTTTTCCAACGCTCTCGCTGATCGCATGGTCTATTGCCATGTTCATTGATGCAGTATGGGAAGAGAGAGGGATCAGGCGCCAGTGCATGGATGAAGACAAAAAACTGCTGTTTAAAGATGTTTCGCTGTGAACTGCACAAGAATCCTGCCTGGAAAATATCTTTCAAAATGAGTACTAATACCTTCCCCCAAGATACACGCTTTTTATTTTTTTGTGGGTGATCATTTCCCTGCCTCCTTCCAGCACCACCTTCCCTTCCTCAAGGAGGTATGTCCGGTCTGCGATTTCAATCGCTTTCTTTGCATTCTGTTCGACAATAATGATAGCTATTCCATCTGCCCGCAGGGAGTTGATCATCGTAAAAGCTTCTTTCTGAAGTTTTGGCGATAGGCCAAGCGATGGTTCATCAAGGAGGAGGAGCGCTGGCTCTCTCATGAGAGCCCGTCCAAGGGCGAGCATTTGTTGCTGGCCGCCAGAGAGGGTATACGCCGGTTTTTCTCTTTTTTCCCGGAGTGCAGGGAATTTGTGGAAGACAAATGAGAGGTTTTTTGTGAGCAAAGCCTTGTCTTGCCCGGCAGGTGCCCCGATCTCCAGGTTTTCAAGAACGCTGAGGCTTGGAAAGTTTATTTTTCCTTGCGGGACATATGAAATACCAAGGCCAACAAGGTCGCTTGTCTTCATCTTGGTGATCTTTTTTTCTTTGAATGTGATCATCCCCCGTGCAATATGTGTTAGGCCAAAGACTGATTTGATGACGGTGCTTTTTCCAGCGCCATTAGGGCCGATGAGAGCCACGATCTCTGCTGGCCCGATATGGAGTGATACCTCTTGCAATACTTCCAATTCTCCATATCCGGCAGTAAGGTTTTGTATCTCAAGCATTGTCAATCACCAAGGTATGCCTCGAGCACTTTTTCATTGTCTTGGATCTGCCGTGGCAGCCCTTCTGCAATGATTGTCCCTGCATCAAGGACATATACCTTATCCGCAAGGTCCATCACAAAATTCATATCATGCTCTATAAGGAGGATCGTATCGCCCTTGGCAGCAAGAGCGCGGATGATTCCCTTGATCTGCTGGCGAAGCTTTGGATTTACCCCGGCTACTGGTTCATCGAGCATGAGCAGGGAATGGGGCTTTGCAATGGCAACAGCCAGATCCAGGAGCTTTCGCTGTCCATAGGAGAGATCAGATGCATATGTCTGAGGGGGCTTGTCTAGCCCGACAAGTTCTAGCACTTGTTTTATTCTCTTGGGCTGGTCTTTTCTTGTGCGAAAGAAATTTCTGAGTAAGGTTTCGTCATTTGTGGATAAAGCGATTGCCACATGGTCATGGATGGAGAGGTTTTTGAAGAGCCTCACCTGCTGGAATGTCCTGGATATTCCCTGTCTGGCGATGAGGTAGTCAGGTTTTCGTGTCACGTCTTTTCCCTGGAATGAGATAGTGCCCTTATCGATGGGCACAATGCCTGAGATGACATTAAAGAGTGTTGTCTTTCCAGAGCCATTAGGGCCAATGAGTGCAGTAATCTTCCCACTGTCTACCATAAGTGAACATCCGGCAAGGGCTGCAACACCGCCAAAATTTTTATGGACTTTTGTGATTCGCATCATGCAAGATCAATCCTCCCAAAGAGCCCTCGCGGACGAAAGAGGACGATGCTAATGAGGATGAGCGCATAGAGCATTTGTCTCACCGGTCCTAGCACTGATGAGGGGAGATGGAAAAATCTGAGCAGTTCTGGGATGAGGATGATGAGGAACGTTGCAACGACGCTGCCTTTGAGCGAGGCAATTCCCCCCACAATGACAATGGTGAGCATCAGGATAATTTCTCCCAGCATGAACGATCCAGGATCTATATAAGTAATGTAGTGTGCATATACTGACCCGGCAATCCCTGCAAAAAATGCTGAGATCATCATCGCCTTGCATTTTAATGCGAACGTGTTTTTGCCAAGCACCCGAAGGCCAAGCTCGTCATCTCTGGTAGCTTCCAGGAGCCTGCCAAAGGGGCTTTGGATGATAAAGAAGATGAATAAGACAACAAGAAGGGCGATGAAGCCGGCAAAGAGGAGGTAAGCTTCGCCTGATGTGATCACATAGCCAAAGAGTTCTGGCTTGGGAATGCCTGGCAGTCCAAGCGGACCTCTGGTGAGTGAGCCCCAGTTGATCAGGACGGAATACACAACATAGCTAAAGCCAAGGGTGGTAAGGGCAAGATAGTCCCCTTTGAGTTTTTTTGTGGCAAGAACCAGCAGATAGCCAAAGATCCCGGCAACGATGCCAGAGGAGAAGAAAGCAGTGATGAATGGTACTCCTGCCTTGACAAGCAATGCCGACGTATACGCTCCAATGCCAAAAAAGGCGACATGCCCTAAATTCAAAAGCCCGGTATACCCAAGCGCAAGGTTCAAACTGACAACAAGGATGATATAGATACCCACAAAGATGAGCAGGTGGATAAGGTAAGGATTAATCATGGGACGCCCCCTTCTCCCTGCCAAACATCCCAGAGGGCCTAAAGAGCAAGAACAAGAACAGCAGGATAAATGCTATCGCATCCTTATACCCTGAGGGCAAATACCAGATGCCAAAATTCTCTGCAAAACCAAGAAGGTAACTTCCAAGTGCTGCTGCAGGAACTGATCCAACGCCCCCAATAACTGCTCCCGTAAATCCTTTTATCATCAGTGAGGTTCCCATGGTGGGTTCAAGGTTTTGTTCAAGCCCGATAAGAATGCCGGCAATGCCGGCAAGGTAGGATCCTATGAGAAAAGAATATTTAGAAACTTTAACGTGATCAATGCCAATAATACTAGAGAGTTCAGGATTATCTGCAACAGCCCGCATATTTCTCCCAAGGATTGTTTTATACATGAGAAAGGAAAGAACCCCAAGAAGGATTATGCTGGAGAGAATTATAGTTAGTTGGAGAGGTGTAATAACAGCCCCGAGAAGATCCATTCCTCTTGCTATTTTGATGTATCCAATTGATTTAACACTGGCCCCAAAAATGAGCTGGATAAGGTTTTCAATAAAAATGAGTACTCCAATGCTTGCAATTAAAAGAACAATGTTTGACGCCTTCCGTTTTTGCAGGGGAAGATACAAATAATAGTATGTCGAGAGGCCCAGCATCCCAGCAAGGCAGATAGAAACAAAGCTAGCAGCAAAAAAGGGAATTCCTAGCACTTGAAACAATTGGTACAAAAGATACCCTGCAGCAACAATGGTAGTCCCATGTGCAAAATGCATGAACCGATTCGTTGTATAGATCAATGAAAACCCGCATGCAACGAGTGCATAGATTGACCCCGCAATGAGGGAATTCATGACTAATTGTGACATTACCATCGTTTCCTCAATAAAAAAAGATAAAAGAATAAAAAATTATGGTTTTATGGTAACGAACTTGCCATCTTTGACCATCCTGACAACTGCATGGGAAAGCACGATACCGCTTTCAGGAACAGTCAAGGGCCCAAGCGCTCCCGGAAAGTCCTTGATTTTATGCAGTTCTGCAACAACTTCTGCAGTGGACGGCTTCTTTAAAGGATTTTTTCCCGCTCTTTCAAAGCCAGCCACGATCATGTTTACTTCATCATAGGCATTGGCAGTTCCAGGCGCTGGTTGTTTGCCATACGTTGAGACATAATCCGCGAGGAATGTATCAGTCGGGTCTGCAGCTTGGATATACCACACTCCTTCAAAGAGTTCTGGCTGTTCGGAAAATTCCACTGCTTCAATGCTCGTCACTGGCGTGTCTATATCCAACTCCTTAATCTGTTTCATGATGATCTCAATTTCAGGTGAAAACGCAAGGACAACAATAACATCAGGTCGTTCCTCCTCAATTTGGAGCAGGTATGTCTTAAAATCCTTTTCTCCATTGTTGAATATTTTGGTTGAGACAACGGAGATCTCTGTTCCTTCTACCCTATGTGAAAAGTCATTCATGATAGCCTTTTCTCCTTGTTGGTTAAAACTGATGAATGCAACATTGTGCAAATTCCTTCTTTCAAGCTCACTAATCAATGCTCTTGTCTCTTCTTCTGGCGGCGTCCAGTGGATAAAGTTGTATTCTCCTTCTGCAACGGTTGGATCAGAGGCAACCCCAAAATGAATCACCTTGTTTGGCTGGGTAAATTGTGACACCACATTTCCTGTGCCGGAAGAAAGGCTCAAGATGGCATCAACATGGTCGATCGTAATGAGTTTTTGTGATGCATCAGCAGCCATTTTTGGATTCATCGCATCATCTTCAAAGACCAGTTCATATTTGTATTTAGTGGGTCCAAGGTTATGGATGGCAAGTTCCATTGCATTTCTCATCCCTTCGCCCATGAAGGCTGATCCCCCCGTAAGGGATAGAGATGCCCCAATCTTCACGACGGGTTTTTCTTTTTCCACAACAACATTTCCTGTAGGTTGATTTCCTGTTGGTTTTCCGCAGCCTGCAAGGAAAAGCAAGCTGAGCATAAATAACACTATGTATGGTCTATGTTTTTGGTTCATGTTCACCCTCCCAAGTTCAAACAAAAAACGCAAACAGCAATTTTTTGTATCTAGTTAGTGATTAATTTCTGACAAGTAAGAACTCCTGGTAATATATAGTTTTAGCTAATATTATATATATCATATAAATAATTCAAAAGATTTATATATTATAACACATTCCCTTCGCTCATGAAACGAAAGGTAGTGAAGCTGGGACCAACAACGTTGGTCGTGAGCCTCCCAAGCAAATGGGTCTCTGGCCTCAAGATTAGCCCTGGAGACGAAATTACGGTTGAAGAGAGCGGGTCTGCACTCCTGCTGAGCAAAGAAGGATCAATCACCCCAAAAGAAACAACCATCTCACTGACAAGGCTCACGGAATCTGCCATCAGGACAGCGATCACCAATGCCTACAGGAAAGGGTTTGACAAAGTATTTGTTAAATACCAGAATGAAAAACAATTCTCCATACTCGCCAAGGTCATAAAGACAAGGTTGATTGGGTATGACATCACAAAAAAAGAGCAGGGATCATGCATTATAGAAAACCTAACCGAACCTTCACTGGACCAGTTTGACAAGATTGTACAAAAATATCTCCACACCATTAGCGTTCTCCTGGAGGAAAGTACAGAAGCTCTAAAGTATGGAAAGACAGTTGGTTATGAAGATGCAATCGAGGCTATCCAGCAGTATGATAACTTCTGCAAGCGGGTGATTGCAAAGCGAAAAGTAACGATGCCCGAATCAGAGTTTTATTGGACCTTTCTCACCCTCACGACCCACGGTGCCAGGGAGATCTACCATCTGCATAAGGGAATGCAAAAACAGAAAGGGAAAGTGGCCAAAGAAACGATCAAGGTGATGGAGTCTTGCAGCGCCTTATTTGCATTGCTCAAGAAGTGTTATCTGAAAAGGGAGATAGCGCTGCTCGATGACGTGCACGAGATGGAAAAGACAGTCATCTATAAACAGGGCTATGCCGCGCTCCAAAAAAAGGATGCGGTAGTGGTGCATCATGTTCTTGCAGCAGCAAGAAACTTTTACCTGGCAGCAAGCCCGCTGCTAGGAATCCTCCTAGGAGAGCAGGATTAGTGAGGGTCTCTGAGGAATATTGAAAAAGTGCCCCCATCATATCCCACGCCAGGTCCAACGAGCACATTGTAAACAATATTTTTTCTGAGAGTATCAACATCCCGGAATGCCTCGGGCAATTCTTGTCGTGAATAGAGCCAGTTGGTCTCGGGAAGGTCATAGTAGAGTTCGACGCCACTGGCAACTGAACCGCTCTGGCGTACAAGGTTCGCTAGCCTCCTGGCTCCCCAGTCAAGGTTTATTCTGGGTTCACAAAGAGTTTTATTCCCTTTAGTGTTTATTGCGATTGGATCCAAATAACAAATGTTTTGTCCATTTGCTATTTCTGACGCTAAGAATACTGAATGGCCAAAATATTTATTGACCAGGATCATGTTGCGAAGAACATCGGAGGGGATATGATAGGTTCTCCCTATCTCGGCGATGCAGTCATCATAGTAAGGAAATTGTTCAACACCTGGATTATCCACGAGGTATGCAAGGCCTATGCGGTAGCCTCCCTTGATCGCAGACAATAATTGTTCTTCATTTGCTCTGTTCATTTCCTCGAGTTCAGCATGCCCTTCAAGGTACTTGGCAAAACCATAAGTCCCAAGTAGGCCAGCTGCGCCCAGCCCGGCAACTGTTGTAACAAAACTCCTTCGGGAGACAAAATTTTTTGGTTTTTTGTGATTATATTCACCCTGGAATGAGCTTACAGAATCATAGGTTGACTCAAACGTGAGCAGTTTTTCAAGGAATCGCCATCGTTTTGGCAGCGCCCGCATGCTTCTTCGTAGATCCCTCTCATGATCTCTTGGTGTGATATGTTGCACTTTTCCTCTTTGCGTCTGGATGAGGAGCGGCTGGCTGCCTGAGGGAAGATCAACAAGAACTCCGTTTCCATCAGCGATTGCTCGATAAGAAAACGGCAGCTTGCCTGTCAAGGCATAGTACATCGTCGCCCCAAGTGAAAAAAGCTCTGTTCCAACGGTCGTTTTGGTCGGCTCATGGCCAAGGAGTCCATTGAGCAGGAGAGGGGATGCTATCCCGCCCCTGGTGGGGAGAAGCTTTGACGTTATTTCATCGAGTGGCCTGGTATTCTGAAGGTCGGTGAGCTTCACTTCTCCTGTCTTTTTGTTGTAGAGAATATTTGATGGCTTGATGTCCCTATGCAAAACTTGTTTTTCCTCAGCCAGGTAGCTGATGGCAGCAATGACTTGTTCAAAGACAGTCAGGAATGTTTGATCATCGAGCAAACCCTCTTCTGCGATGATGTCTTCGAGCGATCGTGCTTCAAAATATTCCTCTACGTTAAGGTGGGCTCCCTGGAGAGTAACTGGAGGATGGAGCCGGACAAGGTTTGGATGGCGAAATTCGCATCCTTGCTCGACCTCATTTGCATCGACGCCTCTTCCATAGGTGTTGATTTCTGTCTGGACTGATACTGGATCATGCGGTTTTGGGAACTTGATCACCCGGACATCCCGATACGGCCCTTCTTCAAACATCGCTGTATAGGCAACCCTCGTCTGCCCTTCTCCAAGGTAATCTAAGACGCGATACCCCTGGGCTGCCAGTTCCTCTGTCACAGCATCATCAATTGGCTCCATCTTCTGCCTCCTTGACGATTCTCATGCTGAGCTGGACAACAGTTCCAGGAGAGAGCTCTTTCTCAAGAAGCTTCGGAATGACAATGACTGCTTGTCTTCCATGTTTTGCCACCCGTTTTGTGATGATGATTGGTTCCATTTTGGCCTTATAATGTGGTTCCATACTGCTCTTGCATGATGTATGCCTGATACATATGGGGCCTGGTTTAAATACTTTTCGTTACTAAACAGTAGCAATTATATTGGGTATGGCAAAATTCGAAAGATTTATATACAACATTAGTTTGTTAATGTTATAACATTATCATATTAATATAAGATGGAAAACAGAACCTTTTACGACAGAAAACAAGAGCTCAATTTGCTAAAAGAAGAATTTGCTAATTTGCAATCTGGCAAAATGTTCGTTGTATATGGCAGACGAAGAGTAGGTAAAACAGAGCTAATAAGACAGTTCATCGGGTCAATTCCTAAGAACAAGATGTATTTCTATGTGGATTTAGTTGAAAAACAAGGGATACTAGACTCTCTTTCAAAAACAGTGCAGGAACAATTGGGCGAGACAAGAAAGTTTGCAGATTTCAATGATTTTCTGGATTTCATCGCGTTAAAGTCGGATAATGGATTTGTTTTTGTGATTGATGAGTTTCAAAGATTCCTGGAGATCTCACCCCAGTTCATAACACAATTGCAGAATTGTTGGGATCAGAGATTAAAGGATAAGAAGATAATGCTGATATTGGTTGGTTCATCAATCGGGATGATACAAAAGATAACGGGTAGCAAAGCAGGAGCATTATATGGGAGAGCAACAAGAATAAAGATATCTCCTTTCAAATATGGGGAGTTTAGATTAATGTTTAAAGAATTAAGTGAAGAAGAAAGAATAGTCACCTACTCAGTATTTGGCGGAACACCCTACTATCTCGAAAAAGTGAAAAAAATTGATGGGGACATACACAAAAGAATATTTGAGCTATTACTAAAAAAAAGTGCAGAACTATTTGAAGAGCCAAAAAATTTGTTAGAATATGAGAACGTAAGAGTGCACGCTAAATACAATTCCATCCTGCAGGCAGCGTCTGCAGGCAAAGAAAATGTCAAGGAGATGCAAGATTTTACAGGGATTGACGCAAATACCCTGCCTGCATATATCAAAAGACTCGATGAGCTCCTGGAACTGCTTGGAAGAAAAGACCCGGTGCTGGGCAAGGAAAGGCTGGGTAAGTATGGCTTAAAAGATAATTTCTTTAGCTTTTGGTACAAATTCATATTCCCCAACCAAACCGCCTTGAATCTGGGCAATAGCAAAATCGTAGAGGATAATATAAAAGAAAACCTTAATGCCTATGTTGGACGAGTTTTTGAAGGGATATGCAAAGAAGTGCTTGTTTCGTATCTAAATAAAGAGATCAATGGGTATCTTCTTGATTTTGAAAACATTGGCAGCTGGTGGAACAGAGCAGGTGAAGAGATAGATATTGTTGCTTATAATCGTAAAACAAGACGGATATTGGTGGGGGAAGTCAAATGGAATAATGACCTGGTGGATATTGGTGTCATCGATGACCTAATGAAAAAAGCCAAGCGTATAGAGTTCACGGGGGAATACAAATTCTTGTTCATGTCAAAAAACGGTTTCACAGAGAGAGCATTGGCAAGGATAAGAGAGATAAATGCAATTTCTCTGAATTTGAAAGATATTGAAAGACTGTTTGAGGATCTTTAGGATAAACCGGATAAGTTGAGGACATTGACCTTGGCTTTGCAAACATATTCCTGCTATCTTTCTTTCTTATTCGGGTGCCTTTTCCAAAAGAAATAGCCAAAGCAAAAGAGAAAGAAAAAAAAGATCAAGATGCTCGCAATACCAGCATACTGCCATCCGATCAGCTCCCGCTGGAGTGAATAGAAATATTGTTTCGTGCCAAGGATATCCCAGGTATTGACCGGGCCAGTCCCGTTAAAGATGATCATGAAAAGGCCAAGAAAGATGAAAATGATCCCGGAAACCGCATGGGAAACATCAGTGTTTACCTTCTTCCCAAGGAGAGTAAATGACAATGCCCTGCCTTGAAAGAAACCAGGCCTTGAAGCCTTGATCTTATCATAGAAGACAGAGAGGATGAAGAGGGGGACAAGGTTGCCAAGGGCATAAAAAAAGAGAAGCACCCCGGACTGTAATGGTGAATGGAGCAATGCCCCAATCCCAAGGATGCCAGCAAGGATAGGGCCAAGGCAGGCAGTCCAGCCGATCGCAAAAAACACGCCAAAGAGGTACACTCCGGTGATGTCATTTCCAAAACGAGAAAGAGGCTTGATGAATGAAGAGAACCCCTTTCCGAAGAATGCGAGCAGTCCAAACAGGATGATCATCCCTCCGGCAAGACGCACGAGCCATGGCTGCTGGATGACAGTGAGTGCTTGCGCACCAAGGTACCCGGCAATCACTCCCATCAGGACAAACGATGTTGCAAAGCCAAAGAAGAACACGATTGTCATGAACGCAATATTCTTTTTCTCTTTGAAAGTAAAAGAGAAAAACGCAGGAAGGAGGGGAAGGATGCAGGGGGAGAGGAGCGCCAGGATCCCGGCTGCAAATGCGATAAAGATGGATATCTTCAGCGAGAAGTCGATTGTGCTCTGGCTGTTATAGTCAATGATTTTTTGGAGGTTTGCAGGGAGCTCGAGCGCAGCGGCCCCATGAAAGGAAAGGATAAGCATGAGCCCTAGGAGAAAAAGGAGGCATGATCCTTTGAGAGTTTTTTGTTTGTCCATGGAAGAAAAAAAGAGCTATTGCCCCAGAGGGGCAATAACCTACACAGTTCTAGGGTGAAGATGAAGCAGCTCCCTGAGACACTGCAGGGGGTGGTGGTGCCACAATTGTTCCCGTGACCAGATCCTTATACGTTTGTTTGAGCAATTGGACATTCCTGAATACATAGGCGCCATCAGGTTCGATTGTCCCAACTTCCGGCCATACTTTTGTGAGGATGGGATACGCAGAGGTATCTCCTGTAAGCAGGATAGTTGGCACTTTTTGTATTTTGTATTTTCCGATGATGTCCAAGGCTTTCTTATCAGAGACATCCATACGCTCGATGTTGCTGGGCGAAGCGCCAAGGCGGGCGAGAATTGGCAGATTGACCGCTTCTGCGTTATAGCAGGAAGGGCAGCTCTTATCACTAATGATATAAAGAGTCACTTCCCCAACCGTCTTGCCGGTTGTCAGGTTCACAAATGGGGGGGTTTGCTGCTCGAGGATATATGTCCCATCAGCTCCTTTTTTCCCAGCGGCGAGGAGCTGCTGGCCTATCTCATTGCCATATGCCTCAATATCTGATGAAAACAGGACTGCTGGGACCTTGGTGATCCCATACGTGGATATGATGCTTTTTCCTTCCTTGCTTTCTTGATCATAAGTAGTTGATCTGCTGATAAATATCCCGCTGCTTTTCAGTTGGGGTATGAGCAGCTCAAAATTGATGCACCCGGCACAGGAGCTGGCATTGATGATTGTTACATCCACCATGCCTTTGACAGCATTTGTCGCTGTTTCAACATAGGGGGGTATGCTTGATTCATACACAAGGCCATCTCCACGTTGAGTGAATTGTTGTGTTAGATAGCGCGAAGTCTCTCCAAGAAGGATGACACTGGGCACTTTGGTAATCCCATAACGGGAGATGAGTTGCGCACCTTCCGGCGATGAAGCATCGACTGATTGCTCATTCAGGATATTGGTGTTTCCTCCCTTTACCGCTGCAATGACCTCTGCAGCGCTCGCACAGGAAGGACAAACTGATGGTGTGAGGGTGATGAGAGATAAGTCAGCGGGGCGTGCAGCTTCCTTTGCTTCGAGAACTTTTTCGGTCAAAGCTAGTTGACTGCCTTGGATCTGGAAAATATTTACTATGCCAAGCAGGATGACAAGAAAGCCAAGGATATAAAAAAATTGATGTGTGGATTGGGTGGATTGGTCGTTTTTCATTGTAATACCTTTTTCATTGTAATGCCCATTGTTTATTCATCGGAAAGATAATGGAAAGATGATGGAAGAGAGATTAGCACCCTCCAACCATTTGAGGCAAGTCTTTGATGCTTGAGGGAAGTGCTCCAGTATTCGCACCTCCGCTTGAGGGAGCTCGTTGGGGTGACCCGGCCTTAAGTGAATACCCTTCACTCGACAGCGTCGTTTTCAAAGTGCTGAGTTGCACTGCCTGCACTCCTGAGACGATGATCAGGAGCCCGATGATAACCGCGATAATTGTTGTTTGTTCCATGTGTGTTCCTCCATATAATCCTTTTATTGTTTGAATGATCATTCAGGGTTATATCTCACAACCTGTCAATGCTGCAAGATGTTCGAATGATTGTACAGTCTCATAAGTTTTCCCATCGATGACCCAAGTAGGCCGCTTATTAAGGTCTCGTTTGACTTGATAAGTGATGTATTTGAATGATTTGCCAAACATTGTTTTTTGCCCTTGGGTATAAGGGCACCAGTCTTCCCCATACATGACCGCTCCTTTTTCAGTGAGGCACTTTGCAAAGGAATCATATTTCCCGGGGGAAAGCTTTGCATAGGCGATCCAGGAGCCCAAGAGGAGGAGGAGAACTATCACAGATGCCATGACTTTTCGTTTCTTGGCCTGTTTCTTTTTGTTTTCAAATTGAAAGCGTTCTTCCCTCTCTTTATTATCGAGGAGTGCTTGCTGGTGCATTTCCCGTTGTTTTTCTTTTGATATCATTTTTTGATGCTGTTCTGGGGTGATGGTTGCTTATTGATGCTAATTGATGGTTGCTATTCACTCATCCCCCACAGCCACCGCCAACAGGACCAGACGGTGGGGGGTAGCCGCCGCTGCTCTGTGAACTGCACCCGACTAAAAATGTCAAGAGCAAGGCCGCGGCAACAATCGCCAGCCATTTATTCCTGTAATACAACGTTCTTATTAGGTTTATAACGCCATTCATTTTAACATCCTCCGACCATGCCAGGCAGGTCTTTTAATGCTGAGGGATCCCCTCCTGCAGCCTTCATCCCAAGTTCTATCATATTCTGCGGGAAGAAGAGTGTTTTCCATTTCATGACTTCCTGGAGGATCTCTCCATCAGTATAATCAGTATAGGCGGATAAGTATAAAGCAATGCTGAGAAGCGCTGGATTATGCTGGCAGCCGCATGCTGAATTCCCATTCGCATCAATGCCTATGGGCCCAACACCGCAGCAGTATTCACAGGAGATGCCAACAGGTTTTGATGCAAGGCTCATAAAGTGTTTCCATCCTTCAGGACTGCTCGTCTGCACTTCAGACTGAAGGCTCCGATACATCCTGGAAAGCTTTGATAATGATCCGACAGGATCGTCAAAAGATACGCCAAGTTCAGTTCCATAGTCTGGTGTGCCGGTAGGGAACATGGAGGCCATGGCATCCTCCGCAGTGGCAAAATCCTGAACAGGAAAGACAGCAGCCACGGTTTGCCCGGTCGATTTTAGCGTGTTTGCGTCCACAGCAGCAAGGTCGACCTCTCCTGATCCGCGGGTAATCCCAAGAATCTGCTGCCCGCCTCCAGGGGATCCAACTGCTGCGCTGACTAATGCTATCTGGTATTGGTTGAAGATGACAAGAAGGATTGCAACAACAAGCAGTGCGATGAGCTGGCCGGAAAGAACAGGTGGGGAGTTTTGTTTCTTTCGCAGTGATGAGGTATGAGTTATATGGTGTGGCTCTTGATGATCCTCATTTAATGCTCCTGCATGGTGTTCATCCAAGTTATGAATCCTATGCTGTTTTTCATCACTGTCCTTTTCGTTCTTTGTCATGTTTTCCCTCATTTCATGATCATCTATAACCTGATCATTTTGTTGAATCATTTTTTTGTTGAATCATTTGATCATGCGACCAATGCGAACATTCGCATCATCGTATCGCTCTTGCAACGTTTTGCTTTTCTAAAGAAGAAGAACCATATATATAAACAAGGAGAAAGTATAGGAAAAAAAAAGGGAAAAAGGAGCAAGAAGACGATTATTTGAGTAATTTTCTGCCAGAAGAAGTTATGCGAAGCGATTTATATCTTCCCTGTTGTTCAATCATGACAAGGCCAAGATAAGCCAGCCGGGAAATCTTCACGCGTGTCGTTGGTTTTGTGATGGAAAAATGGCTTGTTATATGCTTGAATGTGACAAGCTTATTTGAGATATTTCCTTCGTTGATATACGCAAGGATATTTTTTTCTAATTCCGAGAGGGTTATCTTGCCAAGTTGTTTCCCGAATGGATCTTCTGTTTCTTCCGACAATAAGGAGAGCTGGTCTTCAGTGAGAAGCTTTGGCTGCGCTGCTATGATGATGATGCAATCATGATCGAGGATAAGATCATGGAGAGCATGGAGAGCACGGGCCACTTCATCAAATGAGTTCTCAAGGATAAGATAGTCGATCCTGTCGATGAGGATAACACTCCTGTCTGACTTGGTAATAAACTCGTGAATGAGCTTGAAGAGGACATCAATGTTTGTCTCTGTAGGCACACCCTCAGCACTCACTTTTGTCAGCCAGATGAATGATGTTTTGTCAAGATTGTAGCGTTTTTTGAGTTTTGAGGGATTTTCCCGAACAATACCAAGACCAGCGTATCCTCTATTAAGCGTGTTCAGGAAGAGCTCATGGGCATGATTGTCTTCTTCGTCTGTTATCAGATAGATTTTGCCGGGGGATATATCCGTATCCGCAACTGAATACGTTCCCTCTTCCTTGTGAGCAGTAATGCCAAAGCGTTCAAGAGTGATATTCGCTTTTTGAAGCTCCATTTCTACTGTCTCCTTCGATCGGTACAGTGTGAGGAGTGTGATAATAGCAAAGAGGGAAACAATTATGATAAAGACGAGGCTGACAAGATGGCGTGTTTGAAGACTTTCCATGCCATATGCAGCTTTCGCAACTGGGGTAAGGACGATTAAGCGTAAAGTTTGATGCCCGATCACAATATCGGAAGTGGTCATGATCGTGTCTCCAAGATCCTTTATCGAAAGAATATCTGCCAGAGGGGCGGGCGTGGGAAGCTGGCTGAGGAGCAGGGAGGTGTCATTGATGTCAGGACTGCTGAGGAGGGTTTCATTTGTTTTTTTGTCAATGAGAAGAAAGGAGTTTTGTCCCGGTCGAAGATATGGATGAATATAGAGGTTGTAGAGATCATTGATGTCGACAAAGGTGAGAAGAACACCAGTGAATTGCTCATTAAAATTTGGATAAGGTGTATACGTTGAGCTTTCAAAGAGAGGGACAGCAATGACGATGAAGGAGCTTCTTCCTTGAGTAACAAGCCCGGTGATATAAGGTTCTTTAGTAGACTGTGGAATGGTAAAATAATCCTTATTCCGGATGTTGAGGCCAAGAAAGGAGGAGTACTGAGGGGAGGTGCAGGCGATGATATTGCCTTCCTTGTCCGCATGAAGGAGGGTGCCTATAACACTGGATATTTTTTCATGAACCCTTTCAGGGTCGTCCTGGCACTTTTCGATTGAGAGCCCATTGATTTCCGGAAACTTGCTGAGTGTTACCATCTCATCTTTTGCTTGGAGGAGGTGATTTTCTATCCTTCCTGATGCATGCTGTGTTTCTATGAGCTGGTTGTTCCTGAGCTGATCAACAACGAATGTTTGGATATGGGAAAAAGAGACCACATTCGAGAACATCATGAAACCAACAAGCACAAGCGAGATGAGTAAGAGAATGAGGAGGTTCGTATCTTTCCCTATTTTTTTACCCATTCCTAACAGAAAAGATTGGTACTTTTTAAATTTTCCCTATTTTTTACCTATCTTTTATCCTTCTATTTAAACAAGGTGGGCATTATCACCTCTATGAAAACAAGAAGCGTCAAAGGCAAAGATATGCAGTCAGGAGGAAGGGATGAAAAGGTGCTTGGGATAACAAGCACTGTTTCTGGGACTGCCAGCGTCCTGGGCTCCTGGCAGGTGTGCCACAGCATTTGCCTGGGCATCATTTCTCTGCTTTCAGTTATTGGGATTACCCTGACAGGAATGCCCCTGGGATTCTTGACAAGGATAGCAGTGCCCATGTGGAGTGTTGCAGTGATCTTATATGGAGCGGTGCTCATGATGTATATAAGGAGACGATGTGTTTCCCGTAATTTGTTGCTGATAAATGGCGGGCTTATAATTGCAGGGATGCCATTTCAGGCAGTCTCTCCCTTCAAAACAATTCTTTGGGTGGTGGGAGGAATAGTTGTTTTGGCAGGAATTGCAGGCTACGTGAGAGCATTTATCGAAAAGAAGAAAGAGGGCTGCTGTTCGGCTGCTGTTCCCGTGAAAAGAAAACCTGGGCAAAAAAAATGGTACGTGCTGCTCACCATAATTGTATCTCTTACTCTTATAATTGTCTTCCTTGCCTTTATTAGTGGCCCTGCACTGCAGGATGATTCCGCAAAACGTTCAATAAAAAAGCCTCTTTTTCTCCAAACAGAGGGCAATGATCTGGGGAAAAATGTTGTTGATACATCTCAGTCAGCAACCAGATCAACAGGTGACACATCACCTGGGGGAGTGGCCATTGATCTCACACTTGTTCAGGACAAAGATGGGGTGATCATTATGGAAATTCAAGCAAATACCCATTCGGTGGAATTGAGCGGCTATGATCTAAGACGGATGACAACATTGGAGCGTGCAGGTAAGAAGTATACACCATCAAGCGCATCATCACTCTCGGGCCATCATGCAAAAGGTATTATCACATTTGATCGTGTGGAAGGCAAGGGTCCAGTTACGGTATTGATAACAGGAATTCCACAGGTAATGGAAAGAGTATTTAGTTGGGACGAATCAGCTGGAGGTTAAAATGAGCAGAAAAAGTATAAGCATTATTGGAATTATGGGTCTTCTGACTATCCTTTTTCTTGCCGGGTGTGCAAAGAATGAGAGCCCGGCATTGCAGGAAGCAAAGGTCCAGGAGGTAACTGTTTTTAAATCAAATAGTTGTGGCTGCTGCGGCGCGTACGTGCAGTATATGCAGCAAAAAGGATTCACTGTGAATGTGCAGACCGTCACAGATATCACTCAGATAAAGGATCAATTCAGCATTCCAGCAAATATGGAGAGCTGTCATACGACAAAGATTGGTAATTATTTTGTTGAAGGCCATGTCCCAATCGAGGCGATCGATAAGCTCCTTACAGAAAAGCCGGATATTGCAGGAATCGCCCTTCCAGCAATGCCTTCAGGATCTCCTGGAATGCCGGGGGGAAAGACCGGTGCATGGATTGTTTATGCAATTAATCATGACCGGACATCATATGAGTTCATGAGGATATAAGGAAGGAGAAAAAGATGAAAAAGCAGCTGGCAATACTAGGAGGGGCAGTTCTCGCAGTCGTGAAGGTTGCAAGGGCTCATTGTCCTCTCTGCACGCTCGGTGCGGCTGCTGCAGCTGGAGGAGCAGCATACCTGGGAGTGGATAAAGGGGTCATCGGCATCTTTATTGGTGCATTTGCTGTCTCGATGGGCTGGTGGGTTGGCCGGATGATAAAAAAACAGGTCATTCCTTATCAGATCCCTGTGTTGATTGCCTTTTCATTCCTCACCACCATTATTCCCTTAGTTCCATTGTTAAAAGAGAATAAGCCTTTGCTCATCTCGCTTGCAGGAGGGTATGGAACTTTGCTGAACAGGACATATGTAATAGACATGTTCATTGTTGGGTCGCTCATTGGAGGGGCAATAATGTGCATCACCCCATCCTTGAGTAAAAAGATTACTAGCATTCGTCAAGGCAAGACCGTGCCATATCAGGGCATCATGGTGACCTTTTTATTGCTTATCCTGGCAGGTCTTTTCATGCAATTTGTATTATGATGTATTGTGAGTAAACTGGAGAGAATAAAAACGATGGAGAAAGATATTGAAGAGTGGATAAAAAAGATCGAGAAGACAAAGAAAGGTGATGTTGACCTTTCCCGGGACGAGGACTTGAGCATTGCAATCATGAACTTAGTGAGCTTAGAGGAGCATTTTTATTTTACTGCTCAGAAGACAAATGACCAGAAATATCTTGACCTCTTGCTCTCAGTAAGGGAGATTAGGAAAAAGATGTTGGGAAGGATTGTCACTGATCCAGTAGGAGAAGAATGGTGCATCAGCAAACACCTTCTTGCGGGGAGCATGCGGCTCTATGAGGTAGGATGCAAGGAGCTGTCAAAAAAGGGAAAGAAGGAGGCAGAGCCATTTTTTAGGGCAGGATTTGACTTATGGTCGACATTTTTTGCCTTGAACCTAAAGCTCATTAAAAAGGAAGAGATCATAGAGGAGAACGCAGAAAAAGAAACAAAGCACATGAGCAGGTTCTCAGCGCTGATGAAAAAGATTGTTGACTGCTGTAAAGAATGGTGAGGTGATAAACATGAAAAAAATTGCTGGATATATCTTTATTGCCCTCTTGATTGCAGGGATAAGCTCCGCAGTAGAGGAGAATCATGCAGAGATATTTGCTCAGGCAAAACAACTAATAGACGCAAGAACCTCTTGCGAGAATTTATCTGATGATCAGCTTGAGATGATTGGGGAGTATTACATGGAACAGATGCACCCTGGCGATGCACATGAGCGCATGGACGAGATGATGGGTGGAGAAGGCTCAGAAACGTTGCGTATAATGCACATTCGCATGGCAAAGGCGCTCTACTGTGGTGAATCTCAGATGATGGGATCAGGAATGATGGGCATGATGATGAACGGGATGATGGGGTCTGGCATGATGGCCTCAGGAGGAAACAACATGATGAACACAAATTATGGTTATGGGGGAATGATGAATAATGGAGGGATGATGGGCAGCGGTGGGATGATGAACGGGTATGGATGGTTTGGGTGGAGTTTTGTATGGCTTTTGTATGTCGCTTTGGCAGCGTTCATCTTTGGTATTATCTTTTGGTGGACATACAAACTTATCATAAAGGAAAATGGAAAAAAACCAAAAAAGAGATAAAGAAACATGCTGTCAAGGGCAAAAGGAACAAGGGAAGCATTCCAATCACATGGTGATGATGGCCCTCATGTGCCTTGTGCCAATCATTGTGGTGATAGTAGTAGCAGATTATTTAAAGACTGATGCCCGTGTGTGGACACTCTTGCCGCTACTGCTCTGTGTTGGGATGCATGTATGGATGATGAAAAAAGGAGGCCACAATCATGGATAAAAAAATTAATGAAAGAGCTTTAGGATACTCCGGCGCAGTACTTGGAGCATTATGTATGTTGATTCTTGGATTGTTCGGCAATCTCGGACTGTATATGGGAGCAGTAAAGCTGATGCAGCAGAGCCACATGTTTTTTACCTTAAGTGCTGGAGGAATTATCCTGGGCATGATTGAAGCAGCAATCATCAGTTTCCTGTTGATGTACATGCTTGCATGGATATATAATAAATTTATTTGAGGTAGCGCTAAATGAACCCCTGGTTGACCTTTTCCCTCATCCTTCTGGGGATATGGACTCTTATCTGGATAGTGAAACCTTCAGTAAGAAAGGAGATGCTATGGGTGAGCATTGTTACTGCCCCCTTGGGGCTCACAGAGCCAATGTTTGTTCCTGAGTATTGGAATCCTCCTTCATTATTTGACCTTGCCGCAAGGACCGGTTTTGATATCGAGAGCCTCATTTTTTGTTTTGCGGTGGGGGGTATTGGAGCAGTCCTCTATGAAACGTTTGGCAATGCAGAACATGTTAAAATGGGGGGTTATGAGATGCATGCCTCAAGACATAAGTTCCATAAAGTAATGCTCATGTCACCAATCATCGTGTTCCTGCCATTGTATTTCTTCACAGGATTAAATCCGATCTATACATCAAGTATTGCGATGCTCATAGGGTCTCTGGCAGCAATGCTCTGTAGGCCAGACTTGATAAAAAAGATATGTCTTGGTTCGTTATTATTCCTGGGGGTGTATTTCATATTCTTCTTTTCCTTTAACCTTGTCTACCCAGGTATTGTTGAGCAGGTGTGGAATCTGAATGCAATAAGCGGCATTCTTATTTTAGGGGTTCCGTTAGAAGAATTGATGTTTGCTGTGACATTCGGAGGTTTATGGTCAAGTTATTATGAGCATATCACCTGGAGTAAGGTTATTGAGAGAAAAGAGGGGTAAGGAAACGTATTCTTTCCTGACGCCAAGCGGCTTTTCAGACTCTGAGGAGATTGTTTTTCTCTGAATTCATTGTACCAATCAAAAACTCTTTAAAGCAAGACAACTGAAAGGCCGGTGTGGATAAAGAAACCGCAGCAAGATACGCACCCGTCGTTTTGCGCATTGCCCTCTCTCTCCTTTTTCTCTGGTTTGGTATTTCCCAGCTAGTAAATCCAGAGTCTTTTCTCGGCTATATCCCTGACTGGATGTACACCCATGGCGCAGAAATGACCCACAGCCATCCGCTTCAGATGATGCATAATATCCCAAAACCATCAGTGCATGTTCTTATAATGGGAAATGGCCTCTTTGAGACCGTCTTTGGCACGCTTCTTCTCCTTGGACTGTTCACAAGGATAAGCGCAATATTGCTCTCATTGCACCTTTTCATCATTGCCATTGGCATGGGATATAATGATATTACAGTGCGTGACCTTGCCTTGGCGTTTGCATCCATCTCAGTCGCACTCTATGGCCCTGATAGTAAGTCTCTAGACAACCGAAGAAAAAAGGATAAAAAAGAGAAAGAAAGATAAGAGAGATTAGCGTTTCATAAATCTTCCATTCTCCACAACAAAGACATCATAATTTCCGGAAACATCTCCATTGCCATCAAATGCAATAGTCCCTGATGCTCCTTCAAAAGAGAGAGTTGGGAGGACTTCCTCGAGAGGCCGGCCATTCTGCCGGCTTTCTTTGATGGCCATGTCCAGGGCCTTGAATGCATCATATCCCTGTGCAGAAAAGAGTCCTGGCTCTGAATTATACGCGTCAAAATATGCATTCGTAAAAGCATCATGTCCAGAGCTCACCGACGAGATGACCATCCCTTCAGATACATTGCCAGCCTGTGAGAGGATAGTGCTGTCCTTTAGCGCTTCTGAGCTATAGAGCTGCACAGTAAGGTCATTTTCCTTGATCTGTTCGAGCACTGCAATTGCTGTATCAATAGAATTGAGGCTGAGGAACAATGCTTCTGGTTCTGCGCTTTTGATCTTTTGGAGGGATGTGCGAAGGTCCAGGTCGCCTCGCTCAACTGATTCCTTGGCAACGATTTTTCCACCAAGAGCAGTGAAGGATTCTGCAAGGACATTTGTCAATCCGACACCATATTCATCGTTTGTATAGATAATCGCGAGGGTGTTGATGTTCTTTGCGATCAATAATTCTGCAGCAAACTTTCCTTGGAGGGCATCGCTGGGAATCGTCCTGAAGATATATGTTCCAGCATCAGTGAGCCGGGGACTAGTAGAGGCAGGGCTGATCATTATCGTATGGTATTCTTCAGCGATCGGTGCAGCTGCGAGCGTTGCTCCAGAGCAAAGCTCCCCGATGATCGCATCGACATGGTCTATGGTAATGAGCTTTGTTGCAGCGCTGACGGCATCCTTCCCCTCACAATGCGAGTCTTCATAGAGCAGCTGGATGGAGCTTCCAAGGTCTTTTTTTGCGAGCTCGATGCCGTTTTTCACGTTGTTGCCATAGATGGCAGTATCCCCTGATAAGGGCAGTATCACCCCAATTTTTATGGGAGCACCTTCTGGATTCTCCCCTGGTGCCTCATTTTTTCCGCATGCAACAAAGAGGAACAGAACCACAAGCAGTCGGTATGCCTTTTTCATATGATCACCTAAGTCATGATGAATAGTTGAATGTTAATAAATGTTTAGGTCAATTGCCATTATGCTCGCCAGTACCTTATGTCACAGACCAGCGGATGGAATGAGTTAGCGGATGGAATGAGTTAATTCAAACAATGTTTGGAAACAAAGAAATCTTTATAAAAAAAGTTCAATTATTCACCAACAGTGACCAGGGGGTAGAACAATGGGTGAATACTTTGCAGGCGTGGATGTTGGTGGGACTGCCACCAGGGTGAGTATTTTTGATTATGGCAGCATGAGAATAAAAGTGACTGCCCCAACGGGTAAGAAAGGGCAAAATACGGCGCTTCCAGAGCAGGTGCTGGGGATGATTGACTACGCTTGCCACGCAATAAGCATCCCACCAGATGATATTGCAAATGTTGGCATATCTACTTGTTCCCCTTTTAGGCGGAACAAAGACTACCGGGTGGTCATCTCTCCAAACCTCTGTGATGGACTTGTCCTTGGAAAGGAAAATGCCCAGAATGACTGGACAGAAATACCTCTCGAAGAGTATGTCTCCAAAAGATTCCGAGTGGAGATGGGTAATGATTGTGTGACAGCCGTTGTCGCAGAGCATATGTTTGGTGCAGGAAAAGGATGTGATAATCTTGTTTATGTTACCTGGAGCACAGGGATTGGGGGAGGAGCGTATGTTGATGGCCACCTTCTTGGTGGGAAGAATGGGAATGCTCCCCATCTCGGGCATATGTACATTGCAGAGGATGGTCCTGTGTGCGGATGTGGTAATTATGGTGATCTCGAAGCGCTCACATCTGGAACCGCAATTGCAAGGGAATATCGTCGTGAGCAAGAGTTCCACAACCAAGGCGACGGCAGGGATTATTCAGAAACATGCGCAGAGGATGCATTCAGGGAGTATGACACTAACTGCATGGCAAGAAGTATTATTAACAGGGCAGCGAGGAATTTTGCAAGGGGCCTAGCTTCGATAAACGCATTGCTCGACACCAGGCGTTTTATCATTGGGGGCAGTGTCTTCATGAAAAATAGGGCATTGTTACTGCCATTGGTAATAGAGGAGTTTTACCAATCTTTCCCTGCCCTCTCGGGAGGGGTGGAAATTGTTCCTTCTGCCCTAGATCAATATCTCGGCGACATTGCCGCGCTCAGTCTGGTCATCCCAGAAGATTGGGTGCAGGATTGGGAAGCAAGGGAGCCCTGGAAACTTGCCTCAGAATCCATACCATGGAAAAGGGGATGATTTTTTATAATCCCTTCTTTTTTTCTTTTTATGCAAAATACCATCCTGACGACATGTGGCTCATACAAAAAAGATGTCATCACCTCATTCATTGAATCATTGAAGAAAACAGGATGGCAAGGCCGCCTTATTATTTTCACAAACAATCTTGATGAAGAAACGACTGTTTACCTCAAAGAAAACAACGCATTTCTCATTTTGTTCTCAGGATCCTTTCCCTTTTTGCCTGGATTAAAAGAGAAGCCAGAGAAAGAAGTATCAGTCAATTGTAGCAGGTATTATCTCTATGACTGGTGGGTATCACAAAATGATCCTCAGGGAAAAATCCTTTTGGCGGACATGCGTGACGTCATTTTCCAGAAAGACCCGTTTGATTATCCCTACCCTGAAGGGCTCTGCTGTTTCCTGGAGGATAAAAGAGTCACCCTGGCAACCTGCCCATTTAACGCAAGATGGATGACAGAAGCATTTGGTGAAGAAACGCTAAGATCACTTGGCCATTTTCCTGTCAGTTGTTCTGGGATTACTATTGGGGATGCTCATGCCATTGCAGAGTATCTCAAGAGGATGGTTTCCCTCATGAAAGTATATGGGGGAAAAGGCGGGATAGATCAGGCAGTCCACAATTATTTATTAAGAACCTCCCCTGGATTCCAGGCTGCCTATTATGAGAACGACAACGGCCCGGTCGCAACGTTGGCAACATTTCTGGCAAAAGGTGGCATCCTGCGGTTTGGGAGAGATGGGATCCTAAAGAATACTGATGGGTCGATAGTGAACATTGTCCACCAGTACGAAAGGAATAAAGATATAAAAAGAGTCATTATCAATCACATCACCAATAAGAATGATTCCATGCTCCAATTCTTGAAAAGATAAGTTTATAAATTAAGTCATGTGAGTTCCGCGGATGAAACATAAAGCGCCAAAAAAAACATGTGCGGGCTGTTTTCTTTGCTGTACCTATGTAACTATCGAGATTGATGAACCAAAGACAGTAGAGGATATTGATGCATTATTCTGGTATATCGACCACGGGTTGACAGTATTCATTGATCATGAGAATGATTGGCTCGTTGAGGTGAGGAGAAAATGTGATTATCTCACCCCCGAAGGCTTGTGCAAAATTTATGAAGACCGCCCGATCGTTTGCAGGGATCATGAGCCCGATGATTGTGAAAAGCATGGTGAAGGGGATGTCCACAAGCATTTGTTTGCCAACAGGAAGATGCTCTGTGATTTCCTGAAAAAAAAGGAAAAATACTGGAAGATTATAGAGACATCAGACATTCTGAAGGGCATCGTGGAAAAATTTGGTTCCTAACCGGCTCTGTAGAAAATAAGTGCCTTTCTGCGAAACTCAAACTCCAGAATGAAGCAAGTGCGTTGCGAGGGGTCGCGCCCTACGGGAACGCAGCACCTTCGGGAAAGAATCTGGAGTTGAGCTGGCACGAGTCGAGCGAAGTGAGACTTATCTACAGAGCCTTCCTAACCGATATCCTTTTAAGAAAATCTCTTTTTCTCTCATTGATGGTAGAGCCCCTTTGCCCGTATTTTGGTGAATGTGGAGGATGTACATTCCAGCATATTCCTTATGATGCACAGCTGGAAAACAAAAGAAAAGAGCTCGCATCCCACATCGAATTCCAGGATATCAAGGTGTTTTCTGGAGCAGCATATCATTATCGGAACCGTATGGACTTTGTCTTTCATCCAGGCGGCCTTGGGCTTAGAAAAAAAGGGAAATGGCACCAGATAAAGGATATTCCAGAGTGCGTGATTTCAGATGAAAGACTCAACAACCTTCTCAAAGAAGTACGAAGCTTTTTCCAAAAGCCAGACAGCTTTGATCTGAAAAAGCATAATGGCACCTTAAAGTATGCCGTCATTCGCACGCCAAGTGAGGATTCCTCTGTTTCATTTGTCCTCAATGAAGAATCAAGTAGCAGGGAGGTAGTAGAGCAAAAGATAGGGGAATTTGCAGCGAAAACAACAGCAAACAACATCATTATCACCTTCGTCCCGCCAAAGACGGACGCAAGTGTTTCAGAAGAGTTCATCAGAGTAAAAGGATCCGATATGCTCAAAGAATCGTATCTAGGCAGGGAATTTCTTTATTCTGTTCAGGGTTTTTTCCAGAATAATCATGCAATGGCAGAACAAATGCAGGAATATTGCCACGACCTTTTCAATAAATACCAAACAAAGAACGCTCATCTCCTTGATCTGTATGGGGGTGTTGGAACGTTTGGGATCATCAATGCATCATTGTTCAAAACAGTAACCATCGTGGAGTCTGTTCCCGGGTGCATTGACGCAGCAAAGCAGAATATCCAAAAGAACAACACGACAAATGCGTCTGCGCTTCTTCTCAACGCAAAAACGCTCAAAAAGCTCGAGCTCCGCAGCCCATTGTTTGTTCTGACAGATCCACCAAGATCTGGTATGCACCCAAAAACGATTGAAGAACTAGGCAGACTCAGGCCAGAAGTCATCATCTATGTTTCCTGCAATGTTCAGCAGTTGGGAAGAGACGTAAAGAAATTCTCAGATTATGATATCAAGAGTGCTGCCCTCTTCGACCTCTTCCCTCAAACGCCGCATAGCGAGGCGGTAATTGAATTAGTGAGAAAAAGATAAATTGAACACTCAGCAACCATGATAATGAAGAGCTACTGCAGATCTGAAGGATTTATATATTTCCCATGTGAGTGAGCAGCATGAGATGGCTTATCTTTCTCTTCATCGTGCCGGTGGTAGCTGCCTCCCCGATTTCCATAAAGGAGTACCCCAACGCCTCCTCGCACGCCTTCATCTTCACCGTCGATGATTTCTCTGCAAGCGAGCCCTATGAGCAGCAGATCGCAGGGGATATCATCTCCTTCTTAGAGGAAGAGCAGGTGCCAGCAACCCTCTTTGCGATCCCGGAAAGGATGTCACCAATGGATATTCCTGCATCATTTGAAGTTGCTCAGCATGGGTTCTCTCATGTGAATCCAAAGACCGGTTCTGTTTTCGAATATGAGGGGCTGACTGATCAGGAAATAAAAGAAAGAATTACGCAGGGAAAGGCAATGCTAGAATCGATGGATTACATCATTGTTGGCCACCGGGCTCCTGGCTGGTCATTGAGGAAAGATCAGGTGGGTCTCCTGAAAGAGGATTACCTCTACGATTCTTCGATGAGAACAAGCAGCGTTGATCCGTTTGAGATTCCAGCATACTGGCCGGATCTCACCTCATTTATCTGCACAAAAAGTGGATGCAGCCGATTTATTGCAGCAGTAAAGCAGGAATTTTTCTCTTGGTCATTGAGGGTGTGGCCAAAAGGCCGTCCGGTGGTCATTGTCTCGCACTATTGGGGGTGGGAAAAAGCCCTAAAGGATGAGGCTGGAGTGGCATATCTCAGAGAGTTCTTTGACGAGGTAAACAAGGAAAAATACTGGAAGACGACGTTGCATGCATACCAGGAATGGACGGCAAAAAAGCAGGCGGTAACATACACATTCATCCAGGATCGGGGGAAGCTCATCATCTCTTGGAGTGAGTGCCTCCCAGGCCTCACTTATGAAGTAGAGCCAGGCCTCAAAGTGGAATCGAGCTGCAAATCATCATGCAAAGAAAATACGTGCGTTATTGAACCTGTCTCTTCGGAAGGTCCATCTTTGAGCGTTCCTTGAGTTCTGCGACCAGGAAGGTCTTTTGCACTTCAATAAAGAAGATGATCATCGACGAGACAAAGAGGATTGGCATCCAGTCTGACCCCGAAAGGGGAACTGTCCCAAAAATTGCCTGAAGGGGAGCCCAATAAATGACGGTCAGGGTAAAGATGCTCGCAAGGAAGACCCCGCCAAGGACATACCAGTTCGAGAAAAATTTTCTGGAAAAGAGTGATTCATCCCATGATCTGGCGTTGAGGGCATGGAATATCTCAAAGAAGATAATCGTGGCAAAGGCGACTGTCTGCGCATGGGCAACTGGCGCTTTGATGACGACGAGTTCCCAGATATACAGGGTGATTGTGCCAAGGACAAGGAGGGGGAGGAGTTCTGCCACCCTGAGCAGTAGGTAATCACTGAGGATGCCTTCTTTTGCATCTCTTGGCCGTTGGCGCATGATCTTCTCAGATGGTTTCTCAAAGGAGAGCCCTATTGCAGGAAGCTCGCTCGTGACAAGGTTCAAGAACAAGATCATGAGCGCAGTCAAAGGCAGGTTTGCCCCGACAAGCACGGCAATGAAAAAGATCATGACCTCGGAGAAATTGCCAACAAGCAGGTAATAGATGAATTTGCGGATATTCTCATATATCGTCCTTCCTTCCTCCACTGCATTGACGATCGTAGTGAAGTTATCATCTTTGAGGATCAGTTCTGCTGATTCTTTGGCAACGTCTGTTCCTCGCTGTCCCATGGCAATGCCAATATCCGCTTTCTTCAATGCGGGGGCATCATTGACTCCATCGCCTGTCATGGCAACAACATGCCCGGCATGCTGGAGTGTTTCGACGATGCGAAGCTTGTGGGCAGGAGTCACCCTGGCGAATACTGAGGTCTTATTGATCTTATGGAGGAGCGCCTCTTCATTGGCTCGGTCTAGCTCTTTGCCGGTCATCACACGGTCCCCCTCAGTGAAGATGCAAAGCTCTTTTGCAATCGCCTTTGCAGTAATCTCATTGTCTCCGGTAATCATCACCACCTTGATACCTGCATCCTGGCATCGTTTGATTGAGTCTTTGACGGCAGGTTTAGGCGGGTCTCTGATCGAGACGATCCCGACAAAGATGAGTTCATTCTCAACATTCTCTAGTTCCATTGGCCCTTTATGCTCTTTGTATGCAAGCCCCAGCACCCGAAGGCCAAGGTTTGCAAATGTCTTGTTTCTATCGAGAAACTGCTTGCGGACCTTTGGAGTCAGATTTTTGATGGCGCCTTCCTTAAGGTAATACTTCGCTTTTTTGAGCAACAGCTCCGGGGCGCCTTTTGAATAGACAAAATGTTTTCCTTTGTATAAGTGCACTGTGCTCATGCATTTCCTGACCGGGTCGAAGGGGTGCTCTTTTTTTCTTGGATATTTTCGGTGGTACTCAGCTTTTTGGATGCCAGCTTTTCTGGCAAGGACGACAAGTGCGCCCTCAGTTGCTTCCCCATCAACAACCCATTCATGCTTGTCCTTTTTTATATCAGCATTATTGCAAAAGACACCGATCTCGAGGATCTTGGTGATGGTGTCATGCTTTCTTGCATCGATCTTGAAGTTCTCTTTGAGGAAGATGCCAGAGGGGGTATACCCTTCTCCTGTCACGACAATCTCAGCATCTGCTGTATAAATACGTTCGATGACCATCTTGTTTTGTGTGAGGGTCCCTGTCTTGTCTGAGCAGATGATCGTGCATGTGCCAAGTGTCTCGACGGCTGATAATCGCTTGACGATCGCATTTCTTTTTGCCATCTTCTTGACCCCGGCAGCAAGGGTGACAGCAACCACAGTAGGAAGGCTTTCTGGGATGCCAGAGACGATCATTGCCATGGAAAAGACAAGCATCGTAGTCCAGTCAGTTCCCCGTGACATTCCAATAGCAAAGACTGACATCGCAAGGAGTATTGCCAGGAATGATATTTGTTGGGCGAGCTTGTCAAGGCGCTTTTGGAGGGGTGTTGGTTCCTGTTCTATTCCCTTGATCATCTGGGATATCTTGCCAATCTCTGAATGGTCTCCTATGCTCACAACAGCGGCGAGGCCATTGCCATTCGTGATGTGTGTTCCTGAGAAGACCATGTTGGATCGCTGCGCAAGGGACACTTCCCCTGATAAGGTAGCCGTGGCTTTGAGCACCGTGGCTGCCTCCCCCGTGAGGGGCGACTCATCTGCCTGGAGGTTGTTTGTGCTAAGGAGCCGTGCATCTGCCCCCACAATATCTCCTCGTTCCAGGACAAGGATGTCTCCAATGGTGAGGTCTTTGGTGAAGACGAGCAATTTCTTGTTGTCGCGCAGCACCCGGGACATGCGAGGGGAGAGCATGACAAGCGCTTCCATGTCTTTTGACGCCTTATATTCTTCAAAAAAGCTGATCAGGATGACAAAGATGATGATGACAGAAATGACCCAAAATTCGATATGGTGGCCAATAAAATAGGAGATAACCGCAGCGGCAATGAGCACCCAGACGACAAACGAACCAAATTGTTTCAGGAGCAGCGTGAGGGAAGTATCTTTTTTTCCCTTGGAAAATTCATTATAGCCATAGGTAGAATTCCTTTTTTTTGCCTCCTGGCTGATGAGTCCTTCTTTTCTTGTTTCTAATCCAGAAAGCACATGCTCTACAGAACCCTCATACCACCTCTCTTTTTTATCCATGAATAGCCTTCCCGGGGATTGACAGAATATAAATGTTGCGGCTATATAAAAAGGATAAAGCATTTAAGCAACGAAGAGTTGGGGTATATGAATGGGTAATATGGATCTTGGAAAAAAAAGGGCGTCGGATTTTTTTGCGAAGATAAAAAGATACTTTAAGGATATTTCACAGATCAGGAGCACTCCTCATGCTATTGCCATAGGCTTTGCCATTGGCACGTTCCTTGCCATTTTTCCAATCCCAGGGCCAAATATTCTCGTCGCCCTCCTCGTGCCGGTCGTATACAAAAAAGTAAATAGGATATCATTGTTTGGCGCACTGCTGTTTTGGAACCCGCTTATTGTCGTCCCGCTCAATGCCCTTGGCTATTCGATTGGAAATGGAATTTTTGGGTATGCCCCACCGGTTGAATACGAGATTTCTTTCCTCAATAAGGTGTATTATTATTCAAGGCGTTTATACATGGGCAACGCGATTCTTGCCATCTCTTTTGCAGTTCTAGGGTATATTGTTGTCAGGCTGATCTCAAACCATTACCAATTGAAGGTCATTGTCGATAAGGTTTCGAAGAAATGACGGTTTTGCTATCTAAAACATTAAAAAGAAATCTTCGTTTTTCCCTTGATGGAAAGCACCAACCCATTGCTAGGATTTCGCAGGGAGATTGACCTTATTGATCATGGTATTGTTGACCTTCTTGCCCAAAGAAAGGATATTGTCAGACAGGTTGCCGAATACAAAGCAGGTAATGGCATCCAAAGATGCCATCCAGAACGTGAACGACAAGTGATCGTTGGCATCAGAGAATATGCTTCAAGCGTTGGGGTTGATCCTGATGTTGCGCAAGCAATCATTGAAAGAATCATTGAATACGCACATAGGGTAGAGCAAGAATATATTGATTAAAAAGAATATATTGATTAAAGGCCATAGCCTGCTGCTACCTGATCCCTAACTCCCGGGAGGAGAAAGGGGGTAAGGACGGGAATAATGTGTGGTGTTCTTTTCAAGGGTGCTTCGGGAAGCAGTGATACCCTATCAGTGATGCTCCGAGGATCAACTGCATATTCTCCCGTCTTCCTGACTCTGCCAGTTTCTGGGTTCATTTCATACGTTCTGTGGACTGCGATGATGCCATGATCTTCATTGATCCCTTCTAAAGCATAAGGGACATCAAAGCCCATCTGGACGTACTGAAAAAATAGTTCTTCTGTCAACCCCTTATTGGTAAAATGGGTCACTTTTCCCATGCCAAGGGGGGTATAGCCTGTCCTTTTCACCTGGTAAGCATCAGTGTTAGGAAAAGCACAAGGTATACGGATGGCCTGTCTTGTTTTGCCACCAAGTTCCACGTGGTGAAGATCATCAACTGCTTCTTGACTTAAACTGTTACCATTATAAACCAGGAAATCAGCAGGAATTTTATCTAAAAGGGTAAACCCGGGAGGAAGAGAAACGGGAGCATTATTTAATTCTGGAGTTCTCGCAACATATTCATTGACCAAGTCTGCGACATAACAGCCATCTTTACTTAATTGGGATTCAATAATTCTAAAAAGGTCAGAGATGCCATCAAATGGCTCGAAAACAGGAGCACGATCCCCGATTTTTACTTGACCCTCAGTGATGCCAGTGCGCAGTGACTCACCATTGACAAAAAGAAGAAACCCTTTACAGAGTTCATTTTCATGCATCTCCTTAATTGGTTGTCGTTGAAAGATAATTCTCCCTTCCCCATCAAGTCTATTAGTATGACTATCATGAACAAGACGATCAAGAGTCCTAAGGTTATACTCCACGAGCCAGGGGAAGATGTCTGCCTTGTCCATAGTCTATTTTAGGTTGCTGGATATATATACTTATCGACGCTAATTTTTAATTAAATGCCCAATAAAAGGAAAAGTTTATTAATAAGTAAAAAAAATATCTTAAAAATGGTAAAAATTGATTATGATCTTATCTATCTCTTGTCAGAAAATTCCCGCATGAAGCTAAAAGACCTCTCAAAGTACCTGAAAAAGAGCCCTCAGCGCCTCAAGTACGCCATTTCCATGGTTGAGAAAGAAGGCCTTATCACTGATGCCAATTGCTTGTTTGATTATGGGTATTTTGGCAGCATCTTGTTCAGGGCTTATTTCAGGGGAGGCTATATCAGCGACCAGCAGAAGGTGCAGATAGTAAAGGACTTAGAGACAAACCCGTATATCATATCAATTTATGACCTCACAGGGGAATATGACCTGGCAGTCGAGTTCGCTGCCCCAAACCCCTCAAAGTTCAACAAAGAGTTAAAGAAGCTCATCGCCTTCATGCCGACATTGAGTGATTACAAGCTCATCCTCAATCTGGTATCCCACATCTACCCAAGGCAATACCTCACCAAGTCGCCAGCTCTCCAGAATATGTTCTTCGAGCGCATCATCGGAGGGGACCGTGACATTGAGACCTTCAACCAAAACGAGCTCATCATCATCAAAGCGCTCCTTGACAATCCGACAATGAGGATGACCGACTTATCAGAAAAATCAGGGTTGAACGTTAAGACGGTCAATGTCATCATGAAGAACCTCATAAAAAGGAACGTGGTTAAGGAGTTCAAGTATGTCATCGACTCAAACAAGCTCGGCATCAACCGGTCAAGGCTCTTCCTGAAATTGCATTACCTGACAAGCGAGCGTGAAGAAAAGCTGCTTTACTTTGCTTCAAAGACAAAAGAGATCGTCCAGCTCCATAAGACTGTAGGCGATTGGGACATGGAGCTGGATATCGAGTCGCTGGACAAGAACAAGGTTCGCTCGATCATCATGGAGATTCGCGCGGAGTTCAAGGATGTCATCGAGCGGTTCAATGTGATTGAGGTATACAGTTATTTCAAGAGGACATATCTGCCCCGTTACTTATTTGAGGATCTGGATAATAAGAAAAATAAGTCCAGATAATTTTTCCGCCCATGGCTCAAGGATCACTTCCATCAATTGTTCTCACCAATTTCTCCTATATGACAGTATTTCTTTTCTTGGCTGTCGGATGGATCGTGTTTCTGATTCCAGAAGAGATCATTTTTTTGACGCTTGGCTATCTTGTCAGGGAGGGTTTTGGTCATTTTCTCCCAATTGGGATCAGCGCTGTTATTGGCAGCATTGTTGGAGGTTATATCTTCTACACTTTTTGTGTAATCAGCAGTCCGCTTGTCAGGATGATCAAGCGTCGTATAAATGAGCAAAGAGTAAGAAGGTATGAGGTGCTCATGGAGAAAAAAGGAGGGTTGGCGATTGTTGCATTCAGGTTCATCCCAGGGATCAAGGGTCTTCGGCCGATTCTTGCACGGGAGGCAAGGATCCCCTTCCGTAAATATATCACCTACGATGCGCTCTCTGCAGTGATTTCCGTGACCCTCTTTATGATTCTTGGATACCTATTCAACCAGCAGGTCACCAGGCTCATTTCAGGTTTATTTTTTGTACGCCATATCTTCTTCCTTTTCCTGATTGCTATTCTCTGGGTATGGATTCTCCTGCAGGTGAGAGTGTTTTATAAGAAAAGGAAGCGAAAAGTAAAGATAGAAAAAGAGAAAAAAACCTGATTGTTAGCGTTGGATGGCAGATCCGATCATGCTCGCCGCAGTGATGATCCCGGCTGTCAAGACGACCGTGTTCCCGGTGACATCCTTGAATCCTGCCCAGTTGGCGCCAAGCTTGATAATCCATACTGTTGCCATGTAATAGAAGATGCCAAGCAGTATGAGCACCAGTGATGCCATGATGGTAATCCCGATGTTTGCAATGCCGTGTACTACTCTCATTGTCTCACCCCAGTGATTCTTCTGATATGGAAAAGAGCAGAGTTTTTAAAACTATTCCCTATAATCGGAAAAAAAAAGGCAAAGAAGTAAAAAAGGCGATCGGTAAAGGTTTAAAGGTCATCCTTTTTTTGTTGCATATGATAAATGTGCTCCTCGATGCATTGTTCTTCTTGATATTGATCAATCCAGTCAGCAAGATTGTGGTAGTGAGCATGCTCTCAAAGACGCTGCAGAAAGAAGAGAGCCTTCGTCATCTCCTCATCAAGTCTTCACTTGTCGCATTTGCTCTGCTCGTCCTTTTTGCATTCGGCGGGAGTATTATCTTGAAAGACATTTTCCAGATAGATATCAATGCGCTCAGATCTGCTGGAGGCATTGTCCTCATGATCATGGGCTTTCGTGCGCTCGATAAGGGAGTGTTTTTCCAGGTTGAGGGGAATAAGTCCTTGATGGATCTGGCAATTGTCCCGCTGGCATCACCAATGATCGCAGGGCCAGCAACAATTACCGCGACAATCTATAAGGCTTCTCTTATGAGTCCGCTTTATATTTCCGGCGCTATCATGATCGCCCTGATCATCAACCTCTTCATCAGCTTGTATTCTTTGAAGATCACAAAAGTCCTTGATCGGTTCAACCTGACTGGTGCCCTGATCAGGATCACAGGGCTCTTCATCATGAGCATTGGCATGAATATGCTCTTGCACGGCATCCAGAGTTTCTTTATTCTTTAACTGGCTTGGAAGCAAAGAGTGGTCATGTACCAAGACTATCATCAATAGTTTAAACCCAGCGAAATTTTTTTGTAACCTAGGTGATAAGAGGGGAAAAAAGGAAAAGAGGAGAGGAGAAGAAAAAAGAGGAAACCGGGAAAAAGTGGTCCATCAACAAGAAATATCTCGGCTATGCGCAATCCACTAGTAATTTTCAAGATATCTGTCGATTTCCCAGGGAGTCACCTGCAGTGAATAGCTCTCCCACTCCTCTTTTTTTGCTTCAATATAACGCTTATAGGTATGCTCTCCCAAAGCCTCCTTCACGAGTGGGTCTTTTGCCATCTCATCGAGTGCTTCTCGCAGGGATGATGGCAGCGTGGTGATATTGTATGCTTTCCTCTTTGTCTGATCAAGATGGTACACGTCCTCCTCAATGGGATCAGGTGGGGTCATCTTTTGCTGTATCCCATCTAATCCTGCTTTGAGCATGACAGCAAAAGCGAGATAGATATTCGCAGAAGGGTCAGGGCATCGAAGTTCTACCCTTGTCGATTGGTGTTTGCCGGAAAAGTACATCGGGACCCTGATCAGCGCTGACCTGTTCACTCGGGCCCAGCTCACATAGACGGGCGCCTCATACCCTGGCACCAGGCGCTTATAGGAATTGACCGTTGGAGAGAGGATCGCTGACATGCTCCTTGCATGATGCAGCTGGCCTGCGATAAAGTGATATGCAAGAGGGGAGAGCCGGTACTTGTCTTTCTCATCGTAGAAAAGATTTTTTCCCGTTTTTATGTCAAATAAGCTTTGGTGGACATGCATCCCTGATCCGTTGATGCCTGCAATTGGTTTTGGCATGAACGTTGCGTGCAGTTCATGCTGCTGGGCAATGGCCTTGAGGACGAATCGGAGTGTCGTTGCATTGTCTGCTGTTTTCAGGGCATCACCATATCGAAAGTCTATCTCATGCTGGCCAATCGCCACTTCATGGTGTGATGCCTCAACAATAATCCCGAAGTTTTGGAGGGCAATTGTCATGTCCCTTCTGATCTCATATGCTTTGTCTGTTGTCAGGTCAAAATAGCCGGCATGGTCTTGGGGCAGAGGCGAGAGTGACCCGTTGTTTTTCTTGAAGAGAAAGAATTCTAGTTCAGGCCCAGTATTGAAGACATACCCGAGAGCTGCTGCTTCTGCTGTTACTTTTTTTAGTATTGCACGGGGATCGCCATCGAATGCTCGCCCATCCGGCATGAAGATGTCACAGATGAACCTTGCAGTATTGCCTTGAGGGGAGGAGAGCCAGGGCATGAGCGCATATGTTGTCGTGTCTGGCTTGAGGTACATATCGGATTCAGCGATCCGTGCGTACCCTTCTATTGACGAGCCATCAAACCATGCTCCATAGTCCAGCAGGTCTGTGAGGTGCTCGGCGGGTATGGTAATGCTCTTTGGCATCCCAAGAAGGTCGGTGAACTGCAGCTGGATAAATCGGACGTTGTCCTTTTTTGCTTTTTCAAGAACGGTTTCCATGATAAAATGGAGTTAGAGGTAGTATTTATTGATGATGCTTGGAAAGAGAAAACAGAGCCAGATTCGAAGCATGTCGCAAGCATACCCTAAGAAGATTATCCCAAAAGGGATATCCAGATCGACTAGCAGTATAGAGAGTAGTGATAAGCATAATATTTATGCTGTGTTGCATAATTCAATCG
>DUKZ01000031.1 GCA_013329045.1 Candidatus Woesearchaeota archaeon
AGCGAGACCCGTGGTAGTTCACGAGATAGAGGAGAAGCGTTGCAAAGTAATCCTTAGTGAGCGTAGTCCTATTGAACTTGTGTTGTGATGCAATATTGAGGAAATCCCTTTGTTTCATATCCTTGATTTTATCCACTTTCTTGATTCCTCCTTGGGCATGATCCTAAAGGTCTTATCCCCAATTTTTTGTGTAGCATAATTCCCAACCTTGTTTTTTGTTGACCTATGAAACACAAATCTAGTGTTCATAACCTCAAGCTTCCCCTGTCTTCTCGTGGTCCAGACATCTACCTGAAATGGTATCTGATCGGTAAGTCTCCAATAATTTGCAGCAGCCCATCCACCTATAACATAATCCTTACCATCAAGGATCTCATCTGCAATCACAAAAGGATGTTCTGACCAGGAGCCAGACTTTGCTTTAATGGGAACAAGATAATACTTCTTCCTGTTAATCTTAAGTATTCTCCCTTTCTTCACAATGTTCTTTATGATATTGTACCGCTGAGTCTTATTTTCCGTGAATCTATCGATATCCTCAGCTGTAAAAAAGTACTTTTCATCAAATTCAAGCTTTGAAATGACAGCAATCTCTATGTTTGAAAGACCATTCAATTTTAACACCAATTAGTTAATAATCTACTAATTCATGTTAATAGTATTTAAATGTTTTGGTTCTTCGCTTCTGCACGCGGATTTCTGGTGTAGAATTGGGCACACGCCCTAAAGGGTGGGGGGTATGACACCCAATTCAACAATCAGTTCCGTGCTGAATCATAACATTTTTAAGAGTTAATGATTACCAAAAAGCCATGGCATATTCCCCCCTCCTCAACCGGCTCCTTGATCTTTTTGGAGGAATAGCCCTCCTGCTGTTCTTCTCACCATTCTTCATCATCCTGCCGCTCATCATCGTCATGGACTCGCCTGGCAACCCCTTCTTTATCCAACAGCGGGTGGGGCGAGGAGGGAAAAAATTCCTGCTCTTCAAGCTTCGCACGATGCACCACCATGCTGAAAAAGAGATGAAAAAGTATTCTCACCTCAACGAAGCAGATGGACCAGCGTTTAAGATGAAAAACGATCCTCGCCTCACAACAGTTGGCAGGTTTCTTCGGGAAACAAACCTTGACGAGCTCCCTCAGCTTTTCAATGTCCTCCTAGTGGATATGTCCCTTGTTGGTCCGCGCCCCCCGCTCCCAGAGGAAGTAAAAAAATACAAGCCTTGGCAGCGCAAACGGCTTACCGTGAAGCCTGGCCTCACCTGTTTTTGGAACCTTCGAGGGTCTCATAGGCTCTCATTTGATGAATGGGTAAGATCGGACATTGAGTACATAAAAGAGAAAACATTTCTTCTCGATATAGAGATTCTTCTCCTGACGTTCATTTTCTTTATAAAACAATTCTTTCGACAAATACTCCTTGTTTTGAAGACCATAATCCTTAAATGTACCTTTTAACTTTTCCTCAGTATGATTGAGCTTGTGGGGGTGGTGAAGCGGTATACAGCAAAACGGCCCGGCAGGGGGCTTCTTGACAGTCTCTTTCCAAAGGAACACTTACTCACCGCGGTAGATCATGTCAGCCTGAGAGTAAAAAAGCTGGAGCATTTTGGCCTCCTTGGCCCAAATGGAGCTGGAAAGACATCAATCCTCTCACTGATTGCAGGGCTTTGCCTGCCAACTTCTGGGACGATTCGCCTCGGGTCAAAGAAGATTGGGGTTATGCTCGGCCACAAGATGATCTATCATCGCATGACCGGCTATGATAACCTGAAATATTTTTCGCAGATCTACAAGGTGGGGAATTACCATTCAAGGATCCGGGAGCTCTCATCACAATTCAAGCTCCAGCCATTCCTGCATGAATATGTTGAGCGCTACTCCCTTGGGATGCGGGTAAAGCTTGCCCTTGCAAGAAGCCTTGTCCATGACCCTGCCATCCTTCTCTTAGATGAACCAACCCTCGGCCTTGATATCCATGTGGCAGCAGAGGTTCGAGCATATATCACATCACTAAAGAAGACAATCATCCTGACAACCCATTATCTTGAGGAGGCAGATGAACTCTGCGAGCGGGTGGCAATACTCAACAAAGGCAGGATCATAGCGATCGATTCACCTCAGGTGCTCAAAAACATTTCTGGATCACCATCAATCAGGGTCAGTCTGAAAGAAAAAAACCAGCTGGAACAAGAACTGCTCAAACGGAAAATTCCTTTCACCAGAGATGATGGGAACTTTCAGATATTCTATCAAGGACCAGACCAGCTTCAACTAGCCATCTCCTTACTCTCAACTCATCGTATCAGTTCCCTTTCAACCTCACAGCCAACGCTAGGTGATGCCTTTATCGCCCTTACCGGGGAGGAACTGGAATGAGCATTCTCCAAGAATCACTTGCCGTTGCAGAAAAAGAGCTCAAGCTGGGCCTTCGGTTCAAAGTCAATTTCTTCTCTTCAGTCATCCTCAATCCCCTGATGTACACTGTCTGGTTTGGGCTTATCTATGCAGGATTTTTCTCTTTTGGCGGAAAGAATATCGCAGGGATAAACCCGACAAATGTCATCCCGTTCCTCATCCTTGGCGGCCTAGCAAACATCCTCTATCGAGCCGGATACAACGCCTTTGATACAAAATTTTTAGCAGAGAAATTTTGGCATACCATAGAAGCAACGCTCATCTCTCCCATCAATAAGATCAGCATATTATTCGGAGTCTTTTTTGTGGAAATGATGCGGATCATCCTTTTCATCATCGGAGGCATTGGCATCGCACTCCTCTTTTATCCAACCGCGACCTATAAGGCAGCCATCGTCCTCCTCATCCTCTTGCTCCTTGGACTCATGACGATTGGCATTGGCCTTGTAAAAGCAGGATTTATCCTTGCAAATGAAAACATGCTGGCCTTCTTCCAGTACTTCAATTACCTTATCATGTTCCTCTCATGCTTTTATTATCCAATAGAAGCGCTCCCATCATGGATACATCCCCTCGTGATCCTCAACCCGGTCTATCATGGAACAACTATTATCAGGGATGTATGGTTTGGGAATCCATTCTCGATGTTATCATTCCTTTTTGTCTTCCTCACAGCCCTCAGTTCACTTATCTTTGGGACGCTGCTTTTTTCGCTGACGTGGAGAAAGCTTGGCATCACAGGCTAATACTGCCTCTTCTATTCCTTTTTTTATCCATGCATACCAATCATTCTGCGGAGGATTGATCTTTGCCAGACCTAAATATTCTCTTGTCTGGTTGATCCAGGAAAGCTCATCCTTCTTTTGGGCTGCCATTGCACTACTTCCTGCATCAAAAGAGATTGTCTTGCAGATGAGCAATCTTCGAACGAGAAGGTCCTCTTTTGCCTTTCTGATGAGGAGTTCTTCTGCTGGTTGGTGGAAGGAGAATGATCCCTTTATCACAACCCCCTCCTTAAAGGTGTTCATATCATATGGGCAAGAAAAACCCCCCCTGCCGGCGATGAATGAAAGAAGCCTCCTGCTGATGATGATAGGCTCATAGGGAAATGAGCGGTGAGATACCCATTCTAAAGCGGCGTGGAGAACGCCTTTCCCTGCCTCATCAAGAGTCAGGTAGAGATAGGCATTATCCCGGCACTGATGGATGATTGCGGATTGGAAAGGACTTTTCTTCACCACCGAAGAGAGTTTCATCATAGACGCTTTCGCAGGACCTTTTAGTGGGCAGTCTTGTTTTTGTTGTGGGAGGCTAAGAGATAAGATATGAGATAAGATATGAAACAGCTCATTTTCCACAACAACAGAAGGATCCCCCCAGAAGGCATGATCCTTTCCATTCTGAAGATGATTCTGATCATTTTGATGAAGGGGCAAGGCATTCACATCCTGCCTGCCATCACCCGCCACCCAGGAGAGGTGTTTTTGAATAATTGTAGAAAACCGAAAAAAATCACGCGTAAAATGACGGTTGATAAGTCTCTTATGATACCAAGTACCCATAAGCTTTCTGTATTGATGGAGGACGAGCTGATAATCGAGAACCTTCCTCTCCGCGCGAGGATGAATCCACCCTCGAAGGTCCTCGCCAAAGAGCAGTTTCCATCCCTCAAGGGGATAGACTGACTCATAAAGAGGAGAGAGCATCAAGAAACGCTTCAGTTCTGGAAGGGTCGTAAAATGGACAAACCCGATAAATGGAATTATGTTCCTCCATTCATGGTATTGTTTTGCCAGCATTGGTAAAGAAGAGTCATCTTCAATGATCACGATGAGCTCAACATCACTGCTCCCAGGATAAAATGGGCCGTCGAGGGAAGATGGACGAAGATACATGCTGAGAACCCCTTTTTTTTGAACACTCCTGATATACTGATTTATGATGGCTTGGCAGAGTGCACGATTGCCTTTTTGCAGCATGCTGTATCTTGATGAAGCCAGGAAATATTTCCCCATCCAACCCTGCATTCTTCTCTTCATTTCTCTTCAGTTCCATTCATCCACCCTCACCCCAATACATACCCACTCAGTTCCATTCATCCACCCTCACCCCAATACATACCCACTCAGTTCCATTCATCTTCTTTTACCCCAATACATACCCACTCAGTTCCATTCATCTTCTTTTACCCCAATACATTTTTCTTCATCCCCATTTTTTTCTTTTGATCCGGGACGAGCCTCATTCTTATTTACCCACTGGCACCAACACCTGGCGTCTTCATCATTTTAGAGAGGCATCAAGGAACGCTTTCAAGCAGGAGATGTTCAGTGAGATGTTTTTCACCCGTGTGAAATGATAGCAGTCGCACTTCATCACCAAGTTCAGCATACATTCTGCCCTCCTTGCCACAATCAAGGTCTTGTCCAGCATATCATCGAGGGAGAGGGTCAGGAAATATCCCAGGCCTTGGGGAATTGATGCGCCAAGGACCATATGGGGAAAAAGCTCATGCATCATCTGGATCTTTTGCACTTGCTTGATTGCTGGTTTTTTCTGTGATTCGCCGCTGCATGAGACAAGCAGTCTTGGAATCGCTTTGTCTGCTGCCTTTTTCTTATACATGGATCTGGGGATGATATATCGGTATTCTCCACGATCACTTTCTCCTGTTCTTGCACCCTTCTCCCCTCTTTTTCTCACGATCCCTTCCCACCCAGCTATTTTCTCTCGAAGGCCAATTCTTGTCACGAAAGGAAAGATCATCCCCTCATGACAGACAACCAAATCATCGCTTATGACCTTATACCCCGCAGCATTAAGGAACGCTGCTGCGATGGTGCTCTTTCCCATCCCAGAATCCATCAGGATGAGTGCAGCCTTGCCTTTTTTTTCCAAAGCTACGGCATGGAGACGATGGTATCCAACCCTATCAAGATGCAGGCCAATTGTGGTGAGCAAAAGATGGTGGACAATCTCATATGCCACTATATCATCTCTTGCATGCACTTCATACCTGGTGAATGAATAATCCCCAACGACTATCGCATCAGGATAAGCAAGAATCCTTTTTTCTTTCTGATAATATATGCTGTAGTGTTTGTGCTTGAATCTTGGTTTTCCTTTCGGGGAAGAAATTGTCTTATGATCAATGATCACCCTAATCAACGAGCCATTCAGCTTCTGTGCCGGTGGGATGATGAACCCATCATGGTCATCCCTGAGCATCAAAAGAATCTGTCTTGGCCCAGTGATGGTAATCCTGATCCCATAATAATCAAGATCCAGCCTATCCATGGGCAACGTTCAAGAGCACCTCTTCGACTTCTCTTGATCCTGTCTCTTCTCCAAGGGAATACCCAGTCTCCAATGCTCCCTTCCGAAGCCTTGCCATGAGATCTCGATCCTGCAGAGTATCCCTGATAGCTGCTTGAAGCTCACCATGATGATCAATGAGAACGCTGTCTATCCCCGGCCGGATGAGCGAGGATATACCCCCCTTATCGATAGTCAGGACTGGAGTGCCGCATGCCAATGATTCGAGGATCACAAACGGACTTGCATCATTCTGTGTAGTAGGAGTATAGACAAGGAGGGTGCCGCTCCTGTAAAATGAGGGCATCTCTTCCCTTGATAGGCTGCCGAGAAATTGGACACGATGAGCAATGCCCAGCCTCGATGCTTCCTCCTGATAATGACTCATGAGGTCCCCATCACCAGCTATCCTAAGATGGGCGCGGGGAATCTCCCTTATCGCAGCTAGAAGATGGCTTAGTCCTTTCCATGAAGCAGCTTTTGATAATTGCCCTGCAAACAATACGGATCTTCCCGGCAGCTCCTCTTGAGGGGAAAAGAAAGAACTGTCAACAACGGGACCTACCACCACTATCTTTTCCTTATGTGCACGGAGGGTATTTTCTTTGAGGAAATGGTTGTAGACAATGATCTTTTTTGCGGTGTGCAGTGTCTTTTTCTCCAGAGAATGCGCATAGAGGAATGATAGGGTGTCAAGAATGACATTTCTTTTGTATAAGGTTCCTGCATGATAACAGAGGACAAGGGGAATTTTGGTTTTCCTGCTCACTGTTGCGGCGCAATCGGCAAAGAAAGGCACAGGGGTGTGGGCAAAAATAACATCGGGACTTTGTTTCTTGCAAATGGCCAGCATCTCTTTTACCAGGCCAACCCTTATTGGCGTATTGGAAACCATCAGGTGTGGCCTGAAAGAGATGACTGCCATCCTTCCAAGAGAATTCATCTTCGTTCCTCCCTTTGATGCGCAAACCTGGATGATGCCATGACCCCTGCCAACAAGATAATCAGCCACATCATGGACATAAGCCTCAAGCCCAGAGCCTTCAGGGAAACAGTAGGGTGTGACCATCAGGATTTCCATTCTTTACTCCCCAAGCTCCAGCTTTAGGCCATACATGATAAGACTAATGAAACAATAGATGATGAGCATTCCAACGAGCCCGCCAGTGACGTATACCATCTTGTTAGCAAAGACATGATCCTCCGGCGGAAAGAGCCTTTTTCCTGCATAAAAACTGCGATGGATATCGAAGAAAAACAAAAACACCTCTGATGCAAGCAAGGACATCAGGAGATAGACCACCTTTCCTTTTGTCTTCCCATCAGGCATAAGGCCTTTCTTGTGAGATTAGTTTTTAAGCATAGCGGTTTTACAGGCTCTGGAGAAAATAAGTGCCTTTTCGCGAAAGTCTATCGAGAATGAAACGAGTGCGTTGTGGGGGTGGCCCCCTTCGGGGACACAACACCCACGATAAATTATCCAGAGTTGAGCTCTCACCAGTCGAGCGAAGTGAGACTTCCTACAGAGCCGGTTTTATAGGCTCTGTCCTGAATCTCGCTTTCGCGGGTGAGCATCAGCTTTGGTTCCTTGCTTTTTTATTCAGTATGTGGGCCCCTTCCGAAGGAACAACCCTTCCCACACATTGAATCCCTTGTCGTATGAACCTCAAGAAATGATGCTCACCACTATTCAGGACAGAGCCGGTTTTGCACAAGAACGTTTAAATATGATCTCTCCAAGGGTTATTGTATGAAGAAACTTGACCAAAAAGGGTGGTTTGCCATTGGCATCGTTCTCCTTTCCGCCGCACTTCTTGGCTTTGAGCTGCTCTTGCCAAGGATATTTTCTGCTGTTGCCGGCTCTGCATTCATCCACTATGCCCTGGCAATCGCGCTGCTTGGCCTTGCTGCTGGCAACCTGACTGTTTATCTCAAAAGAGGAACGTATGCAAAAGAGCATAAACCCTACCTCCTTGTGAGATCCTGCCTGCTTTTTGGAATATCACTCATCATCTCAATCATCATCGTCGATCAGATCGGGGCAGTTATGGTGCATGCGATCGATCAGCTACAACTGGGCCGGGCAATGACGCCAGATCTCCTCGAAGCACTCTTCCATTACCGTTTTTCCTACCTGATGATCTCGGGAATCTTCCTTTTTATCCCATTCTTCTTTGGCGGCAGATCCATAGGCATCATCATCACCTTTTTTATGGAAGAAGTTGAGAGGAACCTGTTTTTCAACCTGCTGGGATCAGCTATCGGGTGCATCCTGTCCATCCTGCTCATCAGCTTCCTGGACATCTCAACGGTGTTTCTCATCCTTTCATTTTGCGGGTGCATTGCGGCATACAGCTTTATGAGGAGCGATGAAAAAAAGATCCCCTCACTCGTCAAGAGAAGCATCCACATTACTTTATTCCTAGTCATCCTCCTCCTCATTGTCAACTCATCCTATCGATTAGCGACATATTCCCCTTCAACATTTGCCTTCCGACGGGGAAACAATCTAGAACCCCACCAGGAGATAACATATCGCTGGACGCCCTATGGACGAATAGGGCTCTATACCCAGGTATGGTCACCACCACTCAACCATAACATTTCTCTGAGAGAAAAAAAGTTTGTGGGAATTGACAGCGGGGGCCATTCCCTCATCGAACCATTTACAAAAGAATCCTTAAAGAATATCCATAATACCTCAAAATACAGCGATGATGAGATTGATCAAAGCATCATCCCAGTCATATTAGACAGGGAGAGAAAAACATTCCTTGTCCTGCTCGCAGGAACAGGCCAGGACATGCTTCGCCTCTACTCATGGTTCCCTGACGCTTCAATACAAGGGATCGACGTCAATCCTGCAGTCTATCGCTTTGGGCTTGAAACAGGGGATTCTCACCTGCAGGAATTTTTTTCATTGCCAAACGTGACGATGACTATCCATGAAGCCCGGTCATATGCTGAAAAAGCATATACTCAATACGACTTGATCGTGGTTTCCTATGATGGTGCATCATTTGCCACAGGCTCTGGAGCATTTACCACAACACCGCAATTCCTCTTTACAAAAGAAGCATATGAAGCATACCTCAGGATGCTCTCTCCACAAGGGGTCATTGCAGGAGGGGGAATATCCATGTCCCCAAGAAAGATCCCCTCCATCGTTGCAGCACTTCGCTCATCGGGAATGGATCCAAAAGACCATATTATCCTCTATCGGTTCGGTAATACCGGCTCCCATGGCATTATCATCTATAAAGAGCTAGTGCCGGAGATTGAAGTAGACCGGCTCTATGCTATCTCAAGCAATTATTCCCTTACTATCCAATACCACCCTTACACCAACATAACCCCAATCGTCAACATCACCCCTGATGGATGGTCTACTACCCTTATGCAAGAGCTGCATTTGGAGGGCAGTTCGCCGTACCTTATCGGCACTGATGACTGGCCATACCTCTATTTCAGCGGTGAAATGTATAGGTTTGCTGCACGCCCAATAGAAAAGGAAAAGGACATTTCATCATTCCTCTCGATCATGGGCCTTGGATACCTCCTTGGAGGAATCATCATTCTAACATTCCTCTTTTTCCTCCTTCCCCTCCTCAAATACCACAGCGATCATATCATGGAAAGGAAACGAATCATCCCTTTGCGCCTTGCCCATTTCACGCTTGTCTTTGGGATGATTGGTATTGGATGGGTCCTGCTCGAACTAGCACTCATCCACAAATTTTCTCTCTACCTGGAAAATCCACTCCTCTCCTTCTCGATAGTGGTCGCAAGCATTCTCATCTCCCTTGCATATGGGAGCCTCAAGTCCCAAAAGATCGCCGAAAAGCTCTCTCTTCGCATCCATGGAATACTCATCATAGTGCTCAGTGCAGGAGTGCTGTATTGGACACAGACAAAAATGCACCTTTTCTTTCCCGAGCCAGTCATGAAAAAGATACTCTCTGTTATCATATTGCTCTTTCCCCTCGGCCTCGCAATTGGCAGCCTTTTTCCCCGGCTCCTTCGGATCATCAACGAAAAGTCTCCTGAGATGGTACCCTTTGCCCTTGCAATCAATTCACTCGCATCAGTATTTGCAACGGTGCTTGGCGCTGGACTCCTTCTTGTGTATGGCGGAAACGTGACATATCTTGCAGGAACGCTTTGCTACCTTGCCATTGCACTCTTGTCTTTTACTACTTTTGGGGATATGACAAGATGGCTAAAACCAGAACCAAAAGATCAGATAGGTGGATGAGCAACTGAAGGATGAATGACAATCTTCCTCAAGAGCGACTCATATTGATCTGCAATTTCATCCCAGTCAAGAAAGGGGCGGGGTGGATTGTCTTTCGAGAGTATATTTGAGGGTATATGAGGATGCTTTTCAACGTCATGAATCTTATCAATTATTCCCTGCACTGAAGCCCTGAACAAGAACTCTCTTCCAACAAGCAAGCGAGCGCCATTTTTCTGATGATTGGTGGTTATTACAGGAGTGCCGCAGGCAAGGGCCTCCTGGACAATGAGCCCATACCCTTCCCTTGTCGATGGAAGAACAAACAATGAGGAGGACTTGATCCGCTGATACAGTTCTTCTTCCGGGATACTGCCCAGAAATGATGCTTTTGTGCCCTTGGCCTGTGCAAGTTTTTGTAAGGAAGATAATTCTGGCCCGGTCCCGATGATGCAAACGCTCTTTTTTAACTTTGCCGCCGCCCTGATCAGCAGATCCACATGTTTTTCCCTCACAAGCCGCCCTGCATAGATCAAGTCAAAATGTTCCCTCATCGGTTTTGCCTGCCTGATCCTTGCAAGATTGATCCCATTTGTGATCAGGGAGATAGGATAAATTCCCCTTGAAACCAAGCACCTTTGCACGAGGGGAGAGCCGGCAACGACATTTTTTGTGAGCCCCAGCACTTTTTTTTCGATGATCCTGCCAATACCCCCCACCAGCCCAAACTCCTCCCACTGGCTTCCAAGAAACTCATGCCAGGTAATCATGAATGGAATCTTCCTTTTCCTGCAATATTCCTTGCAAACAAACGCGGGAAGGTAGGGAAAATTCTGAACGTCTAGGACATCCAGTTTTGTCCTGCCCATATGGTTATTAAGATACTTATTCAGGCCAAGAGTAAACCGGATGACCTGTCCAGGATACCGCCTTTTCTTCTTATACATCGGCACTGCCGGAGAAACACCATGATACGTGATATGCCCTTTGGTCCTTTGAGGAGAGCCGGGCCAGTATTTCATGCCAAAGAGGTGGACCTCATGGGAACAGAGCCGCATTGCCAGCTCATAGATTCGCTTCTCTACCCCGCCGATGCTGTAAGGATATACTGCATCATAGACAATACCAATTCTCATGACGACCACAAACCAGCATTCATCGTGATCATTTCATTCACATTCAATCCCATCAACATTCAACCCCAATCAACATTCAATCCCAATCAGCACTCAACCCCAATCAATATTCAATCCCATCAACATTCAACCCCAATCAATACTCAACCCCCACCAACACTCAAACTCCCATCAGTATATTACTCAAATTTCTGACAATTCATCTTTTTATGCCAAGGAGGCTCAGGAAAAAAGTGGAAAACAATGCAGTGATGCCAATCACAATGATGGTCATTGCCACAACAGCATTCCTTGTCTGATATAAAGAGCCAAAACCCCCCGCAGCCCAGATCACAAAGATCCTCACATTGATCAGGATACCTAGCAAGGTGATGAAAAGCCCAATGAGAAGCCCTCTTTCCAGAGAAAGATGGGAATGGAGAAACGAGATGAAGCGATCTTTTTCCCCTAGCTGGGTGACTGCAAATGTTTTTGCAAAAATGCCAAGGATGATTATCTGAAAACCAAGAATTGTCAGGAGGGCTCCTAGTATCAGCGGATGGATATCCAGGTGCACCCAAATTAAGTCAACTGGCCCTCGTCGAAGCAAGAGGAGAAGAAAACTGCCAAGCGAGAAGAGGAAGATACCCGGAACAAAAAAAAGGAAGAGGGGGCTATAGAGCATGATGAAACGAAGATGTTTCCATCCATCACCAAGCGAGCGGGTCTTTGATCTTCCGACCCTTTTATGGTAAGTGATTGGCACTTCAATGATCCTCATCTTCTTTTTGCATGCCTTGATGACCATTTCAGAGGCATATTCCATGCCATTTGTCGTCAAACCAAGGGACTCGAGAGTTGATTTTTTGATGACGCGAAGCCCTGAGAGGGCATCGGTCACGCTGCACCGGAAAAAGAAACGAATCATCCGGCTGATGAGGGGATTGCCAATATACCGATGATGCAGGGGCATTGCTCCTTTCTGGATTACACCCTTATAGCGAGAGCCGATCACCAGCCCCGCCGCCTCTATCTGGGAAAGGAGAAGGGGTATCTCACGAAAATCATATGTATCATCTGCATCCCCAATTACCAGTATCTCTCCAGTGGACACGGCCACTCCCTCCCTGATGGCAGTCCCATACCCCTTTTTGCCATGGTGGATGACCTTCGCACCTTTCTGCTCGGCAATCATCCGGGAATGATCAGTGCTCGAGTCAGACAAGATGATCTCATACTCCTTTCCTGCCATCACCTCATGGATGCCATCAATAACCTTCCCAACCGTCTTTTCCTCATTCTGGCAAGGGAGGATAAAGGAATATCTTACCATACACCCCTAATAGGCAGCTGATTCTTAAGGATTGCCACACTCGAAAGGATGGACTAGAAAAAACATTTAAAGGAGGATGTTTTGGAGAGAGAACATGGGGGAATCTTCAGGCATATCTGTATGCATACTAGCACATAATGAGGAGCTGGGCATCACCGGCGTATTAGAATCGCTCCAAAACCAGACAATCAAACCAGAAGAGATCCTCCTTTGCGCAAATGGCTGTACAGACAATACAATAAAGGTTGCCGAGTCATTCAAGAAGGGACTCTGCAAAGTGATAGTCCTTAAAAAAGCATCAAAGGCAGCAGCCTGGAACGTTCTCTGGAAAAAGTCTTCCGGCCGGTACATTGCATTTATGGATGGGGACATCATCTTTCCCCCTTTTGCACTCGACCGATTGCTTTTGGGCATGAGAACAAAGGATCTTGCCGCAATCGGGGGGATTGGCCATGCATTCCTTGATGGATCAGACCTGCTCACCAGGATGATAGCCATACCTCCTGGACCCCAACAATGCCTGTATGGGAAACTTTACCTGATAGACAAAAAAAAGCTGAATGGATTGATGAAGAAGAATAGCATCAACGCAATGCCAGAGGAACTGATTCATGAAGACTTATGGCTTAGTATGGTCATCGGCCGGAGCGGGTGGGCGATCGAAGAAAAGACCCCTGCCTATTATCGACCGTGGCATTGGAAAGAATTCCCCTGGATTGCGGCACGGATCATTGCCGCGGAATCGCAGATAAAACAGATGCATGCTGGAGGAAGGCTTCCACAATATGTATCAGAAACAAGAAAAGAGCGATCACAAAGATACATCCAGAAGATCAAGAGAGCTTCTGCCAAAGAGAAGATTTTCATGAGCAGCGGATATGTTTTAAAACAGCTCATGTTCATCAGGGGGAGAATGCTCGTCTCTCAACTCGGCAATCAGCCGCTTCTTGGAAGAGAACGATCTGAATTTTCAAAGCGAGCACTTGATTATAAACAGGTATCAAGACTATGGGAAAAAGACCAACAGTGAGCATTTGTATCATCACATACAAACGGCCAGAATCGCTCAAGAAAGTACTCGCAGGTCTTGCCAAACAAAAAGGAATTGCATTGCCTCCAATAGAGATCATCGTCGTTGACAATTCCCATTCAGCCAAGGGCGGGGCAAAACCTGTCATTGATGAATTTAAAAAAGAATTTAAAAAGGAAAAGACACCTTTCCGGTACGCCACCGAGCCTGTCAAAAACATCGCCAGGGCGCGCAATAAAGCGATTGCTCTTGCAAAAGGTGAATGGATTGCATTCATTGATGATGATACCTTGCCCAGAGAAGACTGGCTTTCTTTCCTCATCAACGCGCAAAAAATGCATGAAAAGAAGATCGTTGGGGGAAGAGTAATACCCCACTATCCCCCGAGGACACCTGCATGGAGGAGAAATTTCCTCTCACAACATCACCGTTTCGTGAAAAAAGCATTTTATCCTACAACGGGCAACTGCCTTGCAGCAAGGGAAATCCTCAAACATCATTTCCGGGAAGACATTGCATCCTATGGCGGAAGCGACACTGAACTTTTTTTTAGGCTCTCATTACAGGGAATCACTGCTGCATATGAGCCTCGCGCAATAGTTTATGAGGAAGTCACCGCTCAGCGAACATCAGCTGCATATCTGCTCAAGAGAGCAATCCAGTTCCGCGCATCAATGACGAGGGCAAAGATGCTCAATGGCGCAACACTCCGGGAAAAAATAGGGGTATTTTTTCGGGGGATAGGCGCGATTTGCTATTATGCCCTCAGTCTTATCCCTGCTCTCTTCAGAGGAAGAAAGGAACTTTTTTTGGTTTTCTCACATGCCATTGGCCAGGCTGGACATTTTGTTGCGCTGTTCCATCTCCCCTTCAAACCTTATAAATGATATACATGAGGGGATTAAAGGCTCTTTGCCGAAACCCATAAAAAGACAATCCATTCTTTATTCCCTTGGGCAAGATGGCTATACTCGTGACTGGTTCTGGCGGGCTGATTGGCAGCGCAACATGCAAGCTTTTCCTCTCTAAAGGGCAGAATGTCATTGGGATAGACAATAATATGAGGAAAGCATTTTTTGGCAAAAAAGGCGATGTTGGCAGCACCATCACTAGCCTCAAAGAACACGCGCGCTACACGCATCATTATATTGATATCAGGGAAAAAGAGCAGATGGAAAAAGTGGTCACCAACACTATTGATCTTATTGTCCATACCGCAGGCCAGCCTTCCCATGATTATTCCGCACTCCATCCAGAAGAGGATTTTTCGATAAATGCACTGGCAACATTCCAGCTGCTAGAGTTGTGCAGGAAGCGCTGCCCGCATGCAGTGTTTATCTTCACCTCAACAAATAAGGTGTATGGAGACCGGGTAAACAGCGCTGCATTAGAAGAGCAGGAGAAACGGTTTGATTTTTGCAAGGATCAGAAGATAGAGGGCATCACTATGTGCGGGGTGAATGAACATTTGTCGATAGACCAGAGCCAGCATTCCCTTTTTGGCGCATCAAAGCTCTCAGCAGACATCATGGTGCAGGAATACGGAAAATATTTTGGGATGAAGACAGGGGTCTTTCGTTTGGGGTGCATCACCGGACCAGCACATGCCGGCGTTTCGCTTCACGGGTTTTTGGCTTATCTTATCTCCTGCGCAAAAAAGAATGCCCCCTATATAATATATGGACATAAAGGAAAACAAGTCAGGGACCAGCTTCTGGCTGATGATGTTGCGCTCGCAGCAGATGCATTCTACCAATCCCCACGCTCTGGAGAAGTCTATAATATAGGAGGGGGCAGAGAGAATGCAGGATCAATCCTGGAAATCATCGACATTCTTGAAGGTATGGGAATCAGGATGGATATCTCTTTTGGGCCAGAGAGAAAAGCAGACCATATCTGCTATTATACTGATTCTTCAAAGCTTATCCGGCACTATCCTTCCTGGAAGCCGTCGCATTCACTCAGGGAGATCATTTCATTGCTGGTGGGACAATGAAACCACAAGCGAGCATATGCGTCTCGTGCTACAACAGCGAACAGACAATCAGGCAAAATGTGGAGAGCATCCTTGCAACTACCCTTCCAAACAGGGAGATTATCTACATCGATGACGGTTCAACAGATAAGACAAGGAAGATCCTGAAAAAGTATCCCATCAACCTCATCGTCCAAGAACACAAGGGGGTTGCAGCAGGCAGGCAAAACGCACTTGAGCATGCAAGAGGGGAATTCATCCTCTTCACCGATGCAGATACAGAAGTGTATCCTGACTGGGCAGAAAAACTCCTTCTCCCCTTCTCTGATAAGACAGTTGGCGCATCCACAGGCAAGACGATCATCAAAAAAAGCAATACCCCTGCAGGGCTCATCAGGCATTATGAGAAGAAAGAACGATACAGCAGGTTGAAGAGGCATACATCCTTTGTCAGAGGGTATAACTTCTGCGTTAGGGCAGATATCATGAAAAACATACGATTTGATCCATCATGGTATCATGGCGAGGATATGGAAGTAGGATATACTATCCGAAAAGCTGGATACAAGATAGCGTATGTCCCAGAGGCGCTCGTCTCTCATGTGGAAGAGCCAAGCTGGAAAAAGCTTCTCAGGAATAGGTTTCGCAATGGCAGGGGAAGCATTAGGGCAGGCCTTTCCCATCCAGCAAGATTTGCCAGAGAAGATTTTTTTCCTTTCAGGATGAAATGCCAGCTTGGGATAATCAGCCTTATTGTTCTCCTCTTGTTGGTGCTAATTCCAGCAATGCTTATTGGATTTGGCACACGCACAATTGCTGGCTTGCTGTTCTTCTTCCTTTCGCTTTATTATATCGCCAGCCTTCCTCTCCTCTTCCTGATGCGAAGCGACCTTTCATTATCAAATATCATCCCTATCATCATTCTCTTGCCGCTAAAGGATGCAGCAGCAGTGCTTGGAATGATGTATGGCCTTTTCTTCAGGCAATGAGAAAGACCTGAAAAATAATAGGATCTGATAAAAGAGAGAGGTCATGTCACTGATTGGTACAAAGCTTTTTAAACAATTTCCTGTTTACCCTGCCAATGGTAGAGCTCATCATCACAGAAAAACCAAATGCTGCGCAAAAGATAGCAGAAGCTCTTGCCGACGGAAAAGCCATCAAGGAATCAATCAACAAAGTCCCGTATTATTCTATCACCCATGGAAACCAGGATATCATCGTGGGGTGCGCTGTTGGCCATCTCTTTGGCCTTGCTGAAAAAAAGAAGGCAGGGATGAACTATCCGGTGTTTGATATCGAGTGGAAGCCAAACAGCAGCATCAAGAAGGATGATTTCTCCAACAAATATCTCACCACCCTCCAGAAATTGGCAAAGAAAGCAGATTCATTCACTGTCGCATGTGATTTTGATGTTGAAGGGGAAGTCATCGGCATGAATATCATCAGGTTTGTTTGCAAGCAAAAGGATGCTAACCGGATGAAGTTTTCCACGCTCACAAAAGAAGAGCTGATCGAATCGTATGAAAATAAATCAAAACATCTCGAATGGGGACAGGGCCTTGCTGGAGAGACAAGGCATTTCCTTGATTATTATTACGGCATCAACATGTCACGGGCGCTTACTGCCGCAATCAAGTCCACTGGAAGATTCAAGCTCATGTCCACCGGACGGGTGCAGGGGCCAGCGCTCAAGATCATTGTTGAAAAGGAAAAAGACATCAAGGCGTTTGTCCCAGTGCCGTTCTGGCAGATCGAACTCGAAGGGGTCGTGAAAAAAGGAGAGATCAACGCACTCCATAAAGAAGACAAGTTCTGGGAAAAAGATAAAGCCCTTTTAGTGATGAAGAACGTTGAAGGGAAAAAAGAAGGTGTTGTGTCTTCCATTGAAAAGAATGAGTTTACCCAATTGCCCCCCGTCCCCTTTGATCTGACATCACTCCAGGTCGAATGCTACCGAGTCCATAAGATTCCGCCAAAAGCAACACTCTCCATCGCACAGGATCTCTATGTCAATGGGTATATTTCTTATCCGAGAACTTCGAGCCAGCAGCTCCCCCCGAGCATCGGGATCAAGAAGATTATCACAGCGCTCCAAAAGCAGGAGGCGTATGCACCACTTTGCAAAACACTGCTTGCAAAGCCAACGCTCACCCCCCACAACGGAAAAAAGACAGATCCGGCACATCCAGCAATCTATCCAACAGGCATCACTCCAAAGCTCGAGAAGAAAGAAGAAAAAGTGTATGACCTGATCGTCAGGCGGTTCCTTGCGACATTCGGGGAGAATGCAAAACGAGAGACGGTCACGATGACGATTGATGTGAACGGGGAGCTCTTCATCGCAAAAGGCCAGCGTACAACCTTCAAGGGCTGGCATGAGCTCTATGGACCATATGCGAACATGAAAGAAGAGGAACTTCCCCCGGCAGAACAAGGGGACAAGGTGACCATCAAAAAGATATCAATGCACGACAAGGAGACAAAACCGCCAGCAAGGTATACTCCCGCATCCATCATCAAAGAGCTCGAGAAGCGAGGCCTTGGGACAAAGGCGACAAGGGCGCAGATCGTCGATACACTCTTCCAAAGGGGCTATGTGCATGGCACATCCATCGAAGCGACAAACCTGGGCATCAATGTTGTCGATACCTTAGAGAAGCATGTCCCAAAGATACTTGATGAAGCATTGACACGGCACTTTGAAGAGGAGATGGAAGAGATCCGTGAAAAGACGAAAAAGCAAGATGAGGTGCTCGGAGAGGCAAAAGAGGTCATCACCGACATCCTCAAAGGATTCAAGAAAGAAGAAGGAGACATCGGCGCTGAACTGGCACAAGCGCATATTGATACACAAAATGAGCTCTCCACCATCGGAAAGTGCTACAAGTGCAACGATGGCGACCTTCAGATCCGCCGCGGGAAATTCGGCGGGTTTATCGCATGCAGCAAGTATCCTGATTGTGATGTAACAATCAGCCTGCCCTCAGGACTCATCAAGCCGGCAGGAAAAGAGTGCAAAGAATGCTCATTTCCGATGGTCACAGTCATCCGAAAAGGAAAACGGCCGCAGGAAGTGTGCGTCAATAAAGAATGCCCCTCAAAAAAGATTGAAGGAAGCGCTGGCGCAGAGGCATTGAAAGTTGCGAGCGGGGACATCGAGAAGCCCTGCCCAAAATGCACGGAAGGAAAACTTGTCCTTCGAAAAAGCATCTACGGACAGTTCTATGGATGCTCAAGGTTTCCAAAATGCAGACACACGGAGAGGATAGAGAACAATCAGGCGTTCGTGAAGAAAGCGAAGAAGAAGTGAGATGCCAAAGGCTGCGTTTGCGGCCGCTGGATATGATCGCTGGAGCCATGGCTACTGGCCTTGTTGTCCTTGCAGGAGGGATGTTTTATGGGTTATCCAGGGATGAGAGGATGCATGAGCTTCCCACATCACCTGCAATTTATTCAGCATCTGATGACCTAAGAGAGGCCAGTGATCGGCTCGAAGAGACATACCAGAGATTCACCGAGATCATTGAAAACAATTTTTCTCCATATATAGCATCCCAGCTCGAAGTGACAAGAGTTAATATCACCAGGGAAGGCATTCGATCAACCGATGTCATCGATGCTCTTGCTGCCTATAGATTCCATGAATTCGAATCATTTTGTGATGTAGAGGAATTCCTTGATGAACTAGCACCCTATGAGCAGGTGTTCCACTTCCAATCAAGGTACGAAACGACAAGGGAACGGCTCTACCAACAGGAAAGGTCCCGCATCCTCGGAGAATATATGCTGTTGAACGGCGAGGGTGTCCCTGAAATGCTCCCTTATGGGGAAACGATCATCCTTCGCCTCATGCCACAAGAAAGACGTTCGATTACCCTGCACATCTCACCGGAGCAAAGGATGATGCCCATTTAGAAATCTTTAAATACCTTAATGACGAAGAAAGGGCATGAAGAAAAAAAGGGGAACTCATGGATGGCTCAAGGCTCGTCTCGAGCTGGCAAAGAAAGCGTTATTGTGGGATAAAAAACAATGGTTGAGCCTGACATTTGACCTGCTCTTTTATATCACGTTTGGCTTAGCATTGCTCAGCCTTGTCGGCATCTTCTATAATAATGCATTGTCCATCAATACAATCGACTGGTCATCGATCATGGACATGCAAAAAGGGCAGATGGAACAGGCTGTGCGCACAATGGCATCATTCCTGCTGACCCTCTTTTGGTCTGTCCTGCTCGGATTCTCCGCGTTTATCCTCAGCTATTCTTTCTTCAAAGGGAAAGCATTCTCTTACCTTACCGGAAAAAAGATGACCATTGATGGGTTCCTCCGCCTGTTCTTTTTTATCTTTTTCCTCTGCCTCATCTTTGGATCGATCTTTGCATTTTCTATTAGAGACGCACCAGATTGGATGCTTCTTGCCATGTTCCTTCTTTTCTTACATATCGGTACAGTATTCTCTGTTTCCCTTGCCGGGAATCACGAGCTTTTTTCCGGATTAAAAAAAGGATCTGCCCTCGCAGCAAAGATCCATGAGTTCATCATCCCATACGCATTGGTATTTCTCTGTCTCATCATCGGCAATTGGTTGGTCATTGGAGCTGGAAAAGCAGGAGAACTGATCGCATTGCTGCTCCTCTTCTGGGGGATTACTACCAGCCGCTCTTATATCACCTCTATCACCTTGCTGACCCATGAGGAGATGCATGAATAGAAAAGGACAATTCTCAGGATTCATCTTAATCGGCCTGATACTTGTTTCAGCAGTGGGCATAGGCATCTATGTTTATTCAAAAAACCAGGTCGCAACAATCATCCCGGAGATAAGCCAGCCTGCAACAAAATCCCAGACAGCAGAGACGCCAGCAACATTCATCGTCGCCTCCTGCATTCAGCAACTCTCCCAAGAAGGGCTCGAACTCATCAGGATCCAAGGAGGATACATTTCCAATCCTGGAAGAAGAAGATTAATGGAAATAGAAGATCAAAAGGAGCATGTTGATTATTCGGGAGGGCTGCCCCGCCTTGCGAGCGGGCCTGGAACCTCAATGGTCGCATTCCTGCTGACAGACTCAAATATCCCGATGCTTCTTCGACAAGAAGAGATGGAGCGCCAGCTTGGGTCATTCATCGATACATTGCTCCCGGGATGCGTGAATGAGTTTTCTTCGCTAGAAGACCAAGGGGTGGCAGTGAGAAGCCTTGCAATCCCAAAGACCACCATCACCTTCGCTGACCAGGTGATTATCGATACAAAATGGCCTCTTGAGGGCACCAAAGGTGAAGATACGTGGAGATCAGAGGATTATACCCATCATATCCAAGTGAATATGCCAACACTTATCGAAAACGCGAATGTGCTCGTCGTCACTGAACTGCTGTTTACTTATATCGAGAAAAAAGTAAAGATGGCAATCAGCCTCTATTCCTATCAGGGAGGAGAGAAAGCGGCTGATGACCTCCCGCCATTCTCATTCACATATGTTGATGTCTCGTGCATATCTACTTACTGGACAATCCCAGAAGTGCAGGATACACTCGGCGACCTGCTCGTTAGCGAAATGCCCCTCATGAAATTAGAGCAGGGATATGTCTGGCCGGAGATGACAGATGATCTGGCGCGGGGAGTGTATCAAAACCATGAGATAGGGGTGCTCGCGGAAGATCCGAATATCGATACTGCCATGACTTATCGTAAAGAATGGGGGTTCAATGAGATGAGGATAAAGCCCTCTGATGGATCACTCATTGCGCCAGACACACACTCTGTATTTGGCATCCCGCTCTTGCCCATGATGTGCAGGGACAAATACCGATTTAAGTATACGCTCAAGTTCCCTGTATTGTTCTATGTCTCTTCCCTTCCCTCAGCCAGGATCAGCGCACCAAATGTTGTGCAGGGAAATGGGTTTGATTTCCGGTTTTTGATGGAAGCATACCTTGATGGCAACCAAGAAAGGGAGTTTCACCCAGGCGTGGAACTGCCAAGCATCGATGAAGCAGGCCTGGCTGGTGCAGGCGAAATCGACGATGTGGATGAACAGTTCGACTCCCGGTTCTGCGATGAGGCAAGATCAGGCCAGGTCTCAATAGTCGCAAGAGACCTTGCCACTTTGCAGCCTTTGGAAGATGCAATGATCTATTATTTTTGCGGGACAGAATCAAATGATTGCCGCCTTGGAAAGACAGATATTGATGGCAGGCTGGACGTCCAGCTGCCCTACTGCATCAACGGGGTCTTGCATGGATGGGTGGCAGGCTATGGCGATGTCAGGGAGATGCTGAGCATTGAGAACACAGATCCCCATGCAGCAGAACTGCTCTTCTCTCCCCTGAAGGATCTGAATCTGGAAATAATTGCAATTGATATCCCCTCCCTTATCCGGGCAGATTACCTGACTGATGGATTCAGCCATGCGACATGCGGGATTGATGCAGCCAGCATGCTCAATAGTGTCAGGACAGCACTTAGGGAAGATGACCTGGTGCTGGGGCAACTGCAATTGAAGTATGGCAGGACCCCTTCACCAGTCTTTCACTATCCACCAATCGATACTGCATTCCCAAGGACGATCAAGATGATCCCTGGAACATACAGCGGATCAATGCTCTTCCAGCATATGATGGTGCTCAACCCATCGACAAATCCAGCTACGAGCGAAACAGTGGACCTTGAACGAGATGACCCATCGCGGCCAGTCTCCGTGCCGCTAGGGACAACAGAGACAACATTCAGCCTTGATTATGACCAGATAAGGGATGCAGAAAGCATCATCTTCTACGTGCTCAAGGATGCGCTCCCCACTGACGTGATGGACTTTGCCTCACACCGCGCGCTGCAAGAAGATGGTTCCCTAAAAATGCAGGTCACCGCAGATAAGGACTGCGACGGCATCCCAGAATCGGTTGAATGGAGCATTCCAAAAGAAAGTTATATCAGCTTATTGGAGCCAACACTGCGATGAAAAAAGCAATGAGCCTCTGGATGATTGCACTCATCATCACTTTTCCTTTCAGCACATTCTTTGTGTATGGGCAGGAGGATGCTGGCAGTTTGGATACTGCTCTAACGGATACTGGCGAACAACCATTCAATCCGAGCGCTCCAGCACCTTTTGCCGGACCAGCAGCACCAAGCGCCGAGGAAGTGGCAACAACTACCCCCACCTTCCAGTTTCAAGTGCAGACAAATGGGCAATGGTATCTCACAGACAAGGATCCCCGGACGAATAGGGAATTTGATGGGTTTGGACCAATCAGCTTTGAAGGAGAAGTGCCAGAAGCACATACCCCCCTGCCTGCCGGTTATACTGCTTTGCATATCACACGAGAGGAAATCGAGCGATTCTGCTTCGTTGATCCTGAAGGATGGAAGAATTGCCCATCAGGTGATTCCATCAGGGCGCCAGATGAAAAAGCAATAGCAGATGCGCAGAAGATGGATGGCCTCGCGTCATGGCTTGATAACGGAATCCTGCAAACATTAGAACAGGTGTTTGCCCTCGCGTATTTCATCTCCTCTGTCATGCAGGCGATCAATTCGATGATGGTGTTTACTGAACTGATGATTGGCACACCTAGCACTGATGGTGGCCCCTGCATCACTCGGGGAATTGTCGGGGATGAGTCCATCTGTGCGTCCTGGTATTCTATCTATAAAGGATGGCGAAACATCTATAGCAAAGTTGAACCGAATTTCATCTGTTTCATGAACTGCGGGTGGTGCACGGGAACATGCGATGGATTCTTTGGGGGAACGATTGGGAATTTTGCCACAAAGTTTGCAGGGTATTTTGACAAGGCAAACATCAGCCCGTATGATAATATCATTGTTGCAAGCGCATGCATGTGCCCTGGAGCAATCTTATATAACCTCAGGAAGCTAAGGACCATTTACCAGATCAGGAACTGCTGTGTTAGTGGAGCGATAGAAAACGGGTATTCCCCGGAAGTATGCGATGAAGGATTTGATGTTGCGACATGCTATTATTTTGAAGGTGCAATAGTAGGGAGTTTAGTGAAAGTTGCCACAGGGGTATTGTTTAATCTCATCAGCAAGGTGGTAGCGAAAGCTACATCGAGTTTCTTTATGAATGGGTGGGTGCAGGCAGGACTGCAAGCATCCCAGATGGTCCCGATGTTCAAAGGATTAATTGATGCGTACACCTGGATGGATAGGTCATTTGCCGAGCCGAGCTGTGATGAACTGGATTTTGGGAATATTGAAGAGGAAGCAAGAGTAAATGCTAACAATGAGAGGGATACACGATTAAATGATTATGTGGAATCTGAGGGAATAGCTGAGTATTATGATCGCGTTTTATCATATTATTATGGCATTGATGGCTTTAAAGAATCTTATGGCAATGCTGTTGCTCAAAAAGATATTCAAAACCTCCTCCAAAACTATCTCGGAGGCTTTGTTGCAGACTCGGTCACTGGAATGATCTGCGAGGGAGGGTATAATTCTTCCCTTCCCTGGATGGACAAGCCAGACACAACAGATACTGGAACAACACAGACAAATGCATGCAATGATGCAGCAGAAAATGTTGATGTTATAATGACAGGCTCTCTTGCTCGCTTAGCTGACGGATCAGGAGTTGACATCCAGTACACCATTGTTCCTTGTGAGAAGCCGATCCATTACATCACGTATGTCAAAGGACCAACAGCCGGCGTGCTTCATCTTGATTCTTCAAGCACACCAGTTGTTGTTGGAAAACGGGTGAACAGGGAAATTACCCATCAGGGACCGGAAGATTTCACGTATGTCTGCCTTTGGGTATCACAACAGGATGGAGACCAAATACACAAGTGCTTTAGCAACGCAGGAAGCATTGTTGATATACCAATTGAGGAAACAACAGATAATGTTGCAGTTGCCAATGATGGCACAGCAGGGGATGATACTGTTGGATCTGAGGGTGGAGAAGGAGAAACGGAATCGACATCCTTAGAATGCCCAGCAGGCCAGGAATTAAAGCAATCACCAAACGGCACCCCGGCTGTTTGCTGCCCAGCAGAACAATGCGCGATCGATAACAGCTGCCAGGATGAAGGGTATAGGACGGATTATGAGGGCGCGCAGAATTACCAGTGCAACAGCGGCGTTTGGGGAGTGGTATAATAATGTAAATAGTGAAAGCAACACCACTGGCGCGGAGGGCAAAGCCTCTTTGCCCAGGTTTCGAGCAACACGAGAAACCGGTCCGCCTGCCAGTAGTGGTGTTGCTGAAAGGCTGATTAAACTCAAGAGCAGATCATTAAAAAAATCAGCTTACCTATTCCAATACCTTTAAATACTCTTTTTCTCAATAATTGATCAAGTTACTTGCAGGAATAAAAGAATGACAAACCAGCAACTCGTTGACTACATCAAGAATGCGATCAAACAAGGATACAAGGTTGGAGACCTGGAAATTTACTTGATCGAGAAAGGCTGGTCTCCAGCAGCAGTAAAAGAAGCTGTCGCTCTGGCAACAAAAAAAAGGTTCCCCTCAGCAATCATTGGCATCTTCATCCTCCTTGCAGGAGTTGGATTCTCTGTGTTTTTCTTGCTGCCAAAAGGAACCGTGATGCCGGCATCAGTGAGCATTGGCCTTCCCTCGCAGGTATTGCCAGGCTCAACGCTAGATACCGTCTTATCCATCCAGACAACCGGCAGAGCAAAAGACAACCTCATGCTGACATATTCGATCACTCCCGCCGACAAGTTTGGGATCGTCAGCAGGTGGGATGACCTCATCTCGCCTCCATACCCTGCAACATACACAAAATCCATCGACGTGCCATCAACGGCAGCATCGCAACAATACACGCTTGACATCAGGTATATGTACAAAGATCAATCATCAACACTGACAAAGGTGTTTACTGTTGGACAAAGCCAAACACCAACCCCCCTGGCGCCAACGACCCCCACTATTGAAACACCAGGCGTTGTCTCCACCAGCTGCCCAGCCTCTTGTGATGACATGAATTCCTGCACCTATGATTATTGTGATGAGCAGACCAGATACCTCTGCTCATATGACCCTGTATCAAATTGCTGTGGAAATAGTGTCTGTGAAACGACAGAAAATGAAAGCTCATGCCCGCAAGATTGCCGCGGGGCTTCAGAAGAAGCGAAGATCAGCAGGGTGGATGAGCTCGAGGATATCATCTGGAGAGCAAAAAACCTCACCGCAGAAAACCCGCAGTCAGGATTTGAATACTGCAGAAACCAAGAAAATCCTGTGAACAAGGATGAATGCTACCTTGCGATGGCAGATGCCACAAATGAAACGATCACCTGCGAGAATATTATTGACTCCGACAAAAAAGACCTGTGCTGGACAAAGATCAACAACTGCGAGCAGGTGGTCAATGGCATGGTAAAGCGAAGCTGCGAATTGCTGAATTGGAGAGGATCTGCAGGATCTGCAATAGAGACAAGAGAGAGCGCAGATACTACTCCAGCTTAAAGGCCTGCTCCTTTTTCTCCACCAATTCTTTCACCTTCTGAATGAGGGCATCAATGGTCATCCCATGATGGACCTGGCCATCAAGAGTCCTGACAGCAACCGTCTTTGATTCAGATTCCTTCTGGCCGATTGTCAGGATGAGGGGGATCTTCTTTACCTGCGCTTCCCTCACCTTATAGCTGACGGATTCCCGCTTCTCATCAATCTCCACACGAAATCCCTGCTGGAGCAGCTCTTCTTTTACGATTTTTGCAAATGGGAGATGGTCATCTGAGACGGTGACGATCACTGCCTGAATTGGAGCTAGCCAGAGAGGGAATTTTCCGGCATAATGCTCGATGAGTATTGCCATGAACCGCTCAATTGAACCGAAGATGACACGATGCAGCATGATGGGCCTGACTTTCTCTGATTTTTCATTGACATAGGTGATGTCAAATCTCTCTGGAAGGTTCATGTCCAGCTGCACTGTTCCACACTGCCATGTCCTCCCCAGCGCATCCTTCAGATGGAAATCGATCTTTGGCCCATAAAAGGCGCCATCACCCTCATTGATCTTATATGTCCAGCCTTTCTTATCAAGCGCTATTTTTAGGGCATTTTCTGCAAGGGCCCATTGGGCATCACTGCCGATGCTTTTTGCCGGCCTGGTGGAGAGTTCCACATGGAAATCAAACCCAAATGTCTTATAGAATCTTTCTGTAAGATTGATGACACCAAGGACCTCATCAGTGATCTGATCTTCCCTGATAAAGAGATGGGCATCATCCTGGGTAAAGACACGGACGCGGAACAATCCTGAGAGGACGCCGGAGAGCTCATGGCGATGGACGATCCCAATCTCCCCAACCCTCATTGGAAGCTCCCGATAGCTGTGGGACTTTTCCTTATAGACAAGAAGGCCTCCAGGGCAGTTCATTGGCTTTATGGCAAAATCCTCATTATCGATCTTTGTTGTGTACATATTCTCGCGGTAATTCTCCCAATGCCCAGAGGTGACCCAGAGGTGCTTGGAGAGCATGATTGGCGTTTGGATCTCGACGTATCCAGCCTTCGTGTGCTCTTTTCTCCAGAAATCCAAGAGGATGTTTTTCAGGACCATGCCTTTTGGCAGGAAGAAAGGAAATCCTGGGCCTTCATCATGGATGGAAAAAAGCTCGAGTTCCCTGCCCAGTTTTCTATGATCCCTCTTTTCTGCCTCATCGATGAATGACACATACGCTTCGAGGTCTTTTTTTTGCGGGAATGAGATGCCATAGATCCTCTGGAGCTGCTTGTTCTTCGCATCACCCCGCCAGTATGCGCCGGATACTTTCGTGAGCTTGAATGCCTTGAGGTAGCCAGTAGAAGGGACATGGGGGCCTCTGCACATATCAGCGAAATTTCCCTGCTCATAAAAGGAAAACACCTTTGTTATTGCATCATCCCGGATGATCTCTACCTTGTAGGGCTCTCCTAACGATTCGTTCTTTTTTATGGCATCAGATCTTGAGAATTCTGAGCGCTTGATTTGCAGGTTTCGCTTGACGATTTCATGCATCCTCGCCTCTATCTTTTCCAAGTCTCCAGGAGTAAATGCCCTCTCGAAATCAATATCATAATAAAAGCCCTGCTCAATGACCGGGCCGATGGTGAGCTTTACTTCAGGAAAAAGCTCTTTGATTGCGTGCGCCATCAGGTGGGAAGAGGAATGCCAGAACACTTCCTTTCCTTCTTTGTCCTGATATGTGAGAAGCTTGAGCGCGCCATCATGCTGGAGAGGGGCCAAGAGGTCCACTACCTCATCATTGAAAGCTGCCGCAAGAGCGCTTTCTGCCAGCTTATGGCTGATGCCTTTTGCGATCTCGAAGGGAGTGATACCTGCCTTGAACTCCTTGCTGCTCCCATCGGGAAATGTTATCTTTATGCCTGCCATGGTATCCTCCAGTATGAGTTATTTTAAAAAAGTATGGTTAGAAGGGCCACTTGTGTTATCCCGAAACTATTTC
>DUKZ01000047.1 GCA_013329045.1 Candidatus Woesearchaeota archaeon
GATATAGTCAATTTAACGTGATATTTATATAGTAGTCCGTATTATTTCTTCTGAAGGTGATTCCCCATGGCTAATTTTAAGTGCCCTCGATGTAAAGGTACGGATATTGTCAAACGTGGCAAAAGATACAATGAAATTGGGACCAAACAACTCTATCGATGCAATGAGTGTCGTTCAACATTTGTTGAACCGAATGGGTTTGAACGTATGCGCCACAAACCTGAAGATATCACGCGAGCCGTCCATCAGTACCAAGATGGATTTCCATTACACAAAGTAAAAAACCACCTGTGGCAACATGATGGGGTAAGAGTCTCACGTTGGACAATTAGTAAATGGGATAAAAAATATTCTCTTTTTTTAAAATCCAATACACGAATCAGTAAAACCAAAACTGAAAGGGCGCCAGCATTACGATGAAAAATATGTTAAGGTAAACGGAGAAGAATGGTTTGATCTTAATTGCATAGACAATATCACAAAGTATATTACTGCCCATCTTCTCGTCGAAAAGAGAACAAAAAAGAAGTGTATTGAATTTCTAAGTCAAATAAAGAAAATATGTTATGAACAAATATTAGAAAAATATAAATCTGAAAAAAACAAACCAAAAGATAAAAGAAAATTGATTACATTTGTCAGCGATAAATTTGGAAATTATAAAGTTGCATGGAAAAATCTTTTTTCAATAGTTACTAAATTGAGGTTTGGTGTTCCAATCGCCTGCATCAAATATGGGTTAGAGCACAACAATAATGCTATTGAAAGGTACAATGGTGATTTAAAATCACGCATAAAAATTATGCGTGGTGGATTTAGGAGCGATGATGGAGCTGAAGCATTCTTGAATATGAAAAGAATCATACACAATTTTGTAAATCCACATCAAAGTCTTGAAGGAAAGACACCTGCAGAGGAAGCAGAAATTAGACTGCCATTAGGGAGAAATAAGTTATTTGGGATAATAAGGTATTGGGCAAAGAATCGTATCACGAAAAGATGACTATATCCACTTACCAAAACCAGATATAAATTTATTGATTAAACAGAATAGTTCATATCATTTAACTGTTTTATATATAAACTTTTTTATTAATAAAACAGAAAGGTTTAAATAGTTAGTCTGTTTTAGAAATAACATGAGAATCGAGTTTCATTTGCGAAAGATGCAGCGGTTTGAAAGGACTATTGCGAAGCTCGATGATGAAGATGATTCAGAAACAATTATCGAAGATTGCATGCTCGCGGCTGCACATGCTGTTAATGCCGCTATGCACAAGCTAGCAACAGTAAGGGAGGACAAGGATATAAGACATAATATGCTATCAGGATTTATTAAAAAAGAAAAAAGCCTTAATGATGATAGTGGGCAAATAGCTGAACTGCTCTTGCAGCTGGAAGAATTGCGCCCAAGTTTTGTCTACGGAAAAGGCGAAGACAAGGATGCAGCAATACTAGCAAGAGGAACATACAACAAAATTAGAGAGGTTTGCCTGAAATACCTGCAATGAAAGAGCACATTAAAATAGCTGCGGAATTTGCACTTTCTATCCAACATATTGAAGGGATAAGACAGATAATTCTTTTTGGCTCTGTTTCAAGGGGGGAAGACACAAGAACATCTGATATTGATATTGCCATAACATTTCATGGGGTTGAGAAGATGCAATTATCATCCCAATTGAATAAACTAAAACCTGAGAGTATTCAGTTGACACTTATTCCTTTAAATAAGCTGCATGAAGAAACAGAGCTTGTTGGGGCGCTAACGGGCGAGGGCATACTCTTATATGGGAAGCCGATAATCTTGCAAAATAAAAAAACCGACTTGACCGCCAAGCTTCTTGTATCTTACTCAATGAGCAGGATGGAACAGACAGAAAAAGTTAAGCTTAATCGTGCGCTGTATGGGTCTACTTCCATAAGTAGGGAAAATGGGAAAACCTATCAGACCAAAACAAGAGGGTTGATCGGGGAGCCAGGTATTGAAAGACTGCAGAAAGGGGTGCTCCTCATCGAAAGAAAAAAATCTGCAAAAGTCATAAATGTCTTGAAAAGGTTTGGTGCTGAAGTAAAGGAGATTCCGGTGTGGACTTACTGAATCTTTTTCACCACTCCCTTGTTCGCATCAACTTCCACCTTGTCCCCGTCCTTGAATACTTTCGTCGCATGTTTTGTCCCAATCACGCATGGTTTCTTCATTTCCCGGGAGATGATTGCCGCATGGCAGGTAACACCGCCTTCATCTGTCACAAATGCAGCTGCGAGCTGCATCACCGGCACCATATCGGGCGTCGTCATGGACGCGATGAGGATATCCCCCAGCTCAATCTTCTTATGATCTTCAGGAGACCTGATGATCTTTGCTGACCCGATTGCTCGTCCAGCACACGCGCTCCTGCCCAAAAGCTCTTGGTGTGTCCCTTCGTTTTTTTCAAGCAGTTCCCTTATCTGCCAATGTTCTTTTCCAGAGAGACAGGAAAGTCTTCCATTATCAATCATATAGGTGCATGCATCCATCCGTTCCCGAATGACTCCTAGGGGAGGGATATTCCCAAACAGCTCTTCATCCGTGCAGTATAATGCTTCTTCATACGAGATGCCCTGCGTCCTTGCAAGTTCCTTGACGAGCGGCGCTGCTCTGAGAAAGGAGAGATTGATCATGTCCGTTCGCTGTGTCCGGTAGAAGACGAGGAATTGGAGAATGTCAATGAGATACGCTTTCTTTCCAAGGAGCATTTTAGCCTCCGCAATTGCCCTGCGCAGGGCTTTTTCCTCTCTCTCAACTTTTTCGATGAAACTTTCTTCAATCAGCTTTTTTTGGAGCGTTCTTGCTTCCTTGATCGTGTAATACACCAGTTTTCCATAGCGGGAGTAGATGTGGGAATACCGCTTTACATGCTCTGCTATGTCCGTTGCACAAATGAGGTCTATTTGTTCTTGCTTATGAGTGTTGTGTTGGAGGGGAATTGAAATTGAGGAGAGCAGTTCTTGTGCCTGCTGTGCTGAGAGTTTTTCCTTGAGCAATGCTTCGATTTGTGCCTCAAAAAGCTTTCCTGGAGGGTATGCAACGTTCAGGTTTGCCATGTAACTATAAATCGCTTTGCAGATGCTCTTTAGATCCTCTGAATAGGACAAGATGAGGTCTTTTTCTTTTTCGAGCAACAATTCTTTTGCTGCAAAAAAATATGCTTCATCCTGCCAGGAAGCAAAGAGCTCTTCTGCCACGTTGTGGAGATAGCTTGCTGTATAATACCAGCGTCCAGAACAAACGATGATCCCTGTCTCGACGACGGTTTTCTTCATCAGGCCATCATTAACATGAGGATCAATGATGCCTTTGAGCATGACAGATCCCCAGAAAGGAGGATATGGCCTCTCGACAAGAAACTCAAACGCTGATGCGTCGATGGTCAGGTGAGTCTTTCCAGTATGGATCATCTTTTTTATCCCTCTTTCACTGTGCTATTTAAGAGTTTCTTCGATAAGAGCATTAAGCAGCTTCTGCCATCTCGCCTTCGCTGCTTTCTGCATCTTCGCCTGATGCTTCATCAACATGCTCTGCTGCGTCGCTAAAGCTTTTTGCAACGTAGCAGCCATTCACTCTCTCTCCACCCCGGTATTTATTCTTTCTATCAACGAGGACAACAACACCAACGCCAGCTTCAACAGCAGCTGCTGTCTCTGTTTCTGAGTCTGAGATGAATGCCATTTTGCCAGTTGTCGTTCCCATCTTTCTGGCAATCTTCCTATAAGTATCAGCTTCTGTCTTATTGCCCACATCTGCAGGGCTATAATATCGAAAATCATCTGCAGCATCTCGAAGTGAGGTTGTCTGGACCCCAAGTTTTGTCACGCCGCTAGAGGAGAATATTGCAACAGTATACTTGGTCTTCATTGACCTGAGCGTGCTATCAGCATCTTCATACAGCTCCATCATCACTTCGCCGTTGGTATACCCTGTCTTTGCAGCAATATCATATACATCCATGAATGCACGAGAATCAGGATCTGCCTTGTTCCCTTTGTTCGTCTCTTCCAGTCCGTTTGTCAGGAGGTCTGCTAAGCTATCTTGAGAGATGTCTCCTCTTCGTTCTTTGACAATACCTCTAACGGTGGGATCTTGCATGAGGGTCTCTTGGCCTTCGTCTGAGAATAAGTAATGGTGCAATCCGCCAGACTGCTTATTATCATTTTTCTGGAACGTCTCATACGCATCAGTGACGATAACTTCGATGCTTTGTCCTGGGGAATAAGTGGTGTGATACATTGTAACTACTACTTTGTGGTAATAATTATATAAATCTTATCTCCCCCTAAGGGGGTTAATTAAGAAACCTTTATAAAATCCAAAACTTTCTGCTCTATCCATGGACCAATCTATCTTCGAGGCATTAAAGTCTATCGGGCTCACTGAGGGAGAATCCAAGGTCTATCTCGGCCTTCTCTCTGTTGGTACTTCTTCTGTTGGCCCCATCATCGATAAGTCAGGGGTGTCTGCATCAAAGGTGTATATTATCCTAGACAAGCTTGTCAATAAGGGTTTGGTCAGCATCATTGTCCAAAAAGCAGGAAAACAATTTACTCCCGCATCACCCGAACGGTTAGTAGAGCTTTTGGGAGAGGAAGAAGAGAAAATCAAGAAAAACCGCGAGAGGGTAAAGAATGTTCTTCCCCACCTAAATCTTCTCAGAAATTCTGCATCAAAGCTTCCAGCAGTAGAGTTTAGCACCGGCAACAAAGGTTTTGAGTCCCATTATGCCGAGATGATCAGTAATGCACCAACAGGATCTACCTATACCAGTATCGCCGGGCAAAGGATCGGGTTCAAGATGCAGCATTTCTGGTCCGGGCACTCTGTGAGGATGAACAAGAAGCACATCAGGCAGGTCATGAGCTATGAGCATGATCTTTGGTATAGGAAAGATCCAGATATCAGCAGGAGGGCTGAGCGCAAGGATTATTTCCCAAGGATATTGCCAGAAAAATACCAGGGCCTGCCAAATATCGCTGCCCTTGGAAATATCACCATCATCTCTGATGTTGAGGAGGGGGAAGTATTCACCCTGCTCATCCGCCAAAAAAACCTGACTACTGCAATAAAGAAACTGCTCAAGATCGTCTATGATGCAGGAGAAGATGTGTCGGTAGAAACCTCAAAAGGATAACGACAATCTCAGAAATAAGCGTTTTGTCGTCTATTCTACTACTCCATAGATTTTTATATTTCTTGGCGCAATGTTTTTATAGGTGATTTCATGCACGCTGCTATGGCAACCTACACTGCGGTTATCAGAAGGGAGGAGGATATGTTTGTTGCAACCTGCCCTGAGATCGGTACTGCAAGCCAAGGGAAGAGTGTTGATGAGGCGGTTGCAAATCTCAAAGAAGCGACTGAGCTGTATCTTGAGGAGTTTCCTACACAAGAGAAGCCGATCACCATGACCTTTGAGGTTGCCGAGAGTGTCCCTTAAGAAGATTTCTGGCAAAAAATGCATAAAGATTCTCTGCAACCATTTTGGCTTCTATTTTATAAGGCAGAAAGGAAGCCATCTTGTGTTAAGAAAAGATACGCCTCAAGGCTCGGTTGGCACAGTTGTTCCAAACCATCATGAATAAAGATTGGTACGTTAAAGAGCATCTTGAAGCTTGCAAAAGTGTCTGAAGATGATTTTGAGAGATTACAAAAGTAATTTACCAACAAACAGTAGTAAAAATAACAATGCTTTTAAATAATCACCTATCTCTACTTTACATGCAATACATCGAATTTGTCTGCACCGCAAACCAAGGAAGATCTCAGCCTGCAGCCTTGATGGGCCAAAGGCATCTTCAGGAACTTGAGCTAGAAGATAGCTATAACACGCGTTCGAGCGGGTCGCACGTTGATGACATCGTAGCTGGTAACTTGTCCGATGGATGGAAAAGGAGCATTGTCAAGCAGGCGTATGATCGCGGTGATGTGTATACACAGTCAGATGAAGCAGCAGTCCTTCAAGCGCTAGGCAATGGTCATGGCATAGATTTTCTCTTTGAGCGTGCATGCAGCCAATTTGAGGATGAAGAGCACCAGATCCGCAATCGTATGCTCGTGGCAAATGGGTATGCTCTCTCACACCTCAGGAATAGACCTGAGCAAATGGTGCCTGATGAGACTGTTGTGGCAGTCTTTTGCATGACGCCGAGAAACTTTGAGAGAGTCAAGGATATCTATATCCCAACAACTGGTCCTGTTGTCAGGAATGTTCCAGTCATCGCCGTCCTTGGCCACTATGCGCTGGATGATCCAACAACAGACATCCCTGATGCGTTTGGAAGTGGTCATGAAATCTACGAAGCAGCATTCAACCTGTTGATGGATTATGTCCCAAAGGCAATCGACAGGTTAAGAAAAGAAGGAAGGCTACAATAACCTAACAATTCCCTTCTCAGCATCCATTTCTATCTTGTCCCCTGTCTTGATCATCTGCGTTGCATATTTCGTGCCAATGACCGTTGGGATTTTGAATTCTCGTGCCATGATGGCTGAATGGCACAGGATGCCCCCTTCGTCTGTCACCATCCCGATCAGCTTGTCAAAGACTGGATTGTAGTTCGGGTTTGTCAGGTTGCACACAAGGATCTCGCCTTTTTTGACGGTATCAATCTCCCGGTCGTTGAGGATGACCCTTGCTGTTCCAACTATCTTTCCAGGGTATGCGCCCACGCCTTGCAATGCTGTTAAAGAGAGGGATCTGATAATCCGTTTTTTGATCTGGCTTTGCTGGCCCAGGACGAGTGATACCGTGTCACTTTGCCTCACGATTGTCCAGTCAGGCCTTCGCTGGACAGGTATGGGATGTTCAATCAGCTCAATAATCTCATCGAATGTATACTCCTTTAAGGTGGTATCATCAGCGCCAATCACTCTGCACGCTCGCTTCCAGAGATTTCGGATAAGATACCATGATTGTGAGTAGGCATCAATGCGGTAGGTTTTGAGCCACATCAGGTCCTGTACGATGGTGAGCAGGTCCCGAAGGTTTGCATCCTGCACTCCCTGTAAAAGTTTTTCTGCCTCATGGACGTGTTGTTTCTTGAGTTTGATATCTTGTTTTAACTTGGATTTATCCATCTGTGCAACTCTTTTTTGGTACTCCTCAAAAGAAAAAGGCATCCCCTCAGAAAAGTTGATTGAGAGCCAGGCATACTTCTTATAGAGCTCCTTGATATCCTTATCCGCGAGAATGTCAGCTATTTCTTCTTGGAACGCCAAAGGCTTGCTTGCATCTGCGATGGAATAGATGAATGAATCAATCTTCATGCTATCCCATGAGGGATACGCTGACGAAATGGCTTGTCTGATATAGGTATCTAAGGCAGCGTTGACATATTCCATGCTCCAGAGCCAATGGTGCACCTCGCTCGCAGCTTTTCTGTATCTTTGAAGCGCTGCGATAAGTTCCTGTGGGCCTGCATTGGAATAATCCTGTTTTGCGAGTTCCCCTGCCGCCGTTAAAAGATTCTCATTATCCTTCTGATGGCCATCGAAATATTCCTTCAGATAAGGAAATGACATTTTTTTAAGGATGATTGCCATCATTTCATCAAAGTCTGACTGCCTGATATAGCATTCATCACCGATGAAGAGCAGATTTTTTACGCCGAAAGGAAGGTTTTCTTTCGCAAAATCTTTTTTTCCAATAAAAAAAGCAACGTCATATGCCTGAAGAATGTTATTCCTATAAACGCCGTGCTTGTACCAATCATTTCCCTCAATGCTGTTCATTCTCGTTTACTCAATGTCGTAATCGGCCTGCTCTGGACGATAAAGAACTCGCCCCTCTCAACAGCAAACTCAACATCTACTGGAAAGCCGTAATGGTTCTCGATCTTGACAATCAGCTCTGCCAGCTCAACGATTTTATCATCAGAGAGTACTTTGGAATCGCCATCAACAATTTTTCTCCACTCATTCCCCCCTCCCTCTTTTCTGAACAATCCTTTCTCTTGCGAGGAGATATATTTCTCAATGATTGCCCAGTCCCGTTTATCGACGATGTAGGAATCAGGGGTGATCTGCCCGGACACGATAGATTCTCCAAGTCCATACCCTGCTTCGATAATGAGCTGATCATAATCCTGCGTCACCGGATGGACTGAAAAGGCAATTCCTGATTTTTCAGAGTTCACCATTTTTTGCACGACAACAGCAACAGAAATTTTTGTTTCGTGAAGCTTCTTTTCAAACCGGTAAAAGATTGCCCGGGGGGTATAGAGCGATGCCCAGCAGCGCTGCACATTTTTGAGCAGGTTCTCTTTTGTCGTGTTAAGGAATGAATCCAGCTGCCCTGCCCATGCGGCAGAGGAGGAATCCTCTGCTGTTGCAGATGACCGAACCGCAACAAAACCTGCATCAAGATCAGCATATGATCGTGTGATCTCCCCTGCGATATCTGCTGGCATGTCCTTGCCAAGTATCACCGCATGGATCGCTTCAGATGCTTTTTCCACTATCTCCATATTCTCATGATCGACAGTATCAAGCTGTGCTTCTATCTCGGCTATGAGTCCAGTCTCTTCGATAAATCGTTCAAATGCAGAAGAGAGGACAACAAAGCCCGGAGGAACAGGAATGCCGGATTGTGTCATCTCGCCAAGGGATGCACCCTTGCCTCCAGCGAGGGCAACGTCTCTTGAGGAGAGTTCGTTAAAGGGTTTTGTGTAGGTCATCTATCATGCAAAGTACCAAATCTTTAAAAATTTGGTGGGAAAAACGATGCAGGCTTAGATAATCAGGTAAAAGACCCTTAAGGGAAATGAGAAAACAACAATGACGCAGCCGTGACGAGGGGTGGCTCCTTCGGAGTGTCACGGAGGCAAAAGCTCGAGCTTTTGCCGTCTGCTGTCATTTTTGTTGTTTTCAAACGCTAATAGGAAGAGATGCCACTTGATAGTTCTGTGCTCGTTATTTCCACCCTCCCTGTGTCGTTAACTATTTAAACAGGGAAAACAAGGATGGCATATGCCAGACCTCCTCCTCTCAGCAATCACTAAGTCTTTTGGCCAGAACAAAGTTCTCAAGGGAGTCTCTCTTGAGGCATCAGAGGGTGATATCATCGGCCTTGTTGGCCAATCAGGCTGCGGGAAATCCACTCTCCTCAAGATCATTGTCGGCTATCATTCCCCAGACACCGGCTCAATCTCTTTTCATGGCAGAAATGTCCTCCGGCAAAAGCTCACCTTAAGGAAGCTTGTGGGCTATACAACTCAGGAAAACTCGTTCTATGACAAACTTACCATAAAAGAGAATATGGTGTATTATGCATCATTATACAAGGTTCCTCCTCGCCAGCAAAAAGCAAGAATAGAAAAACTCCTCACCCAAGTTGGCCTAATTGACCATCAGCATGCCCTTTCAGAAAAGATTTCCGGAGGGATGAAGCGTCGCCTCGACTTTGCCATCTCCCTGATCCACAACCCTTCCATCCTCATCCTCGACGAGCCAACAACTGGGCTAGACCCAATCAGGATAGAGCAATTCTGGGCTATCGTGAAATCTGTCGTAAAAGAGGAAAAGAAGATTGTCATCATCTCTTCTCATATCCTCAGCGAGATACAATCTTCCTGCACTATCGCTGCCCTGATGGATGATGGCATCATCAAGGAGATGTTCCGTATCACCCCTCAGACAAATGTTGAAGCGAGGCTCAAGAAGCTATGGCAATCCTAAACGAGATCAGGAAGAACATGAAGATCATCTTCAGGAATTGGACTTCTATCTCCTTGTTAGTCCTAGCCCCGCTTCTCCTCATCCTGCTAGTTGGCTATGCGTTCAGCAATGATGCCGTCAGCGGGATTAGGATTGGCGTTGTGATGCCGGAGGGGCTTGACCTCTCTTCTCTTGCGCAGAATGTAAGCAAGACAACACTGCTTATCCGCTACACAGACCTTCCAGCCTGTATTGCGGACGTGAAAACACAGCATAACCACCTTTGCATCCGTATTGAGGGGTTTAGCGAAGAGGGCCTCAAGACCGGTGCGATCACGTACTATTATGATAACTCAAGAAAACGCCTCTCGCTCATCCTCATCCAGAACATCAAGGAATTCTTTGGTGCAAGTTCTGAAGAGCTCAGCATCGAGGCAGCAGGCGAGATGATCAGCCAGATCCAGGAGCTCGTCGTCTTCATCGATGCGCGAAGGGATGAGATAACAAACATCACCACGCAGGCAGAAGGGATCAAGGCTGATATCATGGACCACCAGGCAAAGCTCATCAAGGTCAGGTCAGAATTCATGCCGCTCTACACAGAGTTAAAGTCCCTCCAATTGAGGATCCATGAATCAGCAGATGCTATCAATGCGTCTTTGGAGAGCCTCATTCGTGCAGCAGAGCCTCTAGACTCCATCAGTTCTGCATACTCCTCGCCTTTAAATGCGTCTTTCTTCAATGAGTCTCTCATTTTGCTTAACACATCCTTCTTCGATGATCTTGCAGCAAGCGTAGATGCCCTTGAGGCAGCGAAAAATGGTTCCCTGTCAAACATCCAGGACTTTGTTGTCAGGGTCGATGCCTTTGTCTTCCAGGCAGACCAGATCAAATTCTTCCTTGATGATGAGATCACTAAGTCTGATGAGTATGTCAGGAGGATTGATGAGAGCACGGCGAGGGTGGGGGTGATCAGCCAGCAGCTGGACGAAGAGATGGAAAGCCTGGCAGATATCGACCCTGATCTTGCAAAAAAGCTCATCCGGCCGCTTTCTCATACATATGAGCAGATACTCTCAGATGTCACAAATATCCAGCTCTCCTTTCCCTTGCTGCTTGTCATGATCATCATGTTCATCGCTCTCCTGTTTGCAAACATCATCACGGTCTCCGAGCTTTCCAGCCGGGCATATCTCAGAAACATCATCGCGCCGGTCGATGATGTGGTCTATATGCTAGGACTCCTCATCACAACAACCATCATTGTGTTCATCCAGATCTGTGTCTTGTTCCTCATCGGCCAGGTAAAATTTGGCATTCCTATCACCCATATGCTCTTGCCCCTCTCAATTCTCGCCATCCTCCTGATCATGGTCTTTTCTCTTGTGGGAATGCTTTGCGCATATGTGTTTTCAAATTCCCAGACGGCAGTGCTCCTGACAACATTCATCGGCCTGTTGTTCTTCTTATTCAGCAATGCAATGGCGCCAATCGAGTCGATGCCAGGCCCAGCACAATTCCTTGCCTCTTCAAACCCTGTCACGATCGGCACCCTTGCGATCACTCAGGTCCAGGTCTACCAGCAGCCGCTAGATCTTGTCTTCCCTCAGGTCCTCTTGCTGTTCATGTATGTCCTCTTCTTGCTCTTTGCAGTGATTATTGCGTCGAAAGCAAGGAAGCAGTGAGTGTTGGCACCTGAACAGAGCAAGAATGATACTGGCGTAAAAAGCCAAGCATCTAAGCCAAGCATCTTGGCCTAGATTTTTCCGGCGAAAAAAAGGAAAAAACGTTTTGCTGCCAGTGGTGTTATTCTTGTTGTGGAATAAAAGGATTGGTGTTATTCTCGTTGTGGAATAAAAGGATCCTCTCTTTATGTATGGGACAAAACATGCGATACAAACAGCAAATTTTTTATATCAAAGACTATTCTCTCATATCCATGAAGCCCACAACTACTTCTGGAACTGCATAAGCGCAGTCAGTGGCCCTTCTAACTGTCGTATCCCGTAATTATTTCCCTTCGATAACTTAATTCGTTTCATGTTTATATAACCTCTGCAGGCATCTTGCGTACAAATGCCTGCTGTGGTGTTTCAAGAATCTCAAATTTAAGGCTGCGGTGCGGCCTTACCTTATTATACCAATGCATGAATTCTTCTTTTGTCTTGAAAGCATGGCGATGCTTATCGTACGTCTCAAACCACTTCTCAACCTTCCCATTACTTTGCGGGTGCTTGATTTTGCAGAGAATTTGCTTGATGCCATGTGAAGCAAGATACACCTTAAACCTGGAGCAGCCATCGATGATATTTGCAACGAACTGGCTGCCATGGTCTGAGATGCATTGCTTGATCCTGCCATGCTTTCGGGCAATTTCCATGCCATTAATTGAAGCATCAGTTGTTGGGCTTGCGCACTCAATTAATGCAAGCAGCTTTCTGCTTGCATCATCAATCACGGCAAATACCCACCGGTTGCCCTCATAATGCCAATC
>DUKZ01000044.1 GCA_013329045.1 Candidatus Woesearchaeota archaeon
TATCCTAAATTTGGAGAAGAAACTTTTTTATTAAATGGTTATGGCCGATGTTATAGTTCTTTACTATACAAATATTTTAAAAGAGAATCTTATTCTAGTAAGATGGTGATTTGCCAATGAGAAAGGGAACAACAGCTGTTAATGGAGGGGTTGTTATTGCTACCATCAGCAATATAGGTGATACACGAGACCATATAGCTTTAGAACCTGATGGGACACAGTTTATGCTTCGGATTCGGCGTGGTTTTCAGGAAGGAACTGGACCAATATCCCTTGAAGATGGTTTGAAACCTGGAGCCCCCCGAGGATGGTCGCAATGTGAATCAAAAGGACCTTACGATTATACCAAAGGAAGACAAGAAGGTCTCCACTTAGCTCGACAGATCAATGTACCATTATATGAGGCAACCAGGTCTGGCACGGCATTTGTTTATCGGGAGACGTATACTCCTCCGCAATAGGAGCTCATTACCTCTTTAACCTTGGTGATTATTAACAATCGGCGACAACTTGTCAGAACAGTCTATTGGTATTAATTGCATGTCGAATTAACCGGATACATTGATTGAACCATCTTTTCTAATATTACCTTGTCGCGGTATGCTGTCTTTTCCTTTGTCCATTCCCTGTGTTCGAACTCTCCGGCGATTCTTCTCCCCATGACTTCCGGGTGGGCGCATTCGTGGATATCAGTATCCTCTTTTTTTGTCGTGAGCATATATGCGCCTGTTGTGTTATCAAATGCCCGATGATTATCCGTCATTCCTATCGGGAGAGATGTGTTGAGATACGTAAAACCATAGAGCCCGGGATTACGGTGGCCGGGAAAGAACTGGATCGGTTTATTCGGCACGGTATGGGTGAAATCAACTTTTTCGATGTCTCTTCTGTCTTTGTATGAGATCGGGTGGGGAGGGGTGTAGAACGGGCCAAGGTAAATCATGGGCTGATTCTTGTATTCCTGAATCGGAAGTTTTTTCTCTGACTTGGTTGAATTGTTGTCTTGCTTTCTTTCCTGTTCTTCTCTCCCCTCTTGTCTTGCTGTCGCATAAAAGTCCATAGAAAGGGGAGTGGGTTTTGGGATATTTTAGTGTTGTGGGACAGAAAAGTCAATTAAGAGCAGTGAGGCAACAACAATGCAACGAAACCAGGGGTTTCGTGCACAAAAATTGCTGTGCAATTTTTTGTGGCGCAGGCGCCGAAGTCCAATGAACGCTTAGGTTTCATGGGAGCCAGAAACATTTTGCGCTTCTGTGCAACTTGGAGGTGAGGTTTTCTTGAAGGAAAACCGGTCTGCTGCCATTATTGTTGTTGCCAAATGAGATTATACAAATAACAAGATGCTCCTAGGTCAACCTTGTCAGAAAGACATAACGTTTTTATAAGATGAACACTTCTATAAACCCATGGACGAAAAAAACGTGAAACAATTAACATGGGAACAGACAGAAGAGATGGTAGACCACCTTGTGGAAAAGCTTGGCGGGCAGTCATTCAACATTATTCTCTGTATTAACCGAGGAGGCCTTGTTGTTGGAAGCCTGCTCTCCGACAAGCTTGCCTTGCCCCTTGGTGTTATTGCAACACAGTCTTACAAATATGGCCACAAGCATCAGATGGGAGAACAAGCATTCAACCCTGTTATTGCTGCAACAGATAAGGTGCAAGGAGATGTCTTAATTGTTGATGAGCTTGTTGATACCGGCAAGACGATGCTCAAGCTTGTTGATCATTTTTCGAAGCTCTCTGGAGTAACTTCCTTGACGACTGCTTGTTTGGTCAAAAAACCGCATGCAGAATATTCCCCCGACTATTTTGTGGAAGAAGTAGATGCATGGGTGGTGTTTCCGTTCCAGAAAAAAGAGTTTGAGAACCTTCTCCATTAATTCTCCTCTCAATAATTGCTGAGAAAAGTGAATTTTAAATAGTACCCTCCTCTTTTATGGCCATGCGCTGGCGAAAAATATGGAGCCGGGAATATTCCGTCCAGTACTGTGAGACAGCACTCCATGCCCTCGGAAAACAATCTTCACATCTTCTGCCTTTTGTGATGAAACACCAGCTCATGCTGCCCTCACACAAGAATGAATTGTGTTATTTTGAGGAAGAGGAAGAAAAAAAATTTGTTGGAGCACTTGTGGAGCATTATTCTTCTTCAAAAGAGGCGTTTGCCCATTTCGTAAAAACATTTTATTCTCTTGGTGAAGAGTATGAAGAGTATTGTTTATCTGTGAGGAAAAAGAACGTTCGGGCGCATTCCGAGCAAGAACTCCTTGACCTTTATCTGATATATAAACAAAAATTCCTTGATTATACCTGCATCTTATGGGCTGGCTATTTGCTGGCAGAATACTGGATGGAAAAAGGGATTATCGGACTTACTGATGATAAAGTGAAGGAAGCACTCTTTCGGCCAACAAAGAAAAGCACCGTTCTGCTCATGCAGGAGGAGGCAGCAGCCCTCAAAAAAGATAAGCTGGAAGCATTCTGGAAAAAGTACCAATGGCTCCCCTGCCTCGACCTCCAGAACGACCCATGGACACTGGATGATGTACGGGCATATGTGAGTGATATTACACTTGGACAGACAGAAAAAGGATTATCATTTGAAGAAGCGGCAGGTCGGGCGGGGCTTACAAAAGAACAAATTGCGATGTATAAAATGATCAAGGAACTCGCTTACATTAAGGATGTGAGGGATGATTTTAGGAGAAAAAGTGTGTTTTATATCAGGGACTTGTTTGTTGAGATAGGAAAACGGCTGGGGCTCTCCCTTACAGAAACAGCATATCTGACTGAGCAGGAAATTGTTGAAGGCTTGAAGGGAAAGGCTGTTCCTAAGCATCTGGCAGTAAAACGGCAGGAGGGGTTTTTGATATACATTGAGAATGATTGTATTGTTGTCATTGACCATGCCATTGATGCCAAATTAAAGAGGATGGGCTTCAAAGAAGAAGCACCCCACACTAAAGAGCTAAAAGGTATTTGCGCGTATCCTGGAAAAGTCAGAGGGATAGTGAAAATTGTCAGGACTGTGCATGATATTCTCAAAGTGAATAGGGGAGATGTCCTTGTTGCATTGACAACACATCCCGACTATGTGCCGGCAATGCAAAAAGCCGGGGCAATCGTGACTGATGAAGGAGGAATGCTTTCCCATGCGGCAATTGTTTCCCGGGAATTAAAAATTCCCTGTGTTGTTGGAACAAAATCAGCAACAAAAGTGCTGCAGCATGGAACACTAGTTGAAGTAGATGCTTCTCGGGGTAGTATCAAGCCTCTTTCTTAGAGTGAAAATTTGATTGTGTACCATAAATTTTCTCAACTGCTTCGATTTCCCTTCTAAACTCCGGAACAATTGTTTCTTTTGCTTTTTCTGGAGATTCCCACACAAAATCAGTATGTTCTTCGCTCACTACCACCTTATCTTTCGTTGCCTTGCACAAAAAAACAAGCATAGTTATCTTTTGTCCATCGTCTCTTGTGAAATGGTGAATACGAAGCGGTTGGAGGATATCTATTTCGAGGCCAACTTCTTCTCGCACTTCCCTTTTTAGCTCATCGAAGGGATTTGCATCAACACTGCTCATCCTTCCCCCTGGGATTTCCCACACACCGGGCTTATGGACATCATTCTGCCTGCGCTTGATGAGAAGAACATGGTTTCTCTGGTTAATGATTACTGCTTTTACTGCAATGGCGAACTTTTCCATCGTGCTCCTCCATTATCTCTTCTGCTCTTCTTATATAAGATTCTTTTGGCGATCTATCTGTATCGATCATCCTATGAGCCAATAAAAAACTATCCGGGATCTCATAGAACTGATTTGTTCCCCGAATGATGTTTTCCATTTCTGCTCTGGAAACAGGATCGATATCCTTGGGATTACCAAGCCTGCGTGCCACATGGGTTTCAAGGCTGCATGTCAGTCCTATGACATAGCATCCCGATTGGCGCAATGCCGCAACATTCGCCCTCCCCGCCATGCTCGTTGCAATCGATACGGGATGATCCATCAGAACTGCCAATAGCTCAGCATCCATTGTCTCGCCAAATGTCTCTTTCACCTTTGCTCCGAATGCATCCATCTGTGGTCTTGGAGGCGGGGGTGGTATCGAATCATGTGCATGGTTGAAGATCACTTCTTTGTATTCTTCCCGGGAGAGCGAAAACAGATTTGTACCACCTAACTGCAACGCGAGGGGGACTCTTGTTGTATACCATGATGTCCAGATGATTTCTGCGGATACACCTCTTGCTTCATAGACCCCTGCCAATGCTTTTGCAAACGTTGTCTTTCCTGACCCTGGCCCGCCAATGATAACATAATTGACCATAAATTCCTGGAATTTGAGGCCTATAATAATCATTGTCACAGTAATAGTGACAAAACGAAACTCTTATTAATAGAGCCAGATCTCAGCCTCCATGGAAAACCACTATCTCTTGCTCTCCCGGCTTGGCATGAGCAATTATGAAGCATCACTTTATCTTGCTCTCGCAAAAAATGGCTCACAAACGGTCACCCATGCAGCTGCTGCCGCACACATTCCAAGGACCAAAGCATATACATCACTCCTCAGTCTGGAACAGAAAGGTTATATTGTCTCTAGAAAGGTGACACCGTTACACTATGAGATCAGCGACCCTGGCAGGATCGCGCGAGAGATCGACAACATGAAAGATGCAGCACTCCACCTCAAAAAGACAATAGAATCGCAGCGAAATGAGCACCTGTTTTCCATCATCCAGGGCAAAAAAGCCATCATCGACAAGATCGCCTTTGAGAATAAGAGAGCCGAAAAAGAGGTGTTTAGCTGCAACAAGCTCTCCCGGATTGTGCATGAGAACATGGAAACATTGCGAGATTCTGTCAAACGAGGGGTTGATGTGAGGTTTATCACCCTGCAAAGCCAGGCGCACACAAAGAACATCGCCCTTTTTGCAGAGGCTGGATCCCGCATCAGATACTTTGATGAAAAACAATTTGGGCCATTGCTGCCCAGAATCTCCATCTTTGATGGAAAACGGGCACGGTTGACTATCGGAGAGCCGGAAGTTTCCCGGGACGAAGATTACATTACACTCTTCACCGAATCAGAGAGTTTTTCGCTTATGCTCCGAAGCCATTTCTTGTCTATGTGGGAGAAGGGACAGAAATACAAATGATGCGTCAACTATTTACCTCTATTACCAGTACCTTTAAAAATCAAGAAAAAAAGGACATCATATGCAATTCAAACAGTACACCCTGGACCCATTTCAGGAAGAGGCAATCTCCTATATCAATCAAGGATTTAGCGTCGTTGTGAGCGCTGCTACTGGCACGGGAAAGACGCTCATTGCTGATTACATGATCGACAAGTATCTGAATTCTTCTTATAAGATCGTCTATACTGCTCCCATCAAAGCATTGTCAAACCAAAAATACAAAGACTTCAAGAAAGCGTATGGAGAGCATGCTGTTGGCCTGATGACTGGTGATGTGGTGATTAATCCACGGGGGCAAGTTATTGTCATGACGACAGAAATCTACCGCAACATGCTCATGACGAAGGATCCCTTTGTGCAGGATGTCAAATACGTCGTCTTTGATGAGATACACTTCATCAATGACATAGAACGAGGAGTGGTGTGGGAAGAGAGCGTGATTTTTTCACCAGAATGGGTGAGGTTTTTGTGCCTTTCGGCAACTATCCCCAACGCCTCACAATTTGCGTCATGGATCAGCACCATCAAGAAGCATGAAGTAAAAGTTGTCATGTATATGAAACGGGCAGTGCCCCTGAAGCATTACTTGTTTGATGCCATCTCAGGGATTGCAACGGTAGATGAACTACAGCACCTCTCCAAATACCCAACGATGCGGCAGAAAGGGAAAAAGGAGAGGCCCCCCGTCCCAGACCACCTCGAGCTCATCTCCCAGATCGAAGACCAGCTGCCGTGCATCTTCTTTGTTTTCTCCAGAAAAGAATGTGAAAAGAAAGCTGATGAGCTGGCAAAGAAAAAATCCTATTTATCAAAAGAGAAACAATCAGAAGCGCTGGCAATCATCAATAGCATCGTCCCGCGCTCATTGAACACCCTCCATTCCGTGCAGCATATCAAATGGCTGGCCCCCAGGGGAATTGCTTTTCACCATGCAGGCCTTCTTCCAGCCCTCAAGGAAGCAGTAGAATCGTTGTTCGAAAAAGGATTGGTAAACGTGCTCTACTGCACAGAAACATTTGCTGTTGGTGTCAATATGCCTGCAAAAAGTGTTGCCCTTGCATCGCTAGAAAAATATGATGGGGTGCATTTTCGCTACCTGAACTCGAAGGAATATTTCCAATTGGCGGGGCGAGCTGGACGGCGGGGGATCGACACGGTGGGTTATGTGTATGCGCTCGTCGAGAATACGCAGGACCTAGACAAGATCAGGGAGTTTACCACTGCTGATATGGAGCCGATCCAGTCACAATTCAGGCTCACGATCAATTCTGTCGTGAACCTGATCAACAACCACCATCCAGACGAGATTGCGGTGATCCTCCGGAGCAATTTTGATGTGTTTGTCAAGAAGCAGGAAAAGGAGAATGTCAGAATCATGGCCTCGTTCAAGAACCGGGTCAGGCAGCTCGAAAAGATGGGGTATGTCAAGAATGACACGCTGACAGAAAAAGGAAAGTTCATCACCCATGTCTATGACAATGAGCTGCTCATCGGAGAACTTTGCGCTACCCCCCTCCGAATATCGTTCTCTGACAATGAGCTGCTCATCGTTCTTGCCGGCATTGTCTATGAGAGCAGAAGAAGCGATTATTTCTCCATCAAAGCGACAAAGAACTCATACACCAGGATTATCAGCATCCTCTCCAAAAATGCTTACCTGCAAAAGAATGTCAATAAGCTTGCCATCAAGCGGATGATCCGGTTTGTGTCGGTGTGGATCACCGGGGGAACATTTGAGGAACTGTTAGAATCATCAAATCTCCTAGAAGGGGATGTCATCAGGTTTTTCAGAAGGCTGATCGATGTGCTGCGGCAAATCAGGAACGGGACAGCAGACCAGGATTTTGCAGAACGGATAAGCAAACTCATCACCCTGATCGATCGTAATGAAGTACGGGTTGATTTCTGATGAGCACTCTTTCTCGCCATTAAAAACAGAAAAGTTTATATATAATTTACTACTGAATGGTAGTTATGTATGTTGCTCATTCACACAACGGACCTGCAATCCTGAATCATCTCCCCTCCGTTGAGGCTATTGATCAACAGGTTACTGATGTTGACGTTCTTTGTTATCTCCTGAGGCACACTCAGATGTTCGAACAGCGGGCAGGGACTAATGATGAAACTGGGAAGAGTTATCTTCAGCTGCTTGAGAACAGGAGACAGTATTGTGCATCTATTGCCGGAAGGCTGCCAGAGAGCGCCCTCCTCCGGCTCCACGAAAAAACAGAATTCCAAACAATGCTGGGTCAAGGCATTTCCCGAGAAAGGCTTTTTGAACTCGAGGCGCCATGGTTCTATGACCTTATCCCAGACCCTGCACAAGATGCATTTGGCCATGCGCATGAGATGGCGGTTCAAAGGGAACTGGACTATATTCGAGAGTTGGCAGGAGAACAACCAACATCCATTCCTCCTGAATATCTTCTTGTAGCGCATCCAATGATGATGGCATCGCCTGTTGTTCTCCGAGACAGAATAAGGAGGCTCTTTTCAAAAGGGCTACTTGATACCCTGCTTGTCCAACATGGTGTAGATTACTTTGAAGCGATTGGGTGCGACTACCCAATAAATCCTAGAGGTATCATAACGCTGCTCCTACCACCATATTTGGCTCAATGAATCTTGCACCTATTCTCTTCAAGTATCCATCCTCCTCAAAAAAGAAAAGTTTATATATATTTTACTACTAACTAGTGGTTATGGTACTTCCATCTACCCATAGAAGTGTAGAAGAACTTGTTTCTGGTGTATTACAACAAGATGTGCCTGGAGCACGATGGTATCTTCAGCCTACCCCAGAAGCTTATGTTATTCGGCTCATTGACCTTGCAGAAAGACTCGGGTTTGGGCCGGTGAGCCGCGGACATCTCACGGAATTTGCCCGAACAGCGCTTGAATCCGGCCACCAATTACGCGAGGCAGGGGACTCCTCATATCTTGGTCTTCATACACCTGAGGGCGGCGTGTTTCGACCAGGAGATATCGGCGCTCTTGCCCATGAATTTGCACATTACTATGGTTTTGATACGAAGAATCCTGAAAGAAGAAGCAAGATAAATACCGAAGCTGGCGCAACAGCATTTTCTATTGGCGTTACTGGAAACTTCGCTGAAAACCTTGCCATCCTTCACGGTTCCGATAGCTATACTCCTCAAGACAAAAGGGAGGGCACTATCATTGCTCACGCGATGGCTATCATTGGACTTCCAAATGTTCTTGGAGCTCTAAGATCGCTTCCTCCCGAAGCTCCTGTGCATAGAGCTCTTGAGCAAGCAGTTGATACTTTTATTCATGACCAGCTCCCCTCCCTTGGATCACTTGAGTATCTGACAAATGTGCATCATCTCAGCAGGCCTGTTGCACATTGGCTGCATGATAGAACAGGAGAGCGAAGAGGCGACCTTGCATTGTCCTTGAGCAAAGTGAAGATTGATACAATCAGCGCATACCATGCGCTCATTGCATTCAGATATGTCACGCTTGGCATCCCTCATGATGAGGCTGTTGTCCTCACAGAAAAAGATTTTCTGGAAGATTCTGCCATAGCCAACCATCACCAGCTGGTCCATGGCGCATCAGAAATTGTTGGCAGGCTGATTGAGTATGGCTATCAAGCGCAAGACTTAGCCACAACAAGAGATCTCTGTGAGAACATCCTTGAGAGCGGCCCTGCAACAGCTGCTGTTTATTCAGGACACATTCCCCATCTTCTTGATCTTGCTGGTCACTATGACCTCAAATCCATAAAATTCCTTGAGTTTTTGCTTGAGAATCCCTCTGTCCAAGAGTTCTTCTGCAGGACAAATCTCGCAGAGGGACTCTCTGGTCTCGCAAAGCACCGATCTGACCTTATCCCGTTAGTGCTTCAGAAACTTCAGCGCTTCCCCTGGCAGCATGAACGGGACCATAACTCTTACGATTTTGATATTGGCTATGCTTACGCATCTACTATTCCCTTCTTCAATAAAATGGAAGAACAAGTTGCTCGGACAAACTCTTCGAACACGAGAAAAGCAATGGCCGAGGAGAGCGCAAAATTGATCGCCTATGCAACATTTATTCATTCTCTTGGGGTTGATTATTATTTTGCTGTTAATCCCTGTCAAGTGCATTCACGGGATGCACGATATAAGGGTGGGCCTGTCAGACATGGATGTGTGTCTATGGAAATTAAAGAAAGCTTGAACGATGTTGTCTTGCCTCTTGAATTACCAATGGACACGCTTATCGATGCAATATGCAGGAATGTTGAACAGCACTCTTGGAGTCAGTTTTTGGGAATGGTACCACGACTATCCAGAACAACTGTTCATCACAGGCATAACGATTATGACCTTGTTGGAGAGGGCATCCCTCTCATTAAAGAAAGACAATAGTAATATCTCTTGCCCGCATATTTTGATCACCTTTTTTTCTTCTGAATCTTTGATGCACAGTTGCCATTATGATGCATCAGTATAACTAATCATACAATTACAAAAACGATATATTTATATATTAGTAGCCTTTTCCGTATACTAATATTTATTGGGTCCAAAGGGATAAAACTGAGGTGATTACACGTGAGGAAAATCTGTATCATAAATCAAAAGGGTGGTGTTGGGAAAACGACTTCTGTTGTAAATCTTGCTGCTGGGCTTTCACGCTCTAATCGTAAGGTTCTCATCATCGATATCGATCCGCAGGGCTGCCTTGCGTTTTGTTTGCATGATGAGAGCACAAAAGACCTGTATGATTATCTCATCGAGAATGCTGACATCCGTGAATGCGTGAGGCCCCTTGGCATAAACCTTGATATCATCTCATCAAAAGAAACGCTGACAAAAGCAGAAACAATCCTCTCAAAAGAAGGAAATGTCACGCATCTTCGAAGAAAGCTGCAGAACCTGCAAGGATATGATTATGTGCTCATTGATTGTGCCCCTAGCCTTGGGATACTCAATCAGAATGCGCTGCTCTTCTGCCATGAGGCTTTTATTCCCGTCTCAACCGATATCCTTGGCCATCGCGCATTGAAAAGGATGAAGGAAGCAGTCGAAGTATTATCAAAAGTTTTCGACCATCAAATCAAGGTCACAAAGATCATCCCGACGCTGTATGACCGAAGGGTAAAAGTATGCAAGACTGTGCTCAAGGACATCAAGAATGAATATTATGAGATAGTCGCAGATCCGATTTCTTATAACTCAAAGCTGAAAGAAGCACCAAAAACTGGGCAGTCAATATTCAGCTATGATCCAAAGAGCCAGGGAGCACAGGATTATTTGCGTTTAGTGAAATCCGTCATCTATGATGAAGCGCGCGTGATAAAAGAATGCTACCCTGAAAAAAGCCCACCGGTAAAAACGGTGAAAGGCGGGGCAAAGGCCCTGATGGTCGAAGCGTAACGTTCTCTTTCTTCCCTGTTTATTTTTTCTCTTCTCCCTGAAACATCTCTCTTCAATAAAAAAACATAATCCTAAAGCTTTATAAATAGAACCGTGTTTCTTGGAGACATGGTAAAGGTTCACACGAGGAGAAAAAGAAAGTTCATCGGCATCCATATTCCACGAAGCAGATCCACTGGACCAAAATCTTTCACAACAATTGAAAAAGCGCTCGCGTATGCTGAACAAAACGGCATCAAGAATGCAAAGGTCAGAAATCTTCGGCTTGATGAAAAAAATACAAAGCCAAAATATATTATTGTGATGTGAACTATTTCTTTCCAGTTACTATACCTTTTTTTTTCTGCACTGCAAAAAGTTCTCTTGCTGTCTGTCCACTTAATTTGGAATGAGAATAAAATCAGGTTAGATACTTAACCATCCTGCAGTGTACTAGCACCAATGCGCCTGGCAATACAAATTCCAAGTCGCTCACCCATCCTCTTATCTGTTGGTCATCTCCTCCTAACACTCTTTGGTATTCGGGGAACCTCTCTCTTTCGTACCTGACCGATCCTGGGTTGTTTCTTTCAAACAAAAATGACTTTTCATCTGTCAGCTCCAAACAGGGAATCCCTCCCTCTTGCCTGATGCTCCTGATCTCGACAGTGTGGAAGTTACCGCTGTCTTCAAAATCTCTGATATGCGGGTCTGCAAGAAGTGCTAATTGCTGTTCTGTCAGGATAGAATAATCATGGCTTCCATATCTTCTCTGCAATTCTTCAATTGGCAATGTCATAATAAAAAGAAAAAATATGAGCCTTATGCGGCTTCATATACCTGGACGAGCTGGATAAGAGGTCTTTTCTGTCCGGGTGCCTTGTGAGAGAACCTGAAATTATTTGGTTCATCTAACATTGTTCGGATTCTTCCAGCCATGCTGTAGACTCTTGATGCAGAGATGTATTGACCTTCATCCCTTCCAGCATTTATTTGAGCAGCAACTTCTCGTGCAGTACCAACAGCTCTTCCATCACCATCAAAGGCTATCGTATAGACATCCTGGAGATCTCGTGCGATATCTTCCCTTGCCGTATAGTGACGGTTTGGCATTCGTGCATTAGCATTTGTAATTTGTGCACGGTAGAGGTCTGCTATGCCATCATTTCTGGCAAGAGCAACGTATGCAGCATTGAAATTATACACTTCTGCCATCCTTCCGTCTTCGATTACCGGCCTTTGACCAAATGATAACCTGACAATAGGTGCTCCGTATGCCAATGCACTACCATCTGGATCATCAAAGGTTGGTGTGTCATCAGCTGCATCAATAATTTGAGGGACAACTGTAGGCGGGGTGTCACGAACTGTTACATTAGGATATCCTCCTCCACCACTTGGACCGCTTGGACCTGGTGTTGAGGGCTCTGGATCTGTATCATCAGTAGGATCTGCTGATGCACTCCTATTTGCACGCGCGTCTCTTCGCGCAGCAAAATACTCATTAATCCGTTGTCTTAATCCTCTTCGAACAATTTGGTCTGGAGCAGCTGTATCCTCAGTATCTACTGCTGGAGTTCTTACATATTCTCCTCTGTGTCTGAGCCTATCACTAAGATCTCCGAAGAATCCTCTGCCATTATCTTGATCATCATCTGCTGGAGGGGTTGTTGCTGTTCGTGCAGCTCTCCTTGCTCTGTAACCATCACTAGCAGCTGGGCCTGCGAGTGCTAATCCTGCTGCGCCAAGAACGCCGCCTGCAACATACATTCCTGTCCTGCTTGTTTCAGCAACTTCAGGAACAGCGGGCATTACTGCATGGCCAAGTGCTCCTGATGCATTAGCAACTGATTTTTCAACACCGCCTAAATGATCTTGCGCTGCAGTCACACCATCATTAATGCCTGCCAAGACATTTGGATCGATGCCATGAGTCTGGTATTGTGGCAAGAGTGTTCCTTGCTGCTGTACATAATCAACAACTGCCTGAAGATTGAGCGTTGTACCATCAGGAAGGAAATTGGGGTTTCCTGCGACATGAGCCAAATAGTGGCCTCCTGGATAAGTATTTGCTGGGTGGCTTTGCGCCCATTCACCAATCGTTTGCAAACCATTTGCATGAGCAACAGCGTCATGCAATTGCAGCACCTGAGCATTTGTCGGCACATGACCAGTCAATGCATGATAACTGTCTCGAACAGCAGTCCATAATGACTCACCGCCATTCACATTGATCTGATCCTGAATAACTGTAGTGATTGCATCAGGTGAAACTACACCGGCTGCTGCATGGCTGCCAAGATTATTTGCAGCATCAGCAATGCCATTCAAATCACCATGCAAGGAAGCGATATGGGCACCTGCAGTGGTCAGATGTCCCTGAGCATTATTGACATGATCGTGCATGCCCTCCACACCATCAACAAAAGGAGCATATGCAGCTGCCATTTCCTGAGCGCCAGCATGATGTCCCATCTGATTTGCAACATAAAGAGCGGCTCCAATTGCAACTGCGCCAAGAGCCCATCTTGTTGCCGGCCTTCGAAGGAAGGTGCCTGTTCGAACATACGCAGCGGTTGCAGCATCATTGAGCCTATCACGGGAGCCCTGCAGTCTTTCACCAGCTCGCTCTCTCCAAGTTGGAGTGTATGATTCTTGGAATGTTTGGTCTGCCTCGAGAACGCCAAAGGCTCTGCCGAGAGTGTCGAGTGCACGAAGATTATCGGAATAGTTGGAGGTATCTTCTTTCTTGTTTGCTAATTCTGTATCTGCATCTCTTTCACTCATTCCTCCATCAATCAATCCCTTCCTAATTCTCCCTACTTCTTGCTCATACAACCCTTCGAGTGTCTGGTATATATCATTCCTTGATCTTTGGTTATCTCCTGCAGTCATGAGATAATCGCCAAATGCCATATGGTTCCTTCCACGAAATCCTGTGGAAACCATTGTGTCAAGAATATTTTGTAATAGGTTATCATCAATTTCAGCAGATCTTGCAATATGAAGATAACTATCATTACCTCTCTGCTGATCTAAGTATCTTGCCACGTCAATATAAATATCCTGATCACCAATAGCTGCATAAAGATCAGAAACTAATCCGCTGATTGCTGCCAGAACATCATTGTTGCCATCTAAACGTCGATGAAGATTAGGGTCTGCACCTGCTAAACTGTCAAGAGTGCTGCCATTGATACTAACATTTCTATGCTGGTCAAGAACACTTTCTGTTCGAGAAAATCGTCTTCGAAAACTTTCGCCTAGTCTGCTCATTTTTTTTACCTCTGTTGAGTTTTTATCGTTATTTGATGTAAAAACCGAAATCTGCTTGTGAGTTTCGGTAAATATACGCTGAGGGGTCAGTCAGGATTTATAAATCTTTCGCTACTAACCAGTAACAATAAATATTTTTCAAATTCCGTTACTAAGCCACCCAGCGGTGAGAAGCCCAAAACGTTGAATTTCAGGGGTAGGGGCTCTAAAATGCTGATTGTTGAATTGGGTGTCATACCCCTGCCTTTAGACCGGGGGTTAAGCGCTAGCAGTGGATTTCTGATTCTGGGATTTGGAGATAAATCATCCAAAAATGGCAAATTCAAGAACAACTCAAGAAGAATCAAAAGATTTAAATACTTG
>DUKZ01000020.1 GCA_013329045.1 Candidatus Woesearchaeota archaeon
TGATGAAGGAGAAAGAGTTTTAAATGAAGTTTCGTTCTTCCCTTAGAGGTAATGAATATGGTAACAAGAAGAGAAGCAATAGGGCTGGCCTTAACGGGTTGTGTCCTCTTTGGCGGATGCGCAAAAAGAGCCCAACCGACGTTAAATGGTCTTGAAAGACAGCTTTTTGATGACGAAACAGAATTTGCGCGATCGATGGAGAACATAGCAAAAAGAGCCGGAACCCTTGAGTCACGGCCAATAACAAGTGTTATGCCATTCTCACCAAATATAACTCCCCGATGGAGTGGAAATGGCAATTTTAATATTTATGGTGTTGAAGACGGTTACCTAGACACCCTTGGTACAGCAAGAACAGATGAGTTGCCTTACTCCTTTAGCATTAATGAGATGTATAGGGTGATCTCTGACCCGCAATATCGCGGTGATGGGCTCATCTTGAATATCTCAGTCACCCCGCTAGAACAACCCACCCCAAGAGAAGGGATTCTTAATGACAAGCCCCAGGGGAGGCAGGCGAGGATTGGGTTTTTTTATGCTCTTGGAGGTATTGCAGGAGTGCAGGGTATGGAATATAGGCTTTCTCTCGCTCCAGCAGCGCCATGGAACAGCACACAGGGATGCTTCTTCATCCCTACTGGAGGGTATGACCCTGAAAAGCCAGATGCCAGAGGCGTCCATGTCTGCATGTATATCTATGACCCAACAGATCCTGAAAAGCCGCTTGACCTAGTCGTGGATTTTGATAAGAACGACAAAGAACAGAACATGTACTACGAGATTAATCCTCTCAAAAAATGATCATCGCTCTTGTTGGTATGCCAGGTAGCGGAAAGTCTGAGGCAGTAAAAGTATTCCAAGCTCATGGTTTCTCAAAGGTTCGCTTCGGCCAGGCCACTGACGATGAGATAAAAAAAAGAAGCCTGCCAGCAGGAGAACAATCAGAAAAGGCCGTGAGGGAGAACTTCAGGCAACAGCTTGGCATGGCTGCCTTTGCCATTCTCAACCTTCCAAAGATCAAAGCTATAAAGGGTGATATCATCATCGACGGCCTGAGAAGCTTTGAAGAATATGAATTCCTGAAAAATGAGCTTGGCCTCGCCTTCAAGCTAGTAGAGATCCAAGCACCCAGAAATCTCCGCTACCAGCGCATCGCAAAAAGGAAAGACCGTCCATTCACAGAGGAAGAGATGAAAGTCAGAGACAGAAACGAACTTGATAATCTCAACATGGGAAAAACCCTTGAATCCGCCGATTTCCATATTCTTAATGACGCCACAAAAAAAGAGTTGGAAAAAATGCTTGAGCGGATAATTGAAACACTCAAAGGATCTTAATCAATTTTTTCTTGCTTGTGGACCCGGAGATGATCTTCACCGGTTTTCCAAGCTCCTTTGTCAAGAACTTGATAAGTTCAGTATTCGCCTTCCCTTTATCAGGTGCAGCGGCGATGGCGATGTGGTGCACGCCATGATCATCAATAGAAATGAGCCTTGTCTTTGGCGCATTCGGCTTCACAACCACAGAAATTGCACGCTTATCGGCATCCATGAAGATAAGGTATCGCTGGAGTATTAGAATTTTTGTTATCATTTTAAAGATACATAAAGGTTATAAAGAAAGTCAGACACCCAGCCTAGATGAAAAATATACTAGTTGTCGACGACGAGGAACCGATAAGAAATTTAACAAAAAGGCTCCTCGAGAGTGGAGGGTATCAGGTGATCCTTGCCGCAGATGGCAGCGAGGCTTTAGAATATATGAAACAGAACCAGGGTATCGATCTTGTGGTATCTGATGTTTTGATGCCAGAAATGAATGGTGTTGAGATGTATCAGGGGATCCAAGACGTATATCAAGAAAGAAGTTTGCCAGTTCCTCCTGTCATCTTCACAACAGGGAATGCTGGGGGCCTGGATAGCGAGATTCAGGAATTATCTGAAGGCAGAGTCCTTCAAAAGCCTTATAGAGGATCGACTTTGCTCGAGTTGATTTCAAGGGTTCTAGAATAGAAGCAGATAAAATGTAACTACCATTAAGTTACTATACAATAGAAACATTTAAATACTAGAAAATCGAATAACTTATTTTAATGGAAGACACCTACTGTGTGCTTGGTGTAGAGCCCTTCGACCGGCTCAGGGAAGAGATTCTACCAGAGATTATAGGAAAAGCAGGCTTTGACACGATCATGACGAGGGATATTCCTGAGGCATATAGGGTCGTGACAGGGATGATCGCAGGGAATGAGTGGTACCGCTTGCCAAGTGTTCTGCTCATAGAGATCGTTGCAGGGAATGAACAGGAAGTGTATGAGGGTATTCATCACCTTTTGGGTGAATATCATGAATCTCTCCACCCATTCATGCCAGAGATAGTATTCACAGCAGGGATGAAATGCAGGCAGGACATGCTCGAAGGGTTCAGAGACATCGGCCAGGTGTGTCTGCAAACAGAAGGTGACCGCGCTCTTATCAGAGCAATCGGGCTGGCCCGTATCTTATATGAGCTCCGCCACGACTCGTTCTACTTATAATCCCGCCAGGTATGCTTGCATTTCTCGCATTTCATGAACTTGGTGGCCGGCTCGTCAGCTGCCCGTGTTTGTATCATCCAGAAATGCGCTTTGCGATGGCCGCACTTGGGGCATTCTGTATCAACCAAAGGCAGGTGGTCATCGTTTTCCTCGACAACATCAAACTTTCGGCCATCATCTTTTTGTTTCATCTCACCGAGGACAATCTTTTTGTCCCCGGTCTTTTTGTGCCCGCAGGTTGGGCAGGTCATGACTGATTTTCCTTTCGCATCTTTCTTTGGCACGAGTAACGAGCCATCTTTTGGGCAAAACATTGTTGATCACCTATATAATGTGTAATAATGAGAGCAGGTCCACAAACCATATCTTGATATACCCAAGGTAGGGTATCCTGAGCACTGCAATCCCAATCGCCTGATCCCCACCCACCCGAAGCTCGTTGAGGTCAGGAGAAGAGATCGAATCATAGTTGTGGTCACCTTTTGTCTGGAAGTATGTACCGGTGGGCTCTTCCCACTTCCGGATGACCCGATGGATGATTGGATCTGGCCGCCCGGAGCGAAACACGAGTACATCCCCTTGTTCAACCTTATCCGAACTTCTGCCAAATAACACCATAATATCCCCCCGTTTAAAGCCATTCCTGAAAGGATACCCCTTAAATTCCTCTTTGGTAATCCCAAAGCGTTCATAAAAGCCGGAATTGAGCATCCACCACTGGTCAAATCCCTCGTCATGTGTCATGCTTCCAGACACGACAGCAACGATCGGGTGGCTTGTTGCAAATATCAGCCCTAATCCGGGATACACGATGAATTTGATGAGCAGAAAGGCAAGGAGGACATTGACAATCCAGCTCCAGATGCTCTCATCCTCCCATACAAACCACCAGAATTTTTTCCACCAGTGGGCATCTTTTCCTGGTTTTTCTCTTTTCTTCGCCACATCCAGCGGGAAAACCGAAAGGATAAAAAACTTTGCTTTTAATCTAAAGGCTATGCATCCAGACTATTTCGAGGGGACCCTCCAGCTCAGGAATCCAAAAGAGGAAGTGATCGCATTCATAAAGAACCAGGTGGCAGGAAGGGATGATGTGCACATCGCAAAGGAAATCAAGACAAGAGAGGGGATTGATTATTTTCTCTCTTCGCAGCATTTTCTCCAAAACCTTGGAAAAAAGCTCCAAAAGCAGTTTGGAGGAACCCTCAAGGTGAGCGCAAAGCTCCATACGAGGGACAGCCAAAAAAGCAAGGATCTTCACAGGGTGACGGTCTACTATGCACCGCCAAGATTCTCCATCAATGATAAGGTGAATGTCAGAGGGGAGATAATCACCATCAAGAGCTTTGGAAAGAAGATTTCAGGGATAGATAAGGCTGGAAGACGTGTGATGTTTGAGGAAAAAGATGTCAGCCCCGCCCCGCCCGGTACTGGTTAATAACTGACTCGAGCAGCAGAGAATTCTTTCGCGCCAGATCAAGGCTTTCCTTTGTCACTGCGATGAACCCATCGATCCTCTTAAAGACGAGATCCTCTTCCTGCAGGACAAGAAACTTTTTCTTTATGGGCTCTGGAACTCTTCCCTTAATGATAAGGGTGATGTCATCCTTTGCAAGAGTCTCAAGGATTTCTGCAGAAAAGACAGTTGGATTCTCCACCAAGAGGAAATCACCTTTTTTAAGTGTAACAGAAGAGAACTTGGATAAGTTTGGAACAGAGTGGATGATGATCTTGTCTCGTGCAAACCTGATGAATTCAGCCATGCTTTTTATGGTGCGTTCTTGATCGGCGGCCTTATTTTTCAGGAGGCTGGCAGCAGTGTCAAGGCCGATGATGCGCTGTTCTTTTTTTGAGAGAAGGTCGCGTGCTTTCCTTGCAGGATCAAACGAATTGATTTTGGCAGTGAGCCTTTTTGTCTGGGATTCGAATGCTTTGATCTCTTGGCGAAGATCATTGATAGTAGAGTAAAGGAGCTTGTTCTCTTGTTCTAGACGCTTGATGTGACCATGAAGTTTCGTGAGTTCAGGGGGAAGATCGGGTTTCTCTTGGGAGGTCTCCCTGATGAGCACAGGAGTAGTGCTGGTTGGTTTTTCCAGCATTTCAAGTGCCATCTTGATGGATATGAAATCTGAAGGAAGGACAATCCGGGCAACATCAGCAAACAGTGCCTCTTTTCCTTCTCGAGCAAGGTATTTCTTGATTTTTGTGATGCGCGGGCAAGCGAGCTTATAGGCAAAAAGCCCTGCAATATATGCATCTCGTTCATGATCATTTCTTGTTATCTGATCTCTTGAAAGAGCAACTTTTTCTGCAACTTTGATGTCTTCTTCAGGGCAGGAGAGTTTTGCGCCTGTTTTCATCCGCAGTTTTTCAATAAAATGCGGAGCTATCTTCTTATCAGTCCCAATGATTACCGGCCTTCCGTGGGAGTAGAGCCGTGCGATGAGCGAATTGAGGCCAAATTCCTTTGAGGAATAAAGCACAAGAATCTCTCCAGAGAGAGAAAACACTGCATACGCGAGTGTTGTTCCAGGGTCCACCCCGACAATGATTGGTTCTCTGCCCACCTTACTTCAGAATGATGATATTGCCCCTGCCTTTTTTAATCTTCTGGACTTTTCCTTTATGTTCAAGGGCGCTCACGACTAAGCTAACTTTTGCCTCAGAGTAGGGAAGTGCTTTCCTGATCTCTTTTTGGGTGGCCTTCCCGCCAAGTTTTTTAAGGCAAGTGACTAATTGTTCTTCATCTTCAGCTTGATCATCAGGAGATACGGCGCTGCTCCCTTTCTTTTTTCTTTTCCAATAGAAGAGCCAGAGAGCGCAGAACAACAATGCAGCAATAATAAAGAGAGGTATGTAATTTTTTTGCGGCTGCGGGGGGAATGATTCGATTATGACTGAAGGAAAATCGCCGAGTTCTGTATCATCTTCAAGGGAGGGAAAGAGGAAAAGGTCTAGGCGAAACGTCCCATCCCTTGCGATGATGATCTGTTCATCAGTGCTATCCCCATATCTTGTTGCAGTGATAGTGTAATTTCCAGGGGGAATCTCAAATGAAAAGCCCCCCTCCAATGTGACCATCCGCTGCACCGGCTCAGTTCCAATCTCCACGACTGCTCCAGAGACCTGGTTGGAATCAATATCATACACAACACCGTGCAGAAGCGCGCCCTGTGCGATAGGCAAAAGGAACAGAAGAATCATAATAGTGAGTAATTTCATACTTGTTAGATAATTCAAGAGTTTTTAAGCCTTTTCATAAGAAATGAAGGTTGTATAAAGCTTTGTAAAGCGTTGTGAAGTATGGTAAAGCAACTGTCTGAATGGACAGAAAAGTGTATTTATAAACTTCCCCTCTCACCTCATCTTTGCCCGCATGGGTAGAACATAGAACATATTGATATCGAAAGGTGAGATTCATGAAAAAAATGATTGGTTTGCTGATGACGGTATTGCTGGTGATCAGTATGGTAGTTATTGCTGAAGAACAAAACACGATCACATCAAGTGGTTCTTCTCAAGATCGAGATGTGCAGTTGAGTGAGTGCGTCCACAAGTTGGTGGATGAAGAAGGGATTGATGGAAGCACTGCAAAAACAAGGTGTGTGGAGATAATTGAGGGAATAGTTCCTTCTCAAGTAACAGAAGTAACAGTAGTCCCAACTCAGGTGAGTCCAACACCGAATGAAGAAGAGAATGAAGATGAAGAAAGTATAAGAGATGCATGTATCAAAAAACTGATGGAGAGCGAAGGCATGATTCGTGCTGCCGCAAAAGCGCGGTGCATGCCTCCATCTGTTGCCCTCATCCGTGATGATGCCCAGGACAGGCTGGAAAATGCCATCCAAGACTGCATGAAGGATTTGGTGGATAAAGAGGGCATTGACAGGGCTGCTGCCAAAGCAAGGTGCACAAAAAAGCTAAGGGGGATCGTTGTCCAGCCTGTGGTGCAAGAGATAAGGGATGACCAGCAGGAAAAATGTGTAGAACGTTTACGGGAAAAAGGAATTGAAGAGGCTATAGCAACAGATAAGTGCAGGGTGCTGCCTCATGCCTTTGCCATTGGCCAATATAGTGGTGATGATCTGATTGAGAGATGCGTGAAGAAATACTTAGAGCTCAAGCCCGAAGCGACAGAGGATATGGCAAAAGCTGAGTGCAAGGTTCCCCCGAAGGTTATTGCTATCGGCCAGATCGACCAGGAGGATCAGATCAACTACTGCATTAAAAAGATGATTGATGTCTCAGGGTTCTCAGATGATGATGCAACAAAGAGATGCAAAGAAAAACTAGAGATCATTAAATCCATAAAGCCTCAGATCAGACAGATAGAGGAAGAGGTCAGAGGGAGGATTGAAGCAAACAAAGAGGAAATCAAGACACTAAGGGAGAGCCTTCGGGAAAGACAGCGGGAAGTCAGTGACCTCAAGGCAGAGGTAAGGGAGGCTTGCAAGGAAGACTCCTCAGATGCTCTCTGCCAGGAAAAACAGCAGGAAGTTTTGTCCAGGGCAAAAGAACAGACAAAAGCAAGCATTGAGAATATGATTGCAGAGTTGGATAAGATCAAGGACAATGCATTAGGCTCTGAGAGCCTTTCAGAGGAGGACGCACTGCTTGTTGCAGCGCACATTGATGAGAGGATAGCAATCCTTCAAGAGATAAGTGGCAGTATTGACGCCATAACAACGAAGGAAGAGCTCAAGGAACTCACTGATGATCTTCGTGAGGGCTGGGCAAAGGCGAAGCGGACTGCACAGGTGGAGATTGTTCGGCTAAGCGTCGTAAAGGTCGGGAATGTTGGTGCTAGGGCAAAACAGGTCGAAGAGCAGCTATCCAAAACTTTGTTGGAGCTAGAAGAAGAGGGTATTGACACAACAGAAGTGGCAGGGATGCTGGGTGATTTCAACCTCAAGTTGCAAGATGCCTTATTGACCAATGAGCAGGCACAGGATGCATTTGCTGAGGCTGCAAGCGCGATAGGCACTGATGGTTTCCAGCAGCAGATGGAAAGGGTAAACGAGCTCAGGCAGGCTGCAAAGACCGCCATGCAGGAAGCTCTTGAATTGCTAAAGGAGATCATGAGAGCAACAAAAGAGCTGCAGGGGCAAACTATATAAAGGACAGCTTGGAGGAAAAGAACATGAAAAAGATTGTTGCCTTATTGCTCGTTGTAATCATCGTCTTGATGGGTTGTGGGAAAAAGGAGATTGTCAAGGATAGCCCAGCGCAAGATGATCAGGTCCAAGAGCAGGTCCAGCCAGTCGACAATAATCAACAGGAAATAGCACAAGTGCCAGACGATCTTGGCGAGGAGTTGTCTATCCAGGACTTAGACGACCTTGATGCAGATATTGTGCAGGTTGATTGGTAACCCTTTTATATTCTCTTTTTTTCTTTCTTTTTTATGATAGATCTCAACGGAGAAGAAGGTGGAGGGCAGATTCTCAGGACAGCTTTGGCGCTCTCCATGTTTACAAGGCAGCCATTTAGTATGGCAAATATCAGGGCAAAGAGACCAAATCCAGGCCTCAGGCCCCAGCATCTCCAATGCATTCTTGCAGCAAAAGAGTTGTCTGATGCATATGTAGAAGGATCAGAGGTTGGCAGCAAAGAGATTCTTTTTGTTCCAAAGGATTGCAAAGCCAAGTCAATGACTATTGATATAGGTACAGCTGGATCAACAATTCTCCTTCTCCAGTCAGTCCTTCTTCCCTGCTTATTTGCCAAGAGGGGCCTCAAGCTCAAAGTTATGGGAGGAACGACAAATAAGGCAGCGCCGCCATATCATTATTTTGCTCATGTCTTCCTTCCATATCTTTCAAGGTTTGCAGACATCCAGCCGCGGCTCCGTAAGACAGGATATTACCCAAAAGGCGGCGGAGAGGTTGAGGTTGCAATAAAGCCTCTCTGCAAGGGAGAGTATCCTCAGATCATCGAAGAATTAAACACCCGCATAAAGCCTTTCGATCTGATAGAAAAAGCAAGGGTTGTTCACATCCGGGGTGTGAGTCATGCTTCCACGGAGTTATTGCAAGCGCGAGTAGCAGAGCGCCAGGCACGTGCAGCTCAGGTATACCTTAGTTCATTGGCTCCAGTTAACATAACGACAGAATATGCAAATACCCTTTCAATTGGTTCGGGCATCACACTCTGGGCAGTGATGGAATATGGAGAAAATGTAGCAGTACATGGAGCGGATATGATTGGTGAGAAGGGAGTTCCAGCAGAGCAAATTGGCATACTGGCAGCAGAGAAGCTGGGGGCAGGACTGGGCGGGGGAATCATTGTCGATGAGTTCCTGGCAGACCAAATCATCCCCTTCCTTGCTCTCCTGAGGGGATCAAGGATGAGAACAACCCAGGTATCTGATCATGCAATGAGTAATTGCAGGACAGTAGAGAAGTTTTTGCCAGTGACATTCAAGATTGAGGGGAACACGATTTGCTGTGAACCAGGAGAAAAGAGAGAATAGTTCTCAAGGAGAAAACTGTTGGCATGCATGGATTTTTCTGACCAGGAGAGCATCATACTCTTTGGGAGAGAGGAGAACCAATATATCAGCTTGTCAGGCTCGCCAGCTTGATCTCAGTATCAATGTCCATCAGCTCAAGGTCTATTGCCCGCTGTTCTGCAGCAGTAAGCTTGGCGTTTTTGATCTCTTTTTTGATCTGAGCCAGAAGCGATGAAGCGTCCCCATACCGCTGGGAGGCAATGAAGCTTTTGCATTGATGGAGTAGGTCTTTGAAGTTGATCTTTATGATCCTGGCTGATGATTTTTCAGGCTCTTTTTTCTCATCAACAACAGCTTTTAGCGGCTGTTGTATCCTGACTGATCGTTTCACCTGGGCGACAGTCTTCTGCACCGCTTTTTTCGTCGCATTCAGTGCTCGTTCTTTCTTGATGAGCGCTCGTTCTTTTCGGATATGCCTGATCGATTCGCTTTTTGCCTTGCCAACAAGCTGCTTTTCTTTCTCGAGGTATTTTTGCTTGAGCAGTTTTTCTCTGGAAGAAAGTTCTTTTTCTTTTTGTGCGAGCATTTTTTGCTGAGTGCCAATCTCTGCCTGTTTCTGGGTGATCAGGGAATCAAGATCCTTTTCCTTCTTTGATATGCGAACAAGCGCATCATTATGGTCTGCCTCAAGTTGTCTCTTGAATTCCGCAAATGACTCTTCCAGCTTTTGTATTTCAGCGGTTTTTTGCCTGATGATTCCCTGCAGGTCGATGAACTTGTTTGCAAGGTCAACGACGCTGTCCTCCTCGTCATATTGCTCGCCCATGAGTGTTTTGAGCTCATCTTGCAGGTGCTCTTTTTTTGCAGTGAGTTCCGTGATGTCTTTTTCCAGGGCTGTTTTTGTCCCCTTGGCTTTTATTTTGAATTCCTTGTCTTTTATGAGCGCTGAAAATTCTCTTGCCACTTCTTCAATAGTGGCCAGATTGTTTTTGAGTTGTTGTTCGAGTACAGAGACCCGTTTTGCGGCTTTTGCAGTTTCTTCTTCACGCTCAGCAAATGAGGATTCTCGTTTCTCTAGATCCAGGCCTTTTGCTTCGATGCCCTGTTCTTTGAAGTCTACATCTTTCCCTCGCTGGAGGAGTGATGCTTCCTTGATGTTGAGACCCTCTTCCTTCCGGACAATGAGATCCTCGCGGCGGCAAAATTCTTCTTCCCGTGCATCAATCACTTTTTTGGTGGAGTCTACTTGTTTGCGAAGAGTCCTGAGGTGAAAATCTTTCTCTTCGATTTCGAGCTCGACTTCCTTTCGTTTCCCGATGAGGCGGTTGAGTTCATTTTGGCTTTTTATGCGCTCAGCAGTCAGTTTGTCTAGCTCCTTTTCAAACCTCCTCTTCTCTTTATCAAAGAAAGGCGTGCTCCTCTGGGTAGATTCAAGCGCTTTTCTCATCCGCACAAGTTCTGTTTTCTCTTTATCGAGTTCCTTTGCTTTTACCTCGATTTCTGCGCGGATCTGTTTGAGCTGGAATTCTTTTTCTTCTGCAAGCTTGATCTTTTGGGAGAGCTGTTCCTGTTTTGCTTTTGATTCTTTTGTCGCAATAAGGCTTTGGCGAAGCTCCTTTATTTCAGCATCCCGTTCAGCAATGTCGGCCTGGGCGGCTTTGAGTTTCTCATTGAGCTGCTGGTTGAACCGTTGGACATTTTCAAGGGTTTTTTCCAATTGGCCTTTGCTGCCGCGTACTTTTTCAAACTGCCTCGTTTTCTGGTCGAGCAGCTGGATATTTTTTTCTATCTCCTGCTGCTTTATTTCAAGCCATGTTTCCCGTTCCCGAACTTTCTGTTCCCGGGCAAGGACCCTGGCAAGTTCGCTTGTCGCGCCTTTTTTCTCGAGCGTCTTGAGGGCTTCCTGGATCTCTTTTTCGCGTTGGGTGATGTGGCGGTCCTTTTGCTCGAGGGCTACTTGTTGGTCCCGCAGCTGCTTCGTTTTTTCCTGGAGTGCTGCCCTCTCTCCGGCAGAGACGTTTGCTTGCCTGAGCTGCTTGCGAAGGTCTCCAATCAGAACATCCTTTTCTTTTTCGCTAACATCTGTCTTGGCGACTTTCTTTTTTGCTGAAATAAGTTCTTCCTCTAGCCTGTTTGCCCTGGTCAGCAGGTCTTTTTCCTTGCTGCGCTGGTCTTTTGTGAGCGAGAGGATGGCCATGTCTTTTTGCTTGATGAGGGTATCGATCTTGTTTCGTGCATCATGTTCAACCCGAAGTTCTTTTTCCCGGTATTGTTTTCGAAGCAGATCAAACTCTCTTGCCCGTGCCTTTGCGTTCTCAATTGTTTCCTTTTCTGTGAGATCAAGCGCAGCTTTTTTCTTGAGTAAGTCAACTTTGAGATCGGCAATCTCTTTGTTTTTTGCGTCAAGGACAGCCTTGAGCTTCTGGTCGGAGAGATTGACGAGTTCTAGGCGCTTTGAGTCGAGTTCCTGTCCATGTGATCTTTTCGCTTGGTCCAAAAGAAGCTGTTCGCCGGCAAGCTCTTTTTCCCGCTGTGCAAGAAGCGATTCTTTTGATGTTAGTTCCTGTTCTTTTGCATCCACTCTTGCTTTTTGCTGTTCCAGGACTGCTGCATCCCCGGGGAGCTTGCCTTTGCCAGAAAGGCTCTTTTGCAGCTCATTGATGATTATGTCTTTTTCCCGTATCTGGGAGAGAAGGATTGTTTGCTTATCTTTTATCTGGAGAATGTTCTTCTGGAGCTCTTCGAGGCGCATCCGATAGGATCGTTCCTGCTCTTCGATTGCTTTTTGGAGCTTTGTGACAGCAGTTGATTTTTCTGCAACAAGGCTTTTTGTTGCTTTGCTATGTTCTTTTCCAAGAGAAGATTCCCGGGCGGCAAGGAGGCTTTCTTTTGCTCTCAGTTCTTGTTCTTTTATCCTGAGCTCTCGTTCCCGCTCGCTGGTCTGGCTTGCCCGTTCCCGCGATTCATGGTCAATTCTCTTTCGAAGGTCCTCAGCATACGCTTTCTCTCGGGCGAGTTCAGCATCTTTTTCTGATACTTTTTGGAGTTGAGATTCGAGAAGTTTTTCCTTTTTTTCGAGAGCTTTTTCTTTCAGGAGCAGCTCTTTTTTCAGTTCCCGCAGTGACTTATTGTCAGTATCGAGCGCCGGCGGTGGTGGAGGCGGCTCAATTAGTATTCGATCACCCATTTTTTCTACTTGATTGCACCCTTTAAGAGAGAACTGGAGCAAAAGGGTTTAAATTACTTTATCTTAACTCTAAAATGGTTACAATGTTCTCTTCGTTGAGAACGAACCGTAACGTTTTTAAACGGCCCCATATCCCCTGGAGGTATGGAAAAAGAATTTATCTGCATATCAAGCAAACAAAAGGTCGCAAATGACCGTAGTGCCGTTGTCTTTCCCTGTCCAGGGTGCGGGGAGCAGATTGTCAGGTCAAAGACAGCAAGGATGCTCGCTTCCCCCTATAAATGCCAAAAGTGTGGATTTGAAGGGCCGAACTGATGGCAACAGTCATCTTGACGATGAGGATCATGCCGGAGAGCACAGAGACTGATCTTGCCCAGTTGGAAGAAACAGTCAAGCAGCAGATCGCTGAGTTTGGAGCAAATTTTGGGAAGGCTGAGGCAAAGCCCATCGCATTTGGCCTCAAAGCGCTCGAAGTCATATTCACACTTGACGAAAGCAAAGGGTCAACTGAGAATCTCGAGAACTCCATCGCTGCATTAGATGAGGTCAATTCTGCTGAGATCATTGATGTTCGCCGCGCGTTTGGCTAGCTGATCGCTGCTTTCACATCAGGACAGTTTGTTTTGATTGCTGTTGCAAGAAAATGTGTCCGTTCTGCGATGAATCCTTTCCTCTTTAGGACAGCTAGGACCTCTTTTATTTTTGGTTGTTCTTTGAAATCGATCGAATGAAGGTCGGTGTATCCAACAATGTCTGGTTCTGCGATCAGCATATCGATAAAAAGATTTTTGCGCATTTTTGAGATGATCTGTTTATTCTGCAATTGCGAAAGCCAGAGCGGCCCAGCCCCTTTATACCCCCCATGCAGCTTGAGTGTCTCATCCGCTTTGCTCTTTCCTTTTTCGGAGAGAAACACGACCCGCATATAATGGTCTGATGAATATGAGAGCAGCGGAAGCAATGCCTTGTCATATTGAGCGCCGATCAACTGCACCTTCCTGATCAGGATGCGAAGTCCAACCTCATACATCTCTGGTGTGTGCAGGGGCTCAGCCCAATATGTCCGCAGGCATGCTTTTGGGTATGTGCCGCAAAGCAGGGCTGTGTCAGTGGCAGTCACCCCCAGCACTCCTCCCCGTGATATCTTTTTGCATGCCTCATCGAGGAAGGGAATAGGTGTTCCGAATGGATCGATATCGATGACATCAAATCCTTTTGATTTGATCAGGAAGAGATTTGCATCAGCACAGGTGATGGTAGTCTTTGTCTTTGGCACGTTGTTTATCAGGAGATGTTTTTTTATCGCTGCAACAGCAGCCTCGCTGTAATCATTAAAAGAAACATGAGCAATGAGAGATGCAGGCAGTTCTTTGAGCATCCGGATCCCTCTGATGCCAGAGCCCGCAAGCGGCAATGCAATGTTGAGTTTTTTCTTCCCAAGAGCCCGGAGCAATTCTATCATCAGCGTCCGGTTCTTTTCCATCACCGGGTTATAAAAGACTGGGAGTTGTTTTGAGATCTTTCCTTCAGGGATGCAAAGCCGTGCTTTTCCTTCAATGGTTTCCTTCATGATGGGTAAAAGCGATGACGTGTTTAAAGGCTTTTCTTAGAAAATTGATGAGAATCGAGGATGAGACATAAATATGGTAAATTACTAGGGAACCTCTTTTATCATTTTTATCATTTTCCCTCGTAAGATATTTAAACACTCTCCGATTCATCACTCTATGTTAAGAAAGCTTATCGTTGCCTTTCTCGGCCACGTGGACCACGGAAAAACCTCTATCCAGGATGCCATTAGAGAGAGCACTGTTGTGGAAAGGGAAGCGGGGAAGATCACCCAGCACGTCGGTGCTTCGATTGTCCCGCAGGAAACTATCGTAAGAATATGCGGCCCCCTCCTGGGGGACACCAAGCTTTCCATTCCCGGTTTTCTCATGATCGATACGCCAGGCCACCAGGCGTTCACCAACCTCAGAAAACGCGGCGGATCGATCGCTGATATCGCTGTTGTCGTCATTGATATCAACGAAGGATTCATGCCTCAGACAATTGAGTCTATAGAGATTCTCAAGACATCAAAAACGCCGTTCATTGTTGCAGCAAACAAGATTGATATCATCCCAGGTTACCAGTCAAAGCCGGGATTTTCTGTCATAAAAAACATTCAGATGCAACAGGAAAAGGTTGTTGAGACAATTGAGAAGAAAACATATGAGATAGTTGGAAGGCTAAGTGAGCTCGGCATCCAGTCAGAGCGCTTTGACAGAATTGATGATTACACTAAGCAGGTGGGGATTGTCCCAATCTCTGCAAAGACAAGAGAAGGTCTGCCGGAGCTGCTCATGGTGCTCGCAGGGCTCGCTCAGAAATATCTCGAGACTGGCCTTCAGGTGGATACTAGAGGCCCGGCAAAAGGAACGATCCTTGAAGTGAAGGAAGAAAAAGGTCTCGGGACAACGATTGATGTGATCATCTTTGAGGGTTCTTTGAATATAAATGACACGATTGTCGTCGGAACCCTTGACGAGCCTCTTGTGACAAAAGTAAAAGCATTGCTCGAACCAATGCCATTATCAGAGATGCGCGATAAGAAATCAAAATTTAAGAGGATCAAGAAGGTCGAGGCCGCAGCCGGAGTGAAGATATCCGCGCAAACATTTGAGGGAGTCATTGCAGGAATGCCCCTCAGAGCATGCGCTCAAGAGGACATTGGCAAGATAAAGGCAGAGATCAATAAAGAGATTCAGGAGGTATTGACAAAGACTGACCCTGAGGGGATCATTGTCAAGGCCGACACGCTCGGAAGTTTAGAAGCGCTCGTCAATCTCCTTCGTCAGGAGGGCATCAAGATCAAGAAGGCCAGTATCGGCAATATAACAAAGAAGGATTACGTCGATGCAGAAACGAATTATGAGAAGGACCCGATGCTCGCCATCATCCTCGGTTTTAATGTCACGTATGATCAGAAGGAAAAGCCAGAAAAAGTTGGTATCATCATTGAGAATATTATCTACAAGCTCATCGATGAGTTCAAGCTGTGGCAGGAAGAGCAGAGGAAGAAGGGGGAATCAAGGGAGCTGGATTTTATCACGAGGCCATTCAAGCTCGAATTCCTCAAGAACTATGTCTTTCGCCAGAGCAATCCAGCTATCATCGGGGTAGAGGTTCTCGCTGGCACGGCAAAATCGAATAAGGAAATAATGAATGCCAAAGGCCACACCCTCTCTCGGATCCGTGCGATGCAGCATGAGAAGACAAGCATCAATGAGGCGACAAAAGGCATGCAGATTGCTGTCTCACTCGATAGGGTGACTGTTGGCCGCCAGATCAATGAGGGCGATTACTTCTATTCAGTCATTCAGGAGCAAGAGTTCATCAAATTAAAGAAGCTCGCACAATACCTCGCAGAAGATGAGCGAAAAGTGCTCAAAGAGATCGCGATGATCATGAGGGAAGAGAGTCCCGTCTGGGGGGTATGATGGAAGGCAGGTTTCTTAACGCAAAAGAGAAAAAGCCTATCTACAGCGCTCTAGAAAACCAGTTTGGTGTGCTGCAAAAGTTTGATTCCGCACTCTGGATGAATGCAAAGAAGAGGGTTTATCTGGTGAATAATGATATTGCAGAGTTTCCAATTGGCCAGATCCGCGTTGATAGTTTCGGCTTATACATAGGAGAATTTCTTGATCCGGCTTTTCGGCCAAGTGTTGAAGGATCACAGTTCATCAGCCACTTGGCGACAAAAAATATACTCGATCTCACTGAAGAGCAGGTGCGGCTTTACTTCCAGGGGGATGCATTCCAAATTGACCAGTCACTCCGAGGCCTTTTCCTGTTAAGATCAGGTGATGATATCATCGGCTGCGCTGCCGCAAAAGATGGGATGCTCATCAATTTCCATCCAAAGACGCGAAGAATCCAGCATTTTCATGATTAAGCAGGGGATTTTTTATTTTCATCCATAAACCACCTGTTTATCAAAGCGTTTTCTCAAAATGGTAAGGGCTAAGTTTATAAAATAGACGAATTTAGTAATTATAGAATTGCAAGGGTGATGGTTGATGACAATTATAGAGACAACTGGGGAAGATGATCTGCATAGTCTTCGTCTGAAAACAAGAAGAGAAGATACGAATTACGTAATTTTTGACGTTTCTGGAGACCCCAGGTATCCACAACAGCTCGGGCTTGGAGCTCAGGTGGGGATGAGTATCGATGATTTTTTTAATCAATTCGATGCAAGAAGGCAAGGCAGGGGACAAGACCTTTTGTCCAGATTCAGGCAGGTTGACCTAGACAGGCAGACAAGAGAGTTCAAGGATGACAATAACAGGCCGCCGGTCACACATTACAGGATGGAAGTGAGAGATTATGGCATCCTTGTCATGGTATATGATAAGACCCCCTATCTGCCTTTGTTCAATGAACAGGTGCAGATTGGACGCTTAGTCCGCCATGAGCTGGGAAATGACCTCGTGGCCATAAAATTTTTTACTGATGCGGTAAGAAGAGGGGATAGTGCGCTCACTGAGGCGCTCCTTGAGGGAGTGGAAGCAAACCTGAGAAATTCTAAGCATACCCTTGACACATTTGGCGATGCGATGGATATCCATGGTCCAAAGATACTAATGCAGCCAGTGAGGATCTATCATGAAGTTTTCTTCGACCAGATGCGCCGATTCAATGGTGAATTGAACGAAAGGTATAAGGGGCTTATTGGAGAAAATGGGTTTGAGGAGGTAATGGTATATGGCGATGCCAGGTGGCTTCGGATAGTCGTGAGTAACTTGCTCCATAATGCGATGAGGAACTGCACAAAAGAGGGAGAAATATGTATTGGGTATGAGGAAAGAGAGTTCCTTCACTTTTATGTACGAAACACCGTCGACTGCCCTATTCCCGAAACAACAATTGGAAGAATGTTTGATGTCGGCTTTCAGGATGATGAACATGCACGGGCAGGCTCTGAAGGGTTAGGACTGTATTTATCTGACCAGGTCATACGAAAGCATAATGGTCATATGTGGGCAAGAAATGTTCAGGGAGATTATTTTGATGTGGGGTTCTCATTGCAAAGGTTATGAAGCGAACGGCTCTGTAGAAAGTCTCACTTCGCTCGACTCGTGCCAGCTCAACTCCAGATTCTTTCCCGAAGGTGCTGCGTTCCCGTATGGAGCTACCCCTCGCGACGCACTTGCCTCATTCTGGAGTTTGAGTTTCGCAGAAAGGCACTTATTTTCTACAGAGCCAAAGCAAGCACACCGCCAATCACAAGAAATCCGGGAACGCAATAGAAGCCTGCAGTCAGATAAATTCCTTTGGCTGTTGCAGAGGTTGAAGAAAAGGCTATGTTTTCCATAATTACAACTATTTAGTAAAAACAATAGAGAAAAATTCTTAAAGAGGAGGGCTTCCAGGTCAGCTATGGAACCAATAAGGCTTGCAATTCTTGGAGCAACAGGAATGGCTGGGAGAGATGCCCTCAGGCATCAGCAATGGCTAAGTGAAAAAGAGAGGCAGTATGCAGAGATTACCTATGTGACTGCAGGGCCAACGAGTGTTGGAAGACCTTTGAGAGCCAGATATGAAGAGCGTGAAGCAGCCCTCGCCAAAGCCTATCCAGATATTTGGGAAGCACAATCATTCCCCTCATCCCTAGATCACTTAACCATTCAAGAGATGGATCCAGACCAGATTGCAATGCACGCTGATTATGCTATCAGTGCCCTTGATAGTGAGGTTGCAAGAACTATTGAGCCTGAATTAGCGAGGAGAGGTGTCCATGTATTCTCAAATTCTTCCGCATACCGATGGGATCCGCAAGTACCGCTCTTGGTTCCTGAAGTAAACTACAATCATCTTCCCCTAGTCAAGAAACAGGAGACTTCTGGAAAGCGTATCTGTAATCCTAATTGCACAACCGCAGGATTCATCCCAATCGTTTGGGCATTTAGGCAGGTGGGCTGCACAATAGCAAGCATTAATCTCACAACGTTCCAATCATTGTCAGGGAAAGGAGACGCAATAGCTGATCCAGAGTATGTCGCCCGGGCGAGTTCACCAGTATGGGTTGATTGGAAACCGCGTGATGATAGACCAGGGATGAATGAAGAGGAGTGGAAATCATCATACGAGCCTCAAAAGATTCTTGGAAGGATAGGAACCATGGAAGAACTTGATGCAGGTATAAGAGCCCAAGAGCTCGGGCAAAGTTCGTCTCTCCTTCCCATCAGTTCAAGGACTCATAGGATAAGACAAAGCTATGGTCATCTGGAGAGGGTAGATATCCAATTTAAGTCAGCAACATTTGTTGATGAAGCAATAAGGGTTTTACGGGAATGTAAAATTCCAGAAGAAGTAGCATTCCTCCCCACAACACCAACATGGCTGTTTTATGTTACAAAAGGAAAGCCCTCATATGAAAAAAATCTCCTGGCTGGTGGTGGTATGAGCATTACTGTTGGTGATATCCAGCAGGTAGGAGAGCATACGCTCAGGATGTGGTCCCTCTCCCATAATTTGAGAAGGGGGGCAACTTGGGCTGGAAGGCAAGGGCTAGAATTGTTCCTTTCACAACATGTTGATGATTGGAATGAATTTTTTCATCGTTTGCGTCAGAACAGGTAAGGCAAGATTTTTCGAAGGTCATTGCCCTCAACAACAATATCACAAGAGTTCTTTAATTTCTCGCTTCTTGTATTGAAAGCAATGCTTTTTCCAACAAGCTCCATCATTACAATGTCATTGTCATCATCACCAACAGCAGCGACATCAGCAGGAGTAATCCCTAGTGCTTCGCAGAGTCGTGCAACAATGACTCCTTTCCCGTTCATGTCCACCGTTGCAGTAAACGTGCCATCCAATAATCCATCATGGTGGTGGATTTCATTTGCAAAGATATGGCTTATTCCAAGTTCTTGTTTTGCTCGCTTTGCCAAAAGCCAGCTCCCATTCGAGATGATGGCAGTCATCACCCCTCTTTGTTTGATCTCCTTGATTGTCTCCCGAACACCTGGGTTATATTCGCTGTTTGCAACAATATCAAAAATTGGTTGAACTGTCTTTCCTTTCCAGAGTTTCATCACCTCATGAACAAGGGCATGATAGTCAGTGTAGAGATATTTTTTGTTCAGCTGTAATCCCAGCTCCAATGTTCCATATGCCTCATGTACCTTGTTCCAGAAATAGTTTTCCTTGAAGATCACGCCGTCCATGTCAAAGCAGACAAGTTTAGGAACCATACCCAATACATCAACCCCCTTCTATAAAAAGATAAAGGAAAATTCAGGCTTTCTTCGCCACATTCACTTTGATATGCGTTTCCTTGAGCTGCTCAGGATCAACATCTGAGGGGCTGCCATCCATCGGGCATTGCGCATTTTTATTCTTAGGAAATGCAATAACCTCGCGAATATCATTTAAGCCCAACAACAAAGCAACTAATCGATCAAATCCAAGGCCCATCCCGCCATGGGGCGGCCCCCCGTATTTATACGCATCAAGCAAGAATCCGAATTTTTCCTGTGCTTTTGCTTCGTCAAGGCCAATCACTTTCATCACCCGTTTCTGCAATTCAGGGTTGCTGATCCTAATAGAGCCAGAACCAATCTCCGTCCCGTTGAGCACCACATCGAAAAGGTCTCCGAGCACCATCCCAGGGTCTTTTTCAAGAAAATCGATATGTTCCTTTTTCGGGCTGGTGAACATGTGATGGCAAGGTTCCCACCTGTTTTCCTCTTCATTCCACTCATATAAGGGAAAATCAACAACCCACAAGAATTTCAGCTCTTTTGGGTTGATAAGATCGAGTCGCTTGGCAAGTTCTGTCCGAAGCAATGCGCAAAGCTCATTGCATTTCTTTTCCGAATCTGCGATGAAGAGCAGTGTGCTTCCTTCAGGAGCCCCGGCCATCTCGATGATCTTTGCTTGAACCTCATCTGAGAAGTACTTTGCGATATTGCTTTCTAGTTTTCCTGCCTTTACTTTCGCATACGCCATTCCCTTCCCGCCATTTTGCTGGATAAAGGAAATCAGCGAATCAAGCTCATTTCTAGAAAATTCGCTATGAGGGTTGATGCATTTTATCATGCCTCCTGTAGAGGCAACTTGCGTAAACACCTGGAATCCGCAATCTTTGACGATCTCTGTGATATTGGTAAGTTCCAGCCCAAATCGGATGTCTGGTTTGTCTATCCCGTATTTGTCCATCACTTCTTTATAGGTAAAGACAGGGAATTTTTCCTTTAATTCAAACCCTTTAACTTCTTTGACAATGTATTTGTATAATCCTTCAACAAATGTTTGGATGTCTTGTGCTGTCACAAAGCTCATTTCAAGATCTATTTGTGTGTGTTCTGGTTGCCGATCTGCTCGAAGGTCTTCGTCCCGTAAACACCGCGGCATTTGGTAATATCTGTCCATGCCTGCAACCATCAATATCTGCTTATACAGCTGCGGGCTTTGTGGCAGTGCATAGAACTTTCCTGGATTGACCCGCGATGGAACGATATAATCTCGTGCTCCTTCTGGTGTTGCCCGGACAAGCAGTGGTGTCTCAACTTCAGTGAACATGTTCTTGTCAAAATATGCCCTGGCAGTCATGGCAACCTTGTGGCGAAACATCAGGCGTTCTTGCATGATAGGCCGCCGAAGGTCAAGGTACCTGTATTTTAACCTGATTTCTTCTGATGGTTCGACTCTGTCATCGATCTCAAATGGAGGAACCTCTGATTTGGAAAAGATAATGAGGGTATCAGTGAATACTTCAATCGCGCCTGTCTTGAGGTTTGGATTTTCCATCCCTTCCATGCGTTTTCGGACAACACCGATAATCTTTATGCAGTCTTCCCGGCGGAGATGTTCTGCTTCCTTGAATATATCCTGCTTATCTGGATTGAAGACAACCTGGGTCATCCCAAACTTGTCCCGGAGATCGATGAAGATAACGCCTCCATGATCCCTTCGGGTATTTACCCATCCGCAAAGTTCAACCTTTACAGCAACATCTTTATCAGACAGTTCTCCGCATGTGTGTGTCCTTAACATTATTGTCCCTCAGGATAACGTTAAGGAGGAACCATTTATAAAGATTATTGAAAGAATGGCTTTGGTGAAAATTGTGGTGAGCATCATCTTCCGAGGTTCTCTGAAAGGTGAAATTTAAACCTGTGGGAGGGGTTGTGCGAAAACAATAGTTTTCGCGACCAGAAAGCAAAGCTTTCTGTGCACCTTACGGGAGGGGCCCACACTCAAGAGGTATTCTCAATGAACCGAGGCTGATGCTCACCCGCGGTAGCGAGATTTTCTACAAAGCCTGATTAGTGAGAGAAAGCTATTAATAGGAAGAAGAGAATGGTAACCTATGGGATACCAGGTAAGGGGAGGAAAGAATTATTTCCTGCGTTTTCATAGGGGCAGGCATTTCAAGGAGCATGAGATGCAGATCTTTAAGGATGGCAAAACAGTATGTGCAATAAGTACTGCTGCCTTGTTCTTGCCCCAGCAGCTCACAAGCGAGGAACGGGTGTGGGAGAAAGGAGTCGTAGCTGCTGGTGCTGAAAGAAGGTATACTCTTCCCTATGGTGGGGACTTGTATTCATTCAATGCCCACCCACCAGATGTCTCTTTCTTGATCCTGGACACAGCAGGCCACGGCTTTGCCTGCCACAAGCTAACAGAGCATCTCATCATGATTGCACGAAGAAGGCAGGGGGAACAGCAGCTTGCAGTCATTCTTGGAAATGAATGGTTGCGGGAGACAGAAAAGGAAAAATCGGAAGTAACAGCGGCTGTAAAACAGGAGATGCAAAGGGCAATTGAAGCGGCAAAACGGCTCGGGTATGATGAAAAAGCATTGGGTCGTCATGAAAGGGAATTGGAAGGATTGACGCATTTGGGCATGATGTCTGCCTGTGAGGTGCATCTGGATATTGAAAGCAGGAAGATAGAATTTTCAAATTATGGTCACCCGGACCAGTATTGTATAATCTTAGACAACCAAGGTAATGTTCTCCATTGGTACGATTTTTCCAATCAGGCAAAGATGCTGGGTGTCATGGAGGAAAAGTCAAAGTCTAAAACAGTCCAGTTAGACCAAAAGTGGAACTCTTTTAGGCTTGTCCTGTTCAGTGACGCAATTCTTGAACAGACAATTGATGTGGGTGATGCAAAACAGATTTGGGAGGTGATCAGAAGAATTGGTCTCGAGGAGGAATATCGGCAGTTCCATGCGGAAGAGGAAGGTGCAAGAAGGGATTTTTCAAGAAATCATCATCTCCTCATTGAAACAATAAAGCGTATGTGCCACCATTCGCCAAAAGAGTTCGTGCAGTTTTTCTATCGTTATCTCATCCATCATAATAAGGAGGCGCAAGGTGATGATGTGACGATGGTCGTTTCAGATATCTCTTTTTTGCAGTGACGCTATCTCCTTTGCCCAGGGGATTTTTTATTGAGAGGATCCCTAAAAATAGAGTAATTTTTTATAATACCTTTCGACCTTTCGCCGTATGTTCAAGATTCAAGTACAGGATAAGAAGAGCAGTGCTCGTGCGGGCATCCAAAAGACTGCCCATGGCATCATCAAGACTCCTTTCTTCATGCCTGTTGCGACAAAAGGTGGTGTAAAACATATCTCCTCGATCGAGCTAAAACAGATGGGTGTCCATGCCCTCATCTCCAACGGCCTCATCCTCTCTCTCACTCCTGGCCTTGAGGTCATCAAGAAGCACGGGACGATCCATGACTTCATGAATTTCCATGGATCAATTTTCACTGACTCCGGAGGTTTCCAGATCATCAGGGAAACCCTGTTCATATCTATCAGCGATAAAGGCATTATATTCAAGGACTTGTTCAACGGCGGGAAAAAGATACTCCTGACGCCAGAAGAATGTGTCAGGAGGCAAAACATCCTTGGCAGTGATGTTGCCATGTGCCTGGACGACATGCAGCACTTTGGCAACACAAAAGAGGTCTATAAAACAGCATTAGAAAGGACTCACGCATGGGCTTTGCGCTGCCAAAAAGCGCACAAGAACAGAAAGCAGCTGTTGTTTGGCATCACTCAGGGCGGCACCTGCCTTGATCTCAGGAAAGAATCATGCGAATTCTTCGCAGAACATCCATTTGATGGGTATGCTATCGGAGGCCTTGGCCTCGGTGAGGGGATCACCAATGTCAATAAGGTTGCAGAGATCAGCAATGAGTATCTTCCAAAAGACAAGATGAGGTACATGATGGGCATTGGCAATCCTTCAGAGATTATCAATGCAGTCAGCAGGGGCATGGACTGCTTTGATTCCATCTTTCCGACAAGGAATGGCAGGCATGGGACAATATACACAGGGAAAGGCAGGATACACCTGAAAAATTCCTCGTTTCGCATGGATACAAAACCTTTAGATAGCAATTGTGATTGTTTTACCTGCAAGAATTACACAAGGGCATATCTCAAGCACTTGCTCAAGCAAAACGAGATGCTCGGCCTTCGCCTCCTCTCATTGCATAACGTGCATTTCCTGACAAAATTGATGGAGAAGATAAGGAAGAATATTATTGCAGGAGAATTCCCTGCATTTAAAAAGAGCATGAAGAGATATTATGAAGGGATTGACTGACAAAGATCATCAGAGAAGAAATGTTCCCTCGCCCATCACTTTCTTTCCATCAAAGAATATCGTCGGTTTGTCAATGACACAATCGATATGCAATGGCACATACACTTTTCCGCCAAATGAGATGTTGTTGCCAAACGCGATGTGGCATGTTCCCAGTACTTTCTCATCTTCCAGGACGTTTCCGGTGATCTTTGCCTGGTCATTTGTGCCAATGCCAAACTCCGCAAGGTTTCGGGATTCACCGCCCACCTTGTCCAGCAATCCTTTAAATTGTCCAGCGATCTTTCCATCAGTGATCTCTGTTGCATAACCATTTTTGACTGTGATCCTAAACACATGATCAACCATCCCCTGCCCACCAACAGATAAGTCAACGGCAAGTGTTCCATTTCCTGTGCCTTCAAGTGGAGCAATATAGCACTCTCCTGAAGGCAGATTGCCCCACTTTTCAGGTTTATCATAAATGCCAGAATCATCCCCTCGCGGTTCCCTTCCTTTGATGGAAAAAGCAAGATCAGTGCCTTTTTTTGTCATGATCCTGACCTTGTCTACCCCTCGCATCGCTCGGGAGACTTTTTCTGTCATTTTTTGCATCCGTGCATAATCGAGAACAATCACCCGCTCCATCATGTCTTTGGTGATTCCAGGCATTGACGCGAGCCTGGCACCAGAGGCAAGGGCTCTTTTCCGTGCATTCGTGTGGGATAATGATTGTGTTGTTGCAATGATAATCATATCATGATACACCATCTCATCAGAGACTTCCTGTGGCGGCTCTTGTCCATGCACTTCTCCAACAGGAATCTCCCGGACAACAACTTTTGGACTCACCAAAAGCGCAGCTTTCTCCAATGCTTTTGCAATGGAAAGCCGTTTCTTATCGGTGATGATGAAGCATGATTCTTCCTTCTTCAGTTTCATGCAAGTATTGATGATCGTTTCAGCTGCTTTTTTTAGTGTTGCCATTGAGTCCTCGCATTTTCAGGTCTAAGAGCAGGTCATCGAGTTTTCGGATGTCATATTTCATCCCATCAAACTTTTTTCTGATTTCACCATTGCGAAGGTCAAATTGGAGTATTTCCCCATAGAGTTCTTCGAGAAAGTCATGCAGGTATGAGACAAGTGAATAGTCCTCTGCTCGCGCGGCATTGATGCTTTTTCGGACCAATTCTCCGGAAAGGTCGCAGAGTCCAAGTAAGAATCCATCCAAAGAGACACCAAGCTCACTTTGTGTTGCAAGGCGTCTATCGGTGACAAGGATATAGAGTGCCATCGCTTCGACAAATTCCTGCTCGGCAACCTTGAACATCCCCGTGTCCAAGTCCCCGTTCTTTTGCGAGATCTTCTTGGTGAACTCAAATTCCTGTTTCAGGCTTTTTACAAGGGATTGCGCATCAGACAAATCACCGCGGTGCACGGCATAGATGACGCATTTAGATGACTTGATGACAGCCCTGGCATGGATGATGAGCTTCTCTCTTTCTTCATCCAGGGCAGCATATGTTTTTCGTAAGCCCGCGAATTGTTTTTTATCGATCATCGCTAAAATAAAGCAGGGAGGCTATAAAAAGCTTTTCTCTTACTCCCCGGACAGTTCCTTGAGTGTATCTAGCCGCATTGTTGTCAGATGGTAGATGACCCTGACAGAAAAGTCTATTGAGACGAGCACCTTTACATATTTTGCTGGTTTCTTTTCCAGCTGTTCATCAATGAACTGCTGGATATCCTTGCTCAGCCTATATGCCCGCAGCGCCTTCTTTGTATCTGGTGTGTAGAAGAACTCATAGCTGAGCCTGAACATCTCATTCATCTTGCTGATTGTTTGGAGTAGTTCTGCATCAGGAGGAAGGTCTGAGAGGTGCTTGCCGAGGGCTTTCAATTCATCCCCTAGGTCTTCAAGGCTTTCAATTAGGTAGTAGATGATTGATCGTCCAAAGCTAACCATTTCCTGGCTTGTATTGAGAACCCGAAGACAAAAGTACAAGAACCGGTTGACATCAAGATCCTGGTAAAATATCTCTTCTAATGCCTTTTTGTCCTGTGATTTCCATGCGTCATGACAGGTTTGTGCCATCTCCATCAATAAGAGCAGCGCTCTTCTGAGCATGGTATCAAAGTCAAGGTCTAATTGTTTTGACACAACCTGGATCTCCACTTTATTCTTCTCAGTGTTCAGTATCTCATAGCCGAGGAGTTCTGGAACTTTATCTTTGATTGCTTTCATGACCTCATGATCACTAAATTTTATGGTTATCTTGTCATATCCTTTCTGGTATGCTCTCGCAATGAACCGGTCGGCAAGACGAGGTGTCAGACCTGACGCATCAACGATGATTTCCTTGATGGGCTGTTTTTTTTCTGTCGTGATAGTCAGCCCCGTATCTCCTTCAAACACATCTACCTCATCACCAGCGGTAAGGTGCTGCTTTTTTGCCCAAGCTGCTGGGATAGTGACCGTGAGTGCGCGTTCCCCTTGTTTGACAAGGCGTCGTTTCATTTCCATAAGCAGAGGAGATCATTTATATAAATATATCGATTTGCTCTATATCTAATATTCTGCTATATAGCATATATATCTTATAGACAATAAGTATATATGATACCATCATCATGATAATGTATAGAAATCATGGAGGGATTCAAAATGAAAACAAACCAAAAGACGAACAAGAGATGCCAAGAAGAAGGGTATATGAGTCAAGCAAAGCTCCTTAATGCAGTTGAGAAAAGCTTGCTCCTTGATAGGAAATCGCAAGGAACGCTCCTAACGATTATCACCGATAGCATCCTTTAGCATATTGCCTCTTCAAGAGAGGCAATATGCGTATTCTAAAATATATACTTATTCTAAAGTAGTGAATTATTAGAAATCTTTAAAAAACAAGAGAGATTAGAGAGGGTATGGTAAAGAGCGTTGAAGCAAGAGTGCTTATCTGTGATCCAGACCGGAAGATTTCTGCTCAAATATCAAATCTGCTCTATGAAAGGTTTGGAAATGGAGAACCTCCGTTAGAAAGAAATTTATCACATTTCCTGTCGGGGCAAAGACCTTTCATCCATAGCAATGTGGAGATAAGAGTAGTAGACTCACCCCAACAAGCACATGAATCAGTGGTAAGCCATCCAGCCCCCTATTATTCTCTTGTTGTCTTTGAAGCTGAAAATGCAAAAGAAACAGATCGTCCAAGATACATGGCAGATATAAGGGATCATGACCCCTTTATGCCATTGATGGTAGTAGGCAGGAGTATTGATGCGGATTTTGCTGGGAGTTGCGCGCGCAGTGGCGTGAAATATTTTGGCGAAGAAGAAAGGTCTATTCAGGACCAGATTGAAAGATTTTTTAGAAGAAGAGGGATCATACCAAACCTGACTGTTGTAAAGTTTGGGGGAAGCCTTTTCGATTATGACCGGGTAGGTAATCCTGAAAATCTGGAAACAGTGATCCAAACCCTCATCGAGTACCATGGAGAAGGAGGTGAGGATCGGACACGAAAAACAGCGAATCGCCTTCTCCTAAATGTTGGAATGGGACAATTTGGGGATACGGTAAAAGACTGGCAAAGATCACATGGTCATGTTGCCACGGTAAGGGCTCACTATCCTCAAGCAGCTGCAAATGCTCTGATGATGAACGTTGAGATGGTCAGAAAATTATTTGGGGAAGGTGGCGCAGCCCGGATCAACCCTCAAGCGTTCTATTATATCGGTGCAGAAACAACATATAAGAGGATTCCGATTATAGCTATTGCCCCACACCACATCCTTGTGCGGGATAAAATTCCATTGGAGGATTCTGACACGCATACAATAGCATTAGCTGAGCACTATGGTGCACAGAGGGTAGTTATCATCAAGCGAACTGATGGTATTTACGCATTTGATCCATATCGAGGATTCCCAATAGGGATACCCTTAACTCAAGAGAATCATGAAAGACATCAGCAGGTAAGAAAAGCAGCACAAGCAAATAATGAAAGGTATGAAAGACTCACTGTTGGTGAAGTGCTAGGGGGGGCAATAAAAAGAGAAGGCACTGACCCCTTTGGACAGCCTGATGGATCATCAGGCCACCTCATAGAGGACTCTGCATTAAGATATATGAGGACTCATTGCAGATATCTTCAAGAAATAGTTGTTGTCCACATCGCACCAGAAGAAATGTATATCCCAGGAAAAGAAGGAACGTATCAACATATCATCACTGGCGAACAAATGGTCCTTCCTGATGGTGGGTGGAAAGAAGTTCTCAGGCGGTCCATAAGAGATGCGTGCAATGGTGTTGCAAAAAGCAGGATCTGTCGAAAAAGCAAAATCACCCATTCCTAACCGCAACCTTTAAATAAGGAATTTCTCAAAAGAATGATATGCCAGCTGATGCATCCCAATTTCGAGAGATTCTTGTCTTCTTTGACAGGCTCGGTGTCTATGATGTAGTCCTCCCATTCATATTGGTGTTTACCTTGGTTTTTGCAATCTTTGAAAAGACCAGGATATTTGGCACTGACGTTGTCGACAATGTCACATATACAAAGAAGAACCTGAACACGATGGTGGCCTTTGTCATCGCATTCTTTGTCGTTGCTTCGGTCCAGCTTGTGGCAACAATCAGTCAGGTAGTGTCAAACATGGTCCTCTTATTGTTATTAGCAGTTTGCTTTATGATCCTTGTTGGCTCATTTATGAAAGAAGGGGAATTCCTTCAGCTCGAAGGCGGATGGAAATCCACATTCATGTGGATTATGTTCCTGGGCATTGTCCTCATCTTCCTGCAGGCAATCAAGCTCCAAGATGGCACCTCATGGTTGGAGTACTTATATATCATGATCTTTTTCAATTTCAACACGACAGCAGTTTCATCTGTCATCATGGTCCTTTTTGTCATCCTCTTGGTCTGGCTCATCACAAAAGATTCGAGCCCGCGAAAGAAGGCAGGCAACTCAGGCGATTAATAGAAACATTTAAATAGTCAATTTGTAGAAATTTAGAGAGAAAAAGGAGGGAACCTATGGCCTCAACAAACTTAATGGATACGATCTATACACTTGATTTATGGGGGCTAACTGATGTCTTGCTTCCATTCCTGTTAGTATTTATTGTCACTTATGCAATTTTGCAAAAGACAAAGGTACTTGGGAATACAACTGAGAACAAGCCAAGAAAGAACCTCAATTTGGGCATGGCAGTAATACTTGGCTTGATGGTAGTAATCCCTCACGTCCTCCAGCTGGTTCCCCCAGAGAAGGACCCAATCACTATCATGAACAGGGCTTTGCCTGAAGTATCCATGGTGATAATAGCGGTCATCATGGCTCTCCTCCTCATTGGACTCTTTGGTGGAGAGGCAAAATGGGTCAGCAGCAAAGCATCTGGATGGATTGCAATCATTGCCTTCCTCATTGTCATCTGGATATTTGCCGGAGCTGCAAACCCCAATATTCCGCTCGGATTCCTCGACGACCTAAGTGAACAGACGATAGCATTGATTGTGGTCATACTGATATTTGGCATCCTCATCTGGTTTATTACAAGAGATGAGGAGGATGTAAGGCAAAGACAGGATCGGGAAGGGTTCACGGAACAGATTGCTAAGCTCTTTGGCGGCCGGGGTGGCTGAATGTGGCTAGTGCTCTTGATTTATCCCTGATTAAGGGATTCCAGCCCATTTTTAATTTTTTATTGATCTGGGTTTTAGCTTTTGCGGTCCTGACAAAGATTAAGTTCTTTTCAGAGAGTGTGGGGCTGCATGCCTTCTTGGCATTTGTCATGGCTAGTCTTTCATTCTTCTCGCCAATAATTAGTGATTTCATTTCTGCGATGACACCCTGGCTCATGTTGATGCTGGGAATGATCGTTTTTACCATCCTTGCCTTTAAGACCCTTGGGGTGTCTGATGATGACATTACTGGTGTAGTTCGAAAGAATTCATCTATAACTTGGACCATTGTTATCCTCTTGATTATTATCGTCCTTGCCGCTGCTGGGAGCGTTGTTGGGAAAAAAGTTGGCCCCTATGTAGGTGATACTCCACCTCCAGAAGGAGGAAATCCAATAAGTGATTTGAGAAATAGTGGGGCAGGAGATGCAGGGAGCACTGCAACTAGTGATATATCATATAACGCAGGAGCAACTATCTTCCATCCAAAAGTGCTCGGGATGATCCTCATTTTCCTGATTGGTCTTTCAGCTGTAGGGCTGCTCAGCGGAAAATCTTACATTCCTAAATGAGCCCTAATGCATATCCTTCTTCTGAACAAGGGTAAAAAAGAAAGCATAGTATCTACGGTCCCAAGCAGTGGGAGATGGCTTCCCCAGTAATATGCTTCATCAACGACAAACCCTGCCTTTTTTAGCTCATTTACCATATAAGGAAGTGTCTTGTAGCTGATGTGGCCGATGCCAGAATGAGTATTCAACCCTATCTTTTTGATTTTTTCTAAATAATGGCTCTGAGATGGTGCATAGATGACAATTTTTCCGTCTTTGTTCAGCAGTCGTTTGCATTCCTTGAGCATTTTGATAAAAACGGTATTATAGATGTGTTCAACAAGGTTGATGGCAAGGATGTAATCGAATTTCTCTTTCTTTTCATCTATCTTGATATCAGCACAGTCAGAGACTAAAAACCTCCCTTTCCCCTTCCCATACATCCTGAACATTCGTTCAGCTAGCTTGGCAGCAACAGGGCTCCTGTCCACCCCCACAGTTGTGCAGCCAAGTTTTGAGCATTCTATGGAAAATGTGCCCTTTCCGCACCCAAGTTCGAGGACATGGCTGCCAGGTTTGATCTCTGCGAGCCGCATCACATTGGCAATAGTATATTTTTCCATCCGGGTCTTGTTCGTATACCGTTTTACAAGAGGGGCATAATATGATTCATCATAGTCGACATCTTTGCTTGGATCTTCCATAAAAGAAACACCTATTTAGGTTTGCTCTCATCCCCTGAAAGCTTCTTTGTCATTCTGGTCATGGCATTGATGTTTTCGGTGAGTGCTGGAAGGATTTTTGAGAATACTTTTTCCATTGCCTGCACCTCAGAGGATACAGTGGTGATATTTTGGTCATACCCGTCCAATTTTCCAATAACTGCCTTATTGAGCTCATCAAAAGAATGCTGGAGGGTGGAAAAATTTGACTCTATAATGTCAAGCCTGGATTCTATCTTCGTTTTCCATTCGACTATCCTGTTGATGTTTTTCACAAGGTCGTTCCATTTCTCATCGATAATGACCTCAGCTAATTCTTCGATTCGCTGCCTCGTTGCATCATCACCGCCCCGAGAGGAAGCCATAGGATTGCCCACTTGGTCTGCTGTTGGCATTGGCGCGATCGGTTGGATATTGCCTTTGATGTCTGCTTGGTTCATCGCATCAAAGATTTGGTCAGAGGTATACCCATCCCGCTGCAGGATCTGGACAATTTGGTTATTAGAATAGCCTTGGCGCCGATAGTTCAATACAAGATCAGTTGGGACCGCCATAGTGCCATAAAGAAAAACCGGTTTTATAAATCTTTTGCTTGGCGCATTTTCTCGTTGATAATAGACTCGATGATGCCTTCTGCTTCTTTTTGGGTGATGAAGTTGAGCGGCTCCCACATTTCCACATATTTCTTGAGCACCAGCACTTCATCTTTACCGGCAAGTGTTTGGACTTCACGTACCATAAGGCTGAATTTTGCCATGACATCTCTTACATCATGCCGGAGCGACCGAATGTCATCTTGCAGTGAGGAAATAGCTTCATGCAGGCGTTTTTGGCTTGCCAGGGCATTTTGCTCCATGAGCTGGGTCTTTCTTCGCATGTTGATTTCCCGTTCTTCAAGGACCCTAATCCGCCTGGAAAGGGCATTGATCTGTTCTGGAAGCTCGTGGAGAGAAGTATCAGAAGGGACGAGTTCGGGTTTATGACTAGCAAAAAGACCGCCAGACTTTTTCTTCTTGTCATCCTCCGGCGAGAATGCTGGAGGCTGTGGCATTTGGGTAGCTGGCGTGTCCATGATTCCTCTTTTCATTCAAAAAAAAGAATAGTGCTATTTAAAGATACCGGCAGGAAAATCATGCTGGTAGAGCAGTGGTATGGCGGCAAGAATATGTATAGAGATACTGTATAGAGATAAGGAAAACACAAGTTACTTCTGACTAAAGCAAAAGCGCAAAAGACAAAGCCCCGGCCAGGAGAGAAGAAAGCACTGGTGTCATCATCCTCATACAAACCTTTTTATACATAAATGAAGGAAAGGAAAAACAGAAAAAAAAAGAGACGATGGCACTGTTTCCAAAACCAAAGGAGTCCTTCGAGGTCATCCGTGAAGGGGAAGACACCATTCTTCGTATTGAGTATGATGATACAGCAGGCATCCCTTCTTTGGAAGATTCTCCCACCTGCATGGCTTCAACGATGGACAGGCTCATTGAGGTGGGCAATGTCACAAAGATAGTATTCCACCAGAAGCGTGATTATGAGTATGATTATGACCAGACAATACTTCTTCTGGAGATTGCCAAGCTGTTCAATCAGATAGCAAAGCAAAAGAACCTCTTTGGCTTTGAGACAATCGTCAATGATGAGCCTTATCAGAAGCATTTCCATGAGATATATAGTGAAGTCCAGCGCTTACTGTTCCATCTGTTCAAGAGCGATCCCTTGGGAGCTTATGTTGAGATAAAACGTCTCATTCGAAAGGAGCATATTAGGATCCAGAAGGAGATGAGCGAAAAGACTATTGCCTATATCAACACCATCATCAAGGGGCTCATGGACATCTTGGAAATGCTCGATCTAACCCAGCTCATCCAGATTGCAAAGCCCTCATTGGCAGGCTACCAGCTCGGCGACAGGAGTGTCTATAGGAAAATTTTCTCTCCAACAATAAAGCCGGACTTTATGTTCACTAAGCTCATGTCATCATACCCTCCAGATGCAGAAGAGCTGGACAATTACACCATCGGAGAGAATATTGATGTGTCTATCTTTAAGCTGAATGATACCATCCAATACCTCTACCATGTCTATCCTCCGGAGTTCAAGTTGTCTGAAGAAAAATATGAGATATTGGACCTCGCAAGGAAGATCATGTCAGAGCACAAGCCGCAAAGGGATGAATTCGTCGATCCAGCGCGCATGCGGCAGGTGTTTTATAATGTTGGCCATGACCTCATTGAAGAATTAGCAAATTACAGGAATGTAAAGCTCACACAGAAAGATATTGATGAGCTTACAAAGATCCTTGTCCGCTACACCGTCGGCTTTGGTCTGGTTGAAGTTCTGCTTCAGGATGAGCATGTCCAGGACCTGAGCATCAATGCCCCAATGGGCAGAACACCAATATTCCTCGTACACTCAGAATATGGTGATTGCAACACCAATATTATCCCGACAAAGACAGAAGCTGACAGTTGGGCATCAAAGCTCCGTCTCATCTCAGGTCGGCCATTAGATGAGGCAAATCCTATCCTAGACACAGAAGTGGAGATTCCAGGCGCATCGTCGAGAGTATCAGTAATCTCAGAGCCTCTCAACCCTTTTGGGCTCGGATTCTCTTTCAGGAGGCATCGTGACAAGCCATGGACGCTTCCCTTGTTCATGAAGGCAAGGATGATCAATGCAGAGGCTGCTGGTATTCTCTCCTTTATCATAGATGGGTCAAGGACTTTGCTTGTTGCAGGGACAAGAGGATCTGGCAAGACATCGCTCCTTGGCGCCCTTCTCATCGAGATTATGAGACGATACCGCATCCTGACTATCGAAGATACCCTCGAGCTTCCAACCAGCGCACTTCGGAAGATGGGGTATAATATCCAGGCGATGAAAGTGGCTTCCGCTTTGAGGGCTTCTTCTTCAGAGGTTCCAGCTGATGAGGGCATCAGGACAACATTGAGGCTTGGCGATTCCTGCCTGATAGTAGGCGAAGTGCGATCAACTGAGGCATCAGCCCTGTATGAGGCAATGAGGGTTGGCGCCCTCGCAAATGTTGTTGCAGGAACAATCCACGGCGATTCACCCTATGGGGTCTTTGATAGGGTAGTGAATGATTTAAAGGTTCCAAGGACGAGCTTTAAGGCAACAGATGTGATCATTGTGGCAAATCCCATTCGTTCAGCAGATGGCTTGCATTCATGGAGGAGAGTCTTTTCAATAACTGAGATAAGGAAGCAATGGGAAGATGATCCCTTGCTCGAGAACGGATTTGTTGACCTCATGAAGTACAATTCAACAACTGACCAACTAGAGCCCAGCGATGACCTCATCAACGGTGATTCTGACATCCTCAAGTCCATTGCTGGAAAAGTAAAAGACTGGGTGGGGAATTGGGATGCAGTCTGGGAGAATATCCAGCTTCGTGCCGACTGCAAGCAGCTCATTGTTGATACAGCTGCAAAGCTCAAGAATGATGATCTTCTCGAAGCGCCCTTTGTGATTCAGGCAAATGACGAGTTCCACAAGGCAACTGACCGGGTCAAAGAGGAATTTGGATCATTGGATACAAAAAGGATTTTTGCTGAATACACTGATTGGGTAAAGAAAGCATCAGTGGAGTGGGGAAAAAAGCAGCAGCCAAAGAGATGATCTGAGAAGAAGATGATGTGAGAAGAGCAGATGCCAATGAAGAGAAAAAAAATGTCGGCAGAAAATGTTGTCATCGCGGACAATTTTTTATCAAGAGCAAGGGGATTGATGTTTTCTTTCCCAAAGAAGGTGATGATCCTTTCATTTCCAAAGCCAGGAAAGTATGCGATTCATATGTGGTTTGTTTTTTATCCCATAACCATTCTGTGGCTTGACGAAAAGAAGCGCATCGTCCAGATGAACGAAAACGTCAAACCATTCACGTGCTGCGTGAAGCCAAAACATCCAATAGCATATATTGTTGAGATCCCGCAAAGCCTTGTGAGAAGAAGGTATAAAGAAAAAGGCACATTTGTGTTCTATAATAACAGCCGTTAGTTTTTAATAATAATCTGCAGGTATTATATTCAGAGGCCATAACCACTTTTTATTAAATAGGTATGGCCGATGGTATAATAGTCTAATATAACAGATAGAAATATCCTTTTTTATCCGGCATATGCTTTTAAATGGGCAAGCGTTCTTCTCTCTATGAGTCAAATGTTCGAACGGGGGGCAGGCGTATTAGTGCATTATACATCATTGCCAGGTCCAGAAGGCATTGGCACATTCCGGGAGGGAGTATCATTCGTCGAGACGCTTGCTTGCCAGGGTGCATTCAGGTATTATCAAGTTTTGCCAGGACATCCAACGGCCGGCAGTGACTCTCCTTTCGGCAGTTCTTCTGCATTCGCGCTCAATCCAAACCTCATCAGCCTTCAGTCACTTTGTGATAGCGGGGATTTGACAGAAGAGCAGCTTAGTGCATTTCTCCATGAATGGGAAGCATATAAGAGAGGCCATAGTGGAAGAAGTGATCAGTACATGGAGTCAGGATTTTTATGGGCGAGGAAGCTCGGGTTTGACTCCAGAGATCCATCTCACAATTCAGCAAGTCTTCGCCTCGCATATGATAATTTTCAAAGGACTCCAGAAAGTGACCGCCAGCATCAATTTGAACAATTCTGCGCTGCTGCAGGATGGTTGGATGATTACGCAGTGTTCATGGCAGCAAAGGAAACATTCGGTTTTGAGAACATGTGGTGTGAGTGGCCGGACCGATTAAGGTTCAGAGAGGATGGATATCAAGAGGATATTCCTGAGGAGAGGATTAAATTCTATAGGTATGTGCAATTTGTCGCTGATGAGCAGCAGCAGGCTGTAAAATCCATCGCAGAAAGATGCGGAATTGCTCTTATAGGGGATTTACCGATGTATCCTGCATATGACAGCGCTGATGTGTGGAGTAATCCCCATCTCTTCCAGCTGGATGAAAGGAGGAAGATGCAATATGTCGCAGGCGTTCCTCCTGATGATTTCAATGATGATGGCCAGCGGTGGGGAAATCCATTATACAAATGGGGCATCTTTGGGTCAGGGCATGATCACGAATTGCTTTATCAATGGTGGCAGCAACGTTTCGATCGTGAAGCGCAGCTAGCAGATATCATCAGGATCGACCATTTTAGAGGATTTACTGCATATGGACAAGTGCCGGCAGATGAGCCAACAGCAAAGAATGCTAAATGGATTCGCGGCCCTGGCAATGAAGTATTTGAGAGAGTGGACCTTAATGGGGTAAGGATCATTGCAGAGAATCTTGGGGTGATAACACCTCCAGTTGAAAGAAATTTAAGACGCTCAGGATTTCCTGGTATGGGAGTATTGCAGTTCGCCACCTTTAGCGATCCAGATAATAATTATCTTCCCAAAAACGCTCCAGTAAATAGCGTGTATTATACCGGCACCCATGATAATGACACATTTATGGGATGGCTCGGGGAATTATCAGGGAAAAAAGAAGCGCAGCTCCACAATTTCTTATCACAATCACCCTTTTTTGGCCCGAATATGCAAGCAATAGACCTGTCCTTGAGCTCTCCTGCAGTGTTGGCTATTGTTCCCATCCAAGATATCCTTGGGAGGGGCACCGATGCAAGGATGAATTATCCTGGCATACCGGGAGGATGGTGGCGCTGGAGGATGACACCAGCAGAGATGGCTGCTTTCATAGATGATAAGACGTTGGAGCAAATAGCCCGTGCACATCGAAGGGCATAAAGAGCAGGTTTTATAAATAACTTCTTCCCTCCCTTCTCGTTAAAGGGGACATAGTATAACCCGGCTAGTATAGCCGGCTCCAGCTATGGAGCGTTGAGCTGAAAAGCGATGATAAACCCTAGGTGATACCGGCCGATCTGGGTTCAAATCCCAGTGTCCCCATTTATTTGCCAAAGGGATTTGAACAAAGTTCCCACAAGCAAAGCAAAGTGGGTACTAAGAACTGAAAGATTCACAAGAAAAGTTTTAGTATTGTCACCAAATGCATAAAGAAGGCTGCAGATGAAAACAAAAAAAGAGCTCACCGAAAAAGAGAACAATCTTATCCCGGCTTTTTTCACACTTGCTGGTCTTGTCCTTATCATTGCAATCATTTTCCAACAACCGATGTCAATTCAGCCAGGTAACAAAACTCCGTTTGAGCAAGGATTCGATAAGGTTCTCAGTTTAGACAAAAAATATGGTGGGGATTACCGCAATGAGCGCCTCAATCATACCATGGTCAATATCAGCGTTATTCCCATGATGATCAATGACTTAGAGACAATGAAGCAAGACCTTGCTGGAAAGGATGATAATGGTTCCATTGCCCTTTCACGGTTTATTGATGTTAGGATTGGCATGCTCAACACGCAGCGCTTATACCAGCAGGCAGCACTCATAGGGCCTATTGGCACTGCTTTTGACGGGTTTAGATGCTCAGAAGCGCCTTATCTGATTAAAGTGATTGATCTGTATAATGAAACAAGGCAGCAATTTTTGGACACCATGCTCGGGGACCTGGATGCTTTGTTCTACGATTATCCCGAGTACCGTTCTGTTATCGGCTTTGAGGGCAATAAGACAAAGTTTTATGGTTCAAACATCAGGGCTCTAAACCAGATTGCCGAAGAGAACGATTTTGTTTTGAAGAGATACTGCCAGGTTGGATGATTGCTCTATCTGATAATTACTCTATCTTTTACTCTATCTATTTCTGATTATTCTATTTCTGATTATCTTCCTTTCCTTCTTCTTCTAAAAAGAACTCGACGATCCCTTTTCGATAGCGAAAGAAGATGAGGAGGAGGACAATGATCACAACGCCAACAACAATATATGCATAGTAGTCAGCAAGCCTCTTCCCAAGGAAATCAAGGAACCCGGTTATCCCTTCAGGGCCAAGGACAGGGAGATCTTCTCCTCCTCTGACCTCAAGCATGACCGTTTCAGAGGAGATGATTCCTCCCCTGCCATCATCCGCATTAAAGACGATATAGTCTGTTCCTTCCCAATTCTTTTCTGGTTGAAGGGTCACAATGCCTCCGGAGACATCGACACTGATGTGTTTTGGCTTTGAATGCGTAAATGATAAAGGGTCATAGTCAGCATCAAAAAAGTGGGTAGTGAGGTCTATTGTGTGAGGGGTGTTTTTCTCCCATACCTGCGCCGTAAAGTTTTGGATGATTACAGGATAGTTATCGTTTGCAGGAACCTTTGGGACAAGGTAATAGCCAATTGTCCCGATGAGCAAGAGCACAAGGACGATAAGGGGTATGACCCACCATCGCTTCTTCTCTTCCCTTTCCTCTTCCTTTTCCTTTTCTCCAGCGCCTACTGCATATTCTCCTGGGGGAACAAGTGGGCTTTCATAATACACAAGAGTATCATCGCTTCCGATGCGAAGGAGGTCATTGGATTTCCACTCCTGCACCCCATTCGTAAAGAACATCATATCATCATCAGCTAGTCCGTGCTTGTCTAGCCATCGTTTTTCTACCCGTACCCTGATCTTTGCCTCTTTGAGCTTGTTTCTCGAGAGATTTTCGAGTGAGACTGAGAAATAATCATAGACATGTTCTGCGGGTGGCAGGAGTGATGGATTGTTTATTTGGCCAACTTCTGCAGAGACGCCAAAGGCTTTCTCTTTTGGGATGATGATAAGCTCAGCAGCACAGCCCTTCTCGAGCAGCAAAACGCCAGGCTTGCGGCTGGTGATCTCTTCCCACGTGATCGAGGAGGAATACTTCCGTCCCCGGATCCATCTGACGATCAGTACAAGGATGAGCAGCAGCGCAAATCCTGTAACAATGTAAGCGATGACATATAATGCATAGGTAATGAGGAAATAGATAAGACTCGTGAAGAAGAGGAACAATAACAGCACCCCAACCATTCCGAGGATGAACGATCGTTTTGTTTCATACTCTTCTTGGGCGGTCTCATCTTTTTTCTTATCCTTATCTTTCAAGGCGTCTTTTGCCTCTTGAACAATCTCTTCATCACCCATACTCTTCCTTTTGGCGATCCAAAGGATAGTTATGAAGAGGGCAAGGAGCACAACCCCAATGATGATAGAGAGGAGGTAGGGAAAAATATTGTTGATATACCAGGTGTTCTCGATGGAGTCCCAATAATGGTAGGGATACTGCGAGACAATAAGTGCGAAAACAACAATCCACATCAGGAGGAGTACCCAGGGAAATTGTCTCTTTCCTGCCTGCTTCTCTTCTTTTTTCCTTTGCGCTGATTCACCATCCTGTTTTCTCTTCCTGATGAAGTAGGCAAGGAGGAGGATGACTATGATTAGTACCGCAAGGATAACATACTGGTAAGCAGGTATCCCTTCTCCCTCTTCAGCTGTTCCTTGTGTCTGATCGACAATCATAAAGATGACCCATCCAAGCAGGATAACAACAAACAGGATAAAGAGTATCTTTCTGAAGTCCTTAAACCGCTCAAGGGCTGCAAGCTTCTTCTCTTTAAAGAGAGAGATAAGAGGAACAGGTTGTTTCTCTTCTTTTTCCTTGCCCATTAATTTTCTCTTCGACCGGATAAAAAGGAAGATAATGATGAGGACCAATAAGAGGATGAGCGATCCGATCATGATCATAAGAGTGCTGAAATACTCGCTGAGGAACACGATCACTCCAGAACTGCTCTCAGCACCAAGGAGTTTGATGAGGTAGAGGCCGAGGGCAACAATGACAAGGACAAGGATCAGCACAATGGGAATGACCCAAAAAGGCCTGCCGGCTTTGTCTTTCCCTGCTGCTTTCTCAGCACGTTTGAACTCTCGTTCCTTCTCTTTTTCAGCCTTCTTTCGTTCTCGTTCTGCCCGTGCTTTTTCCTTCGCAGCTTCTTTTTCTTTTCTCTTGGCTTCCAGTTCATCCTCCTTGTCAGGAAGAGGCATTGTGGCAAGATAATAGAGGAAAGCGACAAAGAGCAAGAAGAGGAGCAGCATCCACCACCAGTTTGCTGACAAGAAATCAGCCACGAGGTAGCGGCTTCCCTGCGATTTTCTGAGTTTGATGGTTGCTTGGATTGATTGTGATACTGATTGGTCATCGCTCAGCGCACTGACGACAAAATTATAGTTCCCTTCAGCGGTCTGGCCGGTTGGAGAGAAGACGACCGTGACTGATTGCTGTGTTCCAGGGTCAAGAGTGACTTGTGAGGGAGCAAAGCTCACCCATGGAAGGTTCGTGAGCAAGGAAACATTTCTTGATTGCCTTCCTTTATTGCCAAGGGTCAATGCCAGGCTTCGCGGTTGATAATCGATCTTGATATCTTTTTGGTTGATTGCAAGGCTCAGTTCTTCACAAGTGATTGCCTTGATGGTGACGGGCGACTCGAGTAGGACATCATCCCTCAAACTTTTGGCACTGATTTTTCCGGTGAACACCCCTGGCTTTGGTGCCCTGACAGAGATATCTACCAATCCATTTGAGGATGGGCCAATCTGCACCGTTCGGGCAGGAAGCACAACCCATGGATCAAATGTTGATGTCAGAGTGTACACATTTGTGTACGATGCGATATTGTTTAAGAGGAATGGGATGGTGAAAGGAGCGCCTGCACAGACCGTATATGCCCCAGATGAAGAAGCAAATACTTGTTTCCCATCTTCAATGACATAACTGCCGGGGGTAAAGAGTGTCGATGGGCAAAGGCCCGAGGCCAACTGGAGGGCAAGCTTGTTGTGGGTCTGGGTCTTGATTGCGAATGCATCTAGGGTAAAATGATATCTCCCAGGCTTTGCACAGGGCGGCCGTATGTTGATGTAAACAGCCCGTTCCTCGCCAGCTTGGAGAGGTAATGCCTGCTCTGAAAAGACAGCAGAGTCTTCAAAGGTATCAAGTGAGAGGGAATACGTCTCTTCATATGTTCCGGTATTTTTCAGGACAATTTCGTATTGGACAGGACCGCAATCGCATGATGCTGTTGCATCCTGCTTTCCAGACATTGTGAGGGTGGAACAAGAAGAGACACTAATGCCCTGCCCAAGGGCTTGTGGCTCACCGAATGTTGAAGTGACCTTTGTTTCAAGAATATAATCCCCTTCAGCATCGCATGGGACAGTGAGGAATGTGTATACATGTTCTATCTCATCAGGATCCAATTTGAGGACTGCTGGGGCATAGACAGCCCAAGGTGATGCTGTCCCATCAACTTGCACAAGCGCAGTGTCCTGGGGGCCTATATTCACTGCCTGAATCTTATTTTCGACAGATGAACACGCACAGACATCAAGATGCTCTGGACCTGAAAGGATGACACTTGCGGAGGCGAGGGGCAAGAGGAAAACTAGGAAGAGAACCAATACAATCTGTCGATTATTCCCCATAAGGATACCCCCACTATTTTGATACCATTCAAGAATGGATACTTTATATACTTTTATATCTCTCAATGGATAGGATAAAAACAACTAAACGTGAACGTAATTCAGGACCAAAAGATAAAAAAAAGGAGAAAAAAATGAAAAAATTAATAGTAGGTTTGTGATCCTTCCCCTTCATCCTCATCTTCACCCTTCAGCTTGTTAAAGCCGATGATGAGAGCAAGGATGACAAGGAGAACCACAAGCACTACAAAGCCGATTTCAAGCCCCTTCTTGAGGCTGCCCCATTGAGCAGTTGTTGTAGTAGACTGTGCAGGCCCAACAACATTCCCTTTGAGGATGACCTGTTTGAGGGTCTCGCCATCTGACATGATACTGACCAAGAGTGCCTGTTCGCCGGCAGCAGCTGTATCTTTTGGGGTGACAAAGATAAACAATGCCTTCGATTCGCCAGCTTGAGCAACGACAGTGCTAGAGGGGCTCACTTTTGTATCTGCCCAGCCGCCAACTGCTTCTGTGGTGATAGTATAAGTCTTTGCAGACCTTCCCTGGTTCATGAGGGTCACTGGATACACTGCGCCTTTGTCCCTGGCAACATCCTGTGCTTCAGGGCCAATGGAGATGATTGTTTTTGCTGCGCCAGAAGGAGAAGAGCCGCTGTCAGATGATGATCCGCTGTCCGTTTCTGATGCACTAGTATCAGCAGCAGGGGTGACAAAGATGCTTGTCTCCTCGATAACAGTCTCATCACCATCATCATAGGTAGCTTCAATGATAACCCTGTATTCGCCTTTTCTTGCATCTTCAGGGATCCTCATATAGAGTTCTTCAGAGGTAGTTGACTCATCTTCAGAAAGCTCATCAATATAATCAGAAGCGCTAATACCTAGTTCTGGTATGCTCACGCGTACCTTTATGCCGTTGTTCTCATCTTTGTTGCCAACATTCTGAACGCGTACAGTTGCAAGGAATGCTCGGCCAGCCATGACTGTTCGTTCGGGGGAAAAGACTGCATCCTTGATGATGACAGAATGGCTTTGAGCTTCAACCTCTATATTGTATGTTTCAGTTAGGGTAAACTGTCTTCCGCTGACTCGAACCTGCAATGAATACCTGTCCTGGACAAGCCTATAAGGCAATTGCAGTTTAAGATCCTCGACATAAGAGACTCCTTCTTGGGCATTGAATGCATCAGAGACATCTTGGATGAAATCATTGCCGTCATATCCCCTGATAACTGCCTCAACCTGGAGATCCTCTAGTTCCCGGATCAGGTCAGGGTTGTCATTTCCCCTGATATTAAGGTGGGAATCAGAGTAAGCAGAAAGATTTTGTGAAACCTCAACTTCTACGAGCACACTAATCTCATCGCCGCGATCAACGCTTCTGATAAGTGCGGTTCCTCCTGTCTTTACTTCCCTGTCATTGACTTCGACAGAGGTTATGCACACAGGACCGCTGGTGCAAGCAGCACTAACAGCTCCAGCGAGAGCTAGTGCCAGAAGTGCAAAGATGAATGCACTCATGAACATCTTTGTGGTTTTCATAGTTATATACCCCCCAAACTCTTGTTTATCTTTAAATTTGGTACACTGTTATTATTTTCATATTGTAACAGCGTATTGTATTTAAACTTTTCGGTGTTTTAGTATACCTCAGTAGTTAAATTATTTAACTACTCGATAGTGTTATCTAAGACACTATCAATTCGCGATGTTTTACACGCCGAATGAAGTCATCGCTGATGACAAAGCGCACATCATACACGCCAGGTGGTGCGTATTCTGGAACATTGAGGGAAAGCGTCCTTGTCACGACTTTTCCAGAGCTCACGTCAAAAGGTCCAATCTTCCTATAGACGCCAAGTTCTGGTATGACCATCGTGACATGCACATCATTCATCTTGATGTATCCCTCATTGCCAAAAGAGATGGCAACGGGCACGCTCTCACCTGCATCGACAGTGTCCCCCTCGATGAAGACGATGCTTCCGACCTCAACTTTTCGTTGAGAATAGGTATCATCAAAGGAATATCTGGTCCTGATGGCATATTCCTGGTCGGTGACCATGTTTTCACTCATCGCCCGTATAGTCACAGGGTTCTGGCCGATCTGTGATTCTGTTGGGACCCAAAGGACTATGCCAGAGTCGCTGTCGATGGTCATGCCAAGCGGTGCAGCAACCAGTGAATAGGTGATGTGGCCACCATCTGGATCGATAGCGTTTGCATCATACATGTACACTTCGCCGACAAATGCAACACCGATGGGCGTTGAGATGAATCGTGCGCCATCCGCAATAGATTGGATGGTGATTGTTGCATCATCATAATCCGACAAGCCATCAGGATCTGTTGCAATGAATCGGAATGCTTCTGCTCCATTAAAATCCTGTGCTCCTCGGATATGCGCAATGTTTTGTGAGTCTATAGTGATAGAGATTTCACCAGTGCCAGACAGGCGTTGGGTTGTCCAGGCGATCTCATCATCGCTGTTGTCTTCATCAGTGACATAGCTATTAAGGTCTAGGGATACCTCTTGATCTTCGTCAAGGAACTGGTCTGGGATATCACTGACAACTGGTGCATCTGCAACGGGTGTGATAGTGACAACAAAGGATGCCTCACTGAACAAGCCCGTGGAATCTGTTGCTCGCACGGTCGCTTCGCAGACACCATTGAAGTTAGAAACAGGAGTAATATCAATGTTCTTTGAGGGATCAAGGATAATGCCGCAAAGATTGTTATGAGTAACAGAGACCAGGTTAAATGTTAAGGAGGCATCTGGATCATCAGCATCTGTCACATAGTTGAGCAATGAAAATGCGTCATTCCGGACAGTATCTTCAGTGAGTGTCTGGTCTGGAAGAGTACTCCAGACAGGCCCATCATTCACTGGCGTGATGGTCAAGGAAAATTGTGCTGATATGTTGTTACAGGATAATTGTACGTTTTCAGTTCCAGTAAAGTCATGTTCGAGTGAATTGATGACCAGATCATTCCCGGTAAAGTTGAGTGAATAATGGGTGTGCGCGGAGACAACATTCACAGCTTCAGTATCATCTGGATCGGTGCAAAGAAGCTTTAATCCCCCATACACAAGGGTCCCGCTGGGACTATCTTCAGGAACGCTCTTGTCAGTGAGTGTCTGCCACACGGCAGGTTCATCCTCATCATCATCTCCAGGGGTAGTGCAGCCTGGATCATTCCTGTCAATGAGCCCATCGCCATCATTATCAAGGCCGTCAGTGCATTGTGTTGGGCCATTGTTTGTTTCATCATTGTCAATCCTGCTCGTGCATCCCCAATCTGCTGGATAATCAATCCAGCCATCACCATCATTATCAATGCCATCCTGGCACTGCGTCGTGCCATCTGATTCATCATCATCCATCGGAGAAGAACAGCCAGGGTCTTGCATGTCGATGACCCCATCATTATCATTATCAAGGGTGTCTGAACACTGGGTCCTGCCTGGATTGAATGGGCCTTCATCATTATCCTGCAAAGAAAAACAGCCGGGATCATCAGGAGAATCAACAAACAAGTCGCCATCATTATCGATACTGTCCTGGCACTGCGCTCGTGGCAACAACTCATCGTCGTCATTCACGTGTGAACAGCTAAAATCAGCAGGGTAATCTGTTGCCCCGTCAGCATCATTGTCAACATGATCATTGCACTGGCCATATTCAGAATCATCTCCAGGGTCTGTGCAGAGTGGATCATTCCTGTCAATGAGCCCATCGCCATCATTATCAAGGCCGTCAGTGCATTGTGTTGGGCCATTGTTCGTCTCATCATCATCAGTAGGAGAAGTGCATCCCCAATCAGCAGGATAATCAATCCAGCCATCACCATCATTATCGATGCCATCACTGCAGGCAAAGGTTGTTTGAGTGACCGTCAAGGTAACAGAATTGCTCTGGGCACTTCCCCCCCGCCCATCATTCGCGGTAAAGACGACATGCTCAACACCATGGAAGGATGCTGGTTGATTGAAGGAAACAACATTCCCTGAGCCAATAACAACAGTAATGTTAGGATTATCAGCAGCAGAAGCAGTATAAGTCAAAACATCTCCATCTACATCGCTGAAATAATTATCAAGATCAAAAGCATTATTCCGAGAAGTGCCCTGATTCCATGTTTGGGCAGGGATGGGATTAGCATTTGGATCAAAATTAGGATTATCATTGACAGGAACAACACTCACCCTGAATATGTCGCTTCCAGTAAGACCTTGGCTATCATGGACGATCACAGTAGCATCACACACACCATGGAAATTTGCAGCAGGTGTGATATCAATATTATCCAGTGCATCAATGCTAACACCGCAAAAGTTGCTGTTGGAAACAGAGATGGTGTATATCAATGTGCTGTCAGGATCCTCATGATCTGATGCAAAATCATTCAGGTTGAATGTATTTAGGAGTTGTGTGTCCTCATTTAGTATCCGGTCAGGAAGATTGGTTATGATAGGAGCCTCATTTTCATCATCATCTCCAGGGGTAGTGCATCCTGGATCATTCCTGTCAATGAGCCCATCGCCATCATTATCAAGGCCGTCAGTGCATTGTGTTGGGCCATTGTTCGTTTCATCATCATCAGTAGGAGAAGTGCATCCCCAATCAGCAGGATAATCAATCCAGCCATCACCATCATTATCGATGTTATCACTACACTGCGCTGCAGTCTGGGTTAGGTGAACTGCCATGCTGTCCTGGCCGGTGGCGCCATGAGGATCCCTCACCTGCACAGTAACACCGCAGGTGATTGACTGGCCTTGAGGGATTGTTGCTGTAAAGAGCAGCTCTTCTTGCGCATTTATCTCAAAATGGCACTCTGGGATGCCGCTGCTGGTGATAGCAAAACTAAGTTCCGTATCATCCGGATCGAATGACTCGGCATTAAGATCATGGAGAACTACTAATCCTTGGATGTCCTGCAAGGTCACATCTGCAAGAGAGATGGTAGGAGGACCGTTTTCATCATTATCATTACGGTCATCGCACTGTGGATCATCCTGGTCAATGGCAATATCAGCATCGTTGTCAATGCCATCAGAACATTGTGTATTCCCGTTGTTTGTCTCATCATCATCCCGGGGGCTGGTGCAACCAAAATCTGCTGGATAATCTATCGCGCCATCATTATCATTATCTAGCCCATCAGAACATTGAGGGATCGCTGCCACCTGGAACTGGAAGGTAAACAGATTGTTTGCTTCATTCGTCTCATGATAGACATTGTTTGGATCAACCTGGATGGCAAAAAAATGCGTTCCAGCACTCAAATGGCCAAGGTTCACTGAGGTCATAAAAGAAGCTGAAGGAAATGGCAGTGTTGGAATGGAGGTAATAACATTCGAATCAAGCGTTACTCTCACCGGTAGGTTTGTTGGAATGCCGGCATTTGCGGGGATCTTATGAGTGTTAAACTGGACTATGGCATTCTGATTTATAGTAATAGGACTATTTTGGAGAAACCCATTATCAATCAAGAGATCAAAGGTATTGGACTCATCATCATCTGCAGTGCTGGTGCATCCAGGATCAGCAGGGTAGTCTATGAGCGTATCGCCATCATTGTCTAGCCCATCAGAGCACTGGGTCCTGCCTGGATTGAACGGTCCTTCATCATTGTCCTGTAAAGAAAAACAGCCAGGATCATCGGGATAATCAACAAACAAGTCGCCATCATTATCTATGCTGTCCTGGCACTGCGCTCGTGGCAACAGCTCATCGTCGTCGAAATAAGATGAACAGCTAAAATCATTTGGGAAATCGACTGCGCCGTCTTGATCATTGTCTTGGCTGTCTGAACATTGCGTATAATCACATCCCTGGACAGGTGAACAGATAAACGAGCATTGGTCGATGGTAGTGCTCACAACATTTTCACAGAAGCTAGAGTCTGTTCCTCCATTTCGGCATGTTGGGGTAGTGGTAGTGGTCACAAACCCGTTATTCACATTACAGGAGTTAGAGCTAGAGATACTGCCGCAATCATTATTCACATAGCAGATGATAGGTCCATCAGACTCATCATCATCTATTGGAGAGGAACATCCAGGATCGGCAGGATAATCAATTCTAGTATCACCATCATTATCGATGCCATCATTGCATTGGAATACTTGGCGAACAACAGTCAACACGACAGAATTACTCTGAGCAGAACCGCCAAGACCATCACGAGCAGTAAAAACAACACGCTCAACACCAAAAAAAGAAGCGGCCTGAGTAAAAGAAACAACATTCCCTGAGCCAATAACAACAGTAATGTTAGGATTATCAGCAGCAGAAGCAGTATAAGTCAAAACATCACCATCAACATCAACAAAAAAGTTATCAAGATCAAAAGCATTATTCCGAGAAGTACCCTGAGTCCACGTCTGATCAGGAATAGGATTAGCAAGAGGATCAAAATTAGGATTATCATTAACAGGAACAACAATCACACGAAAAACATCACTGCTGGAAAGACCAGAAGGATCACGAACAGTAACAGTAACATCACAAAAACCATTAAAATTATTTTGAGGCGTGAGATCAACATTCTTACCTGAATCAACAACAACACCACACTGATTACTAGTAGTAACAGCAAGAACATAATTCAATTGTGAATCAACATTATCAGGATCAGAAGAAAAATCATTAAGATTAAAAGCATTATCCCTCGAAGTATCCTCATTCAATGTTTGATCAGGAAGACCAGCAATAACAGGAGGCTGATTCGGAACGGGTATGACAAAGACCTGTGCACTCCCAACACCATTCGTTGGTATGTCCCTTGCCTGAACAACGCAATTTCCTGCTGCAATGCCTGTCAGCAGCCCATTTTGGTTTACTGTGCAGAATGCAGTTCCCTGGCTAATGCTCCATGCATAGCTCGTCCCGCCAGTTGCAGTGAATTGCTGTGTCTGTCCAACAGTGATTGTCGCAGGGTTTGGTAAAACAACAACAGATGCAGGGTCTGGAAACTCTGATGGATCATCTGGCCCTGTACAGTCCGGATCATCCTGGTCGATAAATCCATCACCGTCATTGTCTATGCCATCAGAACATTGTGTTGGGCCATTGTTTGTTTCATTGTTATCTTCTGGGCTGGTACAGCCAAAATCTGCCGGATAGTCTATTTCCCCATCGCCATCATTATCAATGAAATCTGAGCATTGTGGTGTTGATGGGCCTTGAACGTGGATTGAGATTATCGAGGACATGGGCGTTATAGTCAGCCCATTGCATCGTGGATCAGTGGGAAATCCTTCAACAGTAACAAAATGATCACCAGGTACTGTTGGTATATAAGTGAATGATGCAGGTCTTGGTGTAACAGCGTCAGGATTTGCTGCTAAGGTCTCTTGTTGAGAGAATACCTGTGTTCCGGTCACAATCCCAGTTTCAGTTACTCGTGTTTGTACAGGGAACAGATTGTGATTGTTGTCAGCATAGTTGCTGATTCTATTATAAGAGAACGTCACTGTTTGCCCAACCTGAGGCTGAGCATTTGACGCGACAAGATTGTTGATTATAGTGTAGCACTCGTTTGTTGGCCTGGCTTCCAGGACAACAAGATTTTCGTAGGCGTTATCTGCTACTTTATTATTTTGATTGCATTGTGAATCTGTAACATCAGTGTCTATATGGATTTGGTAATTTCCCGGTGTGGCAGGCGTCCAGACAAACCGGACTGTTTCTGTGCTGTCCATGAAGATGTTAACATCACGAGAATCTGTATAGATAACCTGCCCTGTTCCAAGCTGCTCTACTTGAAGGGTAATCCTGGTCATCGCTGAATAGTACTCATCCTTCAATGCCAGCAGTGCAGGATCATCTGGAGGAAGCCAGTTTGGAAAGCCATTATTGAGCCTATAGAAAGGAGAGTTTGCATCCGCAGCGATGTTTGCGGGTACATCAATGACCAATGGTTCATTTGCATAGACAGAGTTTTCTGTCACGAGATTGCCGATCTCTGCCCTGCAGAAATCGCCTTTGAAGAATTCTACTTTTTGGGAAAAATCTCCAGTGGTAGGCGTTGTTGTGTACGTTTGCTTGAGCGGCATGTATCCTTGCTTATGATAATAGAGCCCATACCACCACGAACCGGAATCCGGCCGGGCTATGTTGAAGACTGATACTGCATCACCTGAATTTCCTTGAAGATAACCATAGATAGAATTGCAGGGTTGGTCTTGGCATTGCGCCAGCAGAACATCAACACCCGTCACAAGATTCTGGGTTACCTTATCAGCAAACGTTACTGTATATCGCGACGTTCCCGCCGCTGAAACTGGAATGATTGATGTCACCAAAAAGATGGTAACAAACAAGGTTAGGAATTGTTTAGAGTTCATGATCATGTTCCCCCGATTTTATTCGATCGTTGAGCCTCCAATGCCGCCGCTTCCTCCTCCAGATCCACCGCCGCCAATGCCTCCAGTGCCAACTGATGGGATGATGGGTCCTGGTCCGCCATTGCCGCCAATTCCTGGCGGCCCCTGTGGTCCAGCGGGTCCTTGTGGTCCAGAACCTCCATTAGCGCCAGGTGGGCCTTGTTGTCCCTGAGGGCCTCTCTCTGGTCCATCAAAAAGATCGATGAGCTGTGTCACTGTTGAGATGAATGAAGCGATACCATACAACCCATCCAGGAAGACACCAAATGAGGCAGGTCCAACAACCCTGCTTCTCCTGAGAGGAGAAAATCCTCTAGCTTCAAAATTAAGGTCTGCTGCCCCATCAAAGCCAAGATTATGCCATTCTCCACCAGAAAGACGTTCTTGGCCAGTTAAGATAAGATCGCCATAATGTCCTTCTCCAACTCCATACGATGTTTGAACAGGATCCTTGAATACAATGAGACCAAGAAGAGGTATACCAGAAAAAGGCCGAGACTCATGGAGGTGGTTCATTGCAGGCATGACAGGACCCCACATTTGGTCATCGAGACCAACATAGGGGAATAGTCCATGTGTATTTTGAAATCGAACAGCACCAATACGATAATGTTCAGGTTCATTGATGGTTGATAGGAGTTGTTGTCTTGTCGCTTCTGGCAGTGCATCACCAGCAGCAAAATCAATGTTGCCTATGCCATTCCATGCATCTCGCACCCAATTTATTTGATCTCTGCTGCTCACTCTATCAGGTCGCTGACGGATTCTTTGTGCCCTAAACCGATGGAAATTAGCATTCACCTGATAATCGCTTCCTTTAAGTGCTAAGCGTTTATCAACAAGTGCTAATACTAATGTATCATACGGTTTGTTCAGGACTAACGTATCCAGGTCGACCGGTGGATTATTCACCCAATCAGCCCTTCTGTTCTCTTCTGTCGTGATGGGTTGAACATAGGTAGTGAGGAATTTATCTTCCTCACCTGGTAAGATGATTGGTACCATCCCGGTATACGGGTCAGTACTCATAGGAATACGAGCTTGTTCGCCATGTCGGACAGCAACAGCAAGAAGCAACGGGCTAACCCTATCACGTAAAAGATATCCTGTGGGCCGCTGTTCTAGCAGGGTTATTCGCAACTCATGATCCGCAATAGTCTCGCCATGTTCACTCACAGCGCTTTCAAGACTGCTCACCCTCCTTTCTAGTCTTGTGTATAAGCTGCCAAGCTGCTCTATTTGCCCCGCTACCCAACCCCTGAAAGTTGGATATCCCTCAAGGATCGTATGCCATTCATTCCACCATACCCTGATGGACCCGCAAAGGTCATCTAAGACTGGTGGTTCAATATGAGAGGTTTCTCTTTGTTCTTCAAGGCCTCTCCCGACAGCATATAGGGTTTCCAGCATTGTCCTAATCTCGGTTGTCCTGACAACAAAGTAAGGGGTGTTAGTATCCGGATTAGTGGTAGTGCGGCCCCATTCATACACAGCAGCGAGGGCTTCAAGGCTCCTGCCTGTCAGTCGGACAAGTCCTGGCCTTCGTTCTGTTGTCTCATCGAGGTATATCTCTGCCGGGAAGATGATATCTCCTGATTGCCCGTGACCAAACGCGTATGATCCATGGCCTCTGGCTCTTCCGTTCGCAAAGACATAATAGGTTCCATCATCATTAACCCTGAACGTGACAGTTTGGTTTCTTGTGACATAATCTACAAGACCTGCCTGGTCATTGTCAAACATATGGGTTAATTCCCTAACGACAGAATCACCCGCTCCATGGGTAGTAACATAATCTGCAATTGCATCGCTCCAGGCTTGCCCTGGTTCTGATCGTAAAGTCAGGCTTCTTCCTTGTCCAATGCTTTGGAAGCCTTCAAACTCGTTTGTAGTGACGGTGGATCGTGGATCCCTAGCTTCTGTTCGAACAACGCTCGCATGACTATACCCCATTTGGCCGAATTCAAAATAACGGAGCATAGAGGCAACTAATGTCTGTTGAACATCATCGACAGTGGTCATATCATTTGGAACGCCGGTGATATGGAGCGATGCGCGGGTGCTGGCAGTGTTCAGCCATACTTCCATCTCTCTGACCATTCCAGGCAGGTCGATTCTTTCTTCTTGGTAGTCATACCATATCTGCGCTCTTTTTGAGTCATCTCGGATATCAAAGAACACATAGCGCTCTCCTGCATCGGTAAGATGCATATTCCGGGGGACTGTTCCAGCCCATAATTGAAGATCAGGGGTCTCCATTCCATAGTGTGAGAGGAGGGATGGAAGGGCAATTTGCTGTCCTTGGCCTCCGTCAGCTGCAGGTGCGTCTGCTGCCGGTGCTGTTGTTGCAGCAGAGACTGGTGCTGCCATGCCGGTAAAGAGAGTGAGTGCGCCAAGGGCAAGAATTGCTGAATTGGGGATAGTTCTTCCATGATAAACTTCAGGATTTCCTTCATGTCCTCCAAGGCGAAGGCTCAGCCCTTCTAACGTTTCTAAACCGCCTGTTTTTTGCAGAGCTCGAGAAGCATAATCTGAAAGGTGGTCAAGCCCATAGTGTTTCCCACCAAGTCCCCGTGATTGATCTGTCATTCTAAGGTACCCCCTTATCGATCTCTCACCCCATTTTAGAATGCCCCCAGGCAAACTTAATAGGCAAAAAACATACTCATTATTTAAAGCTTGTGGTTTATTACTATTATAAAATAGTAAATATATAATAGAATAATATGGTAACGACCATCAAGTGACAAGAATCAAAGGTAATGTTTTAATAAAGGAATAATTAGCCTTCTCCCATGATAGCGATAATTGGTGCTGGGCCAGTCGGGAATTATGTGGCATATCTTTTGGCATCAAATAATATCGCTGTTGAGGTGTTCGAAGAACACGGTGAAGTGGGGATCCCCTGGCAGTGCACAGGGATCACGACGGCCAGCTTCGAAAAAATTGTCGAGCTTCCACCAAAGCTGATTATCAATCGGCTAAGAAAGCTCAAGATTGTTTCAAGACGTCATTCTGTGCGAATGCCAATCGAAGAGATCGTTCTAGACCGCGTCGGGCTGGATAAGCATTGGTATGAAGAAGCAAAAAAGAGTGGGGCAAAGTACCATCTCAATTGCCGTTTCGAAAGGAAAGAAGGAAAGAGCGTCATAGTGCTAGACAAGAAGGCAGGAAAAGAAATGATGATACAGCCGGACCTGCTCATAGGTGCTGATGGGCCAAGCTCAAAAGTATCTGCGCTGATCAATCCAAAGCCGGCAAGGACATTCTTTGGGTATCAGGTGAGGATCAAGGGGGAATATGATGCGGAATGTTTTGAGACTCATTTCATTGATGATCATTTGTTTTACTGGGTTGTCCCAGAATCAGCAACAGTTGCCAGGATCGGCACTTTTTGCACCAGTTTTGACAGCAGAGCATGGGAAGCATTTTTGCAGAGGAGATGTGGAAAAAAGGCAAAAGGGCTAATCATCAACGCTCAGCCAGGAAAGATCCCTTGGTATTCGGGAGAAAAGATTATAGAGAAGGATGGCATCAGGATTGTTGGGGATGCTGCTGGGCAGGTGAAAGCAACTACAGGAGGAGGCCTAGTCCCAGGGTTTTTGGCAGCAAAGGCGCTGGCACGATCAATCATAAAAAATACTTCTTATGCAAAGGAAGTGGGGGAAGTGCACCGGCAGCTTTCAGTGAGTTTATATCTCCGGAATATCCTTTCTCGCTGTTCAGTTGAGGATTATGATGCGCTGGTGAGATATCTTGACCAGGGAAGGATCAAGAGGCTGCTCTACAAGATTGATAGGGATCATCCAATCCAGCTCGCCTGGAGGGCAGCAGTGCTCGAGCCAAGGCTTCTTCGTTTCTTGCCCAAACTTTTATAAAGGCTATCCTGTTCCTTGGGCGTGGGTTGTTTCATGGGAGAAGATGATATTGAGATTGATTTTGGCAAGATCACGAAGTTCTTTAAGAGAGACAAGAAAAAGGCAGAGCAAAAAGAAGCGGCTGATGATCAGGTGCAGGGGAGTTCTGCTGAGGAAACACCAAAGAGTGGGTCTCCTGAAATAAAAGAGGGAATAAAAGAGGGCGCAAATAAGAGTGCAAAGGGCGATCATGACGATGGAAAGAATGAAGCAGGCAGCGCTCAGCAATCAGGAGAAGATGCTCAGAAGGATAAAGAGTCTGCAGTAAAAAAGAAACAAAATGGTGCGCACGAGACCAAAGATGATAAGGAAGAACAAGATGGTGATGAGAAAGGACAAAGTGATGACGAGATTGCAATTGACTTTTCAAAGATAACAGGCATATTCAGAAAGAAAGAAGCAAGAGAGAAGGAAAAATCAGAGGCGCAGAAAAAGCAGAGGGTGAGCGAGGAACGAAAAAAGAAACCCGAGTCTGCTGATCTTGAAAAGAAACAAAATGAAAAGGAACAGGACAGCGAGGATGCTGAGGAAGAGATTTCATTTGACTTTTCAAAGGTAAAAGGGTTGTTCAAGGCAAAAGGCAGAAAGGAAGACGCTGAAGAAAAAGTTGATGTTCAACCAGTTGTTCATTTTGTCAAGAAGAACAGCAAAGTGCTGATTATGCTCATATTGCTCCTCATCCCGCTATATATAGGGATGGAAGTGAGGACTTATCCAAACCACCTGCCAATAGCAGACGATATGGCAAAGGAGGTTGTCCAAAGATCGATCCAGGCGCAGATCATAGATCAGGTCAACAACCAGTATCCAAACCTTCCAGCTGCGCAAAGGCAAAAGATTCTCGAGAAGGAATACCAAAGGGTCGTGAAAGAGAACCAGGCAGGAATTGATCAGCAGGTTCAGCTGTATGGTAATTATATTCGTGCCCAGATGAAAGTGGGAGAGGAAGATTCACAGACATATCTTCTCGCCATTGATCCGTATCATTGGGCGCGGTATGCGCGGAACATTGCTGATCATGGATATCCTGGCGATGATCTGCGCGAGGGGCAGAGTTATGATACCTTGATGCACGCACCCTTGGGGAGGTATGTTTCTGGTGACAGGTTCCACGCATATTTCGAGGCATACCTGTATAAGTTTGTCCGTCTCTTCGATAAGGATGCTGATTTTCAGGGAGTCATCTTCACCACCCCTATTATTATTATAGTGCTCGGGATCATCCCGACCTTCTTCTTGGCAAGGATGATTGCAGGGGACATTGCAGGGTTTGTTGCAGCTCTTATCATTGCAGTCCATCCTGCGGTAATGTCAAGAACGGTTGGAGGGTTTGCGGATACGGATCCATACCAGATCCTTTTTCCGTTGCTCATCTCATTATTATTCATGTGGGCATATGAGCTCAAGAAGGTGCAGGGAAAGATCCTGCTCGTGACATTCGCCGGTCTGCTTGTCGGATTATATGCCTCTGCATGGAGGGGCTATTGGCACATCCTTGATTTTTTAATGGTCGTTGCCATCACACAGCTCTCATTTTATCTCCTTGTACACTGGTCGGAGGTAAAGAAAGGTCTCTTTTCAAAGGAGGCAGTAACCCATGGAGCGATCATCCTCATCACGTTCATCTTGGCATCTGGCATGTTTATAGGTGTTTTTAGTGAGCATGCTCCGCTCGATATCTTCAGGGAGGCAACAGGTCAGCCGGTAAAGTTCTCAACAGCAAAGGATGTTGGGATCACCTCAATCTGGCCAAACGTCCTAACAACCGTCGCAGAGCAGAATGAAGCAAGCAGGTCAGAGATCATTAGTACGGTCGGTTTTGGCGGGAAGAGCGCCGGAAAATTCCTTTTCTTTTTATGCTTTTTTGGCATTGCTGTTGCGGTCACGGAGAGGTCATGGAAAAGGAAAAAGGATATGGTTTTCCTTGGTGCAAGTGCCATCTATTATCTGGTGATAATCAGCATGAATGATCGCATCGAAAACACACTCACGCTGTTTTTCCTCCTTGCAGTTCCATTGATCATCAAGGCATATTTGGCCATTGACGAGAAGGATGAGCATATCAGGATGAGATATGCAGCGCTTATCTTTGTCTGGATTATTGCTACTATGTATGCCAGCCAAAAAGGCATCAGGTTTACTTTGATGATGGTTCCAGCTCTCGCAATTGGGCTTGGTGTTGCTGTTGCATTCCTCTTTGAACTCATTGACCGGTATGCATCAAGGGAGATGAAGGTTGAAAAGTATCTGATTACCGGGTTCTTGTTCTTGCTTCTTTTCCTCGCATTGTATAAAGGGCCAGTTGCTGCAGGAAAGGAAGTGGCAAAGAACCAGATTCCAGGGATGAATGATGCGTGGTGGTCTGCACTAGAAAGGATTGATGGTGCAGCCAGCCAGGATGCGATCATCACCTCCTGGTGGGATTATGGCCATTGGTTTAAGTTTGTTGCAAAGCGTGGAGTGACCTTTGATGGGGCATCACAGAACCTCGAGCCCGCCCATTGGGTCGGATTGGTGCTGCTTACAGAAAATGAGACAGAAGCGAAGGATATCTTGAGGTTCTTGACATGCGGCAACTTTTACACGCATGAGTTTCTGCTCAGGTCAAACTGGTCCAGTGACCCCTATGACCAGGTGATGCTGCTCAAGGAGATCATCCCCCAGAGCCGGGAGGAAGCACGCCAAACCTTGATTAAAAAAGGGTTCCCGGAGGGCAGCATCACTCAGCTTCTTGATTACACCCATTGTGATCCTCCAGAGGACTATTTTATCGCATCAGATGATATGGTGTCAAAATCTGGGGTGTGGGCTCATTTTGGCATCTGGGATTTCAAAAGGGCATATATCTATAATACCTTGATAAAGCAGGAATATGCAAGCAAGGAGAAGGCAATAGCATGGCTCGGGGAGCGTTTTGATATGCCACCAGCTGATGCTGAGAAGATGTATAATGATGTGCGCACGCTTGCAAAGGCTGACGCAAACTCCTGGATTTCCCCCTGGCCAAGCTATGTGCAGGGAGTGCAACAATGTAATCAGGGAGGGGATATTCTCCAGTGCCCGCAGGGGATCATGTTCAATCTCACCTCAGAGGAGGCATACATTATTAATCCTGACAAGAGTGTTACTCATCCAAAAGCTGTTGCTTTCGCGGCAACGAATGATACCATAGTCAAGAAATATTCTGAGAACATCCATTCACCAGAGTTTGGTATTGCGATCATACCTGCTGACGGAAAATATTATGCTGTGCTAATGGACCCCCGATTGACAGGATCATTGTTCACCAGGATGTTTTTCTTTCAGGGACACGGCCTTCGCTACTTTGATGCTTTTAGCGTTGAGCGAAATCAGGTTCTTGGCACCCAGGTGTATACATACAAGGTTGATTGGAACGGGACAGATCCAAACATTGCCCCACTGTTCCCAGAGGATAGCTCAATAGAAGAGAACTCGCGTATTGATGCATCAAAAGCAAGCAATGAAACGGCTGGATTGGGTAATGACACTAGGATAATAGACAGTGATAAAGGGAATGAATCTAAAGGAAGCAGAAATAGTTCAGCCCGCTCAAAGAACATTTCCAGTAAATAGAAGGGAGCATTCATTTCCGCTGCCTTTAAATAATGCTCATTTCTACCATGCACCATGAAGAAAAAGATAATTGCGGTCATTCCTGCATACAATGAGGCTCAAAGGATCGAGCCGGTCATCCAAGAGACAAAAAGGTATGTTGATGAGGTTATTGTCGTTGATGATGGAAGCCAGGATGACACAGCTCAAATCGCAGCTAAGGCTGGGGCCCATGTCCTCCAGCACCTTATTAACCTCGGCAAGGGTGCAGGGCTCAAGACCGGGTGTGAATGCGCAGTGCTTCATCACGCTGATATTATCATCATGCTTGATGCAGATGGCCAGCATGAGCCAGTGGATATCAAGCGTTTTATTGAGAAGGTAAAGGAAGGGTATGATATTGTCTTTGGGGTGAGGGAATTACAGAAGGGAAGCCCCTTCATTCTCCGCCTGGGCAATGAGATCATCTCCACCATGATCTTCCTCCTCTTCCACATCCACATCAAAGATTCTCAATGTGGGTTTCGCGCATTTACTGCAAAGGCATATGAAAGCATCAAATGGCGCTCCACTGATTATGCTTTAGAGTCTGAAATGATTGTGAATGCAAAACAGCACAAACTCTCCTGTACCCAACTAAAGATTAAGAACATTTACAATGACAGGTTTAAGGGAACAGGGGTCATTGATGGAATGAAGATTGTGGCAAACCTTTTGTGGTGGCGTATCAGGGGGGTTTGAAAAAGCAGTGAATGATCATTGGAGGGGCATTGACAAGGTAGGGGAGAAGATTGTGGGAGGCAAGGACGGGAAAGAATATATTTAAAAATCCCATTCTGTTCTCCTCCCGATATGGTACTTGGCATTCAGGTTGCAGGCGTCTGTTTCGCCTTGTTCATGCTCTACATCACGTACACGAGCTCAAAGAAAAAGCAGTTTACCGCAAAGGAATGGGTGTTTTGGAGCCTGATTTGGGTCATGATCGGTCTCATCTCCCTATTCCCAGAACTGCTCGACAGTGTTGTAAAGCGCTTTCATTTTGCGCGGGCGCTCGATGTCATCATCATTGGAGGATTCATTTTTCTTCTGGGTATCATGTTCTACCAGTATACGGTTATTAGAAAGTGCCAGAGGAGCATTGAGGAATTGGTGAGGAAGGTTGCGCTGGAAAAGGAGCAGCGATGACAAGAGTTGGGACGATTAAGGCCATAGACAAGGTTCTTGGCACGCTCGGTGTTGTTCTTTTGGGATTGAAAAAAAAGAGTCCGCTGCCAAAGTCATTTTCTTCTATCTTATGCATCCAGTTGTGGGGGATGGGAGAGTCGATCTTGACGTTGCCTGCAATAATCGCAGTGAAGAAAGCAAATCCAAAGGCGACTATTTCAGTGCTGGCAACTGCAAGGAACAAGGATGTGTTTTTTGGTCAAAAGGATATTGACAACGTCATTGAGCTTGGCATGTCTCCAGGGATGATTCTTTCATTTATGAGGAAAAACAAGGATATGTTTGACCTTGTCATCGACTTTGAGGAGTACCTCAATATTTCGGCAATCATCGCGGCGAGGGTTGGAAAGCATACAATCGGGTTTTCAGGGCAGCCAAGATCCAGGGTATACGATGAGTCCATCCCATACAATGATGCACAGCATGTGGTGGTGACATGCATGGACCTGGCAAGGCTCGCTGGTGCAAAGGGGGTGCCAACAGAATTGCCAACGCTTGGTGCTGATCTGTCTGATAAGAAGAGGGTTGATATATTCCTTAGAGAGAGTGGTGTTGGGAAACAGCCTTTTGTCGGCTTTGGAACAAGTGTTGCTGAATCATCAAAATCTAGGATGTGGCCAAAAGAGAACTTTGCAAGACTTGCAGATTGGATGATAGGGAAAGAAAATGTCCATGTAGTCTTTGTTGGAACAAGAGGGGAGGTGGACGCTATCCAGGAGATCATTGAGCTGATGCATCATAAAGATAAGGCAGTAAATGGGGCAGGAAGGCTGTCAATGAGGCAGCTGTTTGATTTTGTCGGTAGATGCAGGATGTTTATTGGAAATGACTCTGGGCCAATGCATGTCGCAGCAGCAATGAGAGTTCCTACGATCGGTTTGTTTGGATGCAATCTCCCGGAAAGGTTTGGGCCATATGGAAAGAATGCTATGGGCATCAGAAAAGTCAAAGAAAGAAAGCCCTGCATCAACGTCCATCAGGGCGAGGTGAGGGAATGCCAGTTCGAGCAGACATGCGTCTCATTTATCTGGGTAGAAGATGTGCAGGAAGTGTGTGAGAGATTTTTTCGGAGGGAAAGAAAATAATGGGAACAAGAAGAGAATTCCTCAGGGCTGCTGGAGGGATTGCTGCTCTCGCCCTCACGCATGGGTGCTCTGATCCAGTGTATAAGGGAAGGATTGCCTACCTGCTCCGCCAGCAAGGTCAGAATCTTGAATTATCTCTTGAGGTCGTTGATCTCGCAGCAGCAGGGACAAGATCATTAAGATCATTATATACAAGCCATATTGGTGATCTGGCTGTTAATGGCAATGATCTGTACATAGCAGCATTCCCGGAGGAAATTCTCAAGAGGGTGAGCGTTGGCACAGGAGGGGTAGTTGATCTTCAAAGGGATCAACGATTCGCATATCGCTTCCCTTCCCCTTTAGGTGATGGCTTCTGTGCAGCATCTCTTCGTGAGAGCGGGAATGGTGGCGCTCATTTTCATATTGGTATTGTTGATGACCAGCAAACAAGAGTGATCGTGGAGGATATTGCTCAGACGCAATACGCCGCAACCAGAAGAGGGCCAGATGTTGCTGTCGCTTACGCTAAACAAAGAGAGTCAATGTTGGAGATATGGAAAGGGATATGGACTCCTGAAAATGGCCAATTGAGAAACGATCAGCAGGTAGGTGATATTCCCATGGCGCCGCCAGATCCATTCAAGCCCCAGCAATTGTTTCTTCGATTTGTGGGGGATGCATTAACAGTCTCTGATTCATCGATTGGATGTTTGTATTATGAGAAGGATGGATATCTCAGCCAGGCAGTCCTTGCCCAAGATGCCAGGATGATCAAACCCGGATCATACCTCTATGTCGATCAGGATGATCGCCGGGCAAGCCTTGTTTTGGATGATGGCTCGCCAAGAGAGATTTGGAGAACTGGTGGGATGATAAGGATTAGTGATATTCAGGACAGCGTAGCCCTTCTCACAAGAAGAGACGTGTATGGGACAGCGATGATCATTGTGGATGTGTATTCTCAGGAGCGAATGATTGTTCCGCAAAAGAAGGGAATGCCGTTCATGCCATTGTTCCTGGATTAAGCGGCATGCACATATTCTCCGTGGGTAAAGAAGCCGACGAGCTGTTTGATCTTCGCAATCTTTGGAAAGAGGTGGTTTTCTAGGCTGGTTGTGTGTTCATCGAAGAGTGCAAATACTTCTGGCTTGAGGAGATAGATGCCAGCATTCCCGACATGGGATGATATATGTTTTGGTTTTTCCTGGAAGTCGATGATAAGGTCTCCGTCAAGGATAGCATTGCCGAACCGTGAAGGTTCATTGATGCTCATGAGTCCCATCGTAGCCAGCTTGTCCTGCTGCATATGCTTTTTTTCCATCTGGTGGAGGTCAAAGTGGTTATAGACATCCCCGCTCATCACGATAAAATCCTGGTTGGACAGCTTGTCCTTGACAGCGAGCAATGCTTGTGCATTCCCTTTGACTGGCGCTTCGATGATTTCTGCTGGAAGAATGCTTTGCTGGACTTCCGAATAGAGTTTCACGCTCTCTTTAGTATGCTGGGTCACGATGTATGCCTGCTTTATGCCATGAGAGTAAAAGAAATGCAATTGCTCAAGAATGAGGGATCGCTTGTGGAGTGATGAGAGGGAAGTGTGCTGGTGTTCACCTTTGAGCAGGAGCACAACTGTCTTGATGGACTGCTCCTGGAGCCCTTTTTGGAGAAAGTATTCTATTGCCTGGCTTCTGCTCCTGATGATGGAGCCATCAACATGAGAATCTATCTGTCGGAGGAGTGGTTCATCGAGAGAGATGGCAATTTTAGCTTTGGTCATACTAAGTATGAAATAGTATGAACTATTTAAACATTGCGTAATTATCCTCATGAAAGAGAAAGACTTTTGAGATGATAGGGAAAACCTTATAAAGAAGCGGTAAATAAAAGTATGAAATATTCATACCTACAGGTGTAGGAGGGGTTCACATGGAAAACGTGATTACGGAAAAAGAGATAGATGAGAAGATCCATCACTGGTTCTTGGAGAGCGCGCGGGTAAAAGAAGAGCTCGCAAGGACGCAGAGGAAGAACATGGCAAAGATTGCAGCTATCGTTATTGATGCGATCAGGAACGGCAATACCATCTTTGCCTGCGGCAATGGCGGATCGATGTGTGATGCACTGCATTTGACCGAGGAGCTCACCGGAAGATACAAGAAGAACAGAAAACCTCTCCCGGGACTCTGCCTTGGTGCAAATCAGGGGAGTGTCAGCTGCATCGGGAATGATTTTGGGTATGATGATATCTTTTGCCGTGAGGTGCAGGCATTTGGAAAGAAAGGGGATGTTCTCATAGGGTTTAGTACATCAGGAAATTCGCTGAATGTGATAAAAGCGATGGGATGTGCAAAAGCGCAGGGGTTAAAAACAATCGCATTGCTGGGAAAAGATGGGGGCAAGATGAAAGGCATGTGCGATGTTGAGATTATCGTTCCCAGTAATGAATCATCCAGGATCCAGGAGAGCCATATGCTTATCTATCATTCACTAATAGAGCTCGTTGATGATACATTATTTCCGGAGGGTGGAAAACATGAGTAAGCAGTTGCAGGATGCATTAAAGAATGTCGTTGGAAAAAGGATTCTCGTCATTGGCGATGTGATGCTTGATAGGTATGTGTGGGGAAGCGTGGAAAGGATTTCCCCTGAAGCGCCAATTCCCATCTGCCTGGTAAAGAGAGAAACAAATGTCCCGGGGGGCGCTGGGAACACAGCTGCAAACATTACAGCAATGAAGGGAAAATGCACTCTCCTGAGCGTTGTTGGTGATGATGAGGCAAGGAGGATGCTAAACAGCGAACTGGAATCTCGCGGGATTGATGTATCCGCAATGGTCGCTGAGCAGGAAAGGCCAACGACAAGAAAAACAAGGGTGATGGGCGGCCAGCAGCAGCTGCTCCGGCTGGACTTTGAGGACTCTTCACCGATTAAGGAAGAAAGCAGGCAAAAGATTATTGGGTATATCAAGAAGAATGTTTCCCTGTTTGACTGCGTGGTCATTTCTGATTATGCGAAGGGGGTCATTGATAGGGAGTTGGCAGAGGCAGTCGTCCAGGAAGCAGCAAGGGCAAGAAAGCCTTTGCTTGTCGATCCAAAGCCAAAGCATGCAAAATATTTCAAGGGTGCAACATTGATCACCCCAAACCATAAGGAGGCTTCTGAGATCGCAGGTATCAGGGAGGAAAAGGAAGCAGACCATATCATCATAGGTAATCATCTCGTGAAGCTGATGGGTTCAGATATCCTGATCACAAGAGGGGAGAAGGGTATGACCTTGTTTCAGTTGAAGGAGAACGCAATTTCTGTTAATGAGTTCATGACGACGGCAAGGGAAGTGTATGATGTGAGCGGTGCTGGGGATACGGTAGTAGCAGCACTTGCCTTATCGATGGCAGCTGGAAATCCCTTAGAGCTGGGGATCATGCTGGCAAATATTGCTGCAGGGATTAAGGTAGGAAAACTCGGAACTGCTGCTGTCACCTACCATGAGGTAGAGGATAAGATCATGAACATTGACGAGAAGATCAAGTCAAGAGAACAAATCACCCTCGTAGCAAAGCAGGTAAGAGCAGAAGGCAAAAAGATAGTCACGACGAATGGCAGCTTTGACCTTCTGCACGCAGGCCACCTGAAATATCTTAATGAGGCAAAGGCGCAAGGCGACGTTTTGATCGTCGGGCTGAATAGTGATGACTCGGTCAGGCGCTGGAAGAAGACAGTTGGGTATGAGGATTGGAAAAACAGGCCGATCATTCCAGAGCAGTACCGCGCACGGATGCTTGCTGCATTGAAGAGTGTTGATTATGTGACTATCTTCGATGAGACAGAACCATTTGAGTTTCTAAACTCAGTCCATCCGGATGTCCATGTCAACGGCTCAGAATACGGGGAAAAGTGTATCGAAGCGGATCTCATCAAGTCGATGGGTGGCAGGATCCACATTGTTGAGAAGGAAGCTGGCCTTTCCACATCAGAAGTGATCAAGAAGATCAAGGAGTCAAAGTGATGATAAGCTCTGATGCAGGCAGTAGTAGAAGAGATGAATTCATCAAGAAGCACATAGAGGAAGTGCAAAAAAGCCTCAGTCGCCTTGATCAGGGAGAGATCAACAGATGCGTGTCCATCTTTTTCGATGCATGGAAGCAGAAAAAGACCATCTTTTTCATGGGCAATGGCGGCTCGGGAAGCACGGCCAGCCATTTTGTTGCCGACATGAGCAAGTGGACAATCATTGAGGGCAGGCCGCGAGTAAGGGCAATTGCCCTAACAGACAATATGCCAAACATTCTTGCCTGGGGAAATGATGATGGATATGAGGCTATCTTTGTGGAGCAGCTAAAGAACCTGATGGGAAAAGGTGATGTTGTTGTGGGAATTAGCGGCTCTGGAAATTCAAGGAATGTCATTGAGGCGCTAAGATATGCGAATGATAATAATGCAGCAACCATTGCTTTCCTTGGTTTTGACGGCGGGAAGATGAAAGCAATTGCATCCCATAGCGTCCATGTGAAGAATGATCATATGGGGCAAGTTGAGGGGATCCATGCAGTGCTCCAGCACATAATTGTTGATGCGTTAAAGAAAGAGATAAAGGACGCAAACGTTCCATAGGCATCCAGGAGAACATTTATTCGGCGAGAAAAGGAGGGAATGATGAAAAAGATTGAGAGTATCGAGGAATTGGAAGGGAAGGCAAGAGAATTGCGCATCACTACACTAAAGATGATTCATGCAGCTGGCTCTGGCCATCCCGGGGGATCATTATCAGCAGCTGATCTGCTCACAGCGATCTATTATCGGTTTATGAGGTTTAAGGCAGACCAGCCAAATTGGCCAGAGCGAGACAGGCTTATACTTTCAAAGGGCCATTGTTGCCCCATCTTATATGCAATCCTTGCGGATCAGGGATATTTTGAGAAGGAAAAACTCATGACTCTCAGAAAGATGGGAAGCATCCTCCAGGGCCATCCTGACAGGAATAAAACACCAGGAATAGAAGTTTCATCCGGTAGCCTTGGCCAGGGCCTCAGTGTTGCTGCGGGTATGGCATTAGCAGGGAAAATAGACAAAAAGCCCTACAAGACATACTGCATCCTTGGCGATGGAGAATTCCAGGAAGGAAGCAACTACGAGGCTTTGATGGCAGCAGCTCATTTCCGCATTCCAAACCTTGTGGCGATTCTTGATTATAACCAGATCCAACAGTGCGGGATGGTAAAGGATATCATGCATATTGATCCAGTCGGTGAGAAAGTGAAAGCTTTTGGATGGAAGGTGTATGAGATTGATGGTCATGATATGGGAGAGATCGTAATGACACTCGAGAAGGCGCAAAAGGACACTCAGCCAGTATTTATTGTTGCTCACACGGTGAAAGGGAAAGGTGTCTCGTTCATGGAGCTCAATAAGGATTTCCATGGAAGGGCGCCATCCGACGCAGAGTTGCATGCTGCGTTGCAGGAACTAGGCACGGTGACCAGCACCCAGCATCCGGCCCAAGGGGGGGTGGCATGATGGCAGAATCGGTCAAGCTTAATCTTTCTTTCGACACAAGCAAACCAGAGGCGACAAGGGATGGTTTTGGAAAAGGCCTTGTCATCGAAGGTAAAAAGAACAAGGACATTATTGCCCTTGATGGTGATCTTGCAAACTCTACAAGGTCGGAATGGTTCGGGCAGGAATTTCCTGACCGGTTCTTCAATGTGGGGATTGCTGAGCAAAACCTTGTTGGCATGGCAGCTGGCCTAGCCCTTGCAGGAAAGATTCCTTTTGCGTGCTCGTTTGCAGGATTCCTTGTCAATAGGGGCCATGACATCATCAGGATTAGTGTTGCCTATTCAAATGCAAATGTCAAGCTCATTGGCACCCATGGAGGCATCCAGATCGGAGAGGATGGCCCGTCCAACCAGTCGATGAGTGATATTGCCTCTCTCAGGGCGCTTCCAAGGATGGTTATTGTTAATCCCTGTGACGCTCTCGAAGCGGCAAAGGCTGTTGAGGCATTCGTGAAGACAAAAGGACCGATGTATATGAGGCTCACACGCAATAAGCTGCCATATTTTCATAAGGAAGACTACAAGTTCCAGCTCGGAAAGGCAGATATTATAAAGGAAGGCAAGGACGCAACAATCCTGGCAACAGGCGCGCTTGTTGCTGAAGCGATGAAGGCAGCAAAAGAATTAGAGAACGAGGGCATTTCGACAAGGGTGATCAACATCCACACGATAAAACCGCTCGACGCTGAGGCTGTCCTTCAGGCTGCAAGATCAACGAAGGTGATGATCACTGCTGAGGACCACAATGTCATCGGCGGCCTTGGGGGCGGGGTAGCAGAAGTCATCGCTCAGCAGCAGATAAGCATCCCCTTCAGGATCATTGGTGTGAAGGACTCATTCGCAGAGTCTGCAACGCCAGATCAGCTCTTTGAGAAATACGGGCTGTCCTATCCCCATCTGGTAACCGCAGTAAAGGATCTGATGAAGAGGAAGTAAGCATGAAAAAAACGATTTATCTTGGTTTTGACCACGGCGCCTTTCAAGTAAGGGGGTTTGTGAGAAGATACCTTGGGGAAAAACAGGTAGCATACAAAGATTTTTCAAAAGAGAAGCTGGATCCATCAGATGATTATCCGGATGCGGTAGTGCCAGCAGCAAAGGCCGCTGCAAAAGATGGCTCCTTTGCGATTGTTGGGTGCTCAAGTGGCACGGGAAGCTCGATTGCTGCAAACAAGGTCAAAGGGATCAGGGCAGCCCCGCTGCATGATGAGACCCTTGTGTATCTGGCAAGGCTTCACAATGACCTGAATTGTCTTGCTCTTCGGGGGATGATTTTTTCCTCAGATATCCAGATGCAAACAGCAGGTTCATACATTAATTTATTGTCGATCAAGCACACCTCAGTGACAGAACAGGAAGTGAGAAAATTGGTGAAGGTATTCCTTGAAACCGAGTTTGAAGGCGGCCGTCATCAGAAAAGGATTGAGAAGATCGAATGAAAGAAGAAGTGAGTTGAAAGAAGGATGAACAAAAAAAAGTCTATCATTTCCGTATCATTCCTCTCAGCAGACCAAGGAATGCTCAAAGAGGAGCTCGAATCAGTTGGTACTGCTGATTATTTCCACGTTGATGTGATGGACGGTAGGTTTGTTCCAAGAAAGACGTACTGCCCGGAAGATATCATCAGCCTCGAACTCACTGTTCCGCTCGATGTGCACCTGATGGTTGATAAGCCGGAAAATATGATTGATGATTGGCTAAGAACAGGACCATCTATTGTGGTATTCCATTATGAAGCAACAACAAAGCACAAAGAGATTATTGCAATGCTCCACAAGCAGGAGGTCAAAGCCGGCATCTCGGTAAAACCGGGAACGCCGGCAAAAGTCCTCTTCCCATTCCTCGCGACAATCGACCTTGTTTTGGTCATGACTGTTGAGCCTGGCGCTGCGGGCCAATCATTTATGCCAGAAATGCTGGAAAAAGTAAGAGGTTTAAGGAAAGCTGGCTTCAAGGGAATCATCGAGGTCGATGGCGGGATCACGCTGGAGAACCAGAAGAAGGCAAAGCTTGCAGGAGCGGACATGTTTGTTTCCGCATCATTCATATTCAAACACAAGGACAGGAAAGCCATTATTCGGCAGATGCAGGAGGTATGAAGATGGAAATTTGGGCAGATACAGCAAATACAGCGGAGATCGAGAAGATCAATGCGCTTGGAATCCTAGATGGTGTGACAACTAATCCAAGCTTGATTGCAAAAGAGGCTGGCGATCCAATCGCGATTTTAAAGAGGATAACATCAGTTGTTAAAGGGCCTGTTTCTGCAGAGGTGATTAGCGTTGAAGCTGATGGGATGATAAAGGAAGGAACTAAGCTGGCAGGCATTGCTCCAAACATTGTTGTAAAGATCCCAATGGGCATAGAAGGGTTAAAAGCAATTAAAGTGCTGCATCAGAAAGGTATTCGCACGAACTGCACGTTGACTTTTTCTGCTAACCAGGCACTTCTTGCAGCAAAGGCTGGCGCATCGTATGTCAACGCTTTTGTTGGAAGAATTGATGATGAGGGTGATGATGGCTTTCGCCTCGTCCAGGATATCCTGGTGATGCTGGAGAACTATAAGCTCCAGTCAGAGCTCATCGTCGCATCAATCAGGCATCCCTGGCATGTCCATCTCTCAGCCCAAGCAGGAGCGCATGTTGCAACGATTCCAACAGCAGTCATCGAGAAGATGGCCAGCCACATAAGGACAACTGAGGGGATCAATAAGTTTCTTGCAGATTGGAACAAGGCAGGAAAGGAATACAAGATTTGATAGTGTAAAGTGGAGTTGCGCTGGAAAAGGTTTGAAGCAACAACAATGGCACAAATCGCGTAGGCTCTACGCGAAGGTTTTCAAAGAAAACCGGTTTGTCGCCAGTATTGTTGTTGCCCAATGAAATGAAAGGTAGAGTGAGTCAATAATTAAAGAGGGCATGATGTACAAAAATCTGGCATTGGAATTTGTCCGGGCAACCGAAGCAGCAGCGCTAGCCAGCGCTAAGTGGATGGGCAAGGGCAATGAGAAGATGGCTGATCACGCAGCAGTTGAGGCAATGAGGAAGCATTTCAACTTCATGGATATTGATGGAACGGTGGTTATTGGTGAGGGTGAGCGTGATGAAGCTCCCATGCTCTACATTGGAGAGAAGCTTGGCAACGGAAAAGGGCCAAAAGTTGATATCGCTGTTGATCCATTGGAAGGAACAACAATTACGGCAAGGGGGGATCCAAACGCAATAACCGTTCTGGCTTCCGCACCAAAGGGCCATTTGCTCCATTCACCGGACACCTATATGGACAAGATCGCTGTGGGGAAAGATGCTGTTGGTGTCATTGATCTTGATGCATCAGTAAAAGATAACATTCTCGCTGTCGCAGATAAGCTTGGGAAGGATTGTGATGAGATAACCGTGATTATTCTTGATCGTGACCGCCATATTGAACTCATCAAGCAGGTGAGGGAGTGTGGCTGCAGGATCAGGCTTATTCGTGATGGTGATGTTGCAGGCGCTCTCGCCCCAGCTCTTCCAGACTCTGGTATTGACATTTTGATGGGTATTGGCGGTGCCCCGGAAGGTGTTCTTGGCGCTGCTGGCTTGAAATGTCTTGGTGGTGAGATTCAAGGAAGGCTCAAGTTCAGGAACCCCTCAGAGAAAGAGCGGGCGATTGGTATGGGGTTGAGCGATCCAGAAAAGATTTTCACCATGAAGGAGATGGTGGGAGGGGAAGATGTGATGTTTGCAGCAACGGGCGTGACTGACGGCACCATCCTGAAGGGGGTGAGATTTATTCATAACGGCGCATCGACCCATTCATTGGTGATGCGGTCAGCTTCTGGCACAGTAAGATTCATTGAGGCAAATCATAAGTTTGGAGATGAAAGAGGTGATATCCATGAAAAAAATGAAAGAAAGTGACGTAGGAGTTCCAGGGGATGTTCCAGCAGGTGCAAAGAAAACATACATCAAAAATTTCCTGAAGGTGACCCATAACACTAGGAGAGTTATGCTGTTTGCGGGCGACCAAAAGATTGAGCATCTCAATGATGATTTTTATGGCACTGTTAAGATGGAAGGAAAAGAAGTGTCGATCTCAAAAGATGATGCCGATCCAGAGCACCTTTTTAGGATTGCATCAAAGGCAAATATTGGTGTCTTTGCAGGCCAGCTAGGCCTCATCGCCCGGTATGGAAAGTCATACAAGAACATTCCTTACCTGATTAAGCTTAATTCAAAATCCCACTTGGTAAAGACAGAACTCCAGGATCCGTTGAGCAAGGCTTTGTGGGATATTGAGCGTATTGTAAAATTCAGGAAAGACTCAGGCTTGAATGTTGTTGGTGTTGGCTATACTGTTTATGTTGGCAGCATGTATGAGCCAAAAATGCTCAAGGAGGCAGCAAGGATCGCTTTTGATGCGCATCAAGCTGGCCTTTTGGCAATTTTCTGGATGTATCCGAGGGGAAAAGCAATTCTTGATGAGAAAGATCCTCATTTGATTGCCGGGGCAGCCGGCACAGGTGCCTGTCTTGGTGCTGACTTTGTGAAGGTAAATTATCCAAAGCCAAAGGAAGGAAAAGCCGCAGAATCATTCAAGGAAGCAGTGCTCGCTGCCGGAAGGACTGGGGTGATTACTGCTGGCGGCTCTTCTAAGCCTCCAAGGGAGTTTTTACAGGAAACTTGGGATCAGATCCACATCGCTGGCTGTCGGGGAAATGCTACCGGAAGAAATATCCATCAGCGGTCTCTCAGTGAAGCAGTAAAGCTGGCTAATGCCATTGCCTCAATCACGTATGAGGACAAGAGTGTTGATGAAGCGATGAAGATGATGGGGTGAGATATGTTTTTTCTTTATTTATTATCTTCAGCAATGAATGGCCCAATCGGGGCAGAGCCCCGGGGTATCTCCTCAAAAACTTATGAGCTTTAACTGATTGGGGTCACCGCCTTGCTTCCTAATATATTCTTTCATCTGCTCTTCTCCATAGCCATCGCCAACAGTATCAATGTGTCCTCCCTCTGTCCAGAAGTGACCTCCCCACAATTCCTCACGGAGCTTAGGAAACCTCTTGAACGTTTCTTTTGCAGTAATGCTTTTACAAATCATCATCACTTGCGATGGAGAGTATCGAGGCGCTGCCTCGACAAGAATATGTAAATGATCCTCATCAGTCCCCATCGCATGAAACTGCAAATAATACCGCTTACCAATGCCAAGTAAGATTTCTTTCAAATATTTGCTCACCTCATCGGTGAGTAAATCCTTACGATACTTGACAACAAATACCACATGATATCGGATGCGATAACTACAATAAGAAGCATAACGCACTTCCATAAAAAGAAAAAAAGCGTCATGTATTCATAAAATGAGAGGCACTACGGGGCAGAGCCCCGGGGTATTTACCCAAATAGGAATAAACAACCTTTTTAAACCCCACCGCTCTTCATCCTTGTATGAAACTTTCCATCATCATCCCCGCCTACAACGAGGAGAAATTCATCAAGAAAGTTGTGGGCATCGTAAAAAAAGTTGATTTGGGAAAAATCGAGAAGGAAATCATCATCGTCAATGACGCTTCAAAGGATAACACAGGTAATATTATCCAAAAAATCAAAGGGGTAAAGATTCTGAACCACAAGGTAAATCAAGGCAAGGGCGCGGCCATCAGGACTGGCCTCCAGCATGCGACAGGCGACATCGTCCTCATCCAGGACGCTGATCTCGAATACGACCCGAACGAATACCCAAAATTAATTCAGCCAATTATCCAGGGTCATGCTGATATTGTCTATGGCTCAAGGTTCACAGCATCGCACAATCCCAAATACAGATTGTATTATCTTGGTAATAAGTTTCTCACTCTTCTCACCAATATCCTCTACGGCGCAAGAATTACTGACATGGAAACCTGTTATAAAGTGATGAAAAAGGATGTCATCAAGGGGATGAAGTTGAGGGCAAATAGGTTTGATTTCGAGCCGGAAATTACCGCAAAACTCCTCAAACAAAAAAAGAAGATTATAGAAGTCCCAATCACCTATCACTGCCGTGATTTTGCTGAAGGAAAAAAGATCACGTGGAAAGACGGCATGCTCGCTGTTTGGTATTTGATAAAATATAGGTTTGTTGATTAGAATCAGAAATCCGCTGCTCAACACTAACCCCGACCTGAAGGTAGGGGTATGACGTGCCTCGCTTCTACACGCGGATTTCTGGTGTAGAATTGGGCACTCGCCCTAAAGGGCGGGGTATGACACCCAATTCAACAATCAAAAAGTTATGTTTTCACTTCTTCGCCACAACCACAAAGTCCCCCCATAAGTTCCGTGCGGGAAAACTGACCTTTACAGAATGGAAATGCTCTCCGACAATGCTCCTTAGTTTTCCCTTCGTCCAGGGGCGGGTGATCTCGCCGGGGTATGCATCAAACTTTTTCCCGATGATTCGCACAAGCAAGCCAAATCCCCGCAGTATCGTGCCATTGAGGCTGAACATTGGCGGCCAGAACGTATAGAAACCCCCGCCTTTCTTGAGCACGCGTGCGCACTCGCTCATGAGCTGGTGGATTTCTTCTTCAGTAAAATGCTCATACAATCCATGGTTCCATATCCCGTCAAGTGATTCATCCTTAAAGGGCAGCCGGAAAGCATCCCCTTTCACGCGCACATCAAATTGCTTGATTGCATGGGACTGCTTGAGGGCATCAAAAGAAATGTCAAGGGCAATAAGAGTCCGGTTCTTTTTTCGAATAAGAGTAGATGCCTGTGCCGTGCCGCAGCCAACTTCACAATAGATTCCATCAGGTTTGGGAAATGCTTTCTCAAACACCCGCCGGTGCGTTGGGGCAATCACATGTTTTCTGTAATATTGGACAGCGCTTTCATAGAATGTTCCTTTCATCCCAACATAATGGCTTTCCCAGTCCTGCTCCACTTCTTTTGGCATAAGAGAAGAAAAAAGAACGGTGTTTTTAAGGGTTTTGTTCAAAGAGGGCGAAAAGAAAAAGGCAATGGGCAAATGGTACTGGAAGATGCAGCACCATAACTGGCAGGCAGAACAAGTTGGCAACAATACTGCGCAAACGGCCTAGTTTCTAGGCTGAGCCTTGCGGAGCAAGGCGGTTTGCTGCCATTGGTATTGTTGCCAAACACAAATTCACAGAATACTTCCCTTTAATGTGCGAGTAACCTTATAATAAGAACTTTTTTAAAGAAAAACAATATCGACGTCAGTGGGGGAAAGATGTGTCTCAAAAGGATTAAGGGTGTATGGAAAGAGCATTGGATTCCAATTAGTATCTTAGCTTTGCTCATCATCATCTTTTGTTATCCTTATTTTAGCTCTGATACCATGCCTGTGCGTGCCGGTCCAGGGCTAGGGCTTCCAGCTGGCGATGCCCATTACAACGCGGCAAATGCCATGATTGCCCAAAATGCTGCAAGGGAATTTGATCTTCCTCTCTGGAGCCCCTACACGATGTCGGGCACCCCCTTCTACGCAAAGCCCCAAGTCCCTTTCTTCTATATCACATATCCGTTATATTTCCTGGCTCCAACCCCCTGGGCATTCCTGAAGTGGAGCCTCATTATCCATCTTCTGATTGCAGGCATTGCAATGTACTCATTATTCTGGTACATGAGAAAAGACAAGTACGCATCATTCATTGCAGCTCTTTGTTATATGTTCTCAGGCTACATAACGGCTGACTTATTCGGTGGCCATCCAAATATCGTATTCAATTATGCCTGGGTTCCCCTCATAGTCTTATTTTCCATAAAGGCAATGAAAGAGGATCACATTAAAAATGCCATTTGGACAGGAATCTTTCTTTCATTGCAGGTGATGGGCGGCGGTCCGGAAATGTTCCTCTACACCCTGCTGTTTGTCGGGATTATCTTCCTTTTTTACCTCATCACTTCAGACCCATCAAAGATGCTAAAAAAAGTTCTCATTGCAGGCATCATCATTATTCTTGTCTTCGCCGGCCTCACTGCCCATAAGTTTCTCCCATTAAAAGAGCTCATGAAAATATCTGTCAGGAACCAGGGTTACAGCATGGAGAACAGCTTGGGTGATCCAACAGAATTCCGTGAGTTCTGGCATGACCTCGTGAGGCCTGGACCGAGAAATATTGGTTTTATCCCTTTCCTGCTCCTCCTCTTTGCCCTTCCGTTGTGGAAGAAGAAAGACGTCTCCTTGTTCATGATCATGGCAATTTTTGCTCTCCTCATGCTTTCCGGGTCGTTTGTGTATTTCCTTGTCTGGAAATTTATCCCGTATTATAATAAGATGGATGATATCTTTAAGGGAATTTTCCTCTTCATTCTCCCAGCTTGCTATCTTGCAGGTGTTGGAATACAGCAAATCCTCCATCATACAGACAAAAAACTTAAGATAAAAAAAGGAGTCATCGTTGGCGTCCTTGCCTTCCTCATCATTCTTGACCTGCTCGTTTTTGTTCCCGATTGGATGGGTTCTGCCGACAGGAAAACCATGCAGGAAAACGGCATCATCTACCCAGCAAGATTCGCCCAGAGGACAAGCCCCCCCTATGTCTCTATGCAAGAAACGCTGGAAAGAAATACAATTTTGCAAAGGATTAGTGAAGACAAGTCATTATATAGGATCCATGTCCAGGAAACAAACGGCATTGATTGGGGAACAGACACAAGCACGATCCCATTGGGGCTCCAGGATGTGTATGGGACAGAGAATATTTGGCTCGTGGATTATATGCCAATGTTCCTCAGCGTTGCAAACAGTGATCCGGCTAAATTGTTTGGCATCCTCAACACAAAGTATATCACAAGCACCACGCCATTGAATATCTCAGGGTATCGCTTTATTGGAAAAGCCTCTGAATGCGGCCCTCTCTGCCAGCCGATAAAAATTGGCGGGCCATACTTATACCAAAACGATCTCTGGCTTCCACGATATTACCATGCCCCTAATGCAGTTCTTGTTATCGGGTCAAGGGATAACAAGCTCCAGGCGATGTATTTTCTCCTCACCAATCCAAACCTGAATCCTGCAAAGACAATCATCATCTACGGAAAAGATTCTATCAATGAGTACACTCCAGATGACCTGGGCAGGTTCTCTATGATCCTATTGACCCCGGGGTCAATTGATGAGAAAAGCGGGTTTATCCTGGAGCAATATGCAAAATCAGGGGGGATGCTCATGCCAGACATTCTCTCTGGAGAACAGCAGATATTTGTAGCAGGGATGGGAGAGGCCCTCCAAAATCTCAGTAGGGAGGGTGGTTTTGAGGAATTGTCTTATTCATTCTCTTCTGGTTTTGATACCCTCACCCTCGATGTCCATAAGAGTAATGGCTGGGTGTTCCTCTCAGAACAATACAGCATGTATCAAGGATGGGAAGCGAGGGTTGATGGAAAGGAAACAGCCATCGAAAGAGCTGATGGTGTTCTTTCAGCAGTATATGTGCCAAAAGGAGCATCATCTCTTGTCATGACATACCATCCAAGATACCTGACAGAAGGGATCATCATCTCTCTCATCTCAATAAGTATCATCAGTGGAGCATTATTCTATGGAAAAAAAGAATAGCATGGACATTGCCGCAATAATTCTTATTGCAGCAATCGTGCTCTATCATCTCTCTCCTTTGTTTGATCATCAGCTAAAGCATGATTTTCCCTACGGGATGATGGCCTCGGACACATTCCAGCATCAGACAAGGGCTGAATCAATTAAGCTCATGGACAATTACAAATGGGAAGCTCCCTGGATCGTCGCTGGCTTTACCGACAATCCTGGCTTTTACCAACCGATTATGTATCATCTTGGTGTGCTCCTCTCCCACTTAGCCGGCCTTGAGACATATGACACCGCCTATTACGTGATAATCTTTCTGTTGATGCTTGGGATGATTGGTATGTATGTCTTGATAAGAAAGTTCCATCCGCTCGTTGCATTCCTTTCTATTCCTTTGATGTCACTTGTGTTCATGCAGCAGCCAACTATCGGCCTTACCTGGGGGCATTGGCCAAGCATTGCTGCCCAAGGCTTCTTGATAGGATTCTTATTCAGCATCATGTTCCATAAGGAGAAAGGGTGGTGGGTTATAGAGGGTATACTGCTGGTTGGCATTTTTCTGGCTCATAGTTCAGAAGCGATCTTTGCAGTGATTGTACTGGTAATAGCAGCAGTGATCCTTCTTGTAAAAGGGGAGTGGAACAAAGATGATATCGCAAGTCTAGCGAAGGCGGCTCTGCTTGCAGGGGTCATCTCGTTTTGGTATGGTATTATTTTCTGGAACACCTGGCGGTTAATGGAGCCCTTACGTTTTATTCCTCTTCCTGCTTGGAACAACCCAATATCGCTGTATCTGAAGGATTTTGGCATCATTTTGATAGTGCTTGTCATTGGCATGGCTCTTGCTGCCATAACTGCAAAGAAAAAGCTCCATGTCCCCCTCCTGTTCTCCTATATCTTCATCGTGCTGGGGTACACAAATTATATTGGATTTGGTAAGCGGTCATTCCAGTTCCGCATGCTCTGGCCAGTCTACCTCTCATTGTTCTTTGGGATCGCATTGTACTCGCTGATTCAGGCGCTTGACAAGAAGGCAAGGCCAATTGCAGCAATAGGCATATCACTTCTGTTTATCTTCCTCTTCATAGGGCCGGTTCATGCAAAGGCTCTGCCCCATACAGTCATCTTCAACGGCCCAGGCCTGATGGATCAGCAGCACTGGGACGCTTTCGAGTTCATCCAGGAAAATACCCCAAAGGATGCATCAATCTATTTCCTGTATGGGGACATGTATAGCCAGAATGCGGTCCTAAGAAATGCAGAAAGGACGCATTATCAAATTGACAATGATGACTACATTGCATCAATCCAGAATGCCACCTTGAGAGGTGATTTTCTGGGTATTATCAGGGGGGATTCCCATGGTGTTTCTTACACATACAGAAAAGGCCTCTTAGAGTTTGGCCATTATAAGACAGAGCTTGGGGATGATTATTTTTATAAGAATTATGATATCTGCACAATGGATTATGTTGTATTGGACACAGCAAGCCGCCAGCCAGTCATTGCCCAGTATAACACACTGATCGCAAATGAGATGGTGCAGCATGGAACACATCAGATTGTCTTTAACAATGGCATAGTAGCGATCCTAAAGAACATCAAAAAGGGGGAAACGTGCATTGAACCAAAAAAGCTTGCTTGAGGACATAAAGAATCTGGGAGGGCTAGTAACCATAGCAGTAGTCATTGTTCAAGTGTTCTTTAGCAAGACAAACATCTTGATAACCGCAAGGCTTGTTATTTCTCTCGTATGGATTTCCCTCATTCCAGGGTATGGTCTTTTGCTGACATGGCGAGAGAGGCTGACCTTCTTGGAGTATAGTGTTCTTGCAGCATTTGTTGGTGCCTCAGTAACAGGAATCCTCAGTTATCACCTGGGCCTCATTGGAGTTAATTTGTCATCACAACCAATCCTTCTTCCGTTAATCTTATTAATGATTGGCATTGCCATCGAGTGGAAGGTGAAAAAACATGAAACCGCAAACCCATCTCACCGTTAGCACGCTCCTCGCAGCCCTTTTCTACCCATTGATCGGCTGGAATGCCCTATGGGTATTCATGACAGGATTTCTGGTGGATCTGGACCATTTTATCTATTATTATGCAATAAAGAGAGATCTTAGCATTAAAGGTTTTTTTGAGTTTTTTGGGCCAGAAAACCAGGAGTTCCACCAGGGGTGCATGTGTATCTTCCACAGTTTTGAGATTCTCGTCATTTTTATCGTCGCAAGTTTCTTTTCGATGGTCATCTTTGCAGCAACAGCCTCCCTTGCCATCCATTACTTGATGGATTATATTTATGAAAAGGGTATTTCTGGAGAGGGGTATGTAAAATCCATGTCCCATATTGCGTATGCAAAAAGAAAGCGCATGAAGCAAAATCAAAAGAAATAGCTTTTCGCATCATTTTTTTCCAAGGAGGAAATAATTGGCGATGTGGTCTGGACCGCTATTCCCTTTGATAGAGATGATTTTTGATGCAATGACTTTTCTCATCCTTCGCCACCGTATCATCTTGAACTTCGAGGCAGAGCGTCAGGGAATGAAGGAAGATGATGTGATTCAGAAGTTAATAGATAAGATAAAATAAGAAAGGACAAGACGAGAAAGAGAGCAATCTCTCTTCTAGTGCGGTATTCGAATGAATATATAGTATTAATAGGTTATATTACAAAGATTATTATGAGGAGAATAGACACGCTTATATAGTTTGAAGTTTCAAATAAAGTTTCAAGGGTTATTTATTAAAAGAGGTGGGAATAATAAGCAATCATCCACAGCTTAACTTGATAATTGGATTATTTTTGCTTATAGGCGTGGTTATAGTAGTTGCTTCTGATGAAATATCAGGGAAAGGGGGCCTTGAGGTAAATCATTCTGACAGGGTATCAGGACATTTAGAAGATATGATAACAGGTATTGATGATGAGAAAGTTGAGAGACTGATCATTAAGTTTAAAAGTTCCGATGATCACAACTTATCTGCGTTTGATACCATAAAAGAGATTCCAGGTAGGAATCTTGTCACAGTTAAAGGTAGTATCAAGCATATTTCGCAATTGTTGGATGACCCTAATGTTGAGTTTATTGAGATTGACCAGAATGCCTCTTTGCTGGGTGATTCGTTGGGTTATGGTGTTGTGTTAACAAAGGCTCCTTTTGTGTGGAACCAATCGATGGGCTTGGGTGTCAAGGTGGCAGTGTTGGATTCTGGCATTGGAGTACATGATGATTTAAGCATTTCTGGGGGGTATTCTGCTGTGAGTGATGATTATTTTGATTCTTATGGCCATGGTACGATGGTTGCTGGTGTTGTTGGTTCTTTGTTTGATGACGAGGGCATTGTTGGCGTTTCCCCTTCTGTTGAATTATATGCTGTGAAGATTACTAATTCTTCCAAGGGGTTTATCTCAGATGCTATCCAGGGCTTGGAATGGGCTATTGATAATCATATGGATGTTGTGGTCATGAGTTTTGGCTTTCCTGAATATTCTCAGTTATTTAAGGAGGCTGTCCAGGATGCGTATGCTGAAGGTATTGTGTTGGTCGCAGCTGCCGGGAATGATGATAATGCTGAGATTCTTTATCCTGCTAAGTATACTGATGTAATCAGTGTTGGAGCAGTTGATGAGTATTTCCAACGATGGCCACAAAGCAATCATGGTGTTGATTTGGAGTTGGTCGCTGCTGGCGTTGACGTTAACACTACGGTTTTGGGTGATGGATATGCATTGGGCACTGGCACCTCGCTTGCTGCCCCTCATGTTGCAGGCATTGCTGCCTTGCTAAAATCATACAACAATTCATTGTCAAATGAGGAGATTCGGGCAAAGCTGCGCAGTGATACGCGTGATTTAGGCGAACCTGGCAGGGATGATTATTTTGGTTATGGACTAGCTCAGGTGAACTTGAGCTTTGGATCAATGATTATCAATGATTCTTATTTTTATGAAGTGTTTAATGTCACCGGTTATGGTACCGAAGAACAGGGAGAAATCTTTTGGCTGAATGGCACGGGAACAATTGATGATGTTGAGTTTGCACCGGGCGTGTTTAAAGTTGTAAAATATCTCGATCCGATTGAAGAAAAAATAATTGTGGTTGAAGAAGGAGGGGAATTTCAGTTACTGGTTTCTGCAAATCTCGAAGATGATTTTAATAAAGAGGGGTCTACATTTTTTGACAACATAGTCTGGTACAATGGAAGTATGAAGATGTACCTGAGTGGAGACATTGAATATGTTGATGCAATTTGTGTCAATATATACAAGTTAGATAACCAGTATGACTATTGTATTTATAAGACTGGAAAGAAAACTAGCTGTGACACTTATTCATCAGGAAGCTCTAATTATGATAGAATTTCCTTCCATGATGTGTGCGCGAATTATCCTCAAAATTGCACAGAAGGTGATGTTTTACAATTCCTCAATATGAGGACAAATAAAACCGGAAGAATCTCAGATGAAGTGACTGCTTTCCTGAATTGTGAGAGCTCACCTAATTATGATAATGAACCAATTGATTTCGATGTTATCAATACAAAAAAGGCACGATGTACATCAAGCACAACATATGATACTGAAGGATACAAAAACGCCCCAAGTTGGCTGATTATTTCAAGCTATTCATGCACCCAAGGTCGTCTATGTAGCTCTTCTTTAGATGAGATCAACATCACAGACCCGAATAGTCCTGTAGCAAACCCCTGTGGTTGCAACGGCACTATTGAAGTGAACACTGTTGATAATAATGAGGATCCCATAGGGGATCTATCTGTTTACTTAAATGGTATTTTCCAAGATAGCGTAGATGAGATTGGACAAGTACGTATAGATTTTGGTTCTGTCCAATGCAATTCAAATCAAGAAGTCACGGTGAAATGTGCAAACCAGTCAAAAACTTGTGGTACGAAGTCCACACAGATAGACATGAATAATGACTATGATTCATTGAATTTTGACTGTACACTATGCAAAGAAGATGCACCTGACATCTGGATAGACAATACACATATTTACCTGGACATGGAAAGTAATACGGTAAAAGTGGGGGTGTTTTCCACAAGCATATCAGGCAGTACATCGGTAAGATTGCAACGAGTTGATGATGATGGGATTTTGCAGCCAGAATTGAATGAGGAGGTGACCTTAGTTCCTGGTGGAGTAATGAATGTAACATTTTCTTTGCTTTCCATAGAGAAAGGGGATTATCTCCATATCTCTCTTGATCCTGATAATGATATCGAACAGGAGGACAACACGAATAATTATTTGTTCCGTCCTGCCTTAAAGCCAATCAACGTCTATATAACGATGGATATTGACAGTTCATTTTCCGCAGCGCAACCGGTTATAGAAGAGTTCATAGGATCATTCGTTAACATGGTAGATACTGAAGGAGAGGCTGATGTGATTGTTGAGATTCGCGAATCCTTTTCATTGACTGATGGGGCTCACACCATCTTTTCTGATGGCAAGGTAGTTGTCAATCCGTATGGAGCTGAAGTTTTCAAAACAAGTTCAGGATCAAAACCATTAGTGACTGTAACTGGAAACCGGATCGAAGGCATTATTGCAGGAGTAAAACGCATGATTAATGCCAGGAACATATTCTTGAACAAGGACATGTATTTTTCTGATTCAATCATTGATGATTATGACCGGCTGGGCATCAGTGTCTTCGATGTGATGCACAACGAAGAACACCAACCAGTATTCTCTGCAAACAACACACAATTCGCAGAAGTCGTCAGGAAAGTGTTGTTTGACAACAATTTTGAGGTCAGCATCAAACCAGTGAAAACGTTAAACACCACATCCTACAACAAATCAACAATATTACGAGTCAAGCACGTCAACTCAGATTTCTCACAAGATTACAAAGACGCAATAGGAATAAACGACACGCCAGTGGTGATGGCAGGCGGCCTTTTTTCAGACCTTTTTACTTTCAATTCATTCGGCAAGGAACTTGCCGCAAAAGGGTATGATGTGTGGCTTATTGAGCTCACTGGGGGCCCCTATACTGACCTTGAGACTAATGATGGTTGTGGAAGCCAGTGTCCAAACTATACGTATGATGATCTTGTGGATTTTTACTGGCCTGCATTGGTCGCAGGAGTGATAGAGTATTCAGACAAACAAAAAATTAACTATCTTGGTCATAGCAATGGAGGGCGAGTAGCGTTATCTTCGCTAAACAGTTACTCCCAGTCTGGAAAGAACAATGCAGGATATTATTTCGATTATGGAACCGGTAATTATGTTTATTCAGATTTGCCGGCATATCCAGTAGATAAGTTTTTCGGGATTGGGGTTCCGGCATCTCTAAATGATGAGACCCCCTTTACAGAGGCGGTAAGATACGAAGTGAATTATTCGTATCCACCAGGTCAGAAGACTGGTAACATTGCGATATCGAGAATTGATAGTAACGGGTTGTCCCATATCAGAAAATATGACTACGCAAAAACATTAGCCACCTATGCTCCCATCGATCTATATAACCTTTTTAACCTAGCTTTCTCTTTAAGAGATCGGGGGATGATTTCAAGAAATTTAATGTATGATTATAATCAATTAGCACTAAACGAATCAAATGAGATTGACCTATCGACATTTGATGTTAGTAAGATTATACTCATAAACACAAAGCCTGATGATGTTATTCTTGGAATTCAGGATCAGGAAAGAGTTTTCAACAAGACAATTTTAATTGCAGACACAAATAAAATCTCTTTAAATTTTACTAGAAATGTTTATCTTGGTGTATTCGGAGCAATTAATTCACATCATGGAGCTATAGCATCTAATAGTCATACAATCGAGTTCGTGATAGAGGAGTTATCATGAAACAAGAGACTATTGGTAGCTCAGATATCATATTTTATATTGCTTTCGTTATTTATGGTCAATTTTTAGCATCATACCAAACAATAACGACACCATTGTCTAATGATCAGGTGGTATTAAATTTAATAATGAGTCTACTTGTTAGCGTTTTAATACTTTATTTTACCCGACTAAATCCCATTAGAAAATATTTTAAAGGTATCAGATCACGACAAGTATTGTTTATCTCAATCATCTTGATTATAACATGTATTTTTCTGTTTTCATCGGTCTTCTCTTCAAAGAGAGTGTTAGATAACACTGTCGTTCAGATTCAAGAAAAAATTTATAGAGAACAGAGTTTCACGAATAAGATAACAGTTAGTCTTATGATAAGCTCCTTCTTATATTCAATTATATTTGCTTTTCAGCTATCAAAGAAATTTGATGAAAGAATCGACATTAATCTAACATATATCTATTGGTTTACCTTATTTTTTGTTCAATTTTTAATGATGCACACAATCGCATTGATAATAAGTGGACTTAGAAACATGGGGTTTGGATTATGATAGACGGCCATATAATAGAATGTTGGGATGTTTGGGAGATTGAAATGAATGAAGGGTCTTATACTGACCTTGAGACTAATGATGGTTGTGGTTCTTCTTGCTGTGATTATACTTATCAAAGCCAGGTCGATTATTATTGGTCAATTTTAGCGAGGGGTACTAAATGAAAACCAAGAATCTACTGATTGTCTGTATCCTCCTCATCCCTTTTGTCTCTGCTTCGCTTGATCCGCTTATTGCTTCGTATAATTTTGATTTTTCTTCTGGTGTTTTGGATGTGACAAGCACCTCTCAATTCTTAACTGACTCGGACAATAATGGCGTCAATGATACATTGACCTTTAATATCACGACTGCTGCCGGACCATCACAGGAGTATACTTTTCTTATTTCCCTGTTTGAGGGAACTGATCTTGTGCAGAATTATTCTGTTATGAATGTTTCAACAATTTACCCTTCTGCACAGGTCTCTTTCCCAACCATACAACTTGTACGGGCCAAGTATAATTATTCTCTCATGGTTTATGATGGGAACTCTCTTGTGTATATGGATTATGCTTCAGAAACAATACCTTTTGGAGATGTTGAACGGGGCAACAGTATAGACTTCCTGTCTGATGCTCCCCTAGGTGATACCGGCATACAGCTCAATGTGACATTTAATGTATCAGTCAATCAGACAGAGAATATTACAGCATTCTTGTCTTTGGGAAATTATTCTACAGAAGTGATATCTTCCGGTAATTTGCTAACACCCCAGTCTACCATCTCATTGACCATTGATAATTTAACCATAACAGCATCCCACTATAGCGGTGTTATCATAATTGATGCAATTAAAGTCGGTGAGAAAGTGTATTTTACAAATTATTCCACGGTGGCCTATAATTATGAGGACTTTGCCCAATACTCTTACATCCAGTCGGTTACCACCTCTCAGGTTGACATAAATGACAACAATCTATCTGAAGTAGTACAACTCAATCTTACAGTACAAGCAGACTCAGGAGGTATATACACCCTCAGCTCATCATTATTCGATCCTGAAAAAGAACTGCTCATCTACGCTGAAATCAACGTTACGCTGACCACTGGCCAAAACCAGGTCTTCCTCAATTTTAGCGGTGAAAAAGTGTATTCATCATACCAATACGGTGATTTCACAATCCCCCTCATTGAACTCTCAAAAAATGGACAATCAATAGATTCATACCCATTTGGTATAACACTAACAGACCTGATATATACGGAGTTTGAACCCCCGGACCTGCCGGATTTGCAGGTAAATCTTTCAACACACCTCGATCTTAGCTCAAATATCACTTTTATCAATATTACCGTAAGTAATAATGGCTCTGCCCCTGCATTTAATATTTTCCTAGATGTTTTTGATGATAGTAATTTTAGTTATACCTTAGTACAAGACTCTCTGAATAGTTCCGAACAGAAACTGTTTAATTTAACTAAGCCCTTCTATTACACCAACAATAACATTATGGTGATTGTTGACATGGAAAATATCGTTGATGAATCATACGAAGAGAATAATATCATCGATAATTTTGTGGGAAATCACCAACCTATAGCTTTACCTAGCCAACATCCTTCATATTTCTCTTGCACCGTTTACACCCCATGTGTATTTTATTGTGATTACAGCGATGAAGACAATGATACCAGGGATACTACAATAATAAAATGGTTTATTAATGATGAATTAGCGCTTACTAATTATTCAGTAAATGGAATTTATGAGTTATATCTAGATCCTTTTTATTATAAGAAAGGAGATACCTTAAAATTCGAATGCCAACATTGGGATCAACATTTACTTGCTAGCCAAAAAGAAAATTTCAGCGTATATATCAATAATTCTCTCCCTTTTATCACCACAAACATATCTATTATGCAATTGTACGTCGATCAAAATTTCACGTTTGATTTTAATGCAAGCGATCCAGATGTGGAGGATGGAATTGACATATTGGTATGGAGCCAAAATTTGTCATTTATGTCACTCAACAGCTCTACAGGCCTCCTCTCAGGTATACCAAATGAGAGCAATATTGGCAATTACTCCATCCAAGTTAGTGTTTCTGATGGTGATGACATAGATTACAAGAATATCAGCGTATGGGTAAGCTATCCCCCAAACATCACAATGAACATCAAGTCCTTACAGGATGATTTCTCCATTGGTGATGTAGTTGGTATCACAGATCCGCCATCCATTAGCTCTAAAACAAACGAGGTTGCAACGTGTGTGGGTCATAAATGCTCACTCAGCATATTTAATGCTGGTTTACAAATGAAAGATACAAAGAATAAATTAGTTGATTACGCTCAGGGAACTCGTGTGTATCCCGATGCAGATGATATTGTGATTGAATGGTCAGGCAACACTGTCGTACTGCAACCTTTTATAATAAAATCCAAGAAGAAATTGCCTGTTTCTGACACTGGGTTCAGCACAAATATTACCTATGAACGTGGGACATATAAAACCGTGCATTATATTGAGGATTACAAAGATATAAAGGTGTTTGGGTATGATATTATCTCGTCAGTTGACTGTACAAATAATGATCTTGAGTTACTCTGTGGTAACCAGGTAATTGGTTTTGATATTCTTGAAGAGTCTGGTTTTTCCCTTGATGTTTCACCTACGCGTGTCCTGATTTACGGAAGGAATTTTTCTATAATTGACCCGACAATGCAATTGAATTATACAAGTGACATCCATGATGCGATGGTCAAGTATAACAACCCTGACACCAATTATGATGCTGCTAATCTTGAGTCTTCAGATAGGGTCGATAATCAAAGAGAGAGTATTTTGCGATGGAACTTATCTTCAATACCGCCTGGGTCGACGATCACCAATGCTTCGTTATATATGATGGTTAGACTTTCTTCCTCTTCTGATACAACATATGGGGTACGAGGAGTGGGTAATGATTCATGGATAGAAAGTTCTATCACGTGGAATACTAAGCCGAGCTATGAAACTACACCATATGATACTGTTGATACTACCCCTTTTGATAATGGGGATTGGATGAGATGGAATATAACATCTCTTGCTCAGGAAAGTGCGGACTCTGATAAGTCACTGTCTCTTGCGATAATAGATGAGGTGAGTGGTGGTACTGCAGCCTGGGGGTGGTATGATTCTGAAACTACAACTGCCTCAAGAAGGCCATACCTTACTATTGATTATGAAGTAACACCTGAGGAGAATCAATCCCGTATCAAGAATGAAGGCAATAGCCCTCTTTCAATATACCTTCTTATGAAAATGCAGTTTTTTAATGAGTCAGCGCAGCAGTGGGTGGATGTAATGACTACGTACTCTTCAAATAGTACAATATCATTAGAACCAGGAGAGATTATAAAATTAGATGAAAACTGGACACTTTGGAATACATCTACCATAAACTATGGATCGGGGACGTATCGTGCTTTTGTAGACGCTCATGATTCCTATGACAGTATTATTTATAACAACGAGGGCAATCCATATGACTCATATAACTTCTCATTGTCCTAAAATAGTGAAGAGTTAAGGGAAGCCGATGAAGCAAAATCAAAAGAAATAATTTTTGGCGTCACTTTTTTTCCAAGGAGGAAATAATTGGCGATGTGGTCTGGACCGCTATTCCCTTTGATAGAGATGATTTTTGGTGAGAGGATGGTAAAGTGTGGCAAAAAAAGAGCTTGCAGTTCCTCTTGTGTCGCATAATAGAAGGTTGTTCCTGTAGGGCTTTGCCTAATTTGGTGTTTGCCTCCCCCATACTCACTGCTATCGATATGAAAGGAAACAGAGAGGTACTTTCCCTTAGGTAAAAGGAGTTTTGAGTCCCGTTTGATGTGCTCATCCCACCTCTCCCAGGGGTATACAAAATAGAGTGTCCCAGCCAGGAAGCTTGCCTATTCCGACAAGGCGGCCATTATTATTGTTGAGGTTGTTGTTGCTGTTGGCATTGGAATTATTGCTGCCGACAGAGCCAAGCCACACGAGCCGCCCAGAGTAGCCATTCCACCTTTTTGTATGTCACCACCACTTCATTGCTATTGTGGTTGTATGCGAAAAAATCGAAGATTTTTTGCACACAAGAAATTTTCAATTTCTTCGCGTTTTATAACGATATTTCATCATGGTGAAATGACGTGTAGTTCCAAGCTTACTATTGTAAGCTGGGACAATATGTAAGAGATATAATAATTTAAAATATTATGGTTTAAGTTGCACTCCTGATGTTGGAACATAAACCTGACCATCATACTCAAATGGTCTTCCAACTTAGAGTGCATCAATTACAGAATTATCAAGATCAGATTTCGCTGCCGCAACGCCTCCGGCGCTGATTGCGACTCCGTCGCTAACTACCCCGACAAGGCGGCCAAAATAATAGCTGAGGCCAAGGTCGCTGCTGGCATCGGAACTATAGTTGTCGACAGAGCCAAGCCACACGAGCCGCATCCCTTCAGAGGTAGAAGGAAATACCCCCATACAGTCTTTTACTGATCCTCCTCTTGCTTCTTGAACAAGAGCAAGGGTTTCATCAAACAGATCGTCAGCATTATCCTCCCCTCGAAAGGCGAATTCCTTCCAAAATGCCTCACGCCTCTCTGGAAGAGCATATCTGGTATTCCTTAATGCTGCAACTTCATCTTGGGTGAATATATACACACCATCCGATTCCCGGAAAGTTTCATAAACATCAGCATCAACGGGGAGTGACCAATTGACTAATTGATCAGTTGAACGAAGAGAATGTACTAAATCACGTCCCTGCTTATTTTCGTATGGAACAGCGAGCATGCTTCCGTCACTTCCAACAATAAACATGTCTGCAGTGGTGAAGTAATTATCACGGAATCGCTGTCTGTCAAAATGAACAGCTGCAGCATCGGATTCATCAACATCACGAACACGCGCAATGAGAAAATCATAGAGAGTCATTGGTGTTCTGTTTTCACCTAACAGCACAGATATCTGTTCGACCGGTTCGCCTGGGAAAAGTTTATACAATGAAAGACTTTCTGTAAGTTTTTGTTGAAACATAGTGAGCACCTGCTTATTGGAGACAAGTAATAATTACCCATATATAAACCTTTCGCATTAATTACTACTCTTAAGTAAGAATAAATTTGATCTTTAATGTTTATAAAAACATGACAACCGCCACCTTTCCAGCATGCTCGCCCCCCCCGAAAATCGAAAAGATCTGTACGAGACCCTCTGTTCTTATACCGCTCTTCTGCTTCTTTTGGAGGGAACCCTCTTGTCCATACTGCGCCTGGCTTTTCATAGATGGATTCAAAGAGTTCTTTGCTCATGATGTTTTCTCTTTCTTATGAGAAGATTGGTAAGAGATGTGCACAAAATAAGCTGCTATGGCAAGAATCACAAAGCAAACCACAAGTGCCTGCCACAATCCGATGTAGGCTCCAGCATAAAATGCGAAGGTGGGAATTACTCCAAGCCCAAGGAAAACGGAAATAATGATCCGTTCTATCTTCTCGAGCATCGGGAGCATGTAATAGAAGGGAACGATATAGAAAATACTAAATCCAAGGACTGTCCGAAGCCCTGTAAGGTGGAACTTCAAGAGGAAGAAAAGACCAATGATGCCGATCAATGCCCATGATAATTTTTTATCTTTCAAGTTTGTACACCCGTATATTCTCTTGATTATAGAGCAGCGTGTCATTCTGGAGGGTTTGTTGTTCCCACCCTATCAGCTGCTGGGCTACATCCTGCCGTCCAAGCATGACAAGCTGGGAATAGTCCACAACAACATACGAGCTCAAATTCGCGAATTCATGCTCTGTTCCGATAAGGTTGCTGTCATATGCAGCGCTTCGCTGTGCCAGGATATACATCCATTTCTTCACGGGATACACAGCAGTTCCGGCAGACAAGTAAACAGCATCCTCTGGAATGTTCATTTGAAGATAGTTCATGGCATCATATTCCGCTGGATTTACCCGGGATAAGGGATCATTTGCAGATTGCAGTCTGGCGAGTGCCGGTTGTGCATTCCATACCCAGAACATCCCGGCAAAGAGGAGTATGATAATACCAGTTACCACTCTCCTTTCTGCTGACACGAGTGATGAGATAAAGGTGATCAAAAACATGATTCCCAGCACGATCAGGGGATAGAACAGGTGGGACTCGGCTGCAAGCATCCGATGGGTTCGATAATCAAGGATGCCAAACAGTTTGAGGTGGAACAGGATATACAAGGACAGCATCCAGGAGAGCATGAGGAGGTGCTTTGTGTCCCGTTTCATGAAAAGAAACACAACCCCAAGAAGGATAAAAGGAATCAGCCAATACCCATACATATCCTTGAAAGAAAAGTAGGTTTCTGGGGTTCCATGGAAATTATCCTGTGGGATGAACCAAGAGAAGAATCCTCCAACGTTTGAGAGTCCAAGCTTGATGCCTGCTTGTTGTTCGGAGAGTTCCCCTGTATACTTGAGCGTCGGGAGGAAGAGGACAAGAAAGATTACCCCTGCAACCGCAATATGTATCCAGTCAAATGGCATCTTGCGCTCTTTGATGATCATTACAAGACTAAATATTCCAAGTGCAGCGGCGCTGTGCAATAATCCTTGGGGGTGCTGGAAATACTGGAAGACGCAAAGGAGAGCTGTCAGATAGAGATACACAAGTTTTGGCTTTCCTTCAAAAGCACTGGTAAGATATCGGTAAGCGGTATAAAGGATTACCGGAAGATAAAAGTAGCTGATCTGTTGTGGCCACTGGCTCCATAAGTACACGTTGATGTCCCGCATCGAAAAAAGGGAAAGGATACCGGCAAGAAAGCCAGCCCACATGCCAAATAAATGCCTAATCAGGAGAAAAACAGCAGTCCCGATGAGCATCCCTTCAAATGCTATCAGGAGGTATGGCCCAATGATCCGCTCCCCGCTGATGATCTGCAGCAAAGCAATGTTATGGTGGTATTGCGGCGGGTACCAGATTTTGTGATTATTCACATGCCCTTTTGCCCGGTCAAGGTAGGGGGGAAGCGTCTCGACAGGCATATTCGTCGTTCCTGCATAGTCCCCAATGCCAAAATGCGTGGCAGCATCCACATCTCCAAAGGGCATGTCATTGACGGGGATAAGGTACATGCTCATACCGATAAGAAGAAGGGCAAAGAGCAAGAGCAGTTCAATGTGGTGTTTTGCCAGCTTCATTGTCTTTTTGTTCCTTGTTTCTGATGATGGGAAGCCTGATGATGGATATTCTCGAGCTGTTCCTCAACGATCTTATACACGTATTCAACAGATATTGATTTCAAGCATTCATTAGACCCGCAGAGTGTCTTTCGGTGATTAAATGCTGAGACGCAAGGAGAGCACGCAAATTGGGAATCAATAATCACTGCAGTATCACTGATTGGCCCATACAGTTTTGGCGTTTCTGGCCCAAAAAAAGCTATGATGTTTATTGGGGTGAGCGGGGCAAAATGAACCGGCCCTGAATCATTAGTAATGAGCAGATGACAGCTGTTATAGATATCTATCAATTCCCGAAAGCTTGTTTTGTTGACAAGGTTGATGCAATGCTCCTCGCCAACAGTCTCAATGATCACTTCAGCATCATGTGCTGCATCCTTCACCCCGGTAATGACAAAGAGCACGTCTTTATGGTGGGTAAGGATTTTTTTGCAGAGCGCTGCATACGATTCAAGCGGCCATGCCCGTATCGGCAATAACCCTGCATTGGAATTAATGATGATGAGGATGTGTTTTTTTGTGAGTGCTGGATTGCAGGACAGCATTTTTTCCCAGATTGCATCAAGCTTTTCTTTGCTAGAGGAGATCCGGGGGATATGGAGTTCTTTTTCGCTGATATGCCTTTTTGTAAGAGGCCATTCCCCATCAGGGGATTTGAGCGCATACACGAGGGATAAGAAATTCACTCCAACGTGGCGATGGGGGTTATAGCTAACCTTGTGGGTTTGCATATTTCCCCGGTATAATCCTTCCATTGTGTGCTGATAAAACCCAACCCTGTTGGAGGCTCCAGAAAGATAAGAGATGATTGCTGTCACCCGGGAGAATAATTCAAGATCAATGATTGTATCAATGCCTTCTTTCTTCATCCGGATGAGGGCTTTGAAGACGGTAATCTTGAAGCGAAAGAGGGAGGAATTATCAATGAGGATGAGGTTTTTTTCAGGAATAATTTCGAGCAGTTTAACGCTTTCCTGGTTCTGCTTAAAGATCATGAAATACAGTTCAGATGAAGGCCAAAGTTCTTTTGTCTTGCTCATCGCTGCATATGCAAGGACAGTGCTTCCCATCTCAGAAAGTTCCAGAAAAAGTACCTTTTTTGGCTCCTTTTTTTTTCTTGGAAACACCCGCCCAAGGATATGCAGGCAACTCAGTGAAAAGCAAAGAGGATTACCAATCCAATAATCCATTTTCCTCATGAAATCTACTTTCATTGTTTCCCCCTAGGAGGATAGACTTGTTTTCTGTTTATATGTCTTTCGACAAAAATGTTCTCGTGAAAAACAAAGAGGAAATGAGCAACATCACCACTGGCGCAGATGGCCAAGTCTCTTGGCCAAGGTTTCTGTAAGAAACCGGTCTGCCTGCCAGTTGTGGTGATGTTGCTGACCTTGAATCACACAATTTACTCAGCTCCATAAAGGAGGCATGACCAAACCTTTTTATATGGGCCACCTCCCCCTTCTCCCATGAAAAAGATTGCTGTCAGGTGCGGCATTTGCGGGGCAAATGACTATAAGGAAAAGCTCAGGAAGAATGGGTATAAGGTGGTAACGTGCAATAAGTGCGGCCATATCTATGTCAATCCACGGCTCGATTTTTCCACCCTAAATGAGCTCTATAACGAGAACAAGATCTCGCCCATGCCCTATTATGTTGAGAATTTAGCCCAAGACAAGAAGACATTTGAGCAGCGCCTCAAATTGGTAGAAAAATACAAGAAAAAAGGCAAGCTCCTGGATGTTGGCTGTGCCATTGGCACCTTCATGAATGTGGCAAAAGAGAGGGGTTGGGAAGTCAAGGGCATAGATTTGAATAGGTCATCTGTCCAGAAATGCAAGGAAGCCGGCCTGGATGTCATGTGTTCAGCGTTCGAGAAGCATTCTTTCGAGAAAGGATCGTTCGATGCGATCATCATGAACGATTTTTTAGAGCACGTTCCAGACCCAAAAGAAGTCCTGAAGACTGCAAATGGCCTGCTGAAGAAAGGGGGCGTCATCCTGATTGTCACTCCAAAGATCGATTCATTCATGGGAAAGATTTCAGGGAAGAAATGGCTTCACCTAAAGCCTGATGAGCATATCCATTTCTATAATAAGAAAAACCTGGGAAGAATACTCAAAGATGCAGGTTTTTCCCCGATTGTTATGAAGGATATGGGAAGGGTGCGAAGCTTGAAAATAATAGTAGAAAAAGCATCAACGTATGGGAAGGCAATCACCAGGATATTGAAGGTGTTCCTTCCAGACTCGATATCAAAGAAGGTGTGGATCAATCTGAATCTGCATGATGAGTTTGGTGTGGTGGCAAGGAAGGAATAAGATGTTGCGTTTGTTCTTGTCTGGAAAAAAGTGCCCTCTTCCCAAAAGCCCAGGCACTGTATTGATCAGCCGTTCTGGAGGCCTCGGGGATATTATCATGACAACCCCTCTTGTTCGGGCTATCCGCAACCATTACCCAAAGGCTCATATTGTGTATCTTGTTGGCCTGGAAGCAGCTCCTGCATTGAAGAATAATAAGGATATAAACAAGATCATCGCGTTTGATGAGAAGATCATTTTTGGCAAGAAGATCGGAAAAATTCTGGAGCTAAAACAAAAGATCATGGCTCTTGATGCTGATATGTGTTTTATCCTTGATAAGTCAAAGTGGTGGAATGTGCTCATGAAGCTTTCAGGGATTCCTGTTAGGGTTGGATTTGACAGGAAAGGGGAGGGCTTTTCCAACACGCATAATATCGCGTTTGATGGGGAAAAAAGCGAGCTGGAATATTATCTCGAAATGGCAGACCTCATTGGTGCAAGGATCCCGTCAAAAGCAACCGTCTTCAATCTCAAAGAGGATGATCATCGTTATGCGCGGTCTTTTCTTCATGAGCACTCGCTGGACAGGAAGAAGGTGCTCGCTATTTGCCCGGGAGGGGCAAAGAATTGCGGCCACGCATTCCCGCTGAAGCGCTGGCTTGTAGAGAGATACGCTGAACTCATCAACGAGCTCCCAACTGCAATTGAGGTGGTCATTATCGGCGGCCCGATGGATAAGGAGATTATTGATGAAATGAAAGGTATGCTTAAGCGAAGGGCATATATCAGCTATGATGCATCGCTCAGCGAGAATGCAGCGCTCCTTGCTCACTGCCGTTTGGTCCTCACGCACGATTCTGGCTTGATGCACATCGCAGCAGCACTGAATGATAATGTCATTGCGCTCTTTGGCCCAACGCCAGCACTCAGGTTCGCTCCGTCAAATGTCAAAGTGATCGATAAGCATGAGGAGTACCCGCCTTGTTATGACATATTTGGCAACACCTCTGCATGCCAGGGATATGAGGGGATGAATGCGCTATCAGCAGGTGAAGTGCAAAAAGTTGTTCTCAAGAAGCTAGACACCCAATAATTGGTGCACAACAATCTTTTTATACACTTCCTCCATTATGAGGCATATGAAGAAGGAGGGGTCATTTCAGGAAAAAGCGCTCATTGTCCTCGCCATTGCTCTAGTCCTCAGGCTCATCATCGCGGGCCTCTCCCATGTCAGTGGAGATGCATGCTGGCATATCAGCGTTGGAAAGTTCATAGCAAGAACAGGCCATATTCCTCTTTACGAGCCTCTTGGCAGGCCTGTCTTTTGGTCTCCTCCATTGTTTAACTGGTTTATTGCCTTCTTTTTCAAGGTCGGATCCTGGTTTTCCCCGCTCTTTGCGAGCGGCGGTATCATGCTCATATCAGTCCTGTTTGGCCTTGGAACCCTCATTTACACATACAAGCTTGCAAAGGAAGTGGCAAATGAAAAGGCTGCCTTCCTCGCAGTAGTGTTCCTCAGCTTCCTGCCGATTCATATCTATCTCTCAGCAATACCGTATAATGATACGATGATCTCTTTTTTTGCGATCGCTGCTGTCTATCATGCGATAAGAAGGCAATACATCATCGCCAGCATCTTGACAGGCCTTGGCCTTTTGACAAAGTACACAGGCTTTTTCATCCTCCCGGTGATCATCCTGATCGCTCTCATCAATGAATCAAAGAAGATCAGGGCAATCGAGCGCTCGGTCATGATGACAGTCATTAGCCTGGCAATTGGCCTTCCTTGGTACCTGCGAAACCAGATCCTTCTTGGCAATCCGTTATGGCCAAAGCTCACGAGGATTTTTGGTGATAAGACCGGTTTTGTCGAGACAGTCTTCCCATCAACAAGGTTATCATTTGAAAACTTATTTCATGGGAAACACCTTGTGAGAACATATCTTGAGCTCTTTGGCGTTCCAGCAGGCCATGTGAGGAATCTGTACTTTCTCAAGATTCCATTCATTGACGTTCTAATTGCCCTTTGGCTTCTTGGTACTTTCATATACCTGTTTCCGGCAATCATTGGCCTGTTCAAGACAAAATGGTATAAGAAGAAGAATCTTTACTTGGTGATGGTTCTCTTGTCTTTTTCCGTTTTTTTCTTCGTGAGTATCCTCTTCAATGACCTGACCTTGACAAGGTATCTGCTCCCAGCTCTTCCTGTGCTGGCCATTGTCTGGGCGAGTGGCTTTGAATCCATGCCAAAGCCATGGAAAGTATGGTACGTGGGTCTCTTTGTCATTCTCATCATCGGGTTTTCAGGAATAGAGATTGTCAAGGCAAAGATCGTCGAGCATGCCTGGGGCCAGTATGACAATGACTTTGCATGGATCGGGGAGAACACACCCCAGAATGCCATTTTCCTTTCACAGGGGGATAACTGTTACGCATATAATTTTGACCGCTTGACTGAACAGTATAATGGCGTCTATGATATTGATACCATATTCCGGGCGCGGGCAAGAAATATCACGTATGTCTATGTCAACCAGAAGTGGACCCTGACAGGTGATTATGATGGCAATCCATTGCTCTACGATAAGGATTTCTTAGAAGAGCTAGATCACTATGCGACAAAGGTGTATGATAATCAAGAGACTGGGTCGATGGTGTATCAGCTTAAAAAATAACGAAAGTGTGGGGCTATGTCCAGCGCAATTTCTTTTGGTCAAGAAGCAGTTTCAAAGAAAAAAGAGAAATATTTATATAGGTGTTATTATATATAGTTATATAAGATGATAAAATCAACAATTTTGCATAGCCCAACACTGGAATCAGTTATCATGGTAGAAAAAACAATCCAAAAGTATAGCCAGGAATGCGGCAAATACCAGCTTTGGAAAAAATTACCTAAAAAGATGATGTATCAGACTTTTCAAGTAATCCTAGATTATCTAGAGCAATCTGGAAAGATTATGATTGATACGGAGGGCTGCATTATTTGGACATATGATCCAGAAGGCATAAAGAAAATATTAACAAAGGGTGTAAGATTGCGTTGAACGGCAGAAAACCAGTCTACGTAACATTTGGAGAAAAGAAGATAGAGCAAGAATTTGAACTTCTTAAAGAAGGCAAGTTTCAGGACAAGCAACTTTATGCATTTGTTGAGAGAGCTATAAAGGACATGAAAAATAACCCTACTTGCGGCATAAAGGTCCCTAAAAGATTATGGCCTAAACTGTATATCGATAAATTTGGCGTGACAAACTTATGGAAGTATGATTTGCCAAACGGCTGGCGATTAATTTACACAATCAAGGAAGATGAAGTGACGATATTAAATGTCATCTTGGAATGGTTTGACCATAGAAAGTATGAGAGAAGGTTTAAGTATTAACAGGATCACTTCGTTACGAAACTAGCCAAGAGTTAATAAACCGCTAGCTTTTTAAACAAGAAATCCTAAGAATGATGAAAATGGCCTTTGGGCTAAAAAAGAGGGATGCAGAGATTTCTTTAGAGCATATTGAATCTATCAATGTTGTCCAGATTAACAAGGAAGAAGTCAGCATTGAAGATCTCCACAACGACCTCGAGAAGAAGCTTCAGGAGCAAGGCTTCATTTTTGACAAGAAAAAATTCATCACCCAGGATGAGCACTGGACGATCGGGCAGAGGATTGCTGATCGTGTCGCAAATTTTGGTGGTTCCTGGCCGTTTATCATACTGTTTGTGGTCTTTTTTATCGTGTGGATCGCCCTTAACATCATCATCCTGAAAAAAGAGCCTTTCGACCCATTCCCCTTTATCCTCTTGAACCTCCTGCTCTCTTGCTTGGCATCATTGCAGGCACCAATCATCATGATGAGCCAGAATCGCCAGGCAGAAAAGGACAGGAAGCAGGCAGAGATCAATCTGGAAAAGGATATTGTTGATTTCAAGCAGGACCGTCTGGATCTTATTCTCGACCAGAAACAGTGGGATATTCTTCTTGATATGGACAAGCGCATAAAAAGTATTGAAGATGCCCTAAGGGTAAACAACAAAGTGAAAGGAAAGCAAAAAAAGAAACGCTAAGTTTTTAAATTAGTCCAAGGCCCAATAGCCAATGGCAAAAGTTATTGTTGAGCACCACCCAGAGGACTGTATCGGATGTGCTGCTTGCACAGCAGCGGCTCCGGACCTGTTTGAGATGGAGGGAGATAAGGCAAAGCTCAAGGATGGAAAATCAAAAGGTTCTATCATGAGAAAAATGACAGAACATGATCAGCAGGCAAAAGACGCTGCCGATTGCTGCCCTGTCGAAGCGATAAAAGTAAAGGACAATTAGGTGCAAAAGAGAGATAAGAGGTCAGGATAGGGGAAAAATAGTCAGGAATGAAGATAAGTCCTACCTCATCAACGCTTCAAATTCTTTTGTGCTAATCTTCAAATGTTTTTGGATATTTTTTCTCTTCTTGATCAGTTGCGGGAGTGCTCTCAGCGTTTCCCATTTTGACTTGATGATGGGAAGAGGTTTTCCTTTGAAGGCCCATTTAAGGAGGGTCGCAGCCTGCATCAGGATAAAGGAAGGCAATTTCTTGATAAGCACGGGCATTGGATAATTCTTTATGATGGTAAAATTCCTGTTGCGATCACCAAGGTATACCTGTTTGTCAGAATAGTGGTTCATGGTTGCTCCATGGAGGTGGTGCAGCTCTGCCCCATCAGCATACAAGCATTCCCATCCGGCAATTCTTGCTCGAAGACCAAGGTCAAAGTCCTCAGCGTAGATGAAATAGTCGCTGTCAAAATAATCCTGTTGCCCGTCAGGTCTGGAAAAAGAGATGTCATCGAGCATTTTTTTTCGGTAGAAAGCGTCCCCTCCGCAGGGGGCAAGGGGAACCTCATGTGGCAGCAATTCCTTGATGTCTGTCGTGTATCCCTGCTTCTTGAAGCGAAGTCCAAGGGTGTCTATGCCTTCCTCCCAAAAGTACATCTTAGGACACCCCATTCCCACGTTTTTCTTCCCTTCGACCGCTTTTGCCAATGCTTCGATGCATCGGGGCTTTAGCTTTGTATCATTATTGAGCACAAATATCCACTCCCCGGCCGCAGCTCGGATGCCGGCATTATTGCCTTCAGCAAACCCTGCATTTTGTGGAAGGGTAATCAGCCGGGTTTTGGGGTATGTTTTCTGGACAAACGCGCTGGTGCCATCATGGGAGCCATTGTCAACAACGATGATTTCTAATTGTTTATAGGTTTGGGAAAAGCAGGAGTCAAGGCAGTTCTTGAGATATTGCTTCCCGTTCCACGTGAGCACGATGATGCTGACGAGCGGCTTTTTCATTGGAAGAAAAAAAGGAAGTTGTTTTAAATAAGTTTCCTCTTCGAGAGTTCCAGCTGGGCTTTCTCAAAAGAATCAGTTGCCTCTTGATGTTCGCTCCAGGCGGCTAGCTCTTTCATCCCTTCCCTGAAGGTGATGTTTGCGCAAAATCCGAGTTTCTCTTTGATCAGGGAGACATCAGCAAAGCAGTGGCGAACATCGCCATTCCTGAATGTTCCAGTAATTTCAGGGGATATCTTCTTGCTAAGTGTTGCAGCGAGGATCTCAGCTACCTGCTTGATGGTTATTCGCTCGCCAGACCCAACATTCAGGGCAAGCCCATTTCCACCATCTTTCTCATACGCAAGGACAATGGCCCGAGCCACATCCTTGACATTGATAAAGTCCCTGCTCTGCTCTCCATCTTCGAAGATGACAGGGGCGTGGTCATTCTTGAGCCTGGACATGAAAATGGCAGCAACCCCCGTGTACGGGTTGTTCAGGGACTGTCTTGGCCCATACACATTGAAGAATCGCAGGGCAACTGAGGGGATCTTATAGGCCATACCGATGGTCAGCACAAGGTCTTCCTGGTCTTTTTTTGAGATGGCATAAACGGATGTGCAGTCCTGTTTTTTTGATTCTGATGTGGGGATTGGTGTTGCTTGCTTGTGGCAGGTTGGGCAGTGGAGCTCCCAGTCTCCTGCTGCCATCTGGGATTCTGTTCGAAGGGGCGGCATGACCTTCCCGCAATCATTGCAGCGGTAGGATCCTTCGCCATAAGTTGACATCGAGCTTGCAACGACGATCTTCTTGATCATGTCTTTTTTTGTGATAATATGGTCAAGAAGTTTTGCCGTGCCAAGAGAGTTGACTTTCATATACCGCTCAACCTGGTACATTGATTGCCCAACCCCAACCATTGCAGCAAGATGGATGACACCGCTTGCACTTTCCAACGCTTTTTGGATGTCAGCATCGCTGAGCACATCCCCTTTGATGAAATGCGCTTTGGTATTCAGATAATCAGGCGTGGCCTTGTGGACTTGCGGTTCAAGGTTATCAAGGATAGTGACAGTATATCCTTTCTCGATGAGGAGGTCTACGACATAGCTCCCGATGAATCCTGCTCCTCCTGTCACAAGGACTTTTTTCATGGGTGGGGGAAATCAAGGACGGTTTAAAAATGTTAGTGTCAAAAATGTTATTGTCTTTATTGTCTTTGAAGAGGTAGCAGCATAAAGCCTCGCACCCTATATCCTGCCCAGGGGGTGGGTAAATTTAAAAACAACAGATAATACTATATGCTATGGGCAAAAAAATCAGGGCATTTCAGTTTCTCGGGATTGTGCTCTTGATCTATATACTGTCAAGAATCGATATGAAGTCAATGGTGCAGGTGCTCAGCAAGACATCGCTTCATGCCATGCTCATCGGGACAGTGATTGCTCTTGGAGCATTAGTGCTCTCAGGCATCAGATGGCAGCTGATTATCTCTTGTGTGGGAAGAAGGATCAGCCTGAAAGACACTCTCACGTTATGGCTCAAGGGTGCATATCTTGATTTTTTCATTCCGGCAAAGGTCGGCTCGCTCTACAAGGCAAAATATCTGGCGGATCATCAGAATATCAATATCGGGAAGGCAGGTTTCACCGTCGTATTGGAACGTTTGCTCGACCTTTTCTCCTTGTTCATTCTTGCAATCGTTGGTGTTTTCTTGCTTATCGGCAGGTATGGGGTTGATCTTGGAGAGATACCATTGGTCATCTCATTCATCTTATTCACAGCAATCATCATTGTTGTCATGAATAAAAAAGCTGTCCTCTTCTTCATCACGTTGGCAAGGCCAATTATCCATAAGTTCCTTCCGGAAAAGACAAGGGAGCACATCAAGCTGGGTTTTGATGAGTTCTTCAATTCTATCAAGATGATAGGATCATTCTCTTCATTGGTGATCTTTTTGCTGAGCATGATCATCTGGTTCTCCAGGGTCATAACAATCTATATCCTCGCTCGGGGTATTTCCCTTTCTCTCCCATTCGACCTTATCGCTGGCATGGTGCCAATAGCTATCATCCTTGCTTCCTTGCCGATTACTTTCCTTGGGTTTGGGACAAGGGAAGCGGTATATATCAAGGTTCTCGCCCTAGAAAATATTGGGTCTGAGCAGGCAGTAGCACTTGCATTTCTCGCGTTCATCTTCACCTGGCTCATCTACCTCATTCCCGCATTCCTCGCCCATATGATACAGCTGGAAGGGACAATAACAGACGTGAAAAAGAAGGAGAAAATTTAAATAGTGTAGCCAGAGTAAGGGAGCATATGGATAAGCGGCCTAAGGTTGGTTCTTTTAAGTGGATTTCTTTTCAGTTGCCGATGAATGCGGTCTTGTTTATCGTATTCATGACAATTTTTTCTATCTTTATCCAGGGATACAGTTTTCCCGGATCGGATAACACGACAAACCTTCCGTTAATCAAGAAGATGCAAAATCCTTCTCTCTACCCGGATGATATACTTATCCAGCATCTGGAAAGGATGCCATTTCCGCTCTATGCTCTTGAAGGATACCTTGCTCATTTTATGGATGTCCAGTGGGTCTTGCTGATCCTGCAGGTGCTCGCAAGGCTTCTCTTGTTTTATGCATGCTTTGTCCTTTCTAAGACACTGTTTAAGGATGAGCAGACCGCATACATCGCAATTATCTTGTATGCGCTGGTAAGAGGAGGGCCTCTCGCGATCTTTGATATGACCTATCCGGAATTGATCACTTCAGAGGCGATCTTGCCGTTTATCATATTTGCTTTCATCCTGTTTTTGGAGGAGAATTATCTGCTTATGGCTATCATCCTGGCCGGGGTGTCTTATGTGCACGCAATCACGGGGCTTTTGGCGATGGCAGTCCTTGGTTTTGCGTTGCTGGCATCAAAGAAGCTATTCAAGAAACAGGTCTTTGTTTCCTTATTGTTGTTTGGGCTCCTCACCCTGCCATTATTCCTGTCAATTCTTTCAATTGTCAATAATAATGACCCGCTAATCCGGGAATTTGAGGAGGCGCAGTGGATAGACCTAGCAAGAGGGAGGGTTCCCCATCATGCTTTTCCGCTCAGCTGGCCTCTTGGATCATATGTCACTTTCGGTGCCCTGTGCCTGATGCTCTTGATGGGACTATTGCCTCTCATCAAGAAAGAGAAGCATCGCATGGTCGCTGGGATGATGGCAGGAATAGCGATGATCTGCTTTGCAGGATTCATTTTCATCGAGATCATCCCAAGCCATACAGTCATCCGCGCGTATCCGTTCAGGAGCACAGTTTTTTTGAAAGTGTTTGCGCTCATCTACTTTGCGCATTATTGCTCAGAGAAATGGAAAAGATGCAGCAGTCTCCAATGCTTTGCTATGTGCGGCGCCCTTGCCTCATTATCTCTTATGCCAGAAGTGTTTGAGCCAAGGTTGCTCTTGGGATTCCTCCTTATTCTCATCTCCTCAGATATAAGGGATAAGAAGCCCTCCCTGGGGCTCATGGCAGGAGGGTCAGCGATCATCATTCTCCTCATCTTTGGATCATTGTTCATGAAAGGGTCTTTGCTTGATCTGGCAGCAACGCTTGGAGGATCAGCGGCTGGAAGGATTTCGCAGCTGCTTTTGGTCTTTGTGGTGCTGATGGTATCACTGCTCCTCTATGAAGCAGGTGCAGTTTTGAGGCCAAGTTTGCTTCTCCTGCTCATGATCAGTATTGGCATTCTGGCAATATATTTCGGAGTGATGTATGGAACATCAAGAGTGGATTTTCCAACAGACGTTCCGGTGGATGCATATCAGGAGATGTCATATTGGGTGAGGGACAACACGCCAGTTGATGTAAAGGTCATGGTAAACCCTCTCACTGTCGGCTTTCAGGCATTGTCAGAGCGTTCTGTTTTTTTCGAGATGAAAACATCTGGCCAGGGTTTCTTTGATCCGATCTTTGGGGTGAAACGATGGGAAGATCTCAAGCTGATGAGATGCACAGTATGGCATGATAACTGTGAGGATTTCTTCCAGACAGCATCTGGGGAAGATCTCAGAGGGATAGCAATGCAGGTGAATGCATCATTGATATTGAGGGATAATAATCATCCCCTCAGGCTCCCTATCGTGTATAGGAATGAGGGTTTTACGCTCTATAGCATCTCGTGGCCAGAGAGTACAAACCTTTATTAATCAGTTTTCTTGCCATGCCCGTATGTGCGGGATAGTGGGGATGTATGGATTTGTGGATAAATTGCTTCTTCGAAAGATGATGAGGTCCATCTCGCATCGGGGCCCAGACCAGCATAATACCTTTGATGACAAAGATGTTGCCCTTGGTCATCAGCGCCTCTCGATCAATGACTTGTCTGAAAAGGGCAGGCAGCCGATGAGCAATGAGGATGGGAGCATTCAAATCGTGTTCAATGGGGAGATCTATAATTTCCATCCTCTCCGTGAAGAGTTAAGGAAACGAGGCCATAAATTCTCATCTGGCACCGATACAGAAGTCATCATCCATGCTTATGAGGAATATGGTCCGGAGTGCGTCCATCGATTCAATGGCTGTTTTGCTTTTGCATTGTGGAATAGCAAGAAAAAGCAGCTCTTCCTGGCAAGAGATAGGGTGGGAATAAAACCATTATATTACCATTATGCTGGGGGCAGGCTGCTCTTTGCATCAGAGATGAAAGCGCTCCTTGAATATCATTTCATCAAGCACATCATCAACCGTGATGCGTTAAACTATTTTCTCACCTTTTCCTGCAATCCTCTGCACGAGACGATGATCCAGGGGATAAAAAAGCTCCCGCCAGGCCATTATCTCACCTGTTCTATCAGGGGATTGGAAGTGTCCCAGTACTGGTCATACCATAAAAAAGAGGTGGGCTGGTCAATTGATAAGGCAGTATCTGCCGTGCAGAGCACAATGGATGATGCAGTGAAATTGAGGATGATTGCTGATGTTCCTGTCGGGGCTTATCTATCAGGAGGGATTGATTCAGGCAGCGTCGTTTCGTTGATGGCTCAGCATACTGATAAGGTGAGGACATTTTCTGTTGGTTTTGATATCCCGGAATATGCCGATGAGCTAAAGGCAGCAAGGGATATCTCAGAAGCTTTTTCTACCGATCATCAGGAGATCATCATCCATCCGGATATCACAAATGATCTGGCAAGGATTGTCTGGCATGCTGACGAACCCCATGCAGATCCAACAAACATCCCGACCTATTACCTGTCAAAAGAGGCAAAAAAGAAAGTCACTGTAGTGCTCACCGGTGAGGGCGCAGATGAGTTATTTGGTGGCTATGAGCAAGAAAAGTTCATGCTGCTCCATCAGAGGATTGTCAGGAAGGTGCCGCTGTGGATGAGAAAGGCATCATCTGGATTGGTCTCTAAAATTCCTTCTTCTGTCTATGGCTCATTGTTCTCTTATATGAATACTCTTGGGGAGAAAGGCAAGGAGCGTTTGGTGGAATTCATTTCTGCTGATGAATACGCTGACCAATACACCGCCATGATGGCGATCTTTTCAAGGCAAGAGAGGGTTGAAGTGATAGGGCAGACTCCAGGCGTGACAAACGAGGAGCCAGAAACCATGCTGAAGAATGGTTTTTTCCATGCGACAACAAAAAAGACCCTGCTCCAGGATCTTCTCCGGGTGGAGAACACGGTCTTGCTCCAGGAGCTCTTGTTGATGAAAGTAGACAAGATGACAATGGCAAATGCGATCGAGGCAAGAGTGCCTTTCTTGGATCATCGCCTCGTTGAGCTTGCCGCAAGCATGCCTGACAAATTAAAGATTCAAGGGATGCACGATAAGATCGTGTTGAGGCACGCAATGAAGAAAAAGATCCCTGAGTTGACAAGAAAGAGGAAGAAGCATCGTTTTTTCGTGCCAACAGATGTGTGGCTCAGGGGAGAACTAAAGGACCTCACAGCCCAACTCCTTGATGAGCCGGTGCTAAAAGAGCAGGGATTATTCAGACATAGCTATATCGATGAGGCATTCAGGAAGTATGAGCAATCACCCTTGTATTACTCACGCCAGCTCTGGACCCTTCTTAATTTCCAGGTATGGCATAAGTTATTCATGGAGGGGCCTTCATATACCTCATCATCTAATTTCTCGAAGGTGCTCTAAACACAAGAGCCAGCCAGTAAAGATAAACAATCAAGAATAATTAAAATCTTTTTGTTATTAGATGTGTAATGAATATAAGTAAAAAAATCAATAAAGATAATATGTGGATTACTGCGAGTATTTTATCTAAAAATTTACCTAATCGCCAAGCGGTTGAAAAGATTTCTTGGGTAGAGATTTTACAAAAATTTGGGAGGGGAAAAGGAAGAGGAAAAACTGGCTCACGAATTTTACCAATAAGATATTTCTTAAATCTTCTAAATATAATCATGTAAGATGTAACATATATAAAAAATGCAATAAATGCTATAGTTAACAGGTCCCACCTCATGATTTTTTACTCCCAAATATTGATTTAAGGAATTTACTGACCCTACTGTATGTAGACTGGGCAGGAGCACTTTTGCTATCTGATTTTGTCGATAAAGAGGGATTAGACCCTTGATTTGTGCCCAAATTACTCCTGCTAACAAGTGATGCTTGGTTTGTGGAAAGAGAGTTAGATGTGGATACAAAAGGAATCCATCGACCTGTTTTAACAAGATTTGTGTTTGTGTTGCTTTCTCCACTATAAACTTGAACCCCACTATAACTTATTGTAACTCCAAGTCCTCCACTAAAATATGACTTTGATGATTTTGGTTGTCCATTATTGCCAGATGGAATATTTATACTCCAAGTTTGACCCCCACCCACAGGTCCAGTATCTGAAAGTGCATACTGCCCAGTATATGACTTCCCTTTAAAATCACCTGCTGTTGTTCTTGGCCCAAATATCAACTCAATACCAGAAGATCCCCCTATCCCTGAACCTAAAGATTGAGTATCAAACTGATATATGTCAATTCTACCATCAGATTGTATATCCGCAATGTATCCCCAAGCAGAACCTGCACCGGGTCCAGCAGCTCCCTCCCCAGCAGCTTGAATACCAGTAATAAGATTTCCTGTGGGATCGACATATCTGTACGGATTATTCCTCTCAAATGCATATCGATTTAATTGTTGTGAATCATAAACATCGGGTAGTAATGTGTCTGGTTGTGTCCATCTTTTCGGCTTGCCCGGATCGTAATACCTTGCACCAAAATATTGCAAACCTGAAAAGTCCGTTTCTTTCCCTTCATAATCAAATCTTTGATCACCACCTTCTTGTACTGCTCCGTAAGGGTCATAAACAGTTTCTTCAACAACCTTCCCTGATTCATCAGTCACTAACGTTGTGCTTCCTAAATGGTCTGGGTGATAGAATTTCTTCCCTTCAGCATCCTGTTTAGCTATTAAGTCGTACTCATCGTAATAATACACCTCATCGTAAGTGCCGGAAGCGTTCATAATCCCCACAAAGGATTTACTAATATAATAAATTGTCGTATTAGAACCATCACCATGAAACTTCACCTTCTTCAACCGTTGTCCGTCAGGATCATACCAATACTTTTCCTTAATCATTTCATTAATGAAAACTTCTGACAACCTATTGAAACCGTCATACACGTACCTTTTATCTCCATTGGTGAGGAGATTGCCGTTGGCATCATAAGTCAAAGCCACATTAGTCTGAGATGCCAAAGCTACAGGCATCAAAACTACTAATAACAACATGCATGATCCAACAATTATTTTCTGATTCATGTTTTTGTGTTGTTAATAAAACAATAACTAACGAGAACAATAAGACTAAAGTCAAATTATGTGATTGACGCGTAATACCACCCCTTTTTTGGAATATAATCTTGATACAATTAACATACTCATATTTATATTTTTTTGTTTGTAGTTTAATTAAAGAGAATCAAACCAGAGTGGAATATGCAGAAATCTTCTTCGGAAGGTAGCGAGATGACCTCTGTTATCCCGAAACTGCTAGA
>DUKZ01000043.1 GCA_013329045.1 Candidatus Woesearchaeota archaeon
AACTATAACTCTCTTAAGGTAGCGAAATGCCTTGCCGTTTGATTGACGGCCTGCATGAATGGTGTAACGAGATCCCCACTGTCCCTAGCTAGAATCCTCCGAACACTCTTTTCTGGTGCAAAAGCCAGAGACTCCTAGTGGGAAGCGAAGACCCCGTGAAACTTTACTGTAGCTTGTTACTGCGTTGTATGTTTTGATGTGCAGTGTAGGTGGGAGTTGCTAAAGCGTAGACGCCAGTTTACGTGTAGACGACAATGAAACACCACCCTTCGAAGTGTACAATGCTTACTTCATTTGAAAGACACTAGCAGGCGGACAGTTTGGCTGGGGTGGCACTCCGCCGAAAAGATATCGGCGGAGCCCAAAGGTTGGCTCACCAGGTTTAGGAATCCTGGGGAGAGTGCAAGAGCAAAAGCCAGCCTGATTGGATCCCTAACAAGACAGGATCCAAACGCGAAAGCGTGGTCTAGCGAACACCCGAAGCTCATTGATAGGGCTCGGGTATGACCGAAAAGTTACTCCGGGGANNAAAGGGATCGTGAGCTGGGTTCAGTACGCTGTGAGGCAGTATGTTTGATATCTACTAGGAGTGTTGGTATCTGAGAGGAAGGACTTTCTAGTACGAGAGGAACGAAAGTTCGGCGCCTCTGGTCGACCTGTTGTCTAACAAGGCAGGCAGGGCAGCTACGCGCTACGGGATAAAGGCTGAAAGCATCTAAGCCTGAAACCCTCCCCGAAAAGAGATACCTTGAGCCCTCATAGAAGATGAGGTTGATAGAGTGGATGTGTACGCATCAAGGAAACGAGATGTTCAGCATGCCACCACTAATAGCTCTTACTTTTCCTTTGACGGTCTTTTTTTTTCTTTTTTTTATTCCGTTTATGCAATGTTTTTGTTGACTTGCGGGAGCGCAATTCTAAGAATATTACAATCAATTACGTATCTTTCAGAGTAGCACCACCACTGACGCAAATCGCGTAGTATCTACGCGAAGTTTTTCTGAGTGCAACGAGAAAAATGCTTTGCGGTCAGGAGTGGTGGTGCCGTTTTCTTGTAAATATCCTTTTAACATAAATCAATAGCTATTTAGTGATAGCTTTCCTCTTATTATTCAAACATACTGCCCCATTTATTTTTCACCCAGCTCAACTCCCCCTTTTCTCTTTCATTTTAAATCACTCATAAAGGTGAACACCCCCACCCTCAATATTACCGTGCAGATGTCGCTTCCATTGAATCAAGTTCACAATACTGCTGCGTTTTTGCTATGACTCCGTATTTGCCGAATTCCCTTCGCTACTCACTGTACCTGTGCCGGTTCTCTCTGCCATATCCTTATCAACACCAATCACTCCACAACAGTATGGGAAGAAATCATGAAACGATGGAGGTCTATCATCTCTCTTACGATTTCGTTCTCCAGATTTACAAGACGACCAGAGATTTTCCTTCGTTCGAGCGCGGCAATTTTGTCTCCCAGATAAACCGCGCGTCAACATCAATCCCGGCGAACATTGCCGAGGGCACAACAAAACCAACCCCAAAAGAGTTCCTCTATTTCCTCACGATCGCATATGGGTCTGGAAAAGAGCTTGAGGTTCTCCTCTCGCTTGCAAAAGACATCGGTTACATCAAAGAAGACCGCTATTTGTTTCTCAAAGAAAAACTCGATGAACTCAACGCAAAGATGTACAAATTCATCAGGTACATAGAAAAGCAGACGCCTTACAAATTTTATCAATCGTTTGAAGAAAATCAGATGAGATAACTCTTTTCAGCCGCTCGCCCACATGAGTAGCCCAGATCCATACGCTTTCAAAGAAAAATAATCCAGTCCCAGCGCAAGGACCCCGGCAAGGGCTGCAAACAGGACTCCTTTTGGATTAAGAGAGAATGATGTTTTTTTTATTCGTGTAAGTAGTATAACACTACCGACAAGGACCGCAGTGAGGGAAACAATGATTGCGCCAAGCAAATAATCAATCCTGCTCGCCGCTTGTTAGTGGAATACTGTCCACACCTCAAGGCAAAGCGCTGTAAGGAGAACGAAGATGATCGCTGGATTCGTGATCATTCCTCATATCTTGGATCATAAAAACATATCTGAGTGCCAATAATCTTTACATATCAAAATAATGCTTCCTTCACTCGGCATCAAAACAAAGCGTATCTATGCTGTAGCCAGGGAGTGTGCTCGCCATCGCAAGAAGTGCTGTTGGGTCATAGATATCAAAACCAGATGTGAAGCGTGTAGTTTGCGGCTCGATGCGCACTTTTCTTAGAAATCCCTCTTCAAACATTTGTGTTTGCCATCCGGATGATCCATAGAATTGTTGGATTTGGGCTGCAGCTTTCATGATTCCCTCTCCTCCAAGGAATGTAACGACATCAAGGTCAGGGAGGAAGATATCCCCATCATGGAGTTCTTCTCCCCCATCGCTGTGATTCCCTGCCGGGTTGAATAAGTAGCTAGAAGATGTAAGTGTGCTCGAATCTTCCCCGATACGAACAACTGGCTGCCGGGCAAAAAGGGCAAGACCAATGGCTCTTCCCTGTTTTATTCCAATATCTGCCGTGTAGTCTGGCGTTTTCTTCCATCTTTCGTAGCATTCATGGAAACAGACGAGCTGATCAAACTCATAGATCGCCATATGGGAATATCGGCGGGCAACCTCTACTTCAGGCAAGCCTCTATACGTCTCTCCTGGCCAACAGAAAAGGAGTGCTTCTTTCATCCCTGAGGGGGGTAGAAGTTTGCTTAAAAGGCTATCCCATCAGGTTTAAATATTTCCCTTGCCAAAGTCAATGTCATGAAACTAAGCCTCCTGCTAAGCCTCCTAGTAGTACTAGTTGTATTGTCCCTCTTTGTCTCATGCTCAAAGACAAGCCCAAATAGCGCTAAGGGCATTTCTCCGACAGCCTACTGCACGATGCATGATGGCACGCTTCAATTCATCAAGGAAAACGGCACAACAATAAGGTACTGTGTGTTTGCAGATACGAGCCGCTGCAAAGAAGAAAAATATTTGGAAGGCTCCTGCAGCCCTGGTGGCTCATTAGATAAGGAATCAATGGAAGATGCAAGGATCCTTGCAGAAGGATTTATCAAAAACTCGCCAACGTACCGATATGATGGATTCGGCCTCAAACAAGCATCAATCATTCCTCTTGATTGCAAAACCTGTTGGCAGGTGGTGTACGAATTTTCATCTCAAAGTTCTGGATATGGCGATCGTATAAACCAAAATACTCTACCCATCAGGACACTCCACCAAGTGCAAATCACTGTGGAGGATGGAGCGATAAAGAAAGCGTTCATTGATGGCAAGTGGGATATGCTTGAAGAAAAGATGATTTCATAATCGGCGGTGTTTTAAATGTCACCATTGCCTTTGTGCAAACGCTTATCCCCTGTATTAGCAGGGTTGGTAGGGGGACTGCCCCATACGGGGAACTCAACCTTTGTAAAAAGGAATAAGAAGCGTTTGCTTGGCAATGGCGAGCGGTAGCGAGATTTTAAACGCTATCATAATCACAATTATTTCCCTTGTGGGATGATCAGCCAAGCAATGATGTAAACAAGAAGTCCAGTTCCAAGGCTGGGGATCAATAAAATGGCCCAAACAAGCCGTATAACTGTAGGATCCATTCCTATATATTTTCCAAGTCCGCCGCAAACTCCCGCAATCATTCTATCAGAGCGTGGCCGGTAAAGGTGTCCTTTCTTTGGCTTGATGTGGACATGGCGTTCTTTTGCAAGGACCACATACATAATCGCTCCAATAAAATTGAGGAGGATCATGATAATGACCCAGAGAAGTTTTTCTCCCGAATCGAGTTTTGAGGTGATGCAGTCTATCAATGCCCAGATCCAAAAGGCCGCAAGAATGATGCCAAAAAAGAATACTACGATGAGGAATGGCCATAGCTGTGCCCAAGGCTGCCAGGAAAACCAATAATACTGTATCATGTAGTGGAGGAGGTCTTATAGGTATTTAATTCTTATGCTAACTTATGCTAAAATACCTTTTTTACATATAATGTTGTTATAATCTTTGTCATTACCATTGTGAGCAGGACAGCAAGGATGCTCCAATCAAATGGTAGTACTTCTTGGGAAAGAAGGGCCCTGTTTTGATAGGTTTGGATAGCAGCGGCAACAACGAGGGCCGCAATTGCTGCAAAGGAACAATTCCTTTCAATGATGAGCTGGTGCATTTTTTCTCTCTCATCATGATGCTCACCAAGATGGGTCATGATGAGAAGGCTGTCAAGGATGAGGATTGTCACAAGAACAAATATCCCTGCCTGTTTGATTGCCTGTCCAATCGGTAGAAGGACAATAAGCATTACTGCTGCAAGAAACCCAAGGATATAGAACCATCCCTCTTTCGTTTTTGGGCGAATGCCCCATCCAAATATCCTATAGGTGAACCATTCTGGTTTTCCGATCATAGCAAACACCTCATCTTCACAGCACCTTATCTCATAGTACCGTATCTTTATATTCCAAACAATTCCTCGACCTTGCATCGAAAGACTAAAGCAAGTTTCAGCGCTAATTCAAGGCTTGGTACATACCTACCATTTTCTATTGATATAATCGTCTGCCTGGTCACCGCTACTTTGTCTGCGAGCTGTTCTTGCGTCATTCCTTTCCTATCCCGATATTCTTTGAGTCTGTTTTTGCCAAGCACCATCGTTGTTAAAGTAAAGTATGCTATACGTAAAGTAAGCTTTACATTTAAATCTTTCGGTTTTATACCAATAATCTTTTTATAATCCATCACTCTATGATATATTTTATGAAACGGGCGAATGTTCCACCACAGGGTTTCAAAGAGATATGTCGGCCACGTCTTGCAGCATATATCCCTGTTATCGGTGATTTTTTTGGTGGAACAACAAGGTACGAATGTCGTTATTGCCACCAAAAGTTCGGACCGGTCTATACGACTGAGAGGATAACAACTGATTCTACAAGGCATATTCAAGGGTATGACGGTGGATATGACGTAACCGATCAATCGACATTTAGTGCGAGAGTAGCACATCCACCATCAGATCACTGTTGTTCTCAATATAGGGACAAGGTTCAAAGAATAGAAAGAATACAGCAAGAAGCAGCGCGAAGCAGACAACAAGACCCCACTTATCAAGCACAGCAGGAAAGAGAAAGAAGAGTCCAACAGCGAACAGAGGAAGTCCAAGCGGAACTTGAACAAAGACTTATAGATGAAGAAGCAAAGCGTAGAGCAAGGAAAAATTTAGGGCTCGAGTAGGTCACACCCTTTACCTTTGATCTTTTCTTAAAGTAATATATTATATTTTCGGTTATTAGCTGTTTGTATTGAGAGGAATAACCCTGCTCAATAAACCAAAGAAGATTACAACAGTTTTACTCCTTTGCACCCGGAGAAATCACTGTCAAGTGTAACAAAGGGTATTCCAATTGTTTGTGCGGAGGCAAGGTGCAGTCCATCTGCAAGCCCAAACTTCTTTTTCTTCTTCCTCTGTTCCATTTTTATCCGGGATGCGAGCACAGACATCTTGGGAGAAAGATCATGAATGGTGGCATGTGAGCTGATAAATTCAATTAAGAGCTCTGGGTCAAGATTAATCCTGGTGCAATGATCTGCAACTTCAGCAACGGCAATAATGCTTGTATGGCATTCGTGCGTTTCTATGATATCTCTTACTCTGACGTCTTGACCTTGAAAATATGCCAGCCAAACAGAAGAATCAATCATGAACTTCATGTCGAAATCCCATCCTGTCTTTTTTCTTTTCCCATTTCACCCGTTCAAAGGCACCGAAGAGTGAAGAGGGAATTTTTTGTTTCTTCATGAGCAGTCCCTTGACTATTTCATCATAAGTTTTTCTCTCCGTCCGTTTGACATCATCAAGCAGCTGCTTTGTTGTGTCTGATACCTGTATGGTTGTTGCCATAAAACTATAACTATAGTTATAGTATTTAAATGTTGTGGTGGTTCTTTATCAAGAATTAGGGTTGCACTACCTATAATTTTTTAAATAACCATAAGGAATCATCAATAACCTACGGAGGTGGAGTGGAAAATGACAAATATTCTCGTTGTTGGTTCTGGTGGCAGGGAGCATACATTGGCTTGGACGATGGGGGCAAATGCTACTGTCTATTGCACACCCGGGAACGCCGGGATTGCGCGGTCTGCAAGAACCTTTGATATAAAAGAAAATGATTTTGATGGTCTAGCAGCCCTTGTCAGAAGGAATGAGATAGAATTGACCGTCGTTGGCCCGGAAGCGCCGCTCGTAGGAGGAATTGTTGATTACTGGCATGATACCGGATTAGTCGATCAGGGCCACCTGATATTTGGTCCGACAAGGGATGCTTCGCAGCTTGAAGGCAGCAAAGTCTTTGCCAAGCAGTTCATGGCAGAATATGGGATTCCAACAGCCCCCTTTGTGATTTTTAGCGATCCAGATAAGGCAGATCAGTATGTTGGCAGTTTATTGCATGATATTGTTGTCAAGGCTGATGGCCTAGCAGCTGGAAAAGGAAGCATCGTATGTCAATCTCTCAGTCAGGCAGAAACAGCGGTTGACAGGATCATGCGCCAGAGGAAATTTGGTGATGCTGGGTCCAGGGTGGTGATCGAAGACTTCATGCCGGGTGAGGAAGCATCATTGCTCGTTGTCTGTGATGGGACTAATCATCACATCCTCCCTGCATCGCAGGACCACAAGCCTGTAGGTGATGGTGACATGGGGGAAAACACTGGGGGGATGGGTGCATACGCTCCAGCGCCTATCGTGACTCCAAAAGTCTTAAGAATAGTGGAAAGCGAGATCATCCAACCAACTCTCCATGGAATGAACCAAAAAGGAATGCCTTTCTCTGGATGCTTATATATCGGTTTGATGATTGATGAAGGCGCCCCAAGGGTTGTTGAATACAATATCCGTTTTGGCGATCCGGAAGCTCAGGTGGTCTTGCCGCTCATCAATAACGTATCAGACCTGTTGATGAGTGCAGCGCAAGGTCGTGTATTGGATGCGGTGGTCACTCCTCGATACACTGCAGCGTGCTGTGTGGTCCTGGCATCAGAAGGATACCCGAGGACATACCAGAAAGGATTTCCCATAACCGGCCTTGATAATGTGAGCCAAGATAATGTGAGCCAGGATGGTGTCTATGTTTTCCATGCAGGAACAAAAGAGGAAGGCAGCCAAATTGTCACAAGTGGTGGGAGGGTCCTTGGGGTTACAGGATTTTCTGTTCTCGATAATCCAGAGCAGGCATTCAGGCAGGCACAAGGGAAAGCATATCAGGAAGTGCCAAAGCTCAGGTTGGAAGGCAGCCGGTTCCATTACCGAACTGATATTGGGGATAAGGCATTACACCATTTCTCATAATTATTTATTTTTTTCTTTTTTTTCGGCTTTGTAGAAAATCTCGCTATCACGGATGAGCATCAGCCTCGGTTCATTGATATTATTTCTTGAGTATGGGCCCCTCCCGAAGAGTCCAACCCCTCCCACAGGCGTATTCCCTTTTCAAGAGAACCTCGGAGATGATGCTCACCACTATTTTCTACAAAGCCTTTTTTCATAATCTTTTTATTCCCGGGCTGTTTCTTGATGATTATGCTAAAGGCGCTTATCTGTGATGTTGACAACACCTTGACTGATTTTATCGGCATGAAGAAAAGATGCTGCACGGCAGCAATCGAAGCGATGCGGCGTCATGGTCTAACCCTTTCGGTTGATGATGCCCTCCAGAACATCTTTCGCATCTATGATGAGGAAGGCTGGGAAGAGCAAGAAGTGTTCCAAAAGCTCATTGAGAAGTATCACGGCAAGCCAGATTACCGGATTCTGGCAGCTGGCATTGTCGCATACAGGAATGCAAGGCCATTTGCTCTTGTCCCCTATGCTGATGTCAGAGAGGCATTGGAAATGCTCAGGGCTGGCGGCATAAAATTAGCTGTCGTCTCGGATGCTCCTCGTCTCAAGGCGCATATCCGTCTGGAAACGATTGGATTGATTAAATATTTCCCTCATATCATCACGTACGATGATACACAAAAGCTCAAGCCCGATGAGGCTCCCTTCAGGCTCGCGCTCGAGAGGCTTGGCATCTCCCCAACAGAAGCCCTTTTCATTGGAGATAATCCTGGGAGGGATATTGTTGGTGCAAGAACTGTTGGGATGAAAACATGCTGGGCGCGGTATGGGTGTGCTTGGGAGTGTGAAGATCCAAAAGCTGATTATACTGCTGATAGCTTCCGTGATGTTCTTTTGGTGCTGAGGAATGTATAAAGGCACAACACTCTTTTCCCTTTAGCCAAACAGTTCAGGGTATCCTTGGCGTGCTGCGTTATAGAGCCTGCTTTTGCCAAGCATACCTTCTTCGAGAAAAAGTGCGACAACATTTGCAGGAATTCTTCGTTCGAGAAAGACATTTGGAGCTTCTTCTACTTCCACTAGCCCATACTTGTCTTGCAGATAGCGATACACCCCTACATGATTGTGCAGATTTCTTTTTTTCTTTAGGTTTTGTTCTCCCCTGATGACGCCCTCTAAGCAGGACACCATCATGTCAATGCGAAAATTGCCTCTGCTACCAGCCGGTGTTTGTGTCCTGACAACTGTTTTTGTTTCAAAATATTCTGGGTATGCTTCCATGAACAACCCAGAAAGGTATCCTCCCTGGATCATGTCTTCTTCTAGGAAGAGTTCAACAACTGCTGGTTGGATTTTTCCTTCCCTCACAAATCTTTTTGCTTCCCCTAATGTATCTGCACCATATGTGTCTCGAAGGTACACTAACGGCCCTTCCCAGAGCTTCATGCGCCGGGCACTGTCCTGATTTTTCATGCAGCCCCGGCAATAAGTATTTATCTCAAGATAATCGCTGATGAGCATGTCATCTGGGGCATTCCTGAGACTTTCAATTGCTGCAGAGATCGTTTGCCTGGATTTTTCCATAAGGGGCAGGATAAATTGCCATATTTAAACTTTTCGAATTATAATGACTTATAAGTAGTAACTAAATCCCCAGAGCATTACCGCAATCCTTAAATGGTGAAGGGGCAAGGATGACACCATGTCCTGGATTACTACATTGTTTTCTCTGCCGCACGACCTAGATGCCAGAACAGCCAAGGATTTGGAGCAAATAGCGGATAAGATAGCAGCCCTCCAGGGCAATGTCAATCAGCTGAAGATCACCCTGCAGCATATCATCAGGGCAAAAAAGAATGGGGAAGTGCCAAATCCTGCGGTGAGGCAGAATTTTCTCGCATCGCTCGAGGTTCTAAGAAGAGAGCTGGGGGAAGCCGAGCGCTTGGAAAGAGATGCAGAGCAATACGAGCAGAGGGAAGAAAGGACAGAACAAAGCATCGCCATCAAAGAGATATCTGCGTCAATGATTGCCCGAAAATCGCCACTCCCTTTCAAGGTCGGTTCTGCCAATGATTGCGATGAAAAGATCCATCATCTCTCCCCTCATCATGGGTTGATCAGCATGAAGGATGGATGTTTCATTATTTCTTCGTCTGGCTCATTGCTCTGTGTTCCAGAAGGCAGATCGCTGGACCATAGTATAGAAGTTCCAAGGAAAGGTGTCATGATCTGTCAGAATTGCACACTTTATTTCATCGTAGGCCATGAGACAAAAGCGATCATGCATCTTAAGAGGGATTAGGAGTCAAGCGCCTGATTGACCAGGAGATCTGCAAGTATCTGTTTGCTGTTATTTCGAGGAACGGTTTGATACCCCACAAAAGAATACCCTTTCTCCAGCATCTTTACTTTTTCATAGTAAGGGAGCAAATGCTTTGCTTTCACCCGGTACTGCCCATTTGCCTGCTTGATGATAAGCTCAGAGTCCATAATAACACTAATGTCATTGCCATATCTCTTCCCAAGCTCAAGTGCCTTGATAAGAGCTCTATATTCTGCAATGTTATTCGTGGCAATGCCTATCCTTTCCTTATATTCGAAAAGCTTTTTCCCAGCAGCATCAAATAGTACAACTCCAATTGCAGCTCTGCCCGGGTTCCCCCGGGAGCCGCCATCTGCATGGGCAATTACCTTTGTCATGGGAATCCAGGAGCAAAACCCTTTTATTAACTTTCCCATTCCCCTCTTCATGGAGACAAGAACGATCACTTGGCAGTTTCGATGTGATGAGGGGGCACGGTTTAGCAGGAATGGGGACTCAGTCGATATCGTTGTGCGGGATATCGAGAAGGAAGACCAAACAAGGAGCTGCACACTAGAAATAAGAGGGTCCCATACTGAGGATTTTTATCTCGAAACAGGGGATGAAGCATTCGAGTATGCTGTTCTTCCTTGTTTGATTTGTGTGCAGATGCTCTCCCCAGAGAGATCGCTTAAGGGCAAACGGGTGTTGTTAAAGATGACCTTTGATAATGATTATACAGTGGATCCAAGAAGACGCTATGGCACATAAAATATCAGTTTCTTCCCCTTCTTTGTTACCGGCCATTAATCGATAATGTTTTTAAACAATTCTTCATTCTTCTTGTGATGGTTACAGCTATCATCAAAGAGATTGAGCAGGAGCTTGACTCCTTAACTGAGCTGCCAAAAACATATTTTAATAACCGTCCCCTCTCCACCGTCGAAATAGCTCTTCTTATTCATGGATATCTTCCACACATAACAGAGGAAAATTGCTCAGCTGTTGAATATAAGCATGGTCTGAGGGAGATGTCTCATCCTGCCGTTGGGGATTACCTAGGATGGGATGTGGAAATGGGTATTGTTAGAATGCTTGTATCCCGGGCTACGATGGCATTGCCCTTGGACGCAGTGGTCTTAAATCTCTCATATAACGCTCAAGAGACCATAAATGGTAAGGGTGTTATCGAGCGTTGTCCTGAGGTTGCATGTGTTGCTGTTCTGGCTGATGGTGCTGTTGGTGCATATTATTCATGTCAAGCACATCTTCATTTCGGTTGTGTTTGGTTCCCTGATCATGGTCCACGAGGTATTGGCGAGAGGTATCCTCAATCTTCTCAGGGTATTGTGGAGGGGCTTTCTCAGGCTGGCAGCCAGATTGGGGCAAATGGGAACCCTGCTTATCATTTTCTTCCTGGATTGGTGATGTTGGGGATGAATGCTTATAGGAGAGCTGAGGCACGATGAAACATTTCTATTGGAGGCATTATCTCCATACAGGAGCTCTGATAACTCAGAATGGAAGGTCAGCAGATATTATTGTTGTCAGGTTTTCTGGCAGCGGAAATGATCGTATCGTTGATATCGATGTTCATGCTGATGGTGAGTGTATTGATCAAGTCACCATGGATCAAGAATTTCCTGTTTTGGATGTCCTTGGAATGCAAGTAGAATTGGCGCCTCAGCAAAGGATGCCTCATGAGATCGTCCTGCACTATTCCCTGCCAGATGGATATGCTGTGGATGCGCGAAGGAAATATCATAATCTTTATAACGGTCAATAGCCTCCAACTAATATGATCTGCCTTGGTATAGAGTCTACAGCCCATACCTTCGGTGTTGGGGTGATTGACAAAAAGAAACATATTCTCGCAAATATCAGAAAGATGTATGTCACAGAGTCCGGAGGCATCATCCCTATTGCTGCAGCAAAGCAGCATGAACAGCATGCTGATGCTCTCATAAAACAAGCTCTTGCCGATGCAAAGCTAAAAATCCAGGATATTGACCTCATCGCGTTTTCTCAAGGCCCTGGCCTTGGCCCCTGTCTGAGAGTGGGTATGAATACCGCAAAAGAGCTCCACAATAACTATTCAATTCCTTGCATCGGTGTCAATCACTGCATTGCCCACCTGGAAATTGCCAAAGCGCTCACAAAAGCAAAGGATCCTGTTCTTTTATACACCTCTGGCGCAAATACACAAGTCATCGCATTTGAATCAGGAAAATATCGTGTTTTTGGTGAAACCCTGGACAATGGTGTTGGAAATTTCATTGATGGCATAGCACGTTATCTTGGACTCGGTTTTCCTGGTGGGCCAAAAATTGAAGAAATTGCAAAGAAAGGAAAAAAATACATCGAGCTTCCCTATGTTGTAAAAGGAATGGATGTTTCATTTGGTGGATTACAAACAAATATCAAACACAAAATTGACAAGCAAGAATTCAAAATTGAAGATCTGATGTTCTCTATGCAAGAAACAGTTTTTGCCATGCTTCTAGAAGTTGCAGAAAGAGCCTTATTCCACTGCGAAAAAAAGGAACTTGTCATTGGTGGTGGTGTTGCATGCAATAAGCGTTTACAGGAAATGTGCGAGGAGATGTGCAGGGAAAATAAATTCAGATTCTACTGTCCAAACCGGCCTTTCTTGATAGATAACGGCGTCATGATTGCCTGGCTTGGCATAAATATGGCGACGAAAAATGCCAAATTGAACGAATTTAGTATCCATCCATATGAGCGGACTGATGATGTTGATGTGTATTGGGCAAGGTAATGTTTTTTGTAGACCAGTTGATATGCTATCCCTTAACTCTTGTTCAAAATATTATTCCATAAGACTAAAAGACGTTAGTGATTATATAGTATGATCTAACCATTTTTTCTCCAATAATTATATATAGAAATCTGGATCTGGATGTCCTATGGCTTTAGCAAATTATAAACTCCTCCATGTCGCAGATTATTGTCCGTTTGGAAGTGAAACATTTAGTGAGTATCTTCACCCGCCAGTTATTGAGTGTCCATCATGTCCGACACTGGATGACTATGCTCATTATAACTTCGCGCTTTTAGGAAAGAAATTCTCGGCAAATCCTGCTATGTTATTGTCAACAGTTGCAGGCGTTAGATTCGGGTCGCTGGAGCATGAAGGGGAAAGGAGGCTAGCAATCGTTATTAAAGTGAGGGAAATGCCCTTGCAGTCAAGGTTTGATGTTCCCGGACTGAGGCTTCCAAGGGTTTTTGGGAAAGCAGTGGAGTTTGATCAGTGCGAATTTGATCAATGTAGTGAAATGCATGATGCTTTCTACCTTTCACTTGGAAACGCTATTCTTTTTCATTCATTCGCTAATTTCTTGGCCGGGAGGCATATCAGAGAAAATAGCATGGAGGTGTCGCCATATATTGTCGGTGTGGAGCATCTCTCAGAATTTCCTGTTGGGATTCCAGGTTCCATCGGCTTCTCCGGACAAGATGGCAAGCCTCATTATTTTTGGGACATGGAGAAAGGGCGAAGAGTAGTAGTAGCCAGAAACACAAAAGGAAGGCATTCCCATGTGGATTTAGACGAGGATTCAATAGTGGAGTCTTATCTCGTGAGGAGTAATGGAGAATATGTTGAAGGCAGAGGGATTCACACTATCATTCAGGAGAAAGGAATTACTTCAGGGGATATGCATAGGTACGCTCTGATGATTGGACAGAATAATCGCTCTCCGCATTTGTTCAAGACATCTGCATATGCAGTTGCAATCGCCACAGGGATATTCCTCTTTGGTTACGCTTTGGAAGCGGCCGGACAGGGGCGCTATGATCTTTCAGGTCTTGTAATAGCAGCAATGTCCGCATCAATACCAAGGGTATTACCCTTTCTTGGCAGGCAAATCAATCGGTTGCCGGTCATTTCGGATATCATGTTAAGACCCAACCTTGAGAGATACATCCAGGATTTCTATGACTGAGAGTAGATCACTAACCAAATCAAACCGATACTCAATCAACCGTATGAAAGACGCTAATGCCTCTTTCAATGTCTCCTTCCAGCCTGTCAACGAGGGAAATAGCCGCTTCTGACGCGAGCAATTGTGGCTGGGAGTTTCCACTAAGAATATTGTTTTTATATCTCCGGACTACATCTCTGACTCCTCGAATCATCTCCTGGTAGTTCTCTGTTATTTTTTCCCTTTTCTCTCTGTTGCTCATCCAGCCGCCGGGAGTGTAATCAGAGCCAGGGGTACTCATTCCCAGTGTGAAACAATGCACATCATTCTCAGGAAACGTTGGGCTGATTTTCCTGACAAAGCTATAGCTGGCAAGGAGTGCAACAGGTTCGATGATAATCGCATTTAGAGCGAGGGTAGCCAAGAA
>DUKZ01000040.1:0-3701 GCA_013329045.1 Candidatus Woesearchaeota archaeon
GAGCGAGACCCGTGGTAGTTCACGGAGTTTATCGAGTTTATCTATGTTGAGCATTTCATTGACAAAAGGTAGTTTTTCTACCATCTCCACTCTTTGAATACAGTCTGCTTCTAGCCAATCTTTCCACCATTTTATTTCATAATCTTCATCTTCTTCCATAAAAGGCGAATCTTTTTCGGTTTATAATAATCTTTGTTATCACTGGATAAAAGAAAGTATTATATAATACCTATAACTACCATATAACATGGAAAAGACAACCATCCAAATCAACCAGGCAACGCTCGAAAGGCTCAAGCAGATGAAAAACTTTGAGCGGCAATCATACGACGATGTCCTCAATAATCTTCTTGACAATACAGATGAGGAAGTGCTGTCTGCCGAGGAGATCACTGAAATCCAGCAGGGTCTTGAGGATATCAAGAAAGGAAAAGTCTCTTCCATTGAGTCTGTCGCAAAAGAGCTTGGGGTAAAACTTGAATAAAAATGTTTTCTATAGAGTTGACAGACACAGCAAAGCGTTTTCTCACGAAGCTAAATAAGAAGGATGCTGAAATCATCCTGCAAAAAATATATTCCATCAGGGACAATCCCTTCAGATATCTTAAAAGGTTGCAGGGGGAAAAGTTATGGAGGCTCAGGATTGGGGATTATCGGGCTATTGTAGACATAATCATTTCTATGAATAAAATTATAGTTATCCGTATTGGACGGAGAAAAAATATCTACGAAAAATAAAAAAGGAGGATACCCTCTTCTTTCTTTCACCCCATTAAGGACAATACTCCAGTCACAATCAGGTAGAGCCCGACGATCCACGCGAGGAATGCAGGGTTCATAATCACCAAGATGCCAAAAATGATGCTTAAAATGGCCATGACTTTTTTCCGGTCTGTTTGTTTTTTTGCCATAGGAAGTTCCTGAGTTCTGGAGTATTTAATAATTGTGGAAAACTAAATCTTATACATCAATTGAGGGGGATCGAGTTTTCAAGAGCATAACCTTTTTATCTAAAAAACCATTACCTTATGACAAATGGTATATAATGTGCTAGTTGTTGAGGATGATCTAAGGCACCAGGCAAATGCACACCACCAGCTTAAAGACTTAAACTTGGTAGTCGTTGGTGATTACGACGCCGCAACAAAAGAGATTGTCGGGAATGGATTGAGTCTGCCCCAAAGAAAGTTTGATGTTCTCCTCACTGGGTTATTGATGCCTCTTGGTCATCATGATATCATCCATGATCTAGAAAAGTGGGAACCAATCATCAAGGCATATGGGTACCCATTAGCCTTCGTTGCAGCAGCGCATCATATCCCTTACATTGCAGTCGTCTCGGATCTTGATCATCATCAAGACCCCATGTCTTCAGCGATGGATTTGTTCAAGACAAGAGATGGTTTGCCAAGAAGGATTCCCACAAATGGATCACTCGTGATGTTTTTTGATATTCGGGACCTTCCCGATATCTATTCATTGCAGGATGGAACAACAACTGATATATGTCCTTACCATCTTGAAGAGGAAAAGCGAGATCAATACTTTGCATTTTCAGTCTTAGAACTGCATCCTGAGCTAGAAGGTACTCCTGCGCAAGACAAAATGTTCTACCGTCAAGCGAAGAACTGGAAAGCTGCATTAGAAATGCTCGTGGAACAAGTCTGATTATTCCATCAACTAAGCACCAATTCTCACAAACCACCACCTTTTTAAACCCCCTCTAATTCACTTCTCTTATCAACTAACAGAGGTAAAGTAGGGCATTGTCCTGAAGAGCTACAACACATGAAAAGAAGTTCTCGTCGCTGGAAGAAAAAGCGCCAGATGCGTTGGAAATGGCAGCGAAAAAGGATTAAGAAAGAACGAAGAAAGCGAAACCAAGCGCGGGCTTAGTTCTTCATTATTAAAGAATTAATGAAAAGCTACTTATAGCTCTGCAAAGAAGAATGCTGCATGAGGAAAATATCAAAACTAAAAATTCAAGCTCTTCAAAACAAAATTCTTTCTAATTATAAAAAGAACAAAAGGGATTTTCCCTGGAGAAAAACAACAGATCCTTATCATATTCTCGTCTCTGAAATCATGCTCCAGCAGACACAAACTGACCGCGTCATAAAAAAATATGAAGAATTCATAAAAAAATTTCCGACAATAAGCGTTTTAGCAAAGGCATCGCTGGCAGATGTCCTCATCGCATGGTCTGGTCTTGGTTTTAATGGACGGGCAAAACGCCTTCAAGACTGCGCTAAAGAAATTGCAAAAATGAAATCCTTTCCCAAAGCCCCGGGCGAGCTCCAAAAACTTCCCGGTATTGGCCCATACACCTCAAGATCAATTCTTATTTTTGCTTTCAACAAAGACCTCGCTTGCGTCGACACCAATATCCGGAGAATTCTCATCCACGAGCTCCATCTCAAAGAATCCATCTCGGACAAAGAACTTCAAGAAATCGCGGAATCAATTGTTCCTAGAAACAAATCAAGGGACTGGCATAATGCATTGATGGATTACGGAGCCCAGATACTAACATCACGAACGACAGGGATTGCTCCAAAGAGCACTCAATCGAAATTTGAAGGCTCAAATCGATGGTATCGGGGGCAAATATTAAAGATCTTAGCGAAAGAAGATTCAATAACACCCAAAAACTTCTCAAACCGGGTAAATCAGCCTGAATCATTCCTCCAACCAATCATCGAAGGGATGCAAAAAGAGGGTCTTATCCGTCTAAGAAACAATAAAATAACCCTTCCGAGATAGAGCCGTCAAAAACAACAACCTTTATAAGCAACCCCTTGTTCCCTAATAGTTCTCAGATTGGTATCAACATCCAATCTTCTGTCAAACTCAATTCATGAGTACTCAAACATCGTTTGAGTATGATGTGGGAATGGAAAAGATATACCCGTTTAATTCAAATTTTTGCGACCGGATAATTCCATAAAAGCGAAAAGGAGCATTATTTGCGCTTCTTTGATCAGGATTCTAGTTCTCGTTGATCCTGCGAGAGGTTGCTGCTATGAGGGTGCGACTTAGCCATGCAAGTCAGGGAAGCAATTCCCGGCGAATAGCTCAGTAACACGTCGATAACCTGCCCTTTGGTCATGGATAACCTCGGGAAACTGAGGACAATACATGGTAGGGAATGGGCACTGGAACGTCCCATTTCTGAAAGGTAACGCCAAAGGATGGGTCGGCGGCCGATTAGGTTGTTGGTGAGGTAATGGCTCACCAAGCCGACGATCGGTAGGGGCCGTGAGAGCGGTAGCCCCGAGAAGGGAACTGAGACACTGTCCCTAGCCCTAAGGGGTGCAGCAGGCGCGTAACCTTTACAATGTGCGAAAGCGTGATAAGGGTACCCTCAGTGCTTATGCAATGCATAGGCTTTTGTCAAGGGTAAAAACCTTGGCGAATAAGTGGTGGGTAAGACTGGTGCCAGCCGCCGCGGTAACACCAGCGCCACGAGTGGGAACCGCTTTTATTGGGCCTAAAGCGTCCGTAGCAGGTCATGTAAATTCTTTGTGAAATCATCCAGCTCAACTGGTTGACGCGCAAAGAACACTGCATGACTAGGGACCGGGAGGGGCAAGAGGTATTCTTGGGGGAGCGGTAAAATGCTATAATCCCAAGAGGACCACCTGTGGCGAAGGCGTCTTGCCAGAACGGATCCGACTGTGAGGGACGAAAGCTAGGGGAGC
>DUKZ01000040.1:3709-3943 GCA_013329045.1 Candidatus Woesearchaeota archaeon
GTGCGGCGTGCGGTTTAATCTAACTCAACACAGAGAATCTCACCAGCAGCGACGGCAGGATGAAAGTCAGGTTGAAGGCCTTACTTGACGAGCCGAGAGGTGGTGCATGGCCGTCGTCAGCTCGTGCCGTAAGGTGTCCTCTTAAGTGAGGCAACGAGCGAGACCTGTACTCGCAATTGCTAACAGGCTCAGTGACTGAGCACAATGCGAGGACTGCCTTGGAAACAAGGAGGA
>DUKZ01000038.1 GCA_013329045.1 Candidatus Woesearchaeota archaeon
TGCGTTGCAGCTTCTGTAGGTTTTGTTATAGGGTCACTTACCTATATGATGACTCATAGTGGATCTGGTTGGGAACATGTAAGAGATACATATCTTGCAGGAACCATAACTGCTTCTTCTTTTTCAGCAACTACATTATTTGCTACTGTGGGTGGAAGAGCTGTTGCTCAAAGTGGAACAGTTGGCTTATTCACTGCCACAGGAACAGCAGTTATTGGGGCTGGTGGGGAAGCTATTAGTGAGTCGCTTAAGGGAGAAGAACTAAATCCTGGTAAGATTGCTGTCGCAGGTGCTTTAAATGTTCCGTCTTATGGTCTTGGTCTTAAGCCTGGAACTTTTATGGGTTCAAGTAATCTATTATCGACAAATAATGTTAAATTACTTGGTCAGTTAGGTATTGGGAATGTTTTAACGACATTTGTTAATGCTAATGTCGATAATCACCCTCAGATTACTTCTAATATTAATTCAGTACGACAATCTATATCATCTCAAGATAGATCATATGCTTCAAACCAATTAGCGGCCCTAAACAAATCTGGCTTTTCGATATCAGAAGGTTTTAAGAAATTAGCTGCGAGGTATGGAATAAGTATAGGCTCAAGCGATACTTAATATAATGATGAAAGAAAGAGTAAACCTCCTAAGGCGAACAGAAACATTTCTCTGGGTGTTGTTGATATTTACCCTTCTTCTTGAATATGCTAATGCTACCAATATTCGTTTTAGAATATTACCTTCCCTGTTATTAATAGTGATGAGTATTTTTCTCGTGTGGAGATACCTTGTGTATAAGATCCCTTTGGGCCTCAAGGGTGTGTCCGATAAAAGTAAGATACCTGTGATAGCAACATTCATTTTTTCTTTTATATTAATTTATCTAGCGATAATCTTATTTATACGTTAGACACAGCGATAGCACCAATACGACAATTTACTCTATCAACAAATCTCTTACTACATCAAACTCGTTTATAGCTTAGCCTTCCTCAACAGCAATGAATTTGTCACGACACTCACCGAGCTTAGCGCCATTGCCCCGCCAGCGATGATGGGAGAGAGGAGCCAGCCTGTTTGATAATACAGAACACCTGCTGCAATAGGGACTCCAAGAACATTGTAAATGAGCGCCCAAAAGAGGTTCATCTTGATTGTCTTCATTGTTTTTTTGGATAACATAATTGCTCTTGGAACGTCTTTCAAGTCATTTTTCATGAGGACAATATTCCCGGTTTCCATCGCAACATCAGTGCCAGAACCCATCGCAATCCCGATGTCTGCCTGAGCCAGGGCAGGAGAATCATTAATGCCATCACCCACCATCGCGACTTTGTATTTCCCATTTTGCTGGAGCTTTTTTACATATTTTGCCTTATCTTCAGGGAGCACCTCTGCAAACACATGCCGGATACCAGCTTGTTTTGCAATAGCCCTGGCTGTGCGCTCATTATCACCTGTAATCATATAAGTATGAACGCCGAGCTTGGCAAGATTCTGCACTGCCTCCCTTGATGTCTCTTTTATCACATCAGCAACAGCGATGATGCCAATAATCTCCTTTTTTGAAGCAAGGAGCATTGCGGTTTTTCCCTGCTCCTCGAGTTCTCTTAGCTTCTGTTCTGCCTTTTGGGTGGAAAGATGCTGCTTTTTCATCAGCTTTACGTTGCCAAGGTAATAGGTTTCTTTCCCCAGCTTGGCCTTAATGCCATGGCCGGGAATTGCCTGAAACTGGGTGTATTTTGACAGGGCAACCTTCTTTTTCTTCGCCTCAGCAACGATTGCATCTGCCAGGGGATGCTCTGATCCCTTTTCAACGCTTGCTGCAATCCTCAGCAATTGCTCCTTACCAATCTTTTTTAGCGGAACGATATCTGTGACGGTTGGCTCTCCTTTTGTGATGGTTCCTGTTTTATCAAAAATGACATATTTTATTTTGTGAGCACTCTCCAACGCATCGCCGCCCTTTATGAGAACACCATATTTTGCTCCAACACCAGTTCCCACCATGATCGCTGTTGGCGTTGCCAGGCCAAGAGCGCACGGGCAGGCAATGACCAAGACAGCCACTGCTGCAATAATGCCAAATGCCCCACCCATCGGAGAAAGAAAAGCCCAATACGCATAGGTGATGAAGGCAATGACCACAATTACCGGGACAAAATAAGATGAGATGACATCAGCAAACCGTTGAATGGGTGCTTTTCTTCCCTGTGCATCCTCAATCAGCTTTATGATCCTTGCAAGCGTTGTATTCTCTCCAACATTTGTGACTTTGAATGTGAAGGTGCCATACTTATTGATAGTGCCCCCAATGACTTGGTCTTTCTTTGTCTTTTCTACCGGAATGCTTTCTCCTGTAATCATGCTCTCATCGATGCTTGTTGTGCCTTCAGTGATGATTCCATCAACCGGAATCTTTTCTCCCGGCTTTACAAGAACAATGTCACCCTCCTTAACTTCATCAAGAGGGATTTGGATCTCCTTTTTATTCCTGATAACAGTTGCCACCTTNNGTGGTTGCTGCCTCAAAATACTGGCCAACCATACTTTTCTCTATAAAGACCACATAGAAACTGTAAAAATATGCGGCACTTGTACCAAGAGCAATAAGGGTGTCCATGTCTGCAGACCTGTTCTTTAGAGCATTCCATGCACCCTTATAGAACCTTGCCCCAACATAAAATTGGACCGGGGTTGCCAGAAGGAAGAGAACATAGGATGCATAAGGGAACTCTAGGCCGAAGAAAAACAGGCCATCACTCATGAAAAACATCCCAATAATGAGGGCTGGAAGAGAGAAAACAAGACTTATGAAAACCAGACGTTTGATGTCCCGACGCTCTTTCTTTTCCCTCTGTTCCTTTAACTTCGCTGGATCAATCGCTTTTGCCTTCGTGCCAGCGTGAACTGCGGCTGATGAGGAATCACCAGCATCCAGCGGAAATGCCTGATAGCCCTTTTTTTCAATGGCTTTCACAAGATCATCAACGGATGCTTTTTTTTGATCGATGAACACTGTTGCTTTTTCAGTGGCATAATTCACATTCGCATTTTTTACGCCATTTACTTTTTTTAGCGCCCTGGTGATCACATTTGCGCAGCTGGCACAATGCATACCACCAATAGATATAGCGATCTCCTTTCCCGCAGCCTGACTTGATGATGCTTCTGCCGGACTTTTATCCACTGTTTTCTCCAACGAATAGGCCTGATAGCCTCTTTTTTCAATTGCCCTGACAAGGTCTTTCATTGATACCTTAGGGTCGATGGTCACTGTTGCCTGCTCAGTTGCATAATTCACATTTGCATCATGCACCCCGCTCACTTTCTTCAATGATCTTGAGATGATATTTGCGCAGCTGGCACAATGCATACCACCAACAGATATCCTCACCTGCCTTCTCGTCTCATTTTCTGCCATGTTCTTTCAACTCATACACGTGTTACCTTATAATCCCCTTCAGCCTCGATTGCCTTACTCAAGATGCCAGGATCCTTGTCTGTCTCGACTGTTATGATACCAACCTGTTTTTTCTCATCAATTTTCATACTTATTACCTGTGCACCTTCATCCTCAAGAACATCCTGAATGAGCATCTTGCAGCTCTTGCAATGCATCCCTTTGACTTCCAGTTTTATTCGTGCCATTTTTTTCCTCCTTTCGCGCAACAACACATTTGCAATAGGCGTCCATATGCTGGTGCATCATCTTCAATAATGGTTTGATCGTGGCGTTGTTGAGCTCGTAGTAGCGCTCTTTTCCCTTCCTTTTTACTGTCACGAAGCCACACTCTTCCAACCTTTTCAGGCTGTGTGAGACAGTAGACTGCTCATAGGGCAGAGCCTCAACAATCGATGTTACATTTTTTGTCCCCTGGGAGAGGAACTCGATGATTTCCAGGCGCACCTGGTTTGCCAGGGTGCCAAAAAACTGCCTGTATGGTTGTCTTAGTGCTTGCCTCATCTTTCATAACTCATTTTTCTTATAGATGACATATTTCACATATGTTATTTATACCATATATTTAAATGTTTTGTTTGATCTTTCGTTTGTTCTTTCCTGAAAAAAAGAACAAGAAAAGCTGCAGACATGCAGCCTCTAAAATAATTAAATGAAGTATACGATGTATACAATTTAAGTAACTACAATGTTTCCTCTCATGGACTGATGTCCAGCGCCGCAAGGTACATTGCAAAAATAGGTGAACTCGCCTGCCTTGTCTGCGACGAACTCAGCTGTTTTTTCTTCTCCTGGGGAGACTGGCTTGATTGATATGCCAAAGTCTGGCAGTGCAAAGCCATGCGTCCCTTCCCTGCTTGTCACAATCACTTTTACTGTGTCTCCTTTATTGATTGTTATTGGCTCAACATCAAAACCAAAGTTGTATGCAGTAATCCTGAGCTCTTTTACCGGGGCATCTGATCCACTTAGTGTTCCCTCTTGTCTGATCATCTCAACAGGGGGTTTTGCTGGCTGGCCATCAACAGACCCATCTTCAATTTGTGTGTCTGAAACAATAGTTTCTTGGACATTTGCATTCTCCGGTGCTGGCACCATCATATCTTGTCCTGCCACCCCAACATCAGCATTCTTCGTACTCGAGCAGCCCATTACGAAGAGAAAGGCTACCAACACAATACCCATCAGCTTTGTATTCATAGTTCATCACCTGCTTCATTGACTTATTGGTCAATGACTCGCTTTAATTTTTCCTCTACCTGTCTGCAACGTGTTCCAACTTGGCATCTTTAACCATATCTTGGTGAGCACCCCAAAGCCCTCACGCGCAAGGTTCTCTTGTGAGGGGAGGCTTTGCTTTTTTAAATGATATGTTTAATGTTTTCTTGCAGCTATAGGTAGATTGGTTGGTGCTTCCATCTCACCCGCCACACCCACATCCTCCACCACTAGCGCCGCATGAGCCTCCTTGACCTGTAATGACTGGCTCTGGAGCAGCCTGAATCACACCAGCGCCATTTGCAACAGTAAATGAGCCTCTCCCCATGCCCATGGAACAGACTACCTGGAAGGTGCCGCTCTTATCTGGAATAAATTCTATAATATTATCTCCAGGAGAAACGCTTTTTCTCACGCCAAAGGATGGAATGGTAACTGAACGCATGCAACCAGTGACAGTATTCGTATCAACGGTCATTCTCACAGGAACCCCTGGCTGCAAGGTTGAAGGAGTCATGACATATCCATACTTAGAGTAGCTCAGTGTCACTTCCTGCATCCCATTTGGGGCTGGAGCGGTTTTCAGCAAGGGCTGCGCTACATCCTTTTGTTTTACTGCTGAAGTATATGTGGTCATTGTTGCAATCCCGACAAGCAGGACAATCACAATTGCACCGATTACTGGTAATGGCTTTATCTCTTTAAACATCTTATCCTCCGACTAACACTGATTTTGGCCCAAAGACCATAATGGCAATGAGTATGAATGCTGCAATAATACAATATGAAGCAAATGTTGGCAGATCAATAGGTTTCTTTTTTATTTTTGTGTTGCCTTCGGCAACTTCCTCATAGAGCATATAGGAGAGGCCGGCAACAATCAGTATGTTGATGATCATATAGAACGGCATAAACCAGAGCAAGTGATCAGAAAACATCATGACAGATATCATTGGACCCATCGTGCCGCCCATCAAGCCAGCCATCATCCCTTCCATGAGTCCCATAATGCCGCAGCACTTTCCTGTTAATGCGCCGATAAAGACACCAAGAAGCATTCCAGTCATTGATCCGACGAAGAATCCGTTCGTTGCGCCAATAATGGCACCTACCATCATGCCAGCCTGCATGCCAAAGGTCATGCCAACCATCATGCCCACCATACACGTGTATTTTGCATCATAAGCAAAGTAATGCCACAATGCTATTCCAATTGTTATGACAGATACACCAAGGTAAAACACCCACCAACCATACTGGATTGCAAAATTTGGGATGGTATTAAAAAAAAGCAAATAAGAGACGAGGATAAGAATCGCCAAGACCATTGCTGACATACCCGCATAATTTAATCCCTGAAGCTCGAGCTCATACTTTTGAGGGTTTTCTTTCATATCCCTCCTCCTTTCCCTGAATGATTTTCTTTCGAAAGGAGTAGTTGACGCGCGAAAACCAGCTTCTTTGATGATCTCGACTACTTCTTTTGGATTTATCTTATCGGTCGTCAAGACAACCGCATCCTTGCTGATCTGATAATCATGTATGCCTCTCTTCTCAAATCTCTTCTTAAGGAGATTTACGCAACTGTCACATTCAATGTCTGGAACATAAATTGTCTCCATTCTCTCACCCACGGCATTTTTATGCCACATGCAGAGAAGAAGCGGTCCTTTAAATACCCTTTCTTGAATATTTCACCCCAAAGACCGTTTAAGATGGCAAAATTTACTGCTTACACCGTTTAATTCGTGTTTTAGAACTCTTTTTTCAGGAATACTTGATTGGTCTTTCCTGAAGGCTTTTTTGCGATGATATCCCTCTCTTCTAACTCCTTGAGCATCAAGGACAAACTGGTCTTTGACATCCCGGCTTTTATCCTGAGAGTTTCCTGCTTTATGCCCTCCTGAGATTTAATGAGCCTGAGCACCTTTTGCTCATCTTCTGTGAAGCCTGAAAGGAATGCAAGGAATTCATCCTTTTGCTTGACCACTCTTAGTGCTGAAGAGACATTCTCGCTTTGTTGGGCTAGCAGCCGCTGGGTTTTGTCAAAGGCAATGAGATATATGCCAAGGATAATGAGGGAGGCTGCAATTACCCACCCTACAATATAGACAGTATAATCACGATCGCCGTGCAGACAGCTTCCATCTGTCAAATAACAGGTCCCTTTCTCATCAATATACTCATCAATGAGACTGTCTTCCCGATTCTTCGTAAAAAGCACAACGATAGAGAGAATTATTCCGAGGATGAGGAGGATGCCTCCAATCTGCCTTTGATTCATGAATTCTTTGTTTTGGCCATAAAATAAAAACTTATGCTTTTAAGCCAAGACGAAGGCCAATGCATCCCTTTAAACAAACGTTTTTGCCTTTCGCTTTTCTGTCCTTTTCTGCTCGAGAAAACGATAGACGGTCTTGTGCATAGATCCGGTGAGGAGCTGGTCTATTGCTTTTCGCGCATTCATCACATCCTGCACTTCCCCAATAATGCTGATCGTCTTCCCATACACAGAGATATGGGTACTCGTGAGCTCTTCAATGTACTTCCTAGCTTTACCTTCCTCTCCAATCACCCTGCCTTTCAACCGTTGCAGGTGCTGCTTTGTCTTGACAAAATCACCAATGCTGATTGTCTCACAGGAATAATCTGACTTGAGCAACAAAAGAGCAATGTCTGGATTAAAGCCCCTGCCAATGGAGCGAACGATCTCCCTTGCAGTATACAGCTTTAGGTTGTCCCTGCCAGAAATGGAGACTTCACCTTCCTCAGAACTGATCTTGAGCGATGTCTCTGTTGCCTCCTCAATCTGCTTTTTAATCTCCCCACCGCTGCCAATCAGTATAGGGATCCTTTCTTTTGGAACCTTCAACTCATAATTAAACTCTAGCATGGAACATGAAGATGGAAAAACATTTTTAAAGGTTTGGAAAATGGCTATTTACGTTGAAGGGTTTGAAAACAACAATAATGGCTTCGACGCCTTGCTTTGCAAGGCTATAAACCACCCCGAAAGTCCACCAAAAGCTTTGCTTTTTGGTCGCGAAAACAGGTTTTCACGGGCCAACCCTGGGTTTATCTCGCCATTGCTGTTTTCAAAAGTATTGAAGTTAGTTATAATATTCTGCAACCTTATTGATGATGTTGAGATTGTCCTTTGCATGAGGGAATAAAGGATCATCTTCCAGGCACCTTTCAAAAAAAATCTTTGCGCCAAAGAGCAGGTCGCTTCTTATCTCACCATTCTCTTGCCCCTGCTGGAAGAGATCAACACTCATGATCCCTGCATCGAACTGCGCGCCGGGGTTTGTCTGATCGAGATTTGCTGCAATCGTGATGTGATTGACCGCTTCAGCCAGCATTCCTTTCTCGAAATAGGCTAATGCTAGTGAATAATGAGCTTTGGCATACCCTGGATCGATCGAGATGGCAGTTGTGAAAGCAGCGATTGCCTCATCATTATTGCCTTCTTCGTGATACGCAGTCCCTAGGTTATGATATGCCTCCTTGAAATGCAGGGAGGAGACAATCGCCTTTTTGTATGCCAATTCTGCACTTGCCCAATCACCCTTTTTGCCAAATGCATTTCCGAGCTTGAAATAAAGGATTTCTGGGCTCTGCGCGATTGTTGCAATAAACTGCTGGCCCACCTCCTCTGATGGGGCAATTACCTTCACCAGTGCTCCCTCTGCACTCACGAGACTTGCAATAAGAATGATGAATAGTGCATACATTACATACAGCTCTTTTTTCATGCCAATCCCCCGCTAGAAACACTCAAAGGAGGTATATAAATCTTTAGTTTACTAACTTATGCTTCTTTAGAACCTTTATAGTATCAACACCCTGCTTCTCAAATAATGTTGAGATATTCTTTAGATCCCTTGTCCAGTACTCCTTGCCATTTGGATCAGCAAAAGGGGTTGCTGTAGAGAAATCAATCAGGATCGGATGCTCATTATCATTCAACACATTAAATGGGGATAGGTCTGCATGGACAAGTCCGATCTTCTTTAGCTTTGCAATCTCTCTTACCATAGCATCGAAGAATTTTGCCGGATTCTTCGGGGTTTGATTCTTTAATTTTGGCGCGGGAGCATCCTGGCCGATGAGCTCTTCAATGAGAACATTATTTACGACCGCATAAGGCAGGGGGCATGCTACCTCTCCATTTCTTGCAGTGAGCAGATTCTTGTATTCTCGCTGGGCCCAGGCAAAGATGACTTTTCTTCGCTGCGCCTTTAACCCCTTGAACCTCGGGTCAGTCCTGATATATTCATACATCCTGTTGAAATCAGCAGACTCAAGACGGTAAATCTTGACGATTACCTTCTCACCCCCCTTTGATGCGGTAAAGACATTCGATTCCTTGCCGATGGACACAGGGCTGATCAATTCGTCAAAGTGGTGCTGGCCCCTGAGCTTTTCGAGAGTGAGAATAGTAAAATTATCGAATACATTGTTGTACACCTTCCAGATCTCCTTTGACTTCTTTGCCACGAGAATGAATGTGATTATCCCAGTTAATAACCTTTTGCCTCCGCCGATTCATCGTTTCTCCAACACCCGCACATTATTATTATAATCGATAAACGTGACCTGGTCACCTTCGTTTATCTCCTCCAAGAGTTCAGGATCCGCGGTCGCCTCCAATGTCTCATAGGAATGCCCATCCATGATCTGGAGGCCTGCAGAAGTCTTTGCGATCACCTGTCCGGATTTTCGCATGATATCTAGCGCCTCGACGAAATCATGATGCTGAAACGTTGCCGTTTTTTCTCCTCCACCAGTGAAGGGCCTTAGGTAGACTTTCAGTTTCGAGTGGGAATGGGTGCCAAAGACAACCACTTCCTTCCTTGTCACCTGATGCGGCTCATTGTTGAACATGATATAACTGCCCTTCTTGAGTTCTTTTGCTTCCATGAGATTCACCCCATGTTCGCCTATACACCGGGATATATTAAGATTGCGCAATTAAGATTGTGCAAAGGATGAGAGAGGAGATGTTATTTACTATATTGTAAAATAATAAAACCCAACCTTTATATAATAGGAAGTTCCTCACCATGTTCTAAGCAGTTGTGCAAAAGAAGCCCGATTTTGGTTATAATCACGGTTATAACACCTAAAAAAGGTGTTTTTTGCATAATCACGGCCCGATACGAGAGTACTCAATGGAGCTGACGATAAATTCAAGCAATGAGCTTGGGAGTTAGTATTTCGGGCCACAAACTATTATAATCATTGGAAATCGTAAAAGAACGATTGTATCATCCCATTCATCCATTTAACGCCCTTTAATAAGTGAAAAGAGCGAAAAATAGCCAAAAGAGTCCTGTTTTGGCAACAGGGATTAATGTATACTCGTTCTAAAGCGGTACCAAACACAAAAGGCCGCAACTCTCAACTTGGCCTTCAAACAGACAACAACATAAGGTGATTACTATGGCAAAAATCAGCCCAGTATCAGCAAAATACATCGTACATGCAACAATTGAAATTGAAGGGGTCGTTGACCGACCAGATGTCATTGGAGCCATTTTTGGCCAAACAGAAGGCCTTCTTGGCGCAGACTTAGAGCTTCGAGAACTCCAACGATCCGGAAGGATTGGCAGGATAGAAGTTAACGTCGACACCAGAGGCGGGAAGACTGCGGGAGAAATCATTATCCCCTCATCACTCGACAAAGCAGAAACTGCAATCGTCGGGGCAGCGCTTGAGATCATCCAGCGCATCGGCCCATGCAATGCCAAGCTGAAAGTAACAAAGATAGAAGACGTCCGAATCAGCAAGCGGGCATTTGTCGTTGAACGAGCAAAAGCACTCCTCAGATACATGATGGACAGCACCATGCCAGATTCTCAAGACCTGGCAGATGAAGTGCTCAATTCTGTTCGGGTGATGGAATGCATAGAGTATGGCAAAGACAGGCTCCCAGCCGGCCCTGCCATTGATGAAAGCGATGAGATCATCATCGTTGAGGGGAGAGCAGATGTCCTCACCCTCCTCAAACATGGATTCAAGAATGCCATTTCAATGAACGGCACGAGCGTGCCCCAGACAATCATCGACCTGACCCGCAAGAAAACCGTCACTGCTTTTGTTGATGGCGACCGAGGCGGAGACCTTAACATAAAGGAACTTCTCGCCGTCGCTGAAATAGATTTTGTCACGAAAGCCCCCGATGGAAAAGAGGTCGAAGAATTATCCAAGAAAGAGATTCATAAGTGCCTTCGAGCAAAGATTGCCGTCGAACAGGCAAACCTTGAGATGGGATCAAAGCAGGATAGCGGGAAGAAAGCTGAAATGGAAAGAAAACCTGCCCCCCGCTTTGAGCGCCGAGATACTCGAGATGATCGTCGCGACCCACGTGACAGAGGAGAGAGGGATCGAACTGTCAGGAATGACCGAAGAGAGTATAAGCCTTCTATCCCAAGAGCATCGGAGAAAGAGATCTCAACTTTTAAGGGCATCCTTGAAGACTCTATTGGCACTCATGGGGCAACCATCCTTGACCAGGACCTCAACATCCTTGGAAAAGTGCCGGTAACAGAACTGCCCTCAACATTGAAAGGACTGACAAATGCTTTCGCAGTCGTGCTTGATGGAAATGCTGATAGGAACCTCATATTATCTGCAGAAAAATCCCGGGTCAAACATATTGTCTGCATGGACAGCGCAGTCAAACAGGCAGAGACAAGCGTCAATATTGTTACATCCAGCTCCATTTAGGAGCTATTTTTACATTCTTCTGCAAACTTGAGCACGCTTTGTTCTGTGAGAGATCCCTCACTTACCTTACCAGACCCTGCACAGACAAACTGAGGAAATCCAGGACGAAGAGAGAAACAATCCTCAATCACTTGTGAAGTATCAGTCCCGTCCTCTGCGATATAAAGCGGAATGCTCTGCCTCCTTGCAATCTCCGCCATCTGCTTGCATGGCGCACACCAGTCTTCTGTCGTTATATACAAGATGATGGTCTCAGGAGATAGCCCATACCCTTCGATGCACTCATCTTTTGCTTCCCCAATTGTGCTCTCAATCTGCTTGAGCATGACAATCTTTGATTTATTCTTGAGCTGATCAACATACTCTTTGCCCATCTGGGCCTGGAGAGGGGCGAGAAGTTCTGATCTGAGCTGGTCCTTTATCTCTTCAAATGGGAGAAGGGGAAGCCTTTGGATAATATGAACACCAAACTGCGTTTGAACCGGCAATGACACTTCATCAACGCCCAGAAGCTTTAGGGCATCCTCAAACTCTTTTACCATCTGCCCTTCCTGGAACATCCCAAGGTCACCGCCTTTTGCTGCAGAGACAGTATCCAAAGAATACTGCTTTGCAGCGTCAGCAAATGACTTTCCGGCATCAAGGTCATCGAGGATTTGTTGTGCAGCCTCATTGTCTGCCACGAGGATGTGGGCTGCGCGCAGCTCTTTTGCATATTGTTCCTGCAAGGCTGCATCGTCTATTGCTATCTTGTTATATACCTCCTCTTGCAGGAGCTTATTGATGGTCATCTGCTTTTTTACCAATATCCTGATATCATCAAATGAGGCTCCCTTGTCTTCGAGCGATTTTTTATATTCCTCAAGGGTTATGCCTGCATCATCGATGTTCTCTTCGATAAATGCGCTCACTTCCTCATCACTCGTTGAAATGCCAAGGCGCATTGCTTCCCCCATCAGAATCTTTTCCTCAATCAAAGCCTGGAGAATCATCTCATCAGTTAGGAATGAACCGTACAGCGCCCTTGATCCTTCCGGCAATTGGCGAAGAAGAAACTCCTTTTGCCCATCAATTGCCGACTGATGGATGGGCTGCCCATCGACCTTTGCCACAACGCCCTGTTTTTCTGCAAAGAGATCGCTTTGATAATAATACACCCCGACAGCCAAGAGCAAAAGAAGCACCAATACCCACATGCCGACTGGACGATGTTTTGGTGATGGCTTTTTTTCCTCACCAAATTCTTTCACATCATAAATCTCAACCGGGAGTTCTTTCTTTTCAGCCGCTTTTTTTTCCTGCTGCCTTAACTCACCAATCGTAGTTCCAGAAATCTTCTTCTTTTTCACAACCACCACCAGAGAGATATACAACCAGAAAGGATATAAAGATTTCTAGTCTTGGAAGGATAGGTGGGGAAATACTACCTCTTGTTTCCTCTCAACAGAAACATTCTTAAAGACGTTTTGTTCTAGTGAGAAGAGAAAAAAGGGGACCTACTCTATGTATAAGATAGTCATTGGCAGGAGCAAAGCAGACCAACAAAAGTATGGAACACTCGGCTCAATCTTTCTGGGCAAACAGTATGTAAAAATGGGAGAAACACTTTCTTTATCAAATGAGATTTATCTGGATATAGCAAGATCCCATGTGGTGTATATCTGCGGCAAACGAGGAGGGGGAAAAAGCTATACCCTTGGCGTTGTCGCAGAAGGGGTGAGCGACCTTCCTCCTGAGATAAAGCAAAACATCGCAGTGTTAATGCTCGACACGATGGGGATCTATTGGCCAATGAAGTACCCCAACAAGAAAGAGGAAGACCTCCTCACAAAATGGGGCCTTAAAGGCAAAGGCCTCGATGTGACAATTTTTACCCCCGCAGGATATTTTAAGGCATACAAGGAGCAGGGCATCCCCACTGATTTTCCTTTTTCCATCAAACCATCAGAACTATCACCAAATGACTGGACAACAATCTTTGAGCTGGATGAAAATTCGCCACTTGGTGTCTTGACACAAAAAACGGTGACACGGCTCACCGAGCAGGGAAAAGACTATTCCATTGATGACATCCTTGCAATGATCCGAAAGGATGAGAACGCTGAGAGCCATGTGAAAGATGCAGCTGAATCCAGGTTCATCAACGCAAAATCATGGGGATTATTTGAAAAGGAAGGAACACCCCTTGATGCCCTTGTTAAAGGAGGGCAAGTCACCGTCCTAGATGTGTCCTGTTATGCAACAATGTCCGGGACAAACCAGCTTCGGGCATTGGTGATAGCTCTTGTTGCCCAAAAACTTTTCCTGAAACGAATGGTTGCCAGAAAAGAAGAAGAGTTCAAGGAGGTCCATCATTCAGTGCATTATTTTGGCGACCAGGAAGAAAAAAAACAGCATATGCCGGTCGTCTGGCTTGTCATCGATGAAGCCCATGAGTTCCTGCCCCGCGATAAGGATATTATCTCCTCCGGGCCATTGATAACGATTTTACGGGAAGGAAGACAACCAGGGATCAGTCTGATCCTCGCAACACAACAACCAGCAAAAATCCATACGGATGTGCTGACACAGGCAGATGTACTGCTCTCTCACCGGATAACAGCGAAACTGGATACTGATGCCCTCGGCGGCTTGATGCAAAGCTACATGAGAGAAGGACTCGATAAGACACTCAACATGCTTCCTGAAGCAAAGGGAGCGGCGCTTATCCTGGACGATAACAACGAACGGCTCTTTCCTATCCAGGTTCGGCCCCGGTTCACATGGCATGGGGGGGAGAGCCCAGATGCTCTGCAGGGGGTAAAATTGAGGAAGGAAGAATAACGATAACTACTTAAAACCAAATATCTTTCTTGCCCGGATGGAAGAATTCGTCCTCTTGACTAGTGAACAAATGAAAGGGTTTGCTGAAAGGGTTGCTGAAGAGCTCAAAGTACTCAAGGCTACCTTTGCGTATAGCAGCGTTACTATCAGCACGTTCGCAGACAAAAGCAACGATGTCCACATCCCTGTCAATGTACGAAAGAAAAACGTGTATCTGGTACACTCATTTTCCAACCCCAATGATGGATATATGCAACTCTTTTTGCTGAATGATGCCCTGAAACGTGCCAGCGCCGAACACATCGTGAATGTGCTGCCCTACATCCCCTATTCCAGGAAAGACTGGAAAGACAGACCACGGGTTCCAATCGCTGCAAAACTCTTCGCCCAGCTCACCGAAGCATCTGGAGCAACAAGGGTCATCACAAACGACCTTCATGCTGCGCAAATACAAGGGTTTTATGATATTGCCGTCGATAACCTGGAATCAGAACGGCTCCTTGCAGAGTATGTTAAAAAAGAATATTCTGCACAGCTTGGCTCAATGGTGGTGGTTGCTCCAGATACAGGAAGAGCAAAATTGGCAAGAAATTTTGCACGACGTCTTGGATTGAACATTGCTATTATTGATAAACGACGGCTGAGAGTGAATGAAGCTGAAGTGATGCATATTGTTGGGGATGTCTCAGGAAAGGTGTGTTTTATGCTCGATGATATGATTGATACAGGAGGGACCCTTGTTGAAGGGGCAAAGGCACTCTTGAAAAACGGGGCAATAGAAGTGTATGCTGCTTGCACTCATGCGATCCTTTCTGAGAAAAATGGCATTAAAGCTGAAGACAAGATCCTTTCATCTATCAAAGAGATTATTATTACCGACAGTATTCCACGCTCTGATACTCATCCTCGAATAAGAGTCATGAGCCTTGCGGGCTTGTATGCCAACGTGATCTTTCGAACTGAAACGGGAAAGAGCGTGAGTGAACTGTTTTGTTGATGTCACTGAAGCTGTTTTGCTGTTCTCCATTTCTCCTTAAAGAAAGAAACATATGAATCATATACTGCAGATGATTGAATAACAAAGGCTGTCGGATAATCCTGAAGGTCGGTGAATATCACCTTTCCTTTATAGAAGGTAACACCAGTGGGGGTTGCCTCTTTGCACGAGCGAAGGTTTGAATAAGGAATATCCTTGTGGATCTTTTGAAACACATCCTCGCTTCCCTTCTGGTATAAACCGTTGACAATGATCTTTTTTTCTGACCTTTTGAGATGAAAATTCCTTAAGAACAAGATAATCCTCTCATTGCGGAGATAACTGCTTTGGATCTGGATAAAGTAATATTCTTCTTTTGGCTTCATCGTCAAGAGGATGTCATTAAATGCTGTCTGCAAGCCGTTGAACCCTTCGAATACCTGCGCAGATCTTCTCTCTGTTGGTTTCTCTAAAGCTTTTAAATCTGGCAGCATCCTTGATAATCTTCGCTGCTTCTCATCGAGAAAAGAGAGGATTGTCTCCGGAGGCGCTGCCTGATAGAGCCTTATCTTGCCCCTAATGACAGATGTTGCAAGACCCTTTTCGATCAAAGACCCAATGACATGATAGACCGTGGAAGATTGCAGATGGGTATGGCCGATTATCTTACCTGACTTTGAAAGGCCAAGTTCAAGGAGAGCTAGATAGACCCTTGCTTCTGCATGGGACAGGCCAAGTTCTTCGAGGAGTGATGTGTCCATATACCATGGCAAAAGGAGAGACCATATTAAACTTTCCATTATTGGAGAGTAAATTATCTTATAATTTCTTATTCTTTAGTAGTAATTATCAAAAAAAGAGGTGAACTACAATAACAACAAAACAATTGGATGGAATAGTCCCAAAAACTATGCCAAGGAAAATCGTATTGGCTCTAGAGGATATTTATCATGAAAGAGGGCATAAGTTCATTGTCCGGTCGGAAGCAGATTATCACCTTCAACCAGGAGAGACAATTGATGCCCATCCTAAAATGAATGCCCATGGACTCTATGTGTTTCCAGTATCCCGACTCGAAAATGGATACCATTCAGATATAGAGTTGCTTGCTCAATCGCTTAGGCCTCAAGAGAAAAAATGGAGTGAATACCCTGTAGGAGGTGGCAACATCTGGGTTTCCCAGAACGTTGTCTATTCAGGTTTGGTCTCAACAGACTTGGGGGGTGTCCCAAGAATAATCCATCAACAAATAGCGGAGATAATTGCAGAAGAACTCAGGTCTCAAGGAGTAGTTATCGATAGAGCGGAAGGGATAAGTTATACGACCTCGATGAATTCTACTTCTAAAAATCATTGGCTTTGCTTTGGCATTTATAATCAATAGAGAGGTATCAAAGGAGTGAATAGTGTCCTGAAAAAGAACATGAACAAAATACAACAGTATATTATCGCTGGGGCGCTTGGCCTTGGCACAGTATTGCCTGCACGAGCACAAGCAACGTTTACCCAGACAGAGGTCGCTACCCCAACACAGATTATTTCCAGATCAGAGATAGTCGCATCCGATGGCGACTTTGACCTCTATGCAACTGTGGAACTCGCTGAGAAAAATCTCGCAAATATCAGGCTCCAGTGGATCCCTCTGGATGCTGGGATCGTTTCTTTTGGCATTATTGGAAGATATTTTGGGAGCGAAGGAACGCGCAGCAGGGCAGCGTGGGGAGGGGTGGTTCGGGTAAAAGATAGGGTTGCGGGAGGCATTGCAAAAGGAGATATTAGATATTTTCCTGATATTGAAACATTCACCACCTATGGATTTTGGAAATCAGGCAGTATTTTTGTTAATGTTCTTGGGTCCTATAATGTTGATAATGGCAGGTACATGGCAAGGCCAGGATTTGATGTCAATCTAGGGGAATTATCACTTGGCATTGAAGCGAAGATCTCAGGAAAAGAAGGGCATGCTCATGTTGATTATATCGGGCCAAGGGTGATGGGGAGTTGGTAACTACCCTTTTTTCTTTCCCCTATGGATTGATTGGTATCCTTCTTTGAGGCTGTAGACCGATTTTGAAGCAGCTTTCTTGAGCCCAAGGATACCCCTATTAAAGCCAGTGAATACCTCGTAACGTATCCCCTCATATGGAGCACCAACGAGGAAATAAAAAAATAAAGAGAACGTCTTGACTGACTCTACTTTCCGTACTTCCCGGTATTTTGGAATAAAGATAATACACGTGAGAGCCCTTGTGACAAATGAGAAAATAAGAGCTAAGTAGAATGGATATTGCAGCCCAGACCAGGACTGCCTCAAAAGCCATCCTCCCAGCAATGCGCCAAGGAGAGCACACCCTGCATTAAGGATGGAGATATATGCAAAAACACGGGCACGCTTTGAGGGCTTTACCGTGTCAAACACGAAATTTGACGATGCTAGGGTGAATGCCGCCCAAGCCATTCCCGCAAAAAAATTCCATAGAGTGAGGAACCAGAAATCTTTAGCAAAAAGCCAGGTGAATGGGATAAGAACAATAATAATCGAAGAGATAGTGAGCATCCTCTTATTACCAAAACGATCACTTAGCTTTCCCATGATTGACATGGTGAAAAATCCAGCAAGAACAGCGCTCCCTGTGATAACCATATACTGCAAATAGGAAAAGCCAAGATCCTCAAGCATGTACTGGGCAAAGAAAGGACCGGCAATGTTCACTGAGAATATTATGAGAGCACAATGAGAAACAAACAAGCCGTGGTTTGTTCTCCTTAAATATCCTAGATACTCATGAAAATTAAATTTATCCTTTTCTGCATATTGGTAGGGAGGATCATGCATTTTTGAAAGATAATACCAGGAAATTAGGCGGGCGAAAAAAGCAATGGCAAAAAGTATGATGAAGCCATAAAGGATTATCCCCTGCTGTTCGAATTTATTAAGAATAAACCCCCCAATTACCAAAGAAAAAAATGAAACGATGCCAAGATACCTGTTTCTTTTCCCAAAGTAATCCCCCCGCTCATTAATATCAACAAGGTCCCCCATCATGGAGTTCCATGCAGGACCGGCAATGCTCCCAAAACTAAAATAGAGAATAGTGCAGAGAAAGAGAAGGGGGACTCTTAATGTTACAGGGAAAAGGAATGGGAGCAGAAGGATTGGACCTCTTGTCAGCGCTTGCAAGAACACCGGTATAAGGATGAGAGACTTTCTTTTTTTTGTCTGGTCCAGGATTTTAATTGTTAAAAATTGGAATAATGAGCCAATGAATTGGGGAAAAGACATGAGAAAACCTATCTGGAGGGGGGTGGCGTTTAACACAACTGCGAGCGCGTTAAGGTAGCGGTCGGCAAACCCCTCGCCCACCGAAAACCATGCACCATCCTTGACTGAAGCATCCAGGCTTTTTTTGACCTTCTGGTCTTTTTTCATGCCTTATTGGCAAACTGAGAGGGTTTAAATAGGTTGTGGCGTGTTTTCATCCAGGAGACAAGAGAGAAAGGGATGAATGCATGCCACCATCTCTCATTTACATTTCAGTGCAAAAATGTCCCCATAGACACTATTGAGAATCCGAGCGATATTATTCACATGAAGAGAATTTTTTCTGCTCTTTCTTAGGGTGTGGGTCGCTAAGCAGTACTTGTTAAATGCTGCTGCGTCAAACTTATAGAAGAGCTCATATGCATGCCTGAGCAGATTATTTACTTCTTTTAGCTCGCTTCGATCATTGGATGATTCATGAAAATAATGATACTCATCACCAAGTTTCTCCAGCCGGTCCAAGAGCAGATAATATAATGGCACCTTTTCGTATTCGGGGTGACCTTTCTTAATGAGTGTTCGCTGGCAATAATTTATGAGCTTGTCGATCGTCTTATCTATGGAGCTTGCCTGCTCATAGGATATTGCATCTGCGAGCTCTAGGAGAAGAAGGAATATCCTTCTGAAAATAACCATAAAATCCTCATCCGATTCTTTTGTGATATCCTTGATTACAACCTGTTGTTTTGTCTGGGCTACAACCTCGTAACCGATGAGGTACTTATCGATGATATCCTGCACAGCCCCCAGCTTATCAAACGTATCGATTGTCAGACAGACTTCATCTACACCGGCGCGATACATGCTGGGAAGCACCTTGATGAGCGTGTCGGCATAATCTTTAATCTTAACTGCTGCACGGGCATCCTTCTTCTCAGAAAAGAGAACAATCTCATTGCCAACAACACACAGGTCTACCATCCTTTTCTCATCGAGATGGTGCTGCTTTACCCATTCGATCGGCAGGGTGATTGTAAAAGACTGCCTACCTCTTGGACCCTGCCTTGTTAGCCTCTTTTCCATGCGCATCACATTATTTGCAGAGTTTAAATAACTTTGTATTTCTTATTATATAATATTACTAATATTTTGTTATAGGATTAGTTATTACAATTTTTTTCGCTAGTGAACCTGTGGATGAAAACATCCGGAGGGACAACAATGCGAGAAACATTATGCGAGGCGCTGGAGGCAATGATGACCCCTGATATCGAGGCAAATGCATGCTATGGAACCATAGCGTATGATATCCACGGGTTCTACACCCAGCAGGGGATAGAACAAGGGTGGCAAGGGCTCGATGACGTGCACCCACTAGACAAAGACACCCCCACTAACATGCGAAAGAATATCGATGCGGCAATCGCCCAGATCGGCTATTGGCTCACAATGGTGGATGTCTCATCTGAAGAGAGTGTGCTGGAAGCAATGGTTGCTGCAACTGAATTTGATACATCTAATCCCTTAGTGCAAGGAGCAGCACTTCGTGCATGGGATCAGTGGCGAGGATTTGTAGCAACCTACCAAGCTGGGAGAATCACGCCTGGACATCCCCAATTTCGGGAGAGCAACCACAGGCAGTTTACAACACCATGGAAAGAACTACCAGCTGAGACACGCATGAAGGATTATGAGGTTGTGGCAATTGTTGCAGACAGGATGCTTGCACTGTCACAACCTGGCTATGAACCAAAGCATGCGATATATGATTTTGGGGGATAAACCCCCTTTTCTTTTTATTTTTATCTCAGGTTTTTATCTCAGCGCAGGATTTACTTTGCGTACAAAAATTATATAAGCTGTGGCCTGGTTTTTGTTGGCATGGAGAACCTTTGCCAGTATAAAACGGGTTGCTTTGGGTGCTGCGGCTTTCGCTTTGGGGCAAAAGAAGTCATTTTCTCCGCTGTTGTCCAGCATAATTCAGAGTTTGAAGAGATCCTTGATAAAGAAGCATTTAGGGACAGGGCAGATACCTGGGACCTGAACCACGGCCTGTGCCGGAACTTTGGAAAGCTAAAGAACGGGACTCATGGATGCCTCATCTACCCAAAAGAAGGGGAGGCTGACCATCGGCGGGGGCACTGCGACATCGGGTATGAATGCCAGACGCTCAAAACGTTCCTCTCCTGGCCAAAAGATAAACAAGCCAAATTCCAAGCTTTCCTTGAAGAAAAAGACCTTGACCTGTATGACTATTCAACAGGGATGTTCAACGGGAGCCTTCTCAAGGAGTTTATTCATCATATAAAATAAAGACTGCACACTTGTTGAGGGCTGAACCCATCACCCGGAAATCAACGATGCTCTTCCCATCATTTTGCAGGCGCCCTAGCTCCTCATTGATCTTCTCATTCATCTGGTTATACTGCACATTAAACAGGTCAATTACCAATACCTTCTTCATCCGCCTCACCTCCAGAAAAAAACTGATCCCACAAGCTTTGATACCTAATGACTGTCTGAGTCTTTTGCAATGTCCTCATCTTTGTCACATTCCGGGTCTCTTCTACTGGCCTCATCTCCTGCCTTGACTCTACCCTTTGAACCACTTTTAAGCGTGACGACTCGATTGTTATTGGCACTCTTGTCACAACTTCCCTGTTGCCGCATACCGTCTTTGCCGTCTCCTCATTGATGAACAAAACAAAGTCTTTTCCTTCCTGGAACAATGTCCTCCATTTATATGCACCGAAAATTTTACACTGGCTCGAGCCGACCTTGAAGTCAACATCCCTCCAGCAATCAAAGAAGTTCCCATTGTATACTTCACAAACATCAAGATTTAGGTGGAGCACCCTGAGGCGTTCTTCATTGCAGAATTTCCACTGCTGCTGATAATATCCAGTCTTCAAAGGACTTTGCTCAAAATAGCCAACATCACTGCTGTAATTGTACTCTTTCTTCGACAAGTCTCCCAAGGGAGCAATGGTATATTGAAGGGGCTCTTCCCAGCACCCGTACTCCATTGATGACTCTTCGCGGTATGAGGACTCATTTATGGGAACATAGATTGTCTCGTTTACTGTGACATTCACCAAAAAAGGCTTGATTGTAGTAAAAGATTCCTCGACTACATATGGTTCTTTGAATGAAACAACCTTGGTTACCGTGTAGGGCACCTGATAGACACGAAGGAATACCACAATCAACAATATGATGACCAAGACAAGGAGAGTTATCAAGAGGCTGGGGCGAAGAGCCCTCCCCTTCTTTTGTTTTTGCTCTTTGACGACTTCCTTTTGGACAACAGGCGCGTTCCTTGGGTAGTGCTCTTGGGGAATGACCTTTGGCTCATCTTGCACAACCTTCTCTTCTGGCCCTTTTGCCTTTGCCTGCAAAGCTTCATTCCTTGCAGTTCTCCTCCTTCGAGAGAGCCTCCCCTCAGAATCTTTCTTCATACAAACCTCTTTTTCCTCTATAACCACCAATACTATTATATAAACTTTCCTAAAGAGGGAAAAATAAGTTTACGTGCTTTTTACCGGGTAACCTTCGCCAATACCGCCACTGGCAGCAAACCGTTTTTGCACTACAAAAACTTGGGCTTTGAGACCCAAGCCATTTGCGCCGGGGGTATTGGCTTTCATAATCAGCTAGGAAAAGCATATTAACTCCTGAAGGAACAAGACCTCATGTACATCCGCACCAAAATGATATCCGGTCTGCCTTATGCTTACCTTGTCGATAATGAATGGACAAGTAAAGGAGCCCGCCAAAAGATAAGATCATATCTTGGACGGGTGCATGAGGTAGGGGAAGAGGTAGCCCTAGATTTCCTCTCCACCCTCAAAGAGCCGATAGGAGGATATGTTCGGGGGAGTTCACGGAAAAAAATTGTTGATGAGCTTGTCCTCTTTGAATTAAAGAAGTGCGGCTTCTCAAAAGTGAAGAGAGGATATAAAAAAGGCAGGATCAGGCTCGATTATGGTGATGAGGGGTTTACCAAAAAGATTGTCCTGCAGATCAATGAAGGGCATTTGTGCAACCACACGATCCAGGAGATCATCTCTTTCAAGGCGATGGGGGATGAGCACAAGGATGGGTATGCCCTTGCTGAACGGTTTGTGCATGCGGGAATTGCCATCCCAAAGGAACTATTTGTCGCGTATTTCCAGAAAAATCATTTGAAAGGATGATTGGGATAAGACCAAAAAAAGTGTTTACACGACCGTCACGCTCTTTGCCAAATTTCTCGGTTTGTCGATGGGCAGATTAAGAGATTTTGCCATCTCGTACGTGAGGATCTGCCCTATCAGGTTTGAGCAGAGAGCAAAGATGTATTCGTTCTCCACCGGGATGATAAAAGAGGCTTTTGCCTTGAATAGCGGTTCCTTGTTTGAGGTGATGATCGTGAATGCACCCCTTGATTCTACCTCTTTCATGTTCGAGATGGTGAATTCCTCATTGTTGTAGAGGAAATTGATCACCGGCACGCCATCAGTAATCAGAGCAAGGGGGCCGTGCTTTAAAGACCTTGACTGGAGGCCCTCTGCATGGATGTAGGCGATTTCCTTGATCTTTAATGCAACTTCTAGTGCGATTGGCTCGTATAAGAGATTGCCCAACACGAACATGCTTTGCTTTGTCTTGATTTGCTCAGTTAATTTTTCAATGGGCTTTTGGTTCAGCGAGAGGGTCTTGTTAAATGCAGGTGGAATGGATTCGAGCTTTCCCTCAAGCCCCAGCTCTCTTGCGATGAGCAGCAAGGAGAGGCATTGATTAGTAAACGCCTTTGTCGAGGCAACACAGATCTCTGGCCCTGCCAAACATTCAAGGACCATGTCACTCATGCGCTGCAATGTGGAATAGGGAACGTTTAGGATGGAGACAATCTTCATTTCCGGATAGCGCTCCTTTAGGACTTTTAGCTCCTTGATAACATCCATTGTCTCGCCTGACTGGGAGATGGGAATGACGAGCGCATCATCAGAATAGTAGACTGGTGAGATATCTGCTGCATTCTGGGCCATCGCATCGATGCCCAGCCTGGTGAACACTTTTTCCCCAAACTTTGCCGCATGATAAGAGGTACCGATACCGACCAACAAAACCCTCCCTGCAGCCTTAATCATTTTTGCAGCCTTGAAGAATTTTTCCTTCTGAGCTGTTGCTGCAGAATTGAGCAAGATCTGGGCCCTTTCCGGCTGCTCCATAATCTCTTTGATCATATAATGGGGATATTCTTTCTTTTCCCCCTCATTTGATGCAAACTCAAATTCGACAATCTCCTTTTTTATAGGTTGGAGCTTTTTATTAAAGATGCGGTACTCATTTCCAGAAATAATGGCGCATTCATCATCATCAAAAAAGATCGCCTTTTGCGTTGTGTCGGCAAATGCGTATACATCAGAAGCCAGGATCATGTGGTTCTTTGCGAGCCCGAGGCATAAAGGGGAATCACGCTTGAACGCATAGAGATTCTGATCACCCTTAATTATTACAAGCAGTGCAAACTGGCCTTTGATATCATTGAAGAAATCAACCATGATCTCCTGCATCTTCTTTGTCTTGAGCTGCTCTTCGATGTAATGGGCGAGCACCTCTGAATCCGTCTGTGAAGTGAAGATGTGGCCTTTCTTTTCGAGCTCTGCCTTGAGCTCGATATAGTTGTCGATGATACCATTATGGACTACTGCCACTTCCTTGTTTTCTGTCACGTGCGGATGGGCATTTGCCTCTGTGACCCCTCCATGGGTGCTCCATCTCGTGTGGAGTATTGCAATCTTTGTCTTCTTGTCGATATCGGGGATCTGGATCGCCCCGACTTTCTTTATGAGAAGGTTGCCATCAAAATACCCAAAAGAATCATAGCCACGGTATTCGAGCTTTTTTAATCTGCCGAATGCCTCTTTCAAGGTAAATTCCTGTTCTGCCACCATTCCAATAATGCCGCACATCGTTATCCCCCGTTTTCCACATCTTTTTTTATGATCTCTCCTGGGAGCGTTGTGGTGTTTGGCCAGAGTTTCCTTCCAGGATAAATGATCGTATTGACACCTGTCTTTGCATGATCACCAATCACGACACCGAATTTCCTTCTTCCTGTGTCTTGCAAAGAGCCATGTACCATGCTCTTTACGTTTCCATTGTCATGCCTGAGATTTGCGACGATGGTACCAGCCCCAAGGTTGACATGCTCACCAATGATGGAATCGCCAAGGACGTTGTGATGGGGGATAGTTGCTTTTTCCATCAGAATGCTGTTTTTTACTTCGCAAAACGCACCGATCTTGCACCCTTTACCTATATACGTCGATCCTCGGATATAGCAATGAGGACCGAGAATGGCATCATCATCGATGATCACTTTTCCTTCTATGATGACCCCCTCCTTTATCGTCACATTTTTCCCTTTTCTTATGATCCCTGACTTATCTGCTTTCATAGCCCTCATGAGCGCTTCTTGCCCATCGATCAAACTCCAGGGATAGCCAATGCTCATCCAGAAAGAGGATTTTACTATATGAATATCATGGACCCTTGCACATTGTGAAACTGCATCAGTGAGCTCAATTTCTCCCCTCGTTGAGGGCTTTTGCTTTTCTATGAGAGGGAAGATATCGTCTGATAGGAGATATGAAGAGGTGTTACCCTGTGTTGATATCTTTTCCTTTGGCTTTTCGATGATCTGCTGGAGAAGATCTCCTTTTGCTTTGAGTATGCCGAATTGTTCATGCTCTTTTGTTTCGAATGAGAGGATAGCGTTCTTGTGTTTGAGCATCTCCTTTAGGTCCTCGGTGCAGATAAGGTCATCACCACTGAGCACAAAGAAGTTGCCTTTCACTTTTCCTTTAGCTGCAAGAAGGGCGCCTCCTGTTCCATCCTGTACTTTTTGGGTGATATAGGTGAGCTTGATTCCTTTGTACTTGGATCCAAGATGCTCTTTGATCATCTCTGCCTTATAACCCACGACAATGATCGCCTCATCAGTCAAGGGCTGGAGCTGGGAGAGGATGTATTCGATAATGGTTGTTCCTGCCAATGGGAGGAGAGCTTTTGGCCTCGTCAGGGTGAGTGGATATGTCCTTGTTGATTTTCCGGCTGCCAGGATCACTGCTTTCATACGCCAATTTCCTCCTGCAACGCATCCAGGATAATTTTTGCCAGGCGACCTAGCTTTGCTTTGTCTTTGCCTTCGAGCATGAGACGGCATTTGCACTCAGTCCCGGAATAGCGAAAGAGAGTCCTCCCTTCCCCATTTAGCTCCTCTTTTGCCTCTGCCATTACCCGTTGCACTTTTGGCATCTCCTCAAAAGGCTTTTTTTGCTTCACTTGTATACTCTTTATCACCTGTGGATAAGGGTTTAGATGCGCAATGAGCTCTGATACCTTCTTTTTCTCCCGAATCATCACATCCAGGACTGCCAATGAAGTAATGATAGCATCACCAGAAGTGACAAAATCCCCAAGGATGATATGACCTGAAAACTCACCACCAAGGTTATACCCTGATTTTCCCATCTCCTCAATCACATACCGATCACCATTTTCTACCCGTACAACCTTCCCTCCAAGCTTTCCTAGCTCCTCATCAACAAACATATTGGAATAATCAGTGACGACCAACGTATCTTTTTTGAGTTTGCTGCGTCCAAGCATGTCCTTTGCAAGCAGCACCATGATCTTATCACCGTTGACTTCCCTGCCTTTCTCATCGCAAATGATGACACGGTCACCATCACCATCAAGAGCTATTCCTATATCCGCATGATTCTCGACGACTGTCTTCATCAGCCGTTCTGGATATTGCGCCCCGCACTCCTTATTGATATTCAACCCGTCAGGGGAATTGTTCAAGATGATGAGCTCTGCCCCTAGCTCCTTGAATATCTCCGGGGCGATGTAGTAGCCGGCCCCATTTGCAACATCAAGGACAATCTTCAAACCAACAAGGCTCCTGTTATTGATCGAAAATTTCGCAAATGCGATGTACCTGCCCCGTGCATCTTCTATCCTTGTTGCCTTCCCAATAAGGTCAGCCCTGATATGATCTGCATGAAACTCTTCCCTGTTGAGATACTCCTCGATCCGAAGTTCCATATCATCACTGAGCTTGAAGCCATCGCCATCAAAGATCTTGATGCCATTATCCTCTGCAGGGTTATGTGATGCGGTGAGCATTATTCCTGCCGCACAATTCATTGATTTTGCCATGTGGCCAAGTGCTGGCGTTGGCACGGGACCGACGAGGAGGACATCAACACCCATCGAGAGAATTCCAGCGGTGAGGGCAGATTCAAGCATATATCCTGAGAGACGGGTGTCCTTGCCAATGACAATCCTTGGCTTGCCGGATGTCTGTGTTTTCTTAAAGACGTGAGCGACCGCTTTTCCGACGCGAAGCGCCATCTCTGGCGTCATTGGGAAGACATTTGCAATCCCCCTGATTCCATCAGTCCCAAATACTTTTCTTGACCCATTCATATTCAATACCTTCACTCAACTAGTATACCGTTTAGTATATTTCCTGTGTGTTTGTGAGAGGGGATTTAGGCACCAGTTTCTGGTTTCCTCTTTTGCATTCGCTGCCATGCATCTCTCATGACCTTATCGACGTTGAAGAGGATGTTTAAATAGTTAATGCAAAAAAAAGTCGAACCGCTAAAATGATTGCTCACTTATTTCTTCCCAAATGATCAAAAGGCCACTCATCAGGGAGGGAGAAACAAAAGGAAGTGAAACAAGCGAGATTATTAGCATCAAAGGGAGCAGTTCCCTAATTAGATGAATGATTATTCTCTATATTCTTAGAATATTACTAATTTTTTCATAATATTTGATAAATTTTATATATTCACCCTCACTTTTCCTGCAGTATGAAGCATTACCTGACCATAGAAGATGAAAAGGGACGCTCAGTTCTCTCTTCGAAGGTGATCAGAGGGGGAATAAAAGTATCTGCCACGGAGGAACAAATCCTCAGAGAACTCACTTTTTGCCCACAGTACCCTGCACAACTCGCAAAAAAGCTTGGCATTCCCGAGCAAAAAGTGTATTATCACATCAGCCGGCTCCAGAACCAGGGGATGCTTGAGGTAGTCGAGAAAAAAGAGATTAGGGGCACGACCGCCCGCCTTTTATCCCCGACGGCAGAGAGTTTCACTTTGGCTTTAAAGGAGAAAGGGAACCCTGAAGCCCTCCTGAGAGAGGAAAAAACGGACAAACTCTCACTTTTCCTTGCCTCTCTCGTCGATAAAGGGGTTTTTATGGGAAACATTGTTGTTGGGAACCCTGATCCTCACGGGCCCTTCAAAGCAAGAGCAAGGGATGGGCATTATGCCATTGATTTAGCCCTTTTTTTGGGGAAAAGGGCAACTAGTAAGGATACCGTTAGTCTCCTTGACACCCAGGTCAACTTGAACTCTCACTTTTCCTCATTGCTTATCGTCGGTGGGCCTGTCACGAACCAGCTCGTCGAGGAATTCAACCCCTCCTTGCCAGTCAAATTCTCCCAGGACAAGCCATGGGGGCTCATTAGTGAGAGAACTCACCAGCACTATACCGACGATGCAGTAGGGCTGATCGCACGCGTGCCAAACCCTCACTTTCCCGATAAGATAGTAATTATCCTTGCTGGAATCAGGTATTCTGGGACGAGAGCGGCCATACTCGGGGTGATCAAATATGCGGATGTTGCCCTGTCTCGGTTTACCGGGCAAAAACGGTTTGCCAGCGTCGTCCAGGGGGTGGATATGAATGGGGATGGGGAAATTGATACAATAGATTTGCTGGAGTAAAAAAAGTGAGAGCTCACCGGTTTCATAATGTTTAAATATCCTTCAATGAAAAAAAAGGCAGGGGATGGGAATAATACATTTTTTTAAAAAAGAGAAAAAAGAACAGCATGAGACAGCTCTTGCTCACATCCACACTTCACTCTCCCATGCATTCTCAAAAGTCCGCCAGGAGATGCACTTGCTGTTTGCCTGGATCCATTACTTCAACCACCGCCATGACCAGCATGAGTCCAATCACGCACTTTCAGTCCAACGGTTTTCAGAGCATCGATCCCTCATCCAGGAGATGGATGCCAAGATCAGGGAGGTGGAAAAGGAACTCGCTTCCCTTCGGGAGGATCATGATACTCTTCGACGAGAAAATACTTTGCTTACTGAAAAGAGCAGTACGGATCCGAACCTGAACCGGGCAAGTACGGACCCGGGTACGAACCTGAGTACGAATCCGAACCTGGTACGAATCCGAACTAGCTTTATCGACGACAAAAGAGGTTCTGAAAAGGTGAAGTACGAACCTGAACCGGGCAAGTACGGACCCGGGTACGAACCTGAGTCCGAACTCCAGTACGAACCTGAACCAGAGACTTATCGACGAGAAAAGCCAATTGAAGCAGAGGAGGATGAATCCGAACCTGAACTGCCCAGGAAAAAGAGCAAAGTGGGAAGAATGCTAGAAGAAAAGATCCTCCAGAAGGTTCGCACGAATAAGAAAGAGTACATCCTCCAGCAGATGCTCAAGATGATAGAAGAAGGCTCTTATACCACAAAGGAACTTGAATTGGAATTGGTCCAAAAGAAGGGGTATTGCGGCAGGACCGCTTTCTATTCGTATCTGAAGGAACTTCGCGACAAGGGCCATATCCAACGCTCAGATAGCCTAGGAGATGGACTTATTCTTCGCCATGCGCGGTAGAGAAGCTGGGGCTTTTTAGCAATTGAGCAGACTTTCTTAGAATTTTACGATGAAAAGTGAGAGATGAAATGGTAAAAAGTGCTGAAATGATTGAATTTTGACCTTCTAGACTATATCCTAGGTGTTATTGAGAGTAAAGGAAAGGAAGATGGGGGGGTTTTCTGGTGCCTAAAAACAAAGGTGAGATTGGCGCATTTGTTGAAAAAGGAAGCCTTAAAAAGGTCATTATTAACAAGAGGGTATGCAATCGACAGACATCCTTGTCATTGGAGCAGGATTTGGTGGGTATGTTGCGGCGCTTCGCCTAGCCCAGGCGGGGAAAAAGGTGATCATCGTCGAGAAAGATCCCTTTCTTGGAGGGGTATGCCTCCATAAAGGCTGCATCCCGACAAAATCTCTTGTGACCATCTCTGAGCTATATCATGCGATCAGCCACTCGGAGCATATGGGCATCCATGGGGAGGGGGCTCTTAATGAAGAAGGCATTCGCGCATGGAAAGACAAACTTATCGATAAATTGAGCAAAGGAATATCATTCCTCTGCACTCATCAGAACGTGACTATCATGCAGGGGAAAGGGCGATTTACCAGCCCAACTACTGCAGTCGTTGCCCTTTCTTCTGGAGAGGATGAGATTAGCTTCCAGCAGGCAATCATCGCCACTGGCTCTCTTCCCCGGGAGATTCCTGGCTTTTCTTTTGAACATGACAAGATCTGGAGCTCGGATGATGCTGTCAATTTGCCCTGCATCCCCGGCCACCTGACAATTATCGGGGGAGGGTATATTGGAATAGAACTGGGAATCTCGTTTCGAAAACTTGGCAGTCAGGTGCATGTTTTGGAAGCTGGGAATCGATTATTGCCACTCGTGGAAGAGGATTTGACCTTGCCAGTCATCGATTCATTGAATTCTTTGGGAGTTGCATCTACCGTTTCAGCAAAGGCTACTTCATGGAAGGAAGAAAACGGGAAAGTGATAGTGGCTGTGGAAGGCCCTGAAGGGGCATTTACGATAACGACTGATAGAGTCCTTGTGGTCGTTGGCAGGGTGCCTGCCACAAAAGATCTTGGACTCGAACTTGCCCTGGTGAATGTTGATGACCATGGTTTTATTGCCGTGAATGATCGGTTCTCTACATCCCAGCCGCACATTTTTGCCGTCGGGGATGTTATTGGGGGGCAGATGCTTGCCCATAAGGCACGAATGGAAGGAAGAACTGTTGCGGAAGTGATCATTGATGATCTCACTCCAGCATCATTACTGCCTATCCCCTGGGTGATTTACAGCGACCCGGAGATTGCATCTGTTGGCATTTCTGCTGAAAAAGCAAGGGGAAAAGGAATCGAAATAGAAGTGAGCACGTTTTCGTTTTCAGTCCTTGGCCGGGCATTGACCCTCGACCAGCCAAAAGGATTTCTCAAGCTGGTGAGTGAGAAGCATACAGGAAAAGTGATTGGGGTGCACTGCGTTGGGGCCAATGCGTCTGAGATCATCGGAGAAGCCACACTCGCTGTGCGGCTTGGGGCATCAGTTACTGACCTTGCGGATACTATCCATGCCCATCCCACGATGGCAGAAGCATTGCTCGAGGCGAGCGAAGAGCCAGCTGGAAAACCGGTGCATTCTCTTGGAAAGAAAGAGCAGCAGATTTGATTAGACTTAATAATTGATGATGCTTGAGTGATTACTTTTACTTCTTCTTCGTCAAATCCTGATGGAGCTTGAGGAGATCCTTGTACATCTGGTTCTTCTTCTCGCCTGCGGGCATGTCCTTATACATCTTATGGAGCTTTTCATAGAGTGCTGTTGCCACGGCCATGTCCTTTTTCTCGTGTGCTTGTTTTGCCTTTGCTAAGAGTTCGCTTGCCTCATCTCCTTCCACCTTCTTTTGTGTGGTTGGATCATCAAGGGCCAAGACCATATCATCGTCTTCGGATACCTTGGCTGTTGTCCTCTTAAACGACAAATGTTTGAGCTTGTCTTTTAGCGGGATGAGGCGCTTGAATGAGTGCAGGAGCACGTTCTTCCTTGCCATCTTATAGACAACCAAAATAAGAATGATCATGATCAGCGAGTACAGGATCAATGTTTTTATCTCAACTCCAGTCCCCTGAAGGCCGGTTGTAAAGAGAAGTATCTTCTTCAATAATGCCTCTGAGACGACAAAGGGATTTAAGTTTGCCAGCGTGACAAATGATTCTGGCATGTTCTCTAAGGGCAGGATCAGGCCGGAGAGCAAGAGCATCACTGATGATATGGACACGCCAGCGATGGTGACTGTCTCTTCTGAATGGAATATGAATCCAATGAGGATCCCAAAGAGAGTAAAAAAGGTGACGATCAGGAGCATTCCCAGCATCAGCGGCCAGAACGCATGGAATATTTCAGTCTTAAAAAATAATGAAGCGATGGCAAGGATAATGAAGACCTGCACCATAACAATGATGAGGTTTGTGAAATAAACCGCCAAGAACTGGATGGAGTCAGGGGTTGGAGTGATCAAATTCCTGAAATAGGAGTCAGATGATTTTTCCATCACAACGATTGTTGAGCTTAAGATGACACTGATAAACATAACAATGAGAACAATCAAGCTTGGGAAGATATAGTTGAGGTGGGTCTTTTCAGGAACGATAGGCTTGATTGTTGTTGAAATAGGATTGACAATCTGAGCAGCGGATGTTACCTGGATAGAATTAATGTTTTGGTTGATCTTGTTGAGGGAGTTTTGGAGGGCCAGAATATGTGCGAGAGAAGAATCGACAATATTATTCACTTCACCAATCCTTGCCACAAGAACAGTCCTGTCCTTGTCTGCTTTCTCGAGCCGTGCCTGGATGAGGCCGATATTTGTCTGAACCCGCTCAAAGATACTGTCCACCGAGTCGGTCCTCTCTGCATTATACTGCCCATTAATGGCATCCTTGATCTGGTTGAGATCGATAATGACGTCAGTTACGACACTGCTGAGCGTTGGGGAATTTTCGTCATCACTAATGAGCATTGTTCCCGCTTTTTCATCAACAAAGTCCAGGATTGAGAGAGCACGATCAATAGCCTTTGTCCCCTGATCCTTCAGGAAATCGGTCTTTTGCTTCAACGCATCAAAATCAAGATCCTCGCCCTCAAATTTCAAGTCCATTGCAACCAGGTCCTTACTTATCTGCTCTAGGTTTGACTTGATATTCGTGTTCTCAGTCGTTAAGTCGATGAGCAGATTCTTCCTGTTGTGGAGCTCTGCCTGCGTCTCCTGAAGCTTTGACAAGAGAACTGACGTTAAATTAAAACTGACATCGGTTGTTGTCCTCGAGACCCTCTCTGTTATCACATCCAGGATGGTGTAGACCAGATTGATCTTTGAATAATCCACATAGAACATTATCTCATTTGTCCGCTCATTTGACACTTGCATATCGGGAGGAAAGATGATACAGACATGAGTCCTGCCCTGCTTGATCTCGCTGAGACAATAATCCTCAGAAGACATCTTTGTTGTCTTCATCTCATTGACATTCAGATTATTGATGAACTCCTCTGTGAGGGGGGAGTATTTGTCAGAATAGACACCGATGTTGATATTGTATAATGAGGAATTATCAAATGCGAGGCCGACGAGGAGGATAATTAAGAGAGGGCCGAAAATGACAATCAACGAGGAAGTCTTGCTCCTCATAATGATCTTCAGGTTCTTCTTTACTAATGTTGTAATCTTCATTTTTCCAGTTTCTCGAATATCTCCCGCAGATAGGGCTTGTGGACCTCTAATACGAGCATGGTCTCTTTTGAGCTCCTAAGGGTGCCGAGCAATTTTACCACGGTCTTCTTCATATCTTTTGTTTTGAAAATTATCTGAGGGCCTTCTTCTCTCACATCATAGATGCCAAGCGCTTTTGTCCCCAGCTTCTTCATGAGCGATTTATAGTCGCCCGGCACTGTCTGGAGATGGACTTCTTCTACGGTGGAAAACCTCTTGCTGAGGTCCGATGGAGCGCCGATATAGGAGAGATCACCTGCATGCATCGTGCCAATCCTTGTTGCCACCAGCTCGATCTCATCGAGGAAATGGGATGCGATAATGATCGTTGTCCCTGACTTATTTATCCGCTGAATGAGATCCCACATCTGCTTTCGGAGGATAGGGTCCAGATCAGCTGTCGGCTCGTCAAGAATGAGGACTTTTGGATTATGGACAAGAGAACAGGCAATATCCAAACGTTTTTGCATGCCGCCGGAAAGGTTCTGGCCAAGCGCTTTTGCATCCTGGTCCAGGCCCACCAACTTGAGGAGATTGGCGATATTCTTTTCCTTTGTCTCTGGCTTTAGGTTATACAGCGTTGCAAAATAATCCATGTTCTCCTGGACGGTGAGCTTCATGTAAAAGGAGGGCTTTTGAGCAGAAAAACCAAAAGCGCGCATGACATCATTCCTATTCTTGAAGATAGAGAAGAGAGCAGGCTGGCCTTTGGTGTTTGGAAGCTGGATGAGAACGTCGCCTTCATCTGGCTCATAAAAGCCAATTAACGTGTTTAGGAGGGTTGTCTTACCAGAACCAGACGAGCCGATGATGCCGAACACATCGCCTCTAAAGATGTCTAGATTGATACCTTTGAGAACTTTCTTTTCCCCGAAGGACTTTGTCACCCCTTTTAAAGTCAAGAGCGGTTCGCTCATGAGATTGCCGTGGAAAAAGGTGTTTATAAATGTTTTGATGGACAGCGAAAGGAAATGATCCCTCATTTGGGAAAAGCAGGAACAATGGCAAGAAACCGATTTACTTCGTAAATCTGCCCTCAGAGACCTCGGGCTTTCTGCCATTGCTGTTTTTCCCTTGATAGGAAAGACGTGTTTGGCTCATTTTTCCTTACTGTTTAGTAACAATTTTTAGAAAGATTTTTATACCCCTCCAAACTCTTTCTCCCCATCATACTCAGGAGATGATAGGTATGTCAGATCCCATCATGCATCTTCGAGGTGTTGTTGAACCTTACCAGTTTGGAAAATTAGATCTTCTTGATCGGATGGAAGAAATTGATGTACGAGTTTCTCCTGACATGGTCGAGATTGGCAATTGGTATGATTACCGGCCAGAAAATGTGCATGGAGACTGCGGCGAGTTGATGGCAAAGGCGTATCGGAAAATTAGGGAGACGTTTCCTCATCTTGCCATTGAAGCCTGCTGGGGGTATGATACTCAACTGTTTACTCAGTTTGTTGGACGGCATGCATTTCTTGTTGTTCGAGAGAACCAGGAGGGACCTGGGATTCTCGTCGATCCTGCCCTTAAGAGAATTGAACCCTTCGATGAGAGTGGATATCTGATTGAAGAGATAGAGAGTCCCTTTTTTGTTGAAGGAAAACTTGCATCCGAGCGTGCCCCTTTGTTCCTCAATGGAGAAGAAGTATCCCTTCTCGGAATTGATGAGAGAACAGGATTGATCTGTTATATAGGAATGAATTGTGGCAATGGAACAGATGATATGCTGAGCCTTACCACCCTCAAACACTTCCCGCCTGAATACAGTGAATTTTTTCCACCAGAAAAAAGAACATTTCCTATTTCTCCTTGCCCAGAAGAAATCCTCAAGCAGGTACCCTATTTTGCCTTAGCGCATCAGTTAGAAATAATAGCTGCGGCGCACAGGTGATTAAGATGTTTTTCTCCCATACCACCATCTAGCAACACTGATGAGGAGGAGCGTGATCAATGCACCGATGATAAACCAGACCCAGGCATCTGGAGAGACTAGCGTTGATGCAGGAGGGATTTGGGTTGAAGAAAGTGACCTTGCTGCTGCCGGGGCTGCTTCCATCATTGCCAGATCTTGAGCCGGCTGGGCAAGAGACTTTGCCATCGGCGCACCCACTGCGGTGATGGACCTTGATCCTAGCACCTTTAGGAGAATACCCCCAAGAGCAATGCCAAAGACTGAAGGGAGGAGCTTTGCGATCTTCTTCATCATCGTCTCCGGAGGGTTTTCCGGCGCAATGATGATGCACTTGTTTGCCAGCTTATAGTGGGGGACTTCCCGGCCTTTTTCTGAATAATGGAATTCCTCTACGACAACGAGCTTTACTGCCATGAGGTGGCCGATGTTGTACGTGACTGTCGAGAGTGGAATCTGGAGCTGTTGTGCAATCTCTGTTGCTGTCTTTTCTCCCTGGGTGAGGAGATTAAGGATCTTTCTGGTCGTCTCGTTTGCCAGGACCTTTGCCAAATCTTTTGTCTTTTCCTCATTCAGGTTGACGAGGACGAAGGATTCCTGCTTTGCCATTCGGATGATGAGAGTATTGTTCTTTATAAAGGTAAAGGAAATGTTTAAAAGAATTTGAAGTTATTCTAATGATATGGCAAGCTGTGAGATGTGCGGAGAGAACGACGCGGAGTTTTTGGTACAAATTGAAGGGGCCCAGATGAATGTGTGCGGGAAATGCAAAGCGTATGGCACCGTCATGAAAAGAGCTGGCCCCACCTTCACCAGACCAGCTGCGCCTATCTCTTCTCGACCATCACCGATGCCCCCACAAAAAGAACGGCTACTTATCATCAAGGAGGACTTCGCTGAAAAGATACGGTCTGCCAGGGAGAAGATGAACGTGACACAAAAAGATTTTGCACAGCAGCTCAATGAGAAAGAATCAGTGGTGCATGGCCTTGAGACAGGAAAGCATGAACCAAATATTTCTTTGGCAAGGAAACTGGAGAAAATGCTGCGCATCTCACTTGTTGAAGAAACTGAAGTCGAAGCGACACATATGCAGGCTACAACTGATGAAGTGACAATTGGGGACTTTGTGAAGATAAAGAAACGCTAACCTACTTCTTTTCTGAAACAATCATCCTGCACCTTCCATCAGTCTCATCAAAGGTTGGCGGGTTGCGGGCGCTGACACTGCTGATGAATGCATCTACCTTGCTCCTGCATAACAACCCATCATCTTTGCAGATGAGATCGCAGGAGTTGATAATGATAGTTACTGGATTGGCAAGATCACTTGTCCTTTTGTCCAAACGCTCTGCTGTCACAAAAGGATAATAGAGCAACACTGCCTTCTGGTCACTTGCCAGCACATAATAAGGGTTTGATGTCCAAAGCTCCCCTTTTGCCGGCTGAATAACAGGGGGCTCTTTATAACTGAGGGGGGATGCCCTGAGAACCGGCAGGAAAAGAAGAATGATCAGGAATACGATGAGTGTCTGGGTGAGCCTCGGAGAAATGGCATTGGCTGATTCCATGCCCAGCCCTATCACTGCTGCAATGATAAGGGAGAGGTAGGGAATGAAGAGGAGCATGAAGCGGTCTTCCTTATGGGCTGCAAAGGAAAAAAAGATGAGGAAAACAAAAAACAAGATGAACGGCAGATAAAGGGATTTTCTCGCTTTCTTCATGAATAGGGCAGGAATGAGAAGAAGAGATATGTAGGATTGATAGAACAGTTCTTTGAAATAAAACCACCAGGGCATAGCCCAGTACGGATCCGTACTCCTGACGAGTTCGAACTGGAGCAGGAATGGGTAAAAGAGGTTTTTGTAGACAAAGAGATTGATAATAAGGTAAGGGATAACAAGGGCAAAGAAACCAATAATCACTTGAGAGCAGCCCTTTTTTCTTGTGAAAAGGATGATTGCCAGGACACCAAAAATAATACCCTGGTAGAACCTTGTCAGGAATGAGACGCCAAGAACCATGCCCGCTGCCCAGTGCTGATTTTCTAAGAACAAGTAGAGGGCGATGAGACCAAAGAATGCCGAAAGGATATCTGTCAAAGGAACAGAGGCATACTGAATGAAGACAGGAGTAGTTGATAATAAGAGTGCTGCGATTATGCCTTCCCTTCTGCCAAGAAGCCTTTTTCCGATAAGATACGTGAAGATAACGCAGCCAATAGATGATAGAAGCGCAATAGTCCTTCCAGCAATGACAGGATCCCCCAGCCTCCACGCTGCACCTAAAAGGATGGGCAATACCGGCGGCCTTGCAGCCTCCCAGAACCCTGCTGTGCCAAATGAGAAAAGATATTTTCCCATCCCTACATACACTGCCGTATCCCAGGGCACTCCTTTTGACCAAAACAAGAGAACTAGCAAAATGGTGATTGAGGACAACAACAAGATATCAAGTTTGGCTGCTTTTTCGTTGGGAGGCATTTTTCAGGATCGCAGTGAGGTTTTTGATGCTTTTATTATGGATCGTCCCATTCAGTGGAACGATGCTCTCATTCATCATGACTGATTGATTCTGGGTCATGTTCAAATAGGGAATGCAAAGGTTGCCGGGAGATTTATATTGCGAGCACACCTCCTTTAAGATATCCTCCTTTGAAACAAATCCCTCATACACCCGATCACCAATGATAATTGTCGGATAAGAGGTGACATTATAGCTGGACTTGAGTATTGTTATCATCGGCTCATCCTCCCTCCGACCATCCAATGCAAAGTTGAGGAGCTTGTCATCAAGGAGTTTCTTTAGGTAGGTTAAGATGAATGCCTGCTGGTCACAATCAGGACATTCCTTCTTTGTCGAAAAAAAGTAGATAATCGGGACGATGTCATTGTTGCAAATTTGCTTTGACCGCTTGGCAAAGAGCCAGAACCGGACCTGAGCCAGCGTATATTCCCCTTCCATCGCTTCAAAGTCCTGCTTATTGATCGTATTGGCATTTTGGGTGTAATACTCAAGCTTTAGCCGAGAGTTCTCCAAACTTTCAACAGCACGATCAAATGCCTTTAGAAGAGCAGGACAATTCTGCTCGAGGCTGAGCTGATCAACATATTGGTATTGGAGCTGGAGGCTGGAAAACTCGATCTGCTGCTGGTGATTCTGGCGCTGGATTGCAGTTACCCTCTCATTCTCAATTACCAAACCAAGAAGAACCCCTAATAAGAAGACGAGCACTGTTATGACCGCAGCTGCCACATACCTGCTTGACCGAAAACGCTCTCTTACCAACTTGCCCTTCTCCTCGCGATTAAGCTAATTGTTACTCCCATCCATACAACCCCCAGGAGGATGTAATAAAAAAACATAAATCCTATGAGGGGGATGAGGCCATGCTTTGTTATGTGCTCTTTTGTGAATTTGTGGGCATTCCAAAATATGAGGGATGACACCAGGAAAATGATGCTCATCACGATCAGTTTATAATAATTGATGTCCAGTAATGAGTAGTTGAATACAAAATTCCTTATTAATGTTATGATATCGAAGTCAATCAATGAAAATTTCACCCATACCTCATACAGGGGGTGAATGATATTTTCGATAAGGATGAGAAGGATGAGGAGCAGGGAGATAAAGCCGGCTGAGAGGACGATTGGCAACTGGAACATCCCAAAATCACCATAATCACGCTTGAGCATCATCGCCCGATAATCCCAGGCATTGAGAACTGAGCCCATGTTCCAGCGTTTTCTCTGATAATACAGATCCTTTAGATTGTCTGGGGGATTCGTGTAGACAATGGCATCGAGCAGCTGCACAATCTTATATTGGGCATTTTGGATGCGAAGGGCCATCTCGAGGTCTTCAGTCTTATGCCCTTCCTTAAATCCTCCCAGCTCATCGACCACTTTTCTCCTATACAATGAGAAGGGGCCTGGGGCCACATGGATACAGTTGAGATAGCTCATGATGCGCTTATAGAACATGTTTACCAGGTACTCGTGGAACTGGATCTTTTGCAGGAAATTCTTTGGATTGGTGACCTTCATTAGAGGAAGGACTATTGCCACGTTCCCATGAAGGTAGGGAACCATCTCCTTTAAGGCTCCAGGGTCGATGAAAGAATCTCCATCAAGGCAGGCAAAGAGCTCTCCTTTGGCATGCAGGAGAGCTGCATTCATCGCTTTGTATTTCCCCATGTTCTTCTGGGAGATAATCGTGATATTCCTGTCCTTGTGCTTTGCCTTGACTTCCTCTGCCTTTGCTCTCGTGGCATCAGTAGACCCATCATCTATGACAATCAGATGGAGCTTTTCCTTTGGATAGTCGAGCGCCAGGACTGATTCCATCGAATTCTTAATGCCTTCTTCCTCATTATATGCAGGAATGATGATATCAACGGTTGGCGGGGTTTTGGGATATTTCCTTTCCTCTTTGCGGTCATCTACCAGCGTCAAGAGCCAAAAGATGGTATAGAATAATGTGATCACATACAAACATGCCAAGATAACACTACTTACGGTTAGCATCTTTCACCTGCCATATTTCCATACCATTCGAATCATACACCTTTGCAAATGCCTGATTATTCCGGAGCAAAAACAATAATCCCTGGTCCGGCTTTGCCCACACTTTTCCCTCCTTCATGTCTTTGGAGATAAATATAAAGGAAATCTTGTTCTGGTCCAATGTCTGCCTTGTATCCTCCAGGTTTCGTGAGTAGAATAAAAAGGATGTGGTGTTCTGCCTCTCCTGGACCTGTGGAGCATATAACGGGGCATTATCCATAAACACTTCATGCTGGCCAATAGACGTGATCAAAAACCCATAATCCGGATGGGAAAACACAATACCTGGAGGGAGAGACTGGAGAAAGACCATCGCATCCCGCTCTTTTTCAAGCGGGAAGTACTGGCCGTATGCACCAGCCTGCTGGACAAGGTTGAGCGATATGATGACAAGGAAAAGGATGCTGACAAGAGGAATCTTCCAGGGCCTTCTAATAAAATGAGCGAATGCAAAGCCGGCAAAGCCGGCAACAAACAATTGGGCATAGATGCGCATCGTTGGCAAGATAATCGCCAGGTATGCCATGATGAGAGTTGCCATGTACGCCGGCAGGTATGCATATTTTTTTTTTCTAGTTAAAAAAAGCCCGATACCACACAAGAGCACCATGAACAAAGGAAAACCCATCGTCGCCCCAAAATCAGTGATGAGATGCTGCAAAGCAAAAGGTTCTGAGAGCGTTGCCATCTCTGGCATGCCGAGCGGTGAATAGACCATGATCATGACCAGAAGGATTGAGGATCCAAGGAAGAGGGCGGGCAAGGTTATTGTTGTCTTCTTCACATAGAAATAAAAGAGCCAGAGGCCAAGAGCGCAGGCAATGGCTGATTTTATGGAGATGAAGGGAATAAGAAAAAAGAGGGGGACAGAGAGGAATTTTGATCGTTCAAGAAGGAAAAATGCCAAGATGGAGCATGCCAATGCCAATCCTTCAGGCGAGGGAATCAGCCAGGTGTACAAGAAGAGGGGAGAGACCACATATAAGGATACCATAAGCCCATTCAACAATGAATCCTCATGGTGATGCTGGAGCATTGCAAAAAGCAAAAAGACTGTCAACAGCGCGCTTACTAATGACGCCCCAAGCATTGCCTTCTGCCTCTCTTCTCTTGGCACCTGATGAAAAAAGTAATAGTACAGGCTGAATGGGACAGGGCGGCCGCCATACCCGAGCGCATCATGCATGACCGGGAAGGATACTTCCTGCTCAGTTAATTCAAGATGGTACTGGCCATCCTTGCTTAGCTCGCCAAAAGGGACGTTGAAAAACAGGAAGGGTGATGCGAGGATGAGCACAGCTAGAAAAATGATACCAGCTACTGCACCGTTGCTTATTCGAGATGACATTCTACCTTATACACTGGAGGATTCCTCCATACCTCACGAAAACAATTCCTGTTCTGCGCAAAAGGCACCCTCTCTATGTTAAATTCTTCCTTTGCCCGGTCTGTTATTATGAGAAAGGTGACATTGTAGGTTTGCAAGATACGTATGGTGTTGATATCAGAATTGATCCTATACACTGACCGTATATCATTGTAGCGCTGATCGATACTTCTCACCTGTATGAAATTCGTGTCCATCACAACACTCCTGTTTGCCACTTTTGTGATGATGTGACCATCTTCCGGCGATGCCATGACAACCGCATCTGCAGGGGATATCCTCTTTAGGTATTCCATTGCCTGCAAAAACTGGCTTGAAGGCGACATTTCCAGGGAAGCATTTGCAAGGACAATAGACGGGAGAACACTGGTTCCAATAAACAAGATGATGAGGGCGATGATAAGGAGGTTTTTGTATTGGGAAACCTTTGTCTTTTCAACGAATTCCAAAAATAAAATGAAAAACTCCCCGAACAAGAGGACGAGGACGACACTGAGGAAGCTGAGGCCAACTGTTATGGGGATGAGCTTGAAATAAAGTATTGCCATGGTGGTGAGAGCAAAAGAAATGAGGAGAGTGGTTGGCTTTCTTTTGGTGATGAAGCTTTCCCGGTAGATAATGTAGACTGTTGCGAGGAAGAGGATTGGACCTACCTGATAGACTGCGTTAATGATCGAGAAGTCAGCAAAGTAATTGTTTAATATCTGCTTTGGGATATTTTGCCAAATGAAGGCAATGCCATGCATGAGGAATGCTCTCTTTGAGATGGTGAGAAGGACAAAAAAGGTGAAAAATGCAGAAAACAAGATCAGCTCCAATTCCTCTTTCTTGATATCCAAGTCATCAACCTTTCTCAATGCGATATAGACAAAAAATCCGGTGACTAATAAGGCAGCATAGTAATGGGTGAGAGCCAGGATGACTGATCCTGCAATGAAGAGATACGTGTGCGCAGGGGAGTCTGCCTTCAAGAGCAAGTAGAGCAAGAGCACGATCATTGGCATGATGAAGGATAAAGGAGAGAGACCCAGCGTTGATGCAAAGAAAACAGGGATAAAGCCGGAGATGAACGAAGAGAAGAGAGCTGCCAGGATGTCTTTTGTGAACTCCTTGACGAAGAGATAGACGAAGATGACTAATGAAGAGGCAAACAACTGGGGAATTACCCTATAGACAAAGTCTAGGGGCAGAATAAAACTTATTCCAGCCAGCAAGTAATGAAAAAAAGGAAGGAATTGGTATTCCCGGCCGCCATAGCTGAGCGGATCATTGTATAAAGGAAGGCCGGTTGCCCTGATATGCTCTACCTGGCGCATGACAAAATAACTTTCTGAATCAAACGTGTTTGAGGTGAGGGTGAAGGAGAGCCTCGCGGCAAGAGTGATCATGAAGATCAGGAAAATGATGAGCTTCTGATTCTTTACCATGAGAGAAAGAGGGGAAGAATGGTATTTAAAGGTAGTGGAAAAGAGTTTTAAAAGGGCACATGGGAGGATGCGCGCCAGGTAATTCCTCTGAGCAACAGCACTACTGGCAGAAGAATTCCACGATAAAGGCGAAGATTGAGCTTTTTCATTTTGTGATTAATTCTTCAGTCTTATTGATAAAATCCAACACCCTGTTCTCATATCCCTCTATCGTTTCATTCTGAAATCTTATATTTGTTGCGTAACTCGCATCATGCCGGTCATCTTTTAGCTGGGTGTAGAGTTCAGCATCTTCCTTGGATATTGAGAGCTCCTGTAATAACTCTGCTTCGTCCCTTCTTATCATATACTCTCTTATGAGCAGGAGAATTGTTGCATAATGGTTCTTTGATGAATATTTTTTATGTGTGATTAACGCTAAAGCTGAATGATATAATGAGTAGTAAAGAGTCACAACGAGCCAGTCATTGAATTTATGCTGATTTTTATTCAATTTGTAGAATTCTAGGTTATGCCTTGCTTTTTTTAGGTGTGATTGGGCCAATTCAGCATTATTATTAATTCTCCTTATATGCTTCTTCGTAATGAAAAACTGCACTTCCTGATCCAGATAGTTCTTGTCTGAAAATAACTTGTCAATGTCCATCTACTATTGCCTCGTAAAAGTTTTGTTCTTTGTATATTGGAAAACCTGTCTTTCTTGCCTGCATGACAATATCATCCTTGTTTTCTTTGAACTGAGTGATGGTTGCATTGAACAGTGAAAGGGGGTATTTTGCAGTCAGCTGCGCCTCTTTTTTATTTTTGGATAGATCTGGTCGTTTATTGGAGATTATCAGAAGGTCTATATCACTATCTTCCTGCTCCTCTTTTCTTGAAACAGATCCAAACAGGACAACTGTGTAGACATCTTCAGGCATGGCCTTTAAAAAATTCCTTAAAGGAACTTTTATAACGGTGCTTAGGTCATTGAATTTTTGCATTGCTATTTCTGAGAACTTTAAGGCAAAAAGTTTTTTGTCTTTTATATGATAGTAGGTGTTTGACTTGGTCTTTTCCTGTACTGTAATCCCATTTTTGACAAATTTGGCTAACGTGCTAGCGAGCGAGCTGTCTGAGAGTTTTGATAGCTCCTTTATCTCATTGAAATAAAGAGATTGCTTTTTGCTCTCAAAATATGCTCTGTAAACCTTATCTTCAGGCTTCATTTTACACTTGTTATGAGAGATAGTTTATAAATACTTCTATTTTTGGAGTGATTACTTCTAATTTTGGAGCTTATAATGCCCAACATTGTACTGTCATTTGATGTTGCTAATTGGAGGGCGTTCTTTAACGATGAGTTTTGGATATTTTATGAGGTTTGACTTTGAGAGACAAGGAAATGTCCCATTTCCTGTGCCCACAAAATATTCTATTTTTTGGGCAAAGTCGTCTGCGCTAAGTGGTGTTGCTTGTATAACAAAGGGATATCTGCGCTAATATTGCTGCCTTGATGCTTACACTATAGCTCTTTTGTATGCAAAGGAGCAAAACGTTTAAATACTTATTATACTTACTAAAGGATAATATTATCCTTTTAGGAGTATAAAATGGAGATTCATGCAGAAGAGCTGAAAGTGATTGACTTGTTTAGAAAGAACATTCTTTGCACATTCACACTCAAACAGATTATGAAGAAGCTGAACAAAAAGTCATATAATTGGACCTATAAAGCGACAGAGAAACTTAGTAAAGGGATACTCATCAGTGAGCGGGTGGGAAGGACAACAGTCATAAAACTCAATATCATGAGCAATAAGACGCTTATGCATTTACTCTATTTGGATAAAAAAGAAGCGTATGCAAAGAATGTTCCCCTTGTGGATGAGATCATTGCAAGCTGCTCAAAGCTGACGCCTTTTTTTACCCTTCTTGTGACTGGAAGTTATGCAACAGGAACACCTAGGAAAACTTCCGATATTGATATTGTCATTATTACTGAGGACAATAACACCAAGACAGGCATTAAACCATACATCCGAGAAGCAACCAAGCTCTCAGGAATAGCTGTTGATGACCAGGTGTTTACCAAGGAAGAATTTTACCGCATGCTTGTTTCTGACAATGAAAATTTTGGCAAAGAAGTCTTCAGAAAACACCTGCTGTTCTATGGAAATGAAGCATATTACCAAATCGTACGGGAGGCAATTCAGAATGGTTTACCGAACAAAATATGAGTACCTGCATGATGCACAAGAACTTGCAAAAGAGATAGAAAAACACAGGAAAGCGGGAAGCATTTTCGAGGAGATAAGACTTGACATGCCACAGATCAGACTTAACTTTGACCGGGCAGAAAATGAATTAAAGCATGCTGAAACAATGTTCAGGGTATCATCCAACAATACTTTGAAAAAAGAACTTGAACTGCTTGAGAGTGATACATTTTATAGTGGCGTTATTAGCCATGCCTATTATGCAATATTTTATGCTACGAAAGCGGTATTACTAAAGGAGAAGACAAGAACAAAAAGTCCAAACGTTCATAAGGCAACATTAGACTCTTTTGCCTATTATTTTGTTATCAACGGAAAACTGGATAGTGAGCTTCTGAGAATCTATAAGTCGGCAATCATCAAAGCGGACTCACTACTTGGCTTATTTCTCTTTGAAAAGGACAAACGGGGGGAATTTACCTACCAAAAACTGCCAGATGCAAATAAAGAACCTGCTGATGAGTCAATAAAAAATGCAATAACATTCCTGACTCATGTAAGGAAGCTCACTTCGTGAAGGAAGCGGGCAAACAGGTTATTCTCTGCAAAAAAAATCTGGCTAGATACTTTTGTGTTTGCGCTAAGTGGTGTTGCCTAGAATAGAACGGGTGTGCGCTGGTGTTGGCTATTTTCTGAAAAATCATATCCCCAATTTTCTCCTTTCGTTTTCGTAGTATTTGTGCTTGTCCAAGAATAAAGCGATAAAGTATTCATTCTTCTTTTTCGTTAAAATTGCCCTAAAATTAGTGTCCCTGAAGCGAAGGATGAACGCAAGCAGGTCTTTTTCCTTGTCAGAGGCAAGCGAGTATTGTTTTCCATCCCTGCACTCCTCGATCCATTGGATAAGCTGCTCCTGACGGGTCTCTTTTAAGTTGTCAAAGACCATATCAAAATGACCGTCAAAGCTAATGGTTGTTCCCAGAATAGCTTCTATCTCCTTTTTTACCTCGTCATGCAACAATCTCTTTTGCCTCCTTGTAGGTTTGGTTGTATATCTGCCAGTTTTTTTGTACTTTTCCTCTTTCTGGGAGAGAGTTCTTTTCTATGAAATTTGTTAACGTTTTTTTTATAATTGCGGGAGGATATGCGTTTATTATCATTGCTACCACATATTTACCAATGACCTGGATTGGATTCTTTGACTTTGTTATCTTCTCTGTGATGATCTTTAACTGCAGAGAGCTCAAGATTACCCTGCCTGATACATATTCCAGTCTTAAGACAAGATCCCTGAGTTCCTGCAGGTAATCGTCTTTCTGGATAATTAAAAGGATTACCACCTCATACAGGTGGAGCAGATCACTGAGATTGAACTCTTCTTCGACTTTGTTATTTAGAGTAAAATTAGCGATGCTAATTGCGCTGATAGACTGGAAGAAAAGCGTTTTTTCTACACTTTCTGGCAGGAAGTTTATATGAATTTTGCCTTCTCTATAATACTCTTTCTTGTATTTTGAGATGACAAAGACATCACAATCATTGTAGGCTTCATTGTACAGGAAAGAGCCGGAGATGAGGAGTTTTTGGTTTTTGTGCTTTCTTGCATATTTCTTTAGAATGGAGATGGCCTTCTTTAACCGGTCTTTTTTGATGTATTCTTTACCTTTGATGTTTTCATCTATATTTAAGAGGTTGAATATCCCTTGGAGTTTCTTCTTAATGAAGTGGTTGTAGTAATACTGCTCGTTTTTGGTGAGTTTATTTCCCCTTATCTTTGCTTTTAATATTCGGTAATAGTTCTCTGAGAAGATACAGGGAACTACTTGTTCTTTTGCCGCCTCGAGATTGTCCTGGGTGAGGTAGGATTCTAATCTTCTCATTTGGTATATTAAGATATACTATTATTTAAGGGTTGTGGTGGGGGAGAAAAAGTTAGAGGTTGGTGGTTGGTAAAGTCTCCGATTATGATGTGCGAAGCACTGCCCCCCAACTCTTTTTTTGTTTCTTTAAGCGAAAATTCGATTGATTTTAACAAAAGTCATACAAAGGATCTACCCTACCATTCCAATCTCTTCTTTCAACTTCTTCATGGCCCTGACTGCTGCTCCTGCGAAGTCGGTAGAGCCTTCCTTGAGGTAGGCGTAATTGATGGCTGATGAAGAATTGATTCTGTGAAGGTACAAAGGATTATGGGTTTTCTTGAGGATGGCGACAACCTCCTGAGCAGAACCACCCTGAGAGCCAACACCGGGTATAAGAAGAGGAATGTGCTTACCGGACTTGACAAAGAAATGGGAGAGGGATTCGAGTTCCTCCGGATATGTTGCTCCAACAACTGCTCCAATGCCTTCTCTGTGCCAGGAATGAACAATATGGGAAGCGGTCACTTCATATAATTTCTTTCCGGACTTTGTCTCAATATCCTGCAAATCTTTTGCGCCATTATTTGATGTTCTGGTGAGAACATACACCCCCTCCCCGGACTTGCAATACTCAGTAAAAGGACCAATGGAATCAGCACCCATGTAGGGAGCAACGGTCATTGCATCAGCACCCCACACCTCAAAGATTGCTTTTGCATACGCAGCAGATGTTGTTCCAATATCCCCCCTCTTGGCATCAATCAACACCATGACATTTACTTTCTTGAACATTGCAATAATTTCTTTTAATGCCTGCATGCCTTCAAAGCCATACTGCTCAAAATACGCACTGTTTGGCTTTGCCATTGCTGGCAAAATCTTTTCTTCGAGCATGGCCTCGAGCATTTCAGCATAGAAATGGACAATCTTTTCTTTTATCGATCCTTCCTTTATGGGGATTTTTTCGAGCACTGGATCAATGCCCAGGCAAATGATGTTTTCTGCATGATGAGCAGCCAGCTTTAATCGTTCACAATAATCCATATCACCACACCAAGGGCACTGTACCGTACTCCTTAAAGTAGTTTTCTACAGCAGCAATGATTTCCTGCTTTGGGTGCACTTTTTTCCTTGCCAAAGGAAGAATTTCATGGGCGCCAGCAAGGAAATAATAAGGAATTCCTTCCTTTTTGAGCTTTTCTTCTACTGATACAGTGTCGTCACGACGCTCCATCCTGTTGACGAGGCCAATTGCTCCCACAACATCTATTCCTGCCTCCCTTAAGCTTGCAAGCGTTGTAAGGAGGCTGCCACCAGTCGTTGTCACATCCTCGAGAATGATGACCTTGTCACCTTTCTCTGCTGGCCCCAGAAAATACTTATCCTTTGGGGCGCCATGGTCTTTTGGCTTGCCTCTTCCATAAACAAGCTTTGCATCATTATTCCCCTGAGCTTTTGCTTTCTCGTAATTCAGAAGGATAGCAAAACCAGTTGCCCCTTCCGGGACGCCATAGTAATAATCAGGGTGAAGGTTCTTTTCTTTCGTGAACGCGAGGAGAAAGGAGATGAGCTGCTCTGTTACACCATACCTTCCCCAGAGATTCCTGCAATTAACGTACCATTGTGAGATTCTGCCAGACTTGAGGGTTATTGGCTCGTCAAAAAAACCGATGACGTCCTGGTTGAGAATAAACATACAATATGCTTTTTTATCAAATGCTTCGCTCATAAGTCACCTCACTGCCTGTATGGCCTTCAATAATCTCACCATCAAAAATGATATTTCCCCTTGCGAGGGTCATGACCGGCCAACCCTTTACCTTCATCCCATCATAGGGGGTCCATGCACATTTTGAATATTGCTCTTCATCTTTAATACTATGGACACGCTTCATATCAACGATGACGAGGTCTGCATCACTTCCAGGAGACACCATGCCTTTGCCCTTTATCCTGAACAACCTTGCCGGGTTCTTGCTTGTCAGGCTGACAAGATTCCTGAGAGTGATCTTTCGCTTATTGACTGCATCTAAGAGCAATGGAAGCATTGTCTGTACGCCTGGAACACCAGAAGGGGCTTTCCAATAATCCTGCTGTTTTTCCTCAATTGTATGAGGGGCATGGTCTGTTGCAATAGCCGTTATCCTGCCGCCTTTTAGCCCCTGCCAGAGGGCTGCCTGATCAATTGACGATTTCAGGCTGGGGTTCATCTTGCCAAAATTACCCAGGCGCTTGACATCATTCTTGTTCAAAAACAAATAATGAGGACAGGTCTCTGCCGTCACGTTTGACGGAGCCCTTTTGAGGAGATCTAGCTCTTCTTTTGTTGATACGTGGGCAATATGCAGGCGAGTTGTCTTACCGGCCAGGTGAATTGCAAGCTTTGATGCCCTTGCGCACACCTCATTGCTCCTGACAAGATTATGGATGAAGGGCTCATGATGGGACTTATACTTTTCAGCATTCAGCTTCATCAACGCCTCATCCTCGGCATGGACAAGCACGGGAATCGTTGCTGCCAGCATCGCCTTCTCTATCACTTTGGGATCATCTGTCAGCAGCGAGCCGGTTGTCGATCCCATATGGATCTTGATGCCGGCCACGTTCCTTGCGCCGGCAATCTCTTTGATATTATCATTCGTCGCACCAAAATGAAAGCCATAGTCAATCAAGGACTTTTTTGCGCACTCGCGTTTGAGCAAAAGAGAATCCTGAGACGTTGTTGGCGGATTGGTGTTTGGCATATCAAGAACAGTTGTCACCCCACCAGCGGCTGCTGCATAGCTTCCGGTCTTCCAGTCCTCCTTATGAGGAAACCCTGGCATTCGGAAATGAACATGCTCATCGATCAACCCTGGAAGAACAATCTTTCCCCTGATATCAATACGCTTTTCTGCCGCGATCCTTCGAGAGGAGATTTTTTCAATCCTGCCTTCCCTGATATAAATATTCCTTGTCACAAAGGTGTCATTTTGCAAAAGCTTTGCATTGATGATTGCCTTATCCATACATCACCTTCCTCCCCTGCCTGTCCCGATGATATTTCCCAAATTCCTTTATCTGAAGAGCAAGATCACCTGAAATGACCGGGCCTTCCTTGCACATACGAATGCCAAGATCATCAACACAGCACTGCCCGCATACCCCAAAGCCGCATTTCATGTAGCGCTCCATTGAAATCTCGCAGGGAATGTTTTGCTCTTGGCACATCTTTGCCACGTAATACATCATCATCTCGGGGCCGACAGTCATGACAACATCCGGCCTGGAATTTTTGATAAGATCAGCTAATGCGTCTGTAGTCCTCCCCTTCAACCCAGCAGAACCATCATCAGTTGTAATAATAACATTCATTCCAGCAGCTTTTACTTTTTTCGCAAACAAGATGCTCTCTTTTTTCCTCGCTCCGACAATGAAGTCGACACTGCATCCCTTTTCTTTTGCCTCTTTTGCCACCCATGCAAGAGCAGCTGCCCCGTAGCCTCCACCAACGGTTGCCAGATGCTGATTTTCAGGAATAGAAAATGATGTTCCATAGGGTCCAAAATAGGAGAAGGTATCGCCAATCTTCTTTTCAAAGATTTTCTCTGAAAAAGGGCCAACTTTGCAGACAGTCACAGAAAACCTTGACCCATCACAAGAGGAAATGCAAAAGGGCTTTGCATCCATCCCGGGAATCCATGCAAGAATGAACTGGCCGGGCAAGGCTTCCATTTTGGAAGAGATGAAGAAAGATTCTACATCCTGGCACTCTTCCTCAATCCTGACAATCTTTCCATGCTTTGGAAGCTCATTTGTGTGCAAGGCCCACCACCTCTTTTACTGAAGTAAAACCTTCTTTTTCCAAGACTACGTCCATCTCCCTGCACACCTTCTTGAACACATCAATATCACGCCAATAGACAGCAGACCCGATACCCACCACCGTTGCTCCTGCCATCATCATCTCAATTGCATCCTGTCCTGTCATGATGCCCCCTGTACCGATGATGGGGATTTTTACTGCCTCATAAATATCATACACGCATTTTAATGCGATTGGCTTTATTGCAGGGCCAGAGAGGCCGCCGGACTTATTGAAAAGGATGGGGGACCTTGTGTGAATATCAATCATCATCCCAGGGACGGTATTGATCGCGGTGATGGCGCTTGCGCCCGCAGCTTCCACTGCCTTTGCGATTTCCTGGATATTTGGAACATTTGGCGTGAGCTTGACAAATAAAGGGACGGCAGCATATTCTTTGCAGGCAGCAGTTGCCTTTGCAGCAGTAATTGGAGAACAGGAAAAAGGCTTGCCAAATTCATCATCACAATTAGGGCAGGAGATATTAATCTCAATAGCATCAATTTGCGCTTTGTATAATTGCTTTGTCAATTCAGCGAATTCATCAACGGACTGTGCAAAAATACTTGCAAACAATGGGGCGCTGCACTGTTCTTTGAATTCCTTTATTTCCTCAAGGGTTTCTTTGATGCCCTTATTGGGAAGCCCTACCGCATTGAGCATGCCACCATCAAATGTTATTGCTATGGGGTTTGGATGGCCCGTTTTTCCTTCTGTATTAATAGACTTCATCGTAATGGCGCCAGCGCCATTCTCTGCAATAAGCCCCATTGAAGAAGCAGTAATCCCCATGATACCAGAAGCCAAAACCGTCGGATTAGAAAGCTTGATGCCGCACAGTTCTGTTTGCAGCCTCATTTCAGCGCTCCAGACACCATGCTGAGGAGAGCCATTCTCACGGGGATGCCATTATGGGCTTGCTGAAAATAAATGCTTTGTGGCAGGTCATCGAGCTCGTGATGAAGCTCGTCTACCCTGGGAAGAGGGTGGAGGATTTTGAGGGTTTTTTTCCCTTTTGCAATCATTGCCTTATTGATGACATAAGAGCCTTTGACGTGCTCATAATCCTTTGGGTCAAGAAAACGCTCTTTTTGCACTCTTGTCACATACAACACATCGAGCTGAGGCATGATCTTTTCCAAGTCATCCGTCTGCTCATAAAATATCTTTTTCTCATCCAGCTCCTTTAAGTATTTTCCCGGCATGCGCAAAGAGTCTGGAGAGATGAAGTAGAGCTTTATATTAAAGAGGGAGAGGGCGAAGCTGAGGGAATGGACGGTTCTGCCAAATTTCAAGTCACCAACAAAACCAATGCTGAGGCCATCGAGCTTGCCCAAATTCTTGTGAATGGTATACAAGTCAACCATTGTCTGGGTGGGATGCTCATTTGTCCCATCACCACCATTGATCAAGGGAACAACAGAGACTGACGCAGCCTCGGCAGCAGAGCCGGCCTGAGGATGCCTCATGACAAGAATATCAGCATACCCATTGAGAATTTTTATGGTATCTTTCAATGTTTCTCCCTTTGAAACTGAGGTGATTGTTGGATCAGCAAATCCTATGACGCTCGCTCCAAGCCTATGAGCTGCTGCTTCAAAGCTCAGACGAGTCCTTGTTGAGGGCTCAAAAAATAACGTGCCAATAATCTTTCCATCAAGCAGCTTTCCATACCGATGCCGCTCTGTCTCCATCGAGCGCGCCCGATCAATGATCCTCATGAGATCATCCTTACTATAGTCCCGTATAGATATGATATGCTTCATCCTGCCTCACATGTATTCATCCCATGCTTTGATAGATAAATGTTTTCTTTCCTGCAACGATTGCACGAACAATATCGCGACCTGGATATTAGTGATGAGAGAAACAGAAAAATCAATCGCATGCCTCCTGATCAGGTATTTATCCTCATGATGATTCGGATCGAGCTCATCTGGAATACTGATGACGAGCTCGCAGCGCTTTTCCCTGATAAGCGAGAGGACATCTGGCTTTGCGTTGAGGCGGGAGAATGCCCTCCTTACCACTGAAGGAGCAGTTGGCTTGGTGACAAGGATGCTTGGCACGTTATATCTTCTCAGGAAATTATACGTATTGTTCGTCGCATACAATATGTAGCCTTGATCAATGAGCCTTTTTGCCTCCGGCAGAAATTTCGTCCTGTTCTGGATGCCTGAAATGCTCAGGAGGATGAATTTTTCCGGAATCATCAACCCTGTTGCCTCCAAGCTTTTTAACAGGGCATCCCCCAAAGAATCACCAATGCAGGCAACCTCACCAGTTGAGGCCATCTCAACAGAGGCAGTCGGGTCTACCCCTTTCAAACGCTGGAAGGAGAACTGGGGAGCCTTCACACCAACATAGTCAAGATCAAATACTGCCTTGTCCACCCGCTTTACGGCCCTGCCCATGATAGCCTTTGTTGCCACTTCCACAAAATTAAGCTTATACACTTTAGAAACAAAAGGAAAACTCCTTGACGCACGCAGGTTGCACTCAATCACCCTAATATTGTTGTCCTTTGCAAGAAATTGGATGTTAAAGGGACCGGTAATGAATAAAGCGCGGGCAATGTTTCTTGCTATTGCCTTAATCCTTCTTGTTGTTTCAAGATACAATTTTTGTGCGGGGAGAACCATTGTTGCATCGCCAGAATGAACGCCTGCATTTTCTATATGCTCTGAGATGGCATAGCAGATAATCTCTCCTTTACTGGCAACAGCATCGATCTCAATTTCCTTTGCGTTCAGGATGAATTTTGATATTACCACCGGATGCTCTTTTGACACCTCAGTTGCCAGGGTTAAATATTCCTTTAAGGCTTTTTCATCAAAGGCAACATTCATCGCAGCACCGCTGAGCACATAGGAGGGCCGGATGAGAACAGGATAATCGACAGCCGCTGCAAATTCCAATGCATCCTCTGTCGTTGTGAGCTCTTTCCATTCCGGCTGGTCGATCTCCAATGCATCCAAAAGCTTTGAAAATTTGTTCCGATCCTCGGCATTATCAATATGCTCTGGCCTTGTACCAAGAATTTTTACGTGATCCTTAATCCCACTAATAAGGTTTGTTGGAATCTGGCCGCCCATCGAAACAATGATTCCTTCCGGGGACTCTAGCTCGTAAATATCTCTTACTGTTTCACTGGAAAGCTCATCAAAGTACAGCTTGTCGGTTTCATCATAATCCGTTGAGACGGTCTCTGGGTTGTAATTGATAAGAATAGTAAAATACCCTAGTTCCCGCAGGGTTTTCACACAATTGACAGCGCACCAGTCAAACTCAACGCTCGAGCCGATCCTGTATGCACCAGAACCCAAAACCATAATTTTCTTTTTTTCCTTGAAGGTAATATCGTGTTCCTGCCCATGATACGTAAGATAAAGATAATTTGTCTTTGCTGGAAACTCCCCTGCCAATGTGTCGATTTGCTTGATGAATGGCACAATATTGTTCTTTTTTCGCATCACGCGCACAGCATCTTCCTGCATTTGGGCAAGAGAAGCGATTTTTTTGTCAGAACACCCATGCTTTTTTGCCTGCATCAAGAGTTCAGGAGTGAGCTTTTCTTCTAAGAGCCTTTTTTCTATGGTGATTATGGATTCGAGCTTTGCCAGGAACCAATTATCTATCTTTGTTATCCCTGCAATCTCTTCTCTCGAAATGCCTTGCTTTATGGCCTCTGCTATTGCAAACAACCGGACATCTGTTGGATTCTTTAATTCCTTTCGCACATCTTCAATATCCACTTTTGCCGTGATGCCATCCATTCCCGTATCCAGCATCCGGACCGCCTTTTGAATTGCTTCCTGGAACGACCTGCCAATGGCCATCACTTCACCTACGGATTTCATCTCACTCCCAATAACACGGTCAATACGGCGAAACTTTTTCATGTCCCATCTTGGCATTTTGACAACAATATAATCCAAAGCTGGCTCAAAGCAGGCAGCAGTCACCTTTGTTATGCTGTTTGGGATATCCGGCAGGAGCTGGCCAAGAGAAAGCTTTGCTGCAACAAATGCCAATGGATACCCTGTCGCTTTTGATGCCAGAGCCGAACTTCTCGAGAGCCGGGCATTGACTTCTATGACGCGATAGTCGTCCGAATCCGGACTTAGTGCGAACTGAATATTACACTCCCCAACAATACCTAGATGGCGAATTGTCTTGATCGACACATCACGAAGAAGCTGCACCTCATGATTATTGAGCGTTTGGACGGGAGCTACCACAATGCTCTCACCAGTATGGATCCCCATCGGATCAACATTTTCCATATTGCAGACAGTGATGCAATTATCAGCTTTGTCCCTTACAACCTCATATTCGATTTCCTTCCAACCGACTAAACATTCCTCGATCAGGATCTGATTTGTGAAAGAAAATGCCTTCTTTGCCTGGGCGATGAGGTGGGACTCATTCTGAATGATGCCAGAGCCTCTCCCGCCAAGCGCGTATGCAACGCGCATCATGATCGGATAGCCAATCATCCTTGCTGCCTTCTGCGCATCTTCCACTGTACTGACTGCTTTTGATTTTGGCACCTTGATATCAATCTCAGCTAGTTTCTTTACAAACAAATCCCGGTCCTCCGTGTCTTTAATGGTTTGTACCTGCGTGCCGAGGACTTTTACCCCATACTTATCAAGAATCCCCTGGTCATGGAGCTCAACACCACAATTCAGGGCAGTTTGGCCGCCAAAAGACAAGAGGATGCCATTAGGATGCTCTTTCTTGATGACCTCCTCTACATATGATGGCTTGATCGGAAGAAAATATATCTTGTCAGCCAGATACTCGGATGTCTGGATCGTTGCGATGTTCGGATTTATGAGAATTGTTGTTATGCCTTCTTCTTTTAATGCCTTGATGCATTGGGAGCCTGAATAATCAAACTCTCCAGCCTCTCCAATCTTTAATGCGCCAGAACCCAAGATGAGTATTTTCATCTTTTTTTTCGCTTCATCCTTCTTCTCTTTCTTTTTACCTGGCTTTTTTTTCATTATTTTTCCTCACCACATCCAGAAAATCATCAAATAAAAACGAGGTATCATTCGGCCCAGGCATTGATTCTGGGTGCGCCTGAAACCCGAAGAACGGTTTTGCATTGTGACGAATGCCCTCATTTGTCTTGTCATTCGCATTCCTAAACCAGGGTTTCCATCCTGCGGGAAGAGTTTTTTCATCAACTGCAAAGCCATGATTTTGAGTGGTGATGTAGCACCTTTTTGTGTCGAGGTTTATTGCCGGCTGGTTTTGGCCGCGATGGCCGTACTTGAGCTTATATGTGTTGGCACCTGCCGCCAGAGCCAACAGTTGGTTGCCAAGACAGATGCCAAAGATGGGAATCTCCCTTTTTATTGCGGCCTTAATTGTCTTAATGGTCTGGTGGCACATTTTGGGGTCGCCTGGACCATTGGAAATGAGGATGCCATCATACTGAGCATTTGTGAAGATATCGTAATCCCAGGGAACTCTTGTGAGTGTTGCCCCCCTTTTTATGAGAGAGAAGATGATATTGTTCTTGACACCGCAATCGATGAGGGCAATGTGCGGCGTCTTATTCTTGTACGTGATCGCCTTTTTTGTGGATACCTGCTTTACCAGATTATTCTGGTTTGGATCAAAGAATTCTTTGTCATCAGTAATGATTATTTTTCCCAGCATGACCCCTTTTGATCGCAGACGCTTTGTGAGTGCCCTTGTGTCAATACCAGTGATTGCAGGAATGTTGTTTTCTTTTAGCCAGTCACCCAGAGACTTCTTTGCCTCATGATGGCTGTAGGTTTCTGAATACTCCTGAATGATAAGACCTGAAATGTGAACCTTGCTTGATTCAAAATGATGGTCTAGATCATACTCCTGCTTTGTTTGGGGAATACCATAGTTGCCGATCAAGGGGTAAGTGAGGACAAGAATCTGGCCTTCATAGCTTGGGTCAGTAAAGCCTTCCGGGTAGCCGGCCATCCCCGTGTTAAAGACAACCTCTCCTGCAACTGATACCTCTTTGCCAAATGAAAACCCATCAAAGGAGGATCCATCCTCGAGAACAATTTTTGCCGGAATTCGTTTCATCAAAAAGAAAAAGGGGCTGGAAATCGTTTTTAAAGTTTTATCCTGCAGAACATAGAGATTTGAGTGGTTATGACGCATATTGGAAAGGGATAAAAAGAAGATAGGACTGCCTGGAAGAGAAAAGAGATGGAAAGTAAATCCAATCTGACTCGGGCGACCATCACCCTTGATACTGTTATACCATCATTCCATATTTCTCCTGGAGCCTATCATGAGTGAATACATCACAGATAACTGTGGCATGTGCGTGACTCACTCCATCCACGATGCGTTTAGTTTTCTCAAATCACTCAACCACCGCGGCCATGATGCAGCAGGGATTGGGGTTGTGAACCATAAAGGCATCAATGTTGTTAAATGGCTTGGGATGGTGCCAGACATTAACCTAGAAGTTTTACACCGAGTCCTTGGGAATGATTATCACACAGTTATTGGGCATGTACGGTATCGAACAAAGGGTGGCCTTGATACCCTTCTTGATGGGGCGCATCCTCATACGATTGGCGGGAGGGTTATTGAGCAGGGGAACCATCGCATCATCCTTGGCGCCCGCATGGCAATTGTCCATAATGGGCAAGTTGATGAAAGATATTTGGGTGATGTGAGCTGTGAGGGCCTCCAAAGCGACTGTGACACGGAGAGATTGCTGCATTATTACTCCCTTTTTGGAGAAGATGCACTCATGAGAAATGTTCCTGGATCATATACTCTTGCTATTGCAGATATTGCAAGGGATTCTGTTATCGTGATGAGGGATAGGGCAGGAAACAAACCAGGAGCTCTTGGAAGAAAAGACGGGAGGAAAGTGGTTGCTTCTGAGAGCATTGCTATTGAAGAAAATGGGGGAAAATTTTTGGAAGATTTAGAACCAGGCACAATTTATTATATTGGCCAACAGGGAGGGATGCGAAGAGAACCAGTCCTCATTGCCTCAAAAGGATTCTGTTTCTTTGACAATAACTACTTATCCCGCCCAGAGAGTGTCAATGATGGGGTGCACGTTGATACACTAAGAAAATACTATGGAGAGATTCTTGCAGAAGAGAACAGAGGCATTAGAGCAGATATTGTCACCTATCTTCCCAACTGCCCAGAAACCGCTGCGTGGAGCTTTGCTCATGCACAGGGGACTACCTTTGAGCACCTTTTCTATAAGATGAGCGTCCGACGAGCATTCTTGGGATCAACCACTGAAGAACGGCGAATATCCATCGAGCAAAATCTTCATCTTTATCCTAACAATGCCAATCTTATTCAAGGAAAAAGGGTTGTTGTTATTGATGATAGCATTGTCAGAGGAAATAATGTAAAGTATGGGGTAGAACTTCTTCTTAATGCGGGAGCCGCATCAGTCATCGTTCTTTCCTATACCCCACCCGTTGGAATTATTGGATCAGACGAAAAGCCAAGAGGGTGCGACCTTGGAGTCGATATGCCTGCTGATGACAATTTTATTGCCCGTGGAAAAACAATTGAAGAGATAAGCGCTGAAGTAGGGGCAGAAGTGAGATATCTTTCACTCCAAGGATTAGCAAAGGCATACAGCCGTTTTGGGGTATCAATGAATGAACTGTGCTTCTATTGCATTGGGGGGCCGCACCCCTATGATCCTTGAGAGTAATCACCACTCCATAATGCTCAATAAAGTTTTAATACTAGTCTTTCAGCATTACTTAAAAAAGGGGGATTAAAAGATGTTAAATTTCTTTAAGAAAAGGAAGAATACTGATGAGCTAGATATACCGCCGCCACCGCCACTGCCAGGGGCACCATCTTTTGATATTCCAGAAATTAGGCCCTCACGCATGAACTTTTCTGAGGAGCCTTTTCCTGAAGAAGAACTCCCGCCTCCACCATTCATGGCGCAGCCACCGCTCATGCCACCACCAGTAAAGCATGAAGAAATGATCAAGAAAGAGATCATGCCCCCAGAGCCCAGGCCATTTCCTACATTCACGCCACCTCCGTTCTCAAAAGCACCAAAGCTTCCTGACGTATCACTACCAAAAGAGCCTGCCAAGAGAGAAACACCACCACCAGCAATGGCTGCCCGAAAGATCATCCAACAGCATGAAGGGCCGGTATATCTTCGCGTCGATAAATACCAAGCAGTCCTCTCCTCACTTGATAACATCAAAGAGAGCCTCAATGAGGTTGACATGGTCATTGACCGGCTCAATGACTTGAATGCTGGTGAAGAAAAAAAATTCCAGGACTGGCAAACAAAGCTTGAGAGCATCAGGAAGAAGCTTGCCTATATTGACAATTCCGTATCAGAGGTGGCATGATGGGTACTGTACCAATCTATCTAAAAATTGAAGAATACAAAGATCTTGTGGCAATCATGAATGCTATCAAGGACTCAATCGCGAAAGCTGAGACATTGATCGATGATGTCAACCAGCTCCGTGATGAAGAAGATAAGGAGCTCTCCGGATGCATCGACCTCCTCACCGAAGTGAAGGACAAGATAGCATCCATCGATGCGGTCATCCTCAACCCAGAAGGAATGTAAACCATGGCAAAAGAACAGCCACAGGAAGTGTACGTCGGCTTTAGCCAGACTGGAACCCTGCGAAAGGATATCCTCGAAGCGCTCAAACAGGTCATCCATGGACTGCAGACATATGAACGGCTCAGACCCCTTCGCGAAGAGAAATCTAAGAAGATGAATGATCTTGAAGTGGAACTGGCAAAGATTGCCAAGTTGAGCAATAAATTGAATACCTTCTTTCCACGTTCCCGGCTGAAGGATATCATGACCGAGCAGAAAAAAGCAGAGAATGAACTCAAGCTTGCCGTGAAGGATGTGCTCTCGGATGCTCCTATAAAGGGAAAAGTAAAAAAAGTTGCCGTTGAAGAGAAAGAGATTTCTGCACTTGAGCGAGAACTTTCTGCGATAGAAGCAAAACTATCAAACCTTGGATGAAGCAGATTCTTCATACTCTTTTTTTCTCATTTCTTAACCATTGCGACAATACCACTGGCGCAAACGAAATGCCTCATTTCGAAGTTTTTCTGAAAGAAAAACAGTTTTTCCTGCCAGTGGTGGTATTGTTGCTAAGCTAGAGAGTTATTGTTGGATGAGAACTAGCCAGAATAGGCCTTTGCGAGTAACCTTTTTAAACAGCCCCTCTTTCTTTTCCTCATACCCGTGGGGGTACCGAAGTCTGGTCAAACGAGCTAGACTCAAGAAATTTGAGTGCTGAAGGTGCGAGATGATGTACCACAGACTGCCCATTAGTTGAGGAATCTAGTCCCTTAGTGGGTTCAGGGGTTCGAATCCCCTCCCCCACATTATAATTCTTGATATAATCCTTGAGAGAATTAAGAGATGATGGGGAGGGGATTCGAACATATGAATAACAAAAACCCGTCGCTCGGAGCTCACCTTGCCCTCAAGGGCAGGGTATTGCGCTCCTCGCCTTGATAGACGGGTTTTTGAAATTGAAAATTTCGGCCTAAAGGCAGGGGTATTGAACCCGAAATTTTCAATAAATTAATACTGATATCTTGTGTATTCCCCTTCTGGCAACACCACCACTGGCAAGCAGACCGGTTTTCTTTCAGAAAACCTTTGCGTAGATACTACGCGATCTGCGCCTGTGGTGTTGCCTATCAAAAAGATTCTGCAGTTTTCAATAAAAAGAGAAAAAGAAATTATTGTGCTCCTGCGTAGATGACTTTGCAGCAGGTATTTCTTGCTTCACAATTCTTCTGGCCAGCATTGGTGACAAGGTAACCAGGGCCTAGTTGCTTGCCTCCTATTGAAAATGGTTGTACCCCTGCATCATTTGATAGGCCGTTTTGGCACTGAGAAGCATCAAGATCAGTCGGATCATGAGTAACACATTTTGCATTCCCGAGCGACGCACAACTCTGCGTTGTTGCGCCAAATTCTCCTGCACTCTTGCCGAACATGACCAGAATGACGACCATCACGATAATAACGATGATGGCGATGATAATCACATTCAAGGGAAGGGAAGCAGCTTTCTTATCCATTTGTATCACCTGTATCATAAACGACCTTGCAGCAGACATTCGGACTCTCGCAGGCGAAGGGAAGCTTTGCTTCATTGCCGGCGCAGGAGGGCTGGCAGATGCCATTATTGTCCGAGCAGCTGTTTGTCGCCTCACCAAACATCTTCATCTTCCCGCCAAACAAGACGAGAATGACAACCAAGACGATCAATACCAGGACCGCGACAACAATGACATTTAGCGCTAAGCTTGCCCCTTTTTTTTCCATGTTCAAATGTTTTTTAGGCAGCATTTATAGCCAGGACCAAAGTTCTGATCAGACCTGCACCCTGCAGTCCCGCCGATGTTTTCTCCACCATAAGGGCTATTCCCAGCATCATCTGTAAACGCCCTGCAGCTTTCTGCTGCAACACATTCTCCACCAGAATTGTCACAGCTGTCTACACCTTTGCCAAATGTGCCGATCCTCGATGTAAAAATAATCGCTAAAACCACCAACACAAGCAATGCTAATGCGGCAATGACAATGATATTCATGGACATATCCCCTCTTTTCCTCATGCAAGCCACCTCATTTGGTAATAGGCTGACAATGCAGGTTCTGGTATTTAAAGGTTACGATGGGTTGGGGGGGAAGAATGACAAGAGTTTGTTTCTCTTTTCTTCATTTTGGCACCACCACTACTGGCAGGCAGACCTGTTTTCTCTCTTCGTTCGAAAACCTTCGCTCAGATACTTAAGCGATCAGCGCTCGTGGCGGTGCCTCATCTGCACAATTCCAGCTTGACGACGATTGGCGATAACTGCGAGGGGATGATGAAATGCATGGACTCCATATCGCCTGGGCATTGAGAGACTCCATTGTTTGCAGGGTTTGTGGGATCTGAGGGAGAAGAAATGACCCCTTCACTGCCAGCAGGATAAGATCTTAATAAGGCACCCCCAATATTAGCGCTATAGAAGGGATTACTCCAAGGAAGATTTGTTGTTGCATCCCTAAAGACATATTTTGTATGATCACTTGCATCCGATCCGGTAAATATCCTTAAGATATATTGGCGGCTGAACTGCTCATCCTCGAAGGTCCTGCTCATGATATAATGCAATGTTTGATATGCATAGATGCAAGAATCAAAGGTAGTCCCTTGATATGTGCCAAGCGTTCCTCCGGCAATGCTCATATCACAATCAATAGTATGAGAGGGGCCAAGACAGTCGGAAAGGAGTTCGGACACCTTCACCTTGTTGCATTTTGTCTCCGTCTGGAGCATGGTCTGGAGGAATGAGGTGACCTGCTGGGATGATTGGAAGTTCTGTCTTACTGTAGAGGGCTTCTTTGTCATGGAGATGCCGATGACAACTGTCATGATGATGGAGAGGAGGAGGACTACGATGACTAGGCCAAACATCTCCATCTGCCCGCTTTTCTTCCTGATTATTGATCTAGCTATACGTCGTCACCTCTATGAATGCAAAATATTTCTGGACAATATCAGGGTGGCCGGCTGGAAATGGGATTGGATTATAGAGGATAATTGGGATGCGAGAGACGAAGGAGTTTTTGGCGTTTGGAAGCACCCTACTATAGATTGCAGAGCTGTCTTTTGGAGGAAGAGCATTCGAATCTTCTCGAAACAGAAGATTCTGGTCTGGGGAAGAGAATCCCTGGAGGATTGTTGTTCCAGGAAGATTGCATCCAGGCGCACTTGCATCAAGACAGAGGTTTGGATAAATAACTTTCACTCTGACCTCACTATACCCTAGATACTGAAAGTAATACTCACGCGCTTTTTGCATGTTAATAGAGTTGTTTACCAGATTAAAAAATCCCAAAGCCTTAAACATATCAACACAATTCTCGATCTTGACACCATTTTCTGAGCAGGAGAGTTCGGGGAGGTCGAGAGCATTTTTTGCGATTTCCACAGATTTGAGCTGCCTTGTCTCCTGGAATTTTGTCGTGAGAGACTGCTTGGACACCATGCCGTAAAAAATCAAGCCCATGGCGATGAGAAAGAAGAAGATGAACAGTACCATGATCGTTTCTCCCATTTTGAGCTGCGCTGTCTTTTTCATGTTAGTAGAGGAGACCGCAGGATTTGGTCTCTGAAATGCTATTGAATAGGCTCCATTGGTTTACATCTCCAGTCACACCACCTGAGGCGGAAATGGATAGATGGGGTGTTGGGAATGTGCTGGTATATATTGAGTAGCACACATTCGTTGGAAGGAAATTTCCCTTCATCACTGATTTCTTTGTTTCTGTAATGATCAGCAAGTTCTGCAACCGGTTATTCACCCTTCCAACTGCACACGCATAGAACTCCGGGTCGTCTGAAAAGATGGCGCCAAAGAGCATGGGAAGGCCGACATATTTTGCTGTTCCTACCTGAACGAATCCAGTCCCTGCAGCATTGGAGCGATAAAATGTCAGATCGCCATAAATCTCTTGCTTAGAGGGGGCGATGGTGATAGGAGATGGTGTTCCAATCTTTACTGCAGTGATTCTTGCCAATGGTGTGCTCTTCTTGACAGTGGTTAGAATTGATGGGTCTGGATCTGCATTGAATGAGATGATCCTCACCCGGTAACTGCTCTTCTCATATAAAGCAGTGTTCCAATCGGTTGATACCTCCTCTGGAAGGCCTACCTGGTGGGGGATCTCGCCTTTGATGCGTTTCTGAAATGCATCAGAGCCATCCCCATCAAAAATATACCTTACACCAGGCGAAGTCATATAAACAAGGTTCATGATACGAAATGGCATGTCATATTCTAATGTCCAGACGATGAGCTTGTCATCTTTAATTGATGAAGGGGCAAAATAAGCCCTCTCCACCGGCGCCTGGATATCACTGATCCTATACCCATCACAGGAAAAAGAGGTCTCGAGCTTTGGAAAATCGAGCGTCTGGACTGTCCCTGCGGACGTCTGCGAACCGGCGATGATGGTATCGAGCTTCTGGAGGACATCGGTTGCCATGTTCTTTTCTGCCGTCACTTTTGCTTTTGAGACAAGCGTCACAAAGAACAAGAGAATCAGGGCGCCAGCTATCAGGACAAATACCCAATTAAACTGCACTTCCACCTGAGCTTTTTTTGACATCGCATTATTGTTAGGGATTGACTGTAACGTTCCCTGTCTCTGAACTGTTGGATATGACAACAATACTACTGGCCACAAACCGTTTTTCTTCGCTTTGCTCAGAAAAACTCCGCTTAGATACTAAGCGGTTTGCGCCACTAAAAATTGCTTTGCAATTTTTGTGCAATAAACCTCTGGTTTATTTGCATTATTGTTGCTTTACGCTATTGTAATTATTTCACCCTAGCTGACAGGGTCTTGTATCATCACTTTATTCCCCTTCCCTTCTAACTTAATGTTTACCTGCCCGCCGGCAACTTTATGACATACTTTTGTTATATCATTGACAATGATCTCACCGACATTCGTCTGGTGCTCAATTGTTCCACCATTGATATTTCCCGAAGCATCAACGGTTACCCGTTTCATCACAAACATGTTGTCTTTTGCTCCAGATTGAATCGTTGACTTTACCATGGGGGGAAGATAATAGCTATCAATGGGAGGGGATGATGCTGTTGGACCATAAAAACAAATATACTCGATCCCTGCTGGTGGATAAAACACTTCTGTCCTTGTGGAGCCGACATCGCCTTTCATTGCCTTTATCGCGTTATACATGTCTTTTTCAAAACTGATGACTTTGGCCTGTTCTGCCTGCGAGCCAATGCTTTTAATACCCCTATAGCCAATAATGAGAATGAGAGACATGATAATTAATCCAAGGATGTAGAAGAATACCTGGGTCTGCACTTGTCCCTTCATTTTTTCTTCACCCCTGGTCCTGCAATATGATCACCTAGCTCAAAGAACACTTCGGAAATGTGCTCCTTTGAAACGACACCCTCCTGCTCGAGCTCGAAGAGCAACTGAGAGAGATCGCTCTTGGCAAGCTTACCTTTCTTGATCAGGTGCGAAAGCAGAGTCTTGAAGACATTTGATGTCAGCTTTGATTCTTTTGATAGCTCCTGGAACATATTCACGATGTCCTTTGTCTTTGCGTTCTCAGGGAGGGTGTTTGCCTTATTCTTCACTGACGCTGAAAGCTCCTGGATTGCCCTATCCAGAGGGGAAAGCCTAGAATCTGGCATTGGGGAAGATGGCTTTTTCCTTGTTCGCGTTTCTAGCTTATCGCTTAGCTTATCTACTGATCCTTTCTTCTGATCGGCTTTTTTCGAAGGAATAGATTTTCCCATTTTCAGGATGGCATCATCGAGCTTTGAGAGTGTTTTATCTTTTTTCTTTGCGGTGATCAGTGCAGGCTTTTTCACATCAGGAGCAGGCTTTTTCGAAGATTCCTTTGCAAGAGAGGATAGCCGCTCAATTGCCTTTGCAGAGGACTTGTTCTTTCCTGCCTTTGCCCCAACAGATGCCAAGGTTTCAAAGACAGAAGCCTTTTTCTTCTCCGCACTCTGAGGAATGCCCCCCACCCTTGCCTTTGCTTCATCAAGGGTCAAGTACCCTAAGGATTCTTTCTTTTTTTCCTCTTCAGGCAAACTTTCACTGGCAGTCTCAGTTTGCTGCTTGACATCACCAAAAATTTTTAGCATGTCTTCGCGCTGTTTTGCCTTCTCCTCTGCCCGCTTATTAAAAACATTAATTGAAGGGTCTGCTTTTACTTGAGGCTTCCCTGATTGTTGGATACCTGCAGGAGCCAGAGGACTGCCAGGCATTGGCCTTTGCATTGGTCTTGACATTGGTCTTGACATTGGTCTTGACATTCCTGGAGAAGGGGGAACATTTTGAGGCTTTGATTTATTCTTCTTCTGATATAAATAAAATCCGATACCCCCAATCAGTATAATGAACAGAAGGATAAAGATCCACCAGAGCCCGCCTGGCTTGGAATTTGGATCCAGGGGGTCTGTTTCTTTCCTTACTTCAACACCATCAGAGGCACCATCGCTATCCGTGTCCGGGTCTGCTGGGTTGGTCTTTCTCTGGAATTCTTCAGCATTCGTCAGGTCATCATCATCCTTATCCAACGCGGCATCCGCAGGATTGTTTGGATCAAATCCATACTGCTGCTCCCAGGTATCGGGCATGCCATCCCCATCTGTGTCCTTGTTCCTATCAACAGTACATTTACCTCCCTGGCAGGACCCTGACTGGCAGTCATCATTTGACTTGCATTTTTTCCCATCAAGGCACAGCTGGCAATTATTACCACAATCAACATCAGACTCATTGCCATTTTGCACCGTGTCGGTACACAAAGGAGCCTGGCAGACTTTATTAGCACAAACCTTGCTTTCACAGTCATTATTCGCATTGCATGTCTTTCCCGCATCACACCCAGAACATCTCAAGCCACCACAATCGACATCAGACTCGTAGCCATTCTTCTTTGTATCAGTGCATGAAGGGGACTTGCACAATTGAAACGAGGGATCACAATACCCTGACAGACAATCATTGCCAGCCTTGCATTCAAGATCATTTTCACATTTTTGGCATCTTGTGCCACCACAATCAATATCCGTCTCCGTCTCATCTTTAATGGCATTGCCGCAATGATCCGCCTCGCGGCACCTGCCAGAGACACAATTTCTCGAAGTACAATCAACATTCACCAAGCAGGTTGCATTTACACCACCAGGAGGACACTTTGACCCTCCAACATCCACATCTGTCTCATCACCGTTCTGGATCCCATCAGAACAGGTCGGAAGGATTGCACATCTGCTCTCAACAATGATCGGTTGGCTGATTGCCCTGGGACCGATATTGCCCACCTTATCTACCGCCTCTATCACCCAATACACAGCCAGCTTTGAGGAAAGATTAAGGCGGGGTATTGTTGCCCTCGAATCTGATGTCTCAGTGAGATTGACAATATCCGCAGTCCCTAATGTTGATGAGCTTATCCCATATAGATACTTGTCTATACCAGAACGGTTGTCAGCTGCAGAAAATCCTGCTGAAAGGATGTAGTTCCCATCAGCCGGACACGTGGAATTTTTTGACAGTGTGATCGTTGGGAGCCTGGGAGGAGACGTGTCCACTTCAAAGGCGGTCTCCACCATCACCTCTTCGCCAGTTGCAATCGCACTGCAGATAACCTGCACCGAATACCTTTTTTCCTCCTGGAAATATGATGATTGGTAATACGAGCGGCTGGCATGTGTGGTGTTTGGCGCAACACTGATCCCTATCCTACTTCCCTCTACCTGAGCTTCACACATCGTCTTTTTTGTTGTCCTTACATCAAACGGGACAGTCTCCCCATACCATCCCTGAGGCGCCACAACAGTTATTCCCAGGGGGATTGATGTGTCAACGGTAAAGGAAACATTCCTTGCTATGCTCAAAATCTGGGCAGGATTCCTGCATTGGACAGTATACGTATAGTTCTGCTGATCCATCACTGGAGAGATCAAGAGCGTATTTGTCGATTTGTATGATGAGGCATCACTTATATTATTGTTGTCAAACAACTTGTCCGGCAGGGCGATACAGACAGTTGGTTCATCAGTGATTGCAGTGATTGTTGTTGCCAATATCCCCTCATCTGGCTCAGTGACGGGATTTGGCGATGCAAAGAGCTGCGTGATTGTCGGGGGCGTTGTGTCAATTTTCAGATCAGCTAGGAAAGGCTCAGTCCCTACACCAGTCAACCGGTCCTTACAACGGATATATACTTTTGCCTGCCTGCTAAAATTCAGGTACTTGTGCACCCGATAATTCTGCTCAACCGTCGGAAAAACGCTTGTCATGGAAGCGTATTGCAATGGATAATTCTCGCTATATTTGCAATCAGCCGGCACATCCGTCTCAATGATAAAATCAAACGCTTGGGTGTCAGAGACTCCAATTGCCGGATCCATCCCATCCTTTGGCGATTTCAGGGTGATCTTTGGCGCGATAAACTCGACATAAAAGATGATATAGGTATCATTCTGGTTTTGGACAGCATCCTCAACCTTGACCCATAGCTCATACCACTGCTTATCCTGGAGGTCTTGTGTTGGGGTGATCCGAAGAACCGAGCCACCGCCAGCAGAAGGTTCCAACAAATGATTCAATGGAATAGTCTGCAGGTTCCAATCGACAATCGAAGCACCAGGCAGGAGTTTTGGCCATCCTGCCACGAGCTGGATGGCATCATCATATTCTATCACAATCTCTGGCCGGGGATTACTGATCGCTGCTACAAAAGAAGCGAATAGGAGAGTAAATAGGGAAGCGAATAGGAGGAGAGATACTGTTATTATCCAGATTCTTTTATTGTTGTGGATCATGCGGCTGGAACTTACCTATATATACATCTGCTATTCCTGCTGGAGGCATCTGCCCCCCAGACAAGTCTTCTATTACTACTAATTGGTATTTCTCAGCCACTACCGACCACCAGAATGCCAATGATGTGTCCCCCTGGACAAAGAAGTAATGATCTTCTGTTTCCTCAGGATTGCCATTTTGATTCAATAAGTCATTTAGTGCAGGATCGAGCAGATAGGTGCTCTGGAACGGATAGACTGTCACCTTATATGTGGAACCATACATGATACTAAAGTTTGTTCCACTGGCAACGCTCACTGCAGTTGGAGGGGTATACCGATTATTCCCGATGTTCCTCAAGACCAGGCAATCGGAGAGGCAGAACTCATTCACGGTGCATATATTATCGCAGGGAGGCTCATCACCTTCAAGGAAGATGAGATCTTCGTTTGGCGCTGGACCAATGAAGCTATGGAACTGCCGGCCTGAAACATTTACGTTTGTTGGAGTTGGAGGGGTGAGGTCGGCGATCAGGAGAATATCCCTTTGGTTCTCATTTCCCAGAGTTGTCCTTGCTGACAATCTCAATGGATTGTTTCCTTCCCCGCTGAGCGGCAGGTAAATAGTAAACTCGTAACGATCATCACGCAGAGTCTCGTTGAGTGTGATAATCACGTTACTTGCAGGAAATTGCCATGTCTCTTCCTGGTTGATATTCCTTTCATCCGGATGGCCAAATGTTGTCATGTTCACGCGGTCCTTGAATCCCGCATTAAAGTTTGCACCATTATATGTCAGGGTGAAGTTTTCCAGCATCTGGCCTGCAGATTGGATAGTACCCCTGATAATTGGCGCCATTGTCCTGATCACCTCTGAGGAATTATGCGAGGTCACAGTGATGATTGGCTGCTCATCACTGATGAAAAATGATGATGATTGCTGGTTTTCATTCCCAAACTGGTCTGCTGCGGTCACATCAACAGTAAACTCATACGTTCCAGGGGCATCCAGCAAGGGAGTAATATTATCCCAGGAAATATTGACATTATTATCAGTGCCAATCTTGCTGATTGACCCCATAATCTCTCCATTCTCATTTGAAAGATGAATGGAAGATCTGGCTTTGTCGATGGACGCACCATTCTTACCTTGAACCTGCGCAATGACACTGCTGCTTAGCCCCCTTAGTGTCTGTCCGTCTTCTGGATAGATCATCGTAATTGTTGGCCCCTGCGTGACAAATGATACCCACGCTTCCCGAACCCCCTGATTGCCGGCATGATCAATGGCAGTTGCCTTTATCTCATTATCGCCTTCATCAAGAAGGATAGATGTGGAGAAGCTTCCCCTCTGTGTTATAAGGATCGGGTATTCCCTTACCCCCATGCCTATCACCTCAATAGTAACACGCTGAGTGTCATCACTAATGATCCCGCTCACATTGAGAGAGGAGTGATTGACCAGAGAAGGCAAGGGATTGATAGTGATTGTTGGAGGAGTGCTATCATACAAGAGATAAGCTTCACGATTAATGATGGAATCAACACTCACAGCCTCACAAGTTATCCGGTAATGGTATTCGCCTCCATCCTCAAAAAAAGCATTTGAGAACGGGAGCTGAAGGATGTGGGTGTAGTTGTTCACTGTCAGCATAGGATATTTTGGCGCAAGCAGGTTCAGGATCCATCCGAGCAATCCCTGATACAATTGTGTCACATTACACGATGCCTGGATATTGGTGGTGATGTTCAGGGTGATATTCTGATCATTGATGTAGAGCGGATCCTCATCATTGAACGGCAGGTTGTGCTCTGTGATCCTCACCTGCAGGTCTGGGGTGATAGCAAGGGTTGTTGCCATTGCAGGGGCAGCATTTCCTGCTGCATCACGGCAGAGCAATGTCACTTCATACTCACCTGCCAACTCATCATCCCTGAGAGGATTAAAGAATGCCCGGAGGAGATATTGTAAATGTGCTGAAGTGCTGTTGTCCTCAAACACGAAAGGCTTGTTGAACGCTTTAGCATATTCATTTACTTCTGCCTCACAGAATGTCTGCTCATTTGTTGCAACAGAGATTGCAGTCATATAATCTCCCGTAAGGTGATACACAGGATTTGGCACCATCTCAAAGCCTAGTATTTGAGGAGCTTGCCTATCATAGATAATGATCACGTTCGAGGTGTTGGTGTTATTAAGAGAGTCGTTGCATACAACTTGATAATTATAAGCACCTTGTGCTGGGACTGACCTGTTCAACGAGTGAGAAATATTATTTGATGCCATCATCTGCTCAGGTATCGCTGTTGTTTGAGGAATAAGCCTGCAGGATGATGGTTTGTTTGTCTCTATGGTGATATTAAACTCTGACACATTCGTATACCCCGTCAGCGGAAGATCGGGATAGTTTTTCGGGAAGATAAGCCTTATTGTCGGAGGGGTGAATCGGTCCTTTCGGATAGTCAGGGAAAAAGATCCTTGCAACCCGACTATATTCGTTGCAAAAACATCAATCGTGTAATTCCCATCATCGCCTGGAGTAGAGCCTAAGGATAAAGGCAACTCAAAAAATCCTGACTCATCGACAATGGTAGAATTAGCAGAGACCACCTCGCCATTGAAAGTCTCCTGGACGGTCACATTGGTCCCTGCCGTCAGAACATCATCAATAGTATTTGTATCATCCGCACGATAGGTAAGAGCGGTTCCATTGATAATTGTGGAATCGGTGATAAAAGTCTGTCCCTCTGATGGGTAAAAGATGGTAATATCAGGAACATAGGTCATATTCACAATGACGCTTCTTGTCTCAGAAGACCCCGTATTGCCAGCAGGATCGGCGCATTCGACAAACCAGTCCTCAGCATCTGCCGGCAGGAACACTGTTTTTATAAAAGAGGATGATGCCTGCTCCATAGCAGCCATCGGCACACCATTCACATACAGCGCACAAGAAAGAACGTTTCTTCCAATCATAAAGTCTGCCACCTGCCAGGTGAATGTTGTCAATGGCCGGACGCGGGAATTATTCGACGGACTAATAAGAGTGACTATTGGTGGATTTGCGTCAAGGGTGAAGGGCTGGACAAGCGAATATGTGCCATGGTCGTTTGACACACTCGCATGGACAGCATACTCAGCATCGCCATCATTGAATCCTGAACACAAGTAAGCGGTGCGTGGAGGATCGGGGAAATCCGGCAAGTCAACAGTCGATCTTTTTGTCGTGCACAAATCAGTTGATGATCCTTCCCTTATGACCTCAAAATCATTCATTTCAATTGGCTCATTGAATACTACCTTCAAATAATTGTATGATGCATTATAGGAGTAGGGAGTGTCAATCTCCAATCCTGCCGGAGGGACATAGACTCCGCCTTGATTTCGAGCAAGCTGCACCTTTTCAATCTGCGTTGCGTTCCCATCTATGAAGAACGAGAGCGACCCTTCAGTTCCCAAGACCACTTTATTTCCTGCCTTGTCAGTCACATTGAGGAGAATGTTAATCCTATTATCTGAAGGTTCCCTTCCCTCCATCAAGCTCTGCGTTGGCTGATAGGTGATCGTCTGAGTCTCTAGATTGAATGCGGGGGAGACTGCGATACCATCAATCTTCATGCGGATCGAGGATTCATTGATCCTCGAGCCTGTGCCATCCATCCGGATCGTTATCTGTGGAGCCTGGCTCCTGGCTGTTGTTCCTGGAGATGGAATCATGTTTTGGAGCACTGGCGGGACCAAGTCTATGTTCACAACGAAATTCTTGACAGGGCCCCAGTTGCCAACGGCATCAACTGCCCGCACTGAAGCATATATTGTTCCAAATCCTTCTGGAAGAAGGGTGCTGAGATCATATGTTACTTCCATGTCCTGTGCTGATGTCTCATTGAAGATTCCCTTCTCATCTGAGAAAGGCATGGTTGTTGGTACATCACCTTGATCTGTAGAGAAGAGATACTTGTAGCCAAAGATCTGGCTGTCATCACTGCCATGCCATGAGAGTGTCACAGACGAATTGTTATAGAACAATGTCTGGTCTGGATGGGAGAGAGATGAGAGATTAGTTATCAGTGGCGCCTGTGCATCTATATGCACTGATGCGATGGCAATTCCCTCCTGGCCTGCCTGGTCATGGACAACAGCAGTCAGATTATAGTCCTGCGAGGGAACTGTGGGGAGATGCTCTTCGAAAAAGGCAGGGGATATGAAGATTCCTCCAGGGAAGTTCTGGACTACTGATCCACCCTCAAACAGCAAGTCCTCTATTATCACCATATATGGCTCATCAAACATGATCTGGAACGGGAACACGCCTGAGCCTGAAGCCAGCGCGGAGACATTGATGATTGGCGATGGAGAAGTTGTATCTTCGACAATGGTATATTCCCTTTGTATCTCTGGACCAAAAGACCCATTCGAGAGTATCCTTGCCGCAGTAAAGACTACCTTATACGTGCCTTCAGCTAGCCCTTGCGAGAGATTGCAATAAGACACGGTGCCATTATGCTGCGAGCAGGCAATCGTTGCCGCATCTGGGACAAGCCATACACTTGTGACAGACACATTATTCTCATACAGGAACTCGAGGGCAAAGGATACTGCCTCAGTAGAGTTAGTAAACTCAGTGAATGGCTCATTTGGATGGTTTACATCAAAAGAATTCTCAATTCTTTCCAGCGCAGCATTGACAAGATAAAAGTCTGGATCATAAGGCACATCATTTGATACCGTGAAATTCATCCGCCCAGTCACATTGCTGCCGGCGTAATCATTTGTCCAGGCTGAAAGATCATAGACACCGGGCACTAGCAGCGAGAGAGGAGCGCATGACAAATACCCATCAATCCTTCCCCCCAGGACAAATCCTGAGGATGCATTTGAGCAGGAAATCCCAATGGAACCGGAGGGACCAGTTAGCGCTGCTGCCACATTCCTTATTCCAGAAGAAGGAATGCTATCAGCATATGCAATAGTCATGTTTGTCATGTTAGTCATGTTAGTATTGATGACATAGCCATCCAGCGGATAGGTAAATGAGATGGAGGGGGCATTATTATCAAGGAATATTGATGCTGCCCTTGTGGGACTGGGGTTACCTTGGGAATCTGCTGCATTGAGAGTGATATCATTATTGCCTTCTTGCAGTGCGACATCAAAGCCGAACCACTCCGCAGGAGCGCTTCCTTCATAGAAACTGACACTTGCGCCATCAGCAACGCTCCTTTCTAATGGCGGCTGGATGGTTAGATTATAGCGAGACCCTGCCTGGGCGATCGAGACGACCTGATAATATTTCCCGAAGCTGCCATATTCTTCCCTCAGGTCAGCATCAAACTGGACAAATGACCCATTCCTGTATGCGTTGATGAGAATACTCGATGATCCAGCCAGCGCTGCCTGGGTGGCTTCTGCATTGCCTTTGAATGTCACCTGAGACTGGACAAAAATATTCAATGCTAAGGGCGATACCAACGAAACATCCAGATCCCCTTCATTGGAAAATCCTGTAATGTAAAGAGATGACTCGTTCGTGAAGAAGGTATCGGGGACTTCTTGGTACCATCTGCCTTTTCCAGGATAGTGCTGATCGTATCTATCAACCGGACTGTTTAGGGATGGAACGAAACGTGGCGCATCAGGAGCGAGGGTATCAATATGAATCTGTATGAGGCCAGATCCTACAACACCGGCAGCATCCTTTGCAGCGATCGCGATCGTTGCATTTGCATCCATATTACGATAAGAAAAGTCAATCGGAACCTTTGCCCAGGGGTAAGGCCCATCAAGGGTTACATTCAGCGGGACTGGCTGGCCTCCAGAAACCCTGAATGTCATGTTCACATCACTGAGCGGCTCAGATGCATTGACCCTGATATAATAGGGGAGCGGGAATATCGGCGCACTGGGATCTGTCCTGATCGTCAACACCTGGACTGGGACTGAGAATTCTCCTGTCGCATTGTCCCTTTCTTCATAGACTGTCCCGTTCATTGTTGGAGGAATGAAATCTACCGTAAAGTTCCAGATGGAAGAATTTGCCGCGTTTGCGGGAACTGCTCCGTCATAACAGGAAACATACCATGAGGAATTGCCAGCAAGGGAGCGCTCGCGTTCCCACACCTTGCCCCTGCTTGCATGGGTGTATACCTCTGAATCATTGATGAACAAGGAGCAGGTGACTTCTGCACGATTGATGAAATTGTCCGAGACGTTCCAGACAAACCATGTCACTTGAGGAAGGTTTTGAGCATCCTGCCCAGGGGCTACGAGAGCTATCTGAGGGGGATCAACATCAATTGTGAACTCTGCATGCAAGGTGTAGTCATCAGAGGTATTTGTCGAAACGATGGCATCGATAGCATATGTCCCTGTGCCCTCATGGAAATGCTCACACACGAATGTCTTGTTTGGAGGGATGAGTGGATTGATTCCCGATGCATCCACAAGGTCATCACACAAAGATGCTCCATCTTTTGAAACGATCAAACTGTCAAGAGATGCCAGGGGCTCATTAAAAGAGACTGCCAAATAATCGAACGTGCTGTTAAAACCATAAATACCCAGACTTGATACTCCCTCGCTTGGGAAAAAAGGCCCATTTCTTGCTGTTGCCAATTTTATTGATTGGATGACTGTTGCATTCAGGTCAATCGTGAAGATGGGACGATTGTTGTTATCGAAGCGGAGGGCATTGCCTGCCTGGTCCATGAATGAAAGGATAGCATAGACATTGTGCGGCTCATCCCTCAGATAGCCTGCCAGGAGGCTTTGGTTTGGCGTGAATGTCAAATAATGGGTCGTCTCGTTATATGAAGCAGTGATTGGTGAAATAGTGATTGGCCGGCCGTCGATCACGAGCTGGATTGATGATTCATCCACTGGAGAGACAGTGCCGTCTAGCTCAAAAACGATTTGTTGGAACTCATTATTCGTGATATTAGACTGAGGGACTCTCAATATTACTGCAGGGGGTAATTGATCGATCTTAATTACAAACGGCTCTGAAGGAGCGCTCCAGTGTCCTGCCTGGTCTTGGGATCTTGCCCGGAAATAGATTGTGCCATAGCCTAACGGGACCAATTGATCAATGTTCAAGGTGGTGTTCACCGTTGCATTCTGGCCAGCCGCGAGAATGAATGAACCATTCGTGTCATTTGCTGCATTCATCCCTGGAAGAGTGTCAGGATTGTTTGAGAAGATGAACTTTGTTCCTGCCAGTGCATGATCATCGGAAACATTCCACTGCATGGTCACGAGAGACTGTCGGTACCACTGCTCCTGTGAGGGATGAGAAAGGGAAGAGATATTTGCGACCATTGGAACTTGATTATCAACATAGATACTGAGGTTTGCTATCCTGCGGTTACCTGCCTGGTCTGCCACCCTTGCCGTGATATCATAATATCCAGAATTGAGCGATGAGATAGGAAGACCTGTAAACAGTGCACCTGCAGCGGGCATAACAACATTCTCCTTCCAGGGAGAGGTGAGAGGATCTGAGATATTGAGGACCTCTAGTTTTACCTTCTTTTGTTCCCCACCCACCTCGACGGCTGCATCAAAAAGGGTGTTTGCCCGGACTGTTGATTCTCCTGTCAGGTTGACTTCCGGCTGAGTGGCATCGACTATTAATGGGTACTCCCGGTCAATCCTTGGCCCAAAGGTGGTCTCGTTCTCATGATACATCCTTCTTGCAGAAAACCTCACAAGGTATGATCCCTCTGCTATTGGATCAGAAAGAGTACAGTTAAAGCTGATGTTGCTTGACTGCTTTGTGCATTCAATAGAAGCCAAATTCGGCCTTAGCTCGACATTGGTCAAATCAATGTCTGCTTCCCTGAAAAAGTATAATTGGAACGATAGCGGTGTTTGGGTGTTATTGGTAAATTCTGTAAACAGCTCTGAATCATCGTTTATGTCAAAAGGATTGATTATCTGGCTTAGGGTGGAACCAATCAAGGTGATCAATGAGAAGACAGGATTGCCTGGAACACCCGTCTGCACAGAAAAGTTGATTGTCCTCTCTCCCTTATTTCCCGCATTGTCCACGAGGATGAGCGTTGCATTGTAGTCCCCATTCTCCAGCTCAGTATCCATGAGGGAGAACAGGTCACAGGTGACTGTGCCATCCAACGAGCCAGATCTCACAAAATGGTTTATCTCAACAGAACAATTTTCCGTGTAAAAAGAGGTGTTGTTTCCCTGCAGATCAAGGGCAACGATATCAATACCTGAAGACATTGGATCATCACGGATTGTCGCTGTTATGACTGTCCTATTATCATTAATAGCGTATCCGTTCTGAGGATAGACAAATGATGGGACAAACGGCGTCTTATTATCATAGAACACCTGCATCATCGCAGGGATTGCAGGGTTTCCTAACTGGTCCTGAGACATTGCAGTGAAGTTGTTCTCTCCTTCCTGCAAGTTAGCCTGGAACATCCACCAGGTTGATGGCGCTGGCTTATCATAGAACACTGTGCTGATGGTTGACCTGACGGCATCAGTGTAGTTTTGCTGCAATGCAGGAGAAATACTCACATACGTCAAGCCCTGATCCTGGAGGATATTGGTTATGTTATAGAACGTGTTATACTTTCCAAAATCCCGCCTCAATGGGTAGAATGAAGAAGAAAGGTCTGAAAAGCCCATATACATAAAGGAAGGAGGGGATGAGATGAAAGAGGTATACCTGAGCTCTGCTGCTCCAACGAGTGCTGGAGCACTTGGAGTCCCTCGACCAAGCTCATTGGCAAGCTCTTCTGCATATGCGGGAAATGAGTAATTATACCAATCAGACCCCTTGTACCCACCAGACTCCTGTTTCATGCGCACAGTGATCCCCTCGCTATCAGACATGCCTGTCAGATAGAGCATAGACTCATTGGTGTAATAATACCCGGCATGCACTTTTACCTTTTCCGGATAGACAAGATGGTATGATTCAGGATCCCAAATGTTAAAGGAAGGAGCATAATACAACCCGCCCGGCCCCTGAGTGTCTATCAGGAACTGGAATGATGCAGTCCCGGAAACATTGTTATGATCCTTCACATTGAGCGTCAATGTTGCGTTCGCATACATATCACGGTAGATATCGGGGATAGTAAATATTGCATGGATGATCCTGCCCCCCTGCAAAAAGCTATACTGAGTGATGGAGGTAGGCGGCTTTCCCTGGACAGAGATGGTAATGTTTTGGATGCTGCCAAGAGGCTCAGAAGCGTTCACTTCAACATAATAGGGCAGCCGTATGAACTGCTGGATCGGATCGTTCTTTATCGTCGTTATATTCGTTGGGTCATAGAACTCTCCATCACTTTCATTATCATAGATAGTAATATTCATCTCCGGAGCCATGGAATCCGTGACGTAGATGGTCATATTGCTTGACTGCAGATTCCCAAATTTGTCCTTTGCAAATACAGTCAAGGTGTAATTTCCCACAGGGACCGGGCAGCTGCCATCTTCTTCGCACTCCGGAGCCATCTGCAAGGTGTGATTATAGAGTGTCTCATTATGGTCCATGTCGCCAGCGAAGATAGCATTTCCAACCGGCAAGGTGAACCATACAGAAAGATTTTCCTGACTGGTAAACCTCGTGTCATTGACTATAGTGGAAAAAGATATGTTGTTGCCATACTCGATGATAGTGCCACCTGCAACATCTGGAAGGGATAGATCAGGAGGGAATACATCATAATATACCCTAATGGATGCTGATGCATTATTTCCCGCACCATCAATGCCAGTTACTTGAATGACATTTGTCCCATTAAAAAGGTTCAACAATGGGGGGGCAGCTGCAATCGAGAATGCCCCAGAACCACTCATTATAGGATATTCCTGGACCCCTTCTTCCCCAGTGTCCTGCCCAAAAACCCTTACTTCCATTGTCAGGTTTGCGACAGAAGAATCTGATACAACTCCAGTGAGTTGGAAAGAGGAATCATTCGTGATTGACCCATCAGCCGGGGAAGAGATAGTGACTACCGGAGAGATCGTGTCTATTAGGATATACAAGCAAGAAGTCTGCTCCCTGTTTCCCTTCGTATCATTAGAACGATAACAAAGATAACTATCTTCAGTAATTGTCCTTGATGCAACAGACTCATTAGGATCACACCCAATACCCTGCCGGACACAAGAATAAGTCTCTTCGCATCCCGCAGCGCCAGAAGGCTCGAAAGGGTCATCGATCAGAGGATCATTGCACTCAAGATCTATAGTCACTGGCGCTCCAAAAAGAGAATTGTTTGCCAGCGGGGAGCCATCCACTTTTGGGGTTGTTACTGGAGGGATCTCATCTACCGAGAAGGAAAGCAATGCAGAGTCACCAACGGTCGAACAGTTCACAAAATAATAATACGTATCTGAGGTGAGGCTTGCTTCTGGAATAGTTGCATTATATGTATAGGGGCATGACTGCGATGAGAGACTGCATGAGGGATCTTTTATTCCAGAACCAAGAGTATCCGGGTTGCTGATCCCTGGATTAAACTGGACTGCTGTTTCCAATCGAGAGGGCGGCTCCTCACCAAGAGAAACCAGGCTTCCCTCGAACGTGCGCGTGCCAGACCTTGACCCTGTATTGTAAGAAAGGGTGCGAGCACCAATATCCCAGGAGAAAGCCACGTGCTGCTCACTTGTCCAATCAATAAAGTCAGATTGCACCAGGCTCAGCACAAAGTCATGATCATTCAGATCCTCATAAGCACTATAGAATCTATCATCAGATCCCTTGAAGACAAGGAAATATTTGTCGTTATGGCTCAGGTCAAGTATGGTGTGCGCCAGGCCGTCCGCAAAGGCAAAATCCGGAGTGAACTCGATGACAACAGACCCTTGAGAAGGCATCACCCGCCCAGGGAAAGGGGAGGTGAATGCGAGCTTGCTCATGTTTGTGAATACTGCACCGTTGCTAATTGCCATGCCCTGCTGGACTAGCGGACCAGCCATGGATATTTTTTCAATTAGTGACTGAGAAAAATCAAAAGAAGCCAGCAATGAGGTATTCTGGGTATTCTGCGGCTCGCCGGCAAGCTCTTGTGCACTTAGCACCCTGCTAAACACCATCAACCGCTGGACATTTCCTGTGAAAGGCCCACCTGCTCCAATACTGCTCTCAGAGGTGTAAGACAGGGCTCTTGTCGAGGGGTTATAGACCGGCTGGTAATACTCATTATTATTCCCTCCAATGGTCAAGAGATCATTCAATCTTGGAGGGCTTATCAGCTGCCCAGCCTTATCGACGCGCTGATAGGTGCAATTGCCATCATCACTGGTGATGACACTGAGTGTTTGCGGGCCTAGCCGGACGGTCTGCTGGAAGGGATTTGCCGACTGGATCGCAGTAATAAAATCAACAACAATTGTCTTGGTGAACGATAATTCATTGTCAAATGCATCGTGGCAATTGCCGGTGAATGTATACCATAAATCGGGGAGGCCATCAAACTGCATTTCGAAGGTATTTCCCGTCATCTGGCTGACCATTGGAGTCCTGCTTGCGTAGCTGCTTGGCAACAGGTCAAAAGTACAGGTGGCATCATCATCAATGAGCACCTTGATGTATAAGCTATTGCTTGGACACACCCACCTGCCCGAATTATTGCTACAGGCACGATTATTTGTGCCGTTTACAACAAAAGAAGTGAGACGCGGTGCAATTGTATCAACAACGAAAGAGATGTTCTCTACCGGGCTGATAACACCTTTTTTGTCTCCATACCCGTCAATGCTGTAATAAAATAACGTGTTGCTCCCTTCGACTACACGAGGGATGAGGGTTTCATCCTTCAAGGGAAGGGTAAAGGAGACAGAAGCATTAGTCTCTGCCTCATTTTTCAGTTCATTTGTCGGGCAGCATGCTGCGCCATTGCTAAAACAGTAATAGAAATATTTCTTTGATGATGCAGTATCTTCCAGGGAGATATTGATGTATGCAGAATTATTATTTATCTTTTCAGGGAAATAGATGCCCACTACTGGGGGGGATTGATCTTTCCTGCAGACAGTATTTGCGCCACAATCAGGGTCATTGTCAGCATTCGCATCTTTCACACATTGAGAGGCGGCAGCATTCCAGGAACATCTCTGGAGATGACAAGAAGAATCGCTATATGTAAAGGCTGGGCTTGAAGGGCAATTCTGCCATACCCCTGACTTAGTAATCTGAAAGTTTGTCTGAGAAATGCCGATGCAGGCATCCATCGTTTTTAGATCCTCGCACTTTGGCTCGGGAGCGCAGGCAGCACAACTCTCCCCTCCACCATAACAGTATCCAAAACTCCTGCACAAACTGTCCTGGCATCCAAGATTGAAGAAGGGATCATTTGATGAATTGCACAGACTGCACCTTGAAGTGTCATTTGTGTCTTTTGCATCAGGATCAATACAGTATCCTTTCCCAAATTCACCAAAAGAAACAGTGTCCTGCCAGTAACAATTATTTGCGTCACCAATCCTGCCTGAAGTGCCGCACGTTTGAATATCAACCTCACAGGCATCTTCTGACCGGTAATCAAAACAGCTCGTCAAGTTCTCACAATTGAAGCAGGCATCAACGGACGTATCTGAATAATCATAATAACAGCGATGAGAATAGATATCATCCTGGAGGTAGCCACGGCAAGAATTCTCCTCTTCACTTACAGAAGGGGCAGAGATGAGATTGGTAAACATGCCAAGAGCATTTGAGTAGCTCATACAACCAAAACTCTCCAAACAGTTCGCTCCGCTGAGGGCTAGCTCATAACATGCCCCATCATCACATTGATCGTTTATATGAGGGATATTATCAGCAGAGCACCAGAAGACAGTATTTAAGGTGCCACCCGTGCCAAGAGTGGAATTACGACACCTTGTTGTATCAGTCGTTACACCTTCACACACTGCTTCTCCAGGATTAATAGTAATGGAAACGGTGTTATTTCTCGGAGGGGTTCCCGCGTATTGGGTAGTCAACGTATAGGTGTACTCCGTTTCCCATTCCGTTTGAGAGTCAATATATGAAGTAGTTGCACTAGCAAATTGTGCGGGGATAATCGGACTGGAAGGATCCCGCCTTAACTGATACGAGAGGATATTAGTACAGGCAGTGCTCCAATTAACCGTAATCGTCTTTGCCCCCCTGGCCACTGCCGCAGTGAGGGCTGGTGGAGGGGGAGAAGGTTGATTACAAAGGCTAATGTCAATTGATGGAAGAAAAATATAAACAGTGTCATTTGTTATCCCTGCAGATATTACCACTGAAACATTGCGGCTTTCATAAGAGACATTTTCCCCTGAAGGATTCGGGTATGATACCCCGGGGAGGGGCGATGCAGTAACGTTATAGGTCCCAACGGGGACACTATAGAACGAGAAGCGCCCGTACTGATCTGTTGTTGTAAGCCGGTTTAATGAAGGAATAGAAACCTGAATGTTTGCAATAGGCATGCTAGTCCCCGCCTCATACACGGTGCCGGCCATATTCCCAACAAGACAAGGGGTATCCTGCAGCCTATTATCACAACAGAACTGGTTTTGATGGATTGTGATATCCAAGTACTCCGGACCGCATTGGCACTTTTCAATGCCAGTCAAGTTATAGTCACTATTTGTCTGGGGAGTATTCCCAATCTGGGCTGAACATTGCACGACCTGGCGAGCCTGGAGACAGCAAAGGCCAGTTGGCGAAGTTTTTGTGCTGTCCAAGACCGCATTTGGGCATTGATAGACATAATCAACCGTATTAGTTATGCTGCATTGCTGAGTGGTGCTACACTGCATACAGCACTCAGTTGTCTGGCCGAAACAGCCCTGGAGGCCATAAGCTGGGGAAGAGGAGGTTTCAGAAGGATTGCATGAAGAGCAGCACTGAAAGCCTTGGTATTGGCAAGAACCCACAGGATAACACTGGGGATCTTCCCCGCAGGTATTATCAGCGCAATATGCGTTCCAGGCATCCTGATTTACGGAGGGAACCACGGCACCAATGCGTGATATGTTAAAGTAATGGATTGGGGTTGCTGCATCATTAAATACACACATAGACTTGTTGCTAGTTGGTTGGGAGAGACCACACTGGGGATCGCCCTGACAGGGGCAATCTGGATCATTCTCGCATAATCCATCAGCCCCGACAAGATTATTGCCACAATAAGCGGTAAGGTTATTCTGGTTGGTTAGATCATAAGATATCCACACATGATCATTGCTGCAATACTTGTCATTGGTGAAATCACAAAGGCCAGGGGTGCAGGTGGAAAGAGCATTCACGCATTGTCCAGCACCGGAGCAGACACAATCACTGCCTTGACAGCCTACGCTGCCTTCACAATAGCCCCCATGGGTACTGCCCTGAGGGAGGGGGGTCATGCGAGAATAATTTACAGGTGGAATAATGCTGGCGCCAATGATAATACCATCTACCTTTAAAGAACCATTATTGCATTCTGCTGCATAATAGCATGTCGCATTGCCGCCATCCCTTGCCGCATTAGAGCAATACTCACCAGTATCACAAGTGCCATTATTGTTGCAGGGAAGAAGAGATGGAGTGAGCTGGACATTCAACTCTGTTTGGCCACTAATCGTTATAGTTGATGTGTTTCCTGCATATCCTCCAGCAGAAAAAGTGACTATTTTACTTGCTCCTTCCGGGGCATTGTTTATCTCGTAATATCCATACACATTTGTGGTGCTAGACAAACTATCAACGCTCACTGTTGCACCACTGATCCCCGCACCATTTTGCCTGTTTGTCACTAGCCCAAACAGTTTTCCAACAGACAAAAGAGGCATGGTGATGTTCCTCTGCTCACTGCCAGTTATGGTTATGGAAAAGGTCTGCTGGACATAGCCAGTCTTTGAAGCGGTAAGAGAATATGCACCCCCGACATTAAGGTTACTGATCCGGTAGAACCCAGATGAGGTTGTATTATTAGATTGCCCTCCTGCCTGAACCAGGACGCCTGCTAGAAAGTTCCCGGAAGGATCTCTTACATACCCGGAGATTGACCCTGAACCGGTATTAGGAGTTAGAGTCAAGTTTCCAACATCATTGAGCTGTCCGCCAAGGATATTCTTCTGAAAATCATCTGGTTGAAACGCGGTGTGGATAACATGAATGGTCACTGGTGTGCCTGGCGTGACCCCATCAATCCTAAATCCCCCGCTCGCGTTGGTAAGAACGGATTTTGTTCCAATCGAGACATTCGCCCCTTGAATTATGCTTGCAGCCTTCACGAGGCCAGTTACATTCGCCAGATCTCCTGGACACTGCTCGCCAGCTACAACATCAATAAATGTCCCGCTCACATGAAGAATGCCTGACTGGTCTGTGTAATTATGCGTGCAGTGCCATTTAGAGATAATCTCGCTACCGCAGGTATGGGTCCCCCCATCACACTGGCCAAGCTTGCTCTGGTCAGCATTTGCCGGATCGGTACAAGAACCAGAAAAATACTGAGTTGGATGCTGTTCTGACAAATTCAATGATTGACAATCAGCCTGGGACAGACTCATCGCCTGCTGGTCATACCGGATACAGCATCCGGTTGTCTGGAGAAGAGAGACTGATTCTCTCGCAGACCCTACCTGGCCCAAAAAGGCTGCAACCTTCCCAAACTGGCCAACAGACTGAATGTCAGAGAGGAGAGCGGTTTTGGCTGGTGAATCCTCTGCATAGACTGGAGGGAGCAAGAGCCCTAAAAATATCATAAAAAGCATCAGTGAAGAAAGAGCGCGGGGGACCTGATAAAAACAAGATATGAGAAAATTCCTCTGACTACCCCTTCCCTCTTTTTTACCCATCTTTTTAAAGGATTTCGTGGTTTACCAGTATTTAAACGTTGTGGTTAAAATCATTGGCCTCTCGTCTTTATCGCTTCCAACATCCGAAAGGTATAAATAGTAAGTTTCTGAGATGATATATGCATCTCTTTGAAAAAATATCTGTTGTCTGCCAGCATGCCATCACTCTTCCAAAAAGGAAACAATCTATCAAGAAATATCTATATGATCATCACATAAAAAAGCTCCATCTTGGATGCGGCACCACCATCCTGCCTTCCTGGCTCAATTCCGACCTTTTTGGCAATAATAAGCGGATTTTTCTTGATGCCGCCAAACGGTTTCCATTCCCTAATAACACCTTTGATTATGTCTTCTCAGAACACCTCATAGAACACCTCACCTACACAAAAGGGATGAGCATGCTCCAGGAGTGTTTTAGGGTGTTGAAGAAGGGGGGGAAAATCAGGGTAGCTACACCTGATCTCTCGTTTCTTATTTTCCTCCATCAACCAAAAAAAAGCGAGCTCCAACAGCGCTACATCAAATGGGCGACAAACGCATTCATCCCCTCTGCTCCCTCCGCTGATGATGCATTTGTAATCAACAACTTTTTTCGGGCATGGGGACACCGATTTATCTACGATAAAAAAATTCTCCAACAAAGCCTCCAGACTGCGGGTTTTACTTCGGTTACTACTTGCAAACCATCAATAAGCAGCGATCCTGTCCTCTGCTCCCTTGAACAACACGGGCACCTCATCGGGAACGCATTCAACTTGCTAGAGACAATGGTCCTTGAGGGGAAAAAAAGGTGATTCCCATGACCACCATCAGCGCTCTTGTCATTGTGTACCATGAAGAGGGAACGATTGAACGATGCTTAACTTCATTACAGGGGGCTGTTGATGAGATTATTGTCATCCACGATGGCCCCTGCAACGATCAGACAGTAGCCATCGCATCGAGGTTCACCAAAAAAATATTTATTGGTGAGCGACGGGGAATGATGGAATTTCATCTCATTGATGGCATTATTGCCAGCCAGGGTGAGTGGATACTCAGAATCGATGCTGATGAGACCCTCTCGTTTGAGCTCCAAAAACATATAAAAAAGCTCGCCAGTACTACCAAATATGATGCTTACTCTTTTGTGTGGCCACTATGGGATGGAAAGAAAGCAGTCTCCCGGCATTGGCCATACAAGCTTGCCCTCTACAAAAAACGCAGCATCGCCTACCTTGAAAACCCCCATACCAATTTTTTAGTAAAAGGAAAAATAAAGAAAACGCCATATGTGCTCGAACATCGGCCATCAATAGATATGTGCAATTTTACTGTGAAACATAAACGTTGGATTGCTGTCGAGGCCAAAACATATCTTCTCCCCACATCAAAAAAAAGATATTATGCATTGGGCCGGAAAGAACTCATGAGGATAGAACGAAAAAGAAAGGCAGCTCTTCGTTTCCCTTTCCTCTTTTTCGTCATGCATATCTATCATTCCATTCGCATGCTCGCAGACTATCCCCTTGCCCTCTTCCAAAAAGGACCATATAGATATCTTCGCTTCAGATTCAATTATTATACAGCACTTACGAGAGCTGTCGCAAAGGCTGCGCAGAAACAGCATTCTTGACAGCCTGCTCGACCTCACCCACCAATATCTTCTGCATGCAATACTGGGCCTTACATTCATTCCATGATGCAAGATATGCTTTCCTGCAGGGGCTGCAGTGCATTTTTTTGTACAAAGAGATATTCCCCTTCCCGAATGGGGCATACCTTATTGGGGTATCTGGACCGAAAAGTCCAACAGTAGGAGCGTTCATAGCAGCACTGATATGCATAGGACCAGAATCATTTGAAACAACGCATGCAGCACCCTCATAGAGGCAGGAGAGCTGTTTTAGTGTGAGATTTCCCGCAAGAGAGATGGCAGGGGTATCTCTGGCGATCCTTTCACATAGTTCTTTATCATTTTTATCTCCTGTCAGAACAATGCTGCATCCCTTTAGCCTTCTAATCAGTTCTATAAATCTTTCCTCAGGCCATGCCACCAGCACTTTGCTACCAGACCCCCCAGGAGAAATACAGATATATGGCCTTTGAATGGGAATCCTCCCAACCAGTTCTTCATCCTCCCTACTATATTCAACCTTTTCTAATCTTTTTGGTTTTGGTATCTTTCCGACTAATGAACAAAGATCGTAATAACAAAAGACCATATGTCTGGCCGGATCGATTGACACTTTTCTCTGCAGCAACTTATCTCTTGACCTGTTGATTGAAGAAAAACCAACGAGCACTTTGGGCCTGAGAAGATGTGCAAGAATGGTTGGAAAGCTATATGCTTGCCCTGCATCGATTATGTAGTCAAAATACCCCCTGCTCCAAAGAATGATCTTTACCACCTTTGGATCCAAAGGGGACTTTACCGTGATGATTCTCCGGAGATATTTTTTTCCAGAAAAGATGGGGGCTAGCTGCCTTGAGATGAGCAGAGTGACCTCATGATCTCTAGTTAGCGGCTTTATGCTTGGCAACAAGAGGATGCCATCACCTATTCCAGATAATTTTATGATCAAGACCCGATTTTTTTTTCCGACTTTTCCTTCATCCTTTCCCTTAAGGAGGAAGCAGAAAAGATGTCCTAGATACCTATCGATTTTTCTTGCAATGGCGATGCCCATATCATAAAGAAAATATATAGACAATAAATGTCTTTTGATTCGTCCGAGATATCACCACAAACTATATTAAGCGCCCAGATGTAAAAAAAGCATGGCATACTCCAAACGATTCTATCTTGCACTCCATGAAGGCTCGATTCGATCAGCACGGGAGGTTGCCCCCATAATCCATTCTCTTCTCAAAGGTAAAAGCGTCGCTGATGTAGGATGCGGGGTTGGAAGTTGGCTCCTTGCATTCCAGGAACAGGGCATCCATGATTATCTTGGCATAGACCATCCAAGAGTACAAAAGGAGATTATCATCCCTCCAGAAAAATTTTATCCTCATGATCTCACAAGACCATTGCGCCTTAATCGAAAGTTTGACATTGCTATCTCATTAGAAGTCGCAGAACACCTTCCGAAAACAGCTGCATCCATCTTTGTAGAAACATTGACAAGGCTGAGCGACCAGATTGTCTTTTCAGCTGCCATCCCCCATTCGGGCGGCCATCACCATATCAATGAGCAATGGCCCACCTACTGGGCAGCCCTTTTTAAGAAACGGGGCTATCTAGTCATTGATCCATTCAGGCGGGCACTTTGGAATAATGAAAATGTTGAATGGTGGTATGCACAAAACATGCTTTGCTTCATAAAAAAAAGCCTTTTAGAGAAAAATGAAAAGCTTTCAAGAGAAAAAGCACTCACCTTTGAATCCCAGATATCCCTTGTTCATCCAAAACGCTACCTTGTATTGGCAAAGCCAGTGGAACTAGTAAAACGCATCGTTCCATACCCTATAAGAAAGGCTGCACACAAGATCATCGAGAGGATAGTGAAGTGATAGTTTATCAGATTGATAGTCCCCAGAGAATCACGATAAGGACTAAGAGAAGCTCTACTGCAAAACAGGATAGCACCACTGTTTGCTCCCTTCCTTTCCCTCCTTTCGATGAGAGAACCATAAAGAAATGAGTGAGAGAATACACTTTTTTATACGGCCTTCTGATTGTCCCATCCTTCTCCGGCTTTCCGAATGTCTCATGCTTGAACCTGCCTTTTGCCTTGAGGAAGAATTCGATGATGTAGGGGATGAATAAGATCAGGGCTGCCTTTTCCACGTTTCCAAGGATAGCGATAATTGCTATCATTGCGCCGACCATATAATTTAGTGTGTCACCTGGAAAGATTTTTGCTGGATACCAGTTGAACAATATGAATGCTGCGAGGGAGGCTACCATCAAGGCAGCGAGCATTGCCACATAGCCTAAATTTTCGTACTGCCAGGCAATATAGCCGAGTGTTGTCAGGATAATCATGCCCTGCCCTGCCTCTAAGCCATTAAATCCAGCGAGCATATTGTATGCGTTTGCGGCAAAGACAATAGCAAGCGGGACGATAACAAGAGGGTAGATGATGCCAAGATGGATGACACCGATGAAAGGAAGAGTCATTGTGTCCACACCAGCATTGATCATCATCATGGGAAGTGCAGCAAACAAGGTGAAGAGGGGCTTTTGCCATTGCTTTAAGCCAAGCTTCCAGCCAAGAATATCATCAATCATACCAATCATTGCCATCAGGACAATGGTGAGCGTTGCTGCAAGAATTGTTGCCAAGTAGGTCATGGTGCCAAGAAAGATTGCACGATAGCCAACATAGACCAACAAGCCTAGGAGAAAACCACAAAGGACAGGAAGACCGCCGATCTCCGGGATCATGGGATGATGAAACTTATTCATGTCCTTGCCCGCAATGCCGGCTTTTTTCGCTGCCCCCATCCACCAGACCGTCAAGAGGACAGTAGAAGAAAAACTCAATGCAATACATAAGAGCAACAGTTTATCGATCATCCTCCCACTCCACCACCACACCACTTACTTTCTCGCTTAATAAGATATATTGTGTTCCATCACTATAATTCCCAACAGTAATATTGGCATTGTCAACGCTTTTTATTTTCCAGACTGTTTGCACATTGAGCTTGGTTTTATTTGTCTGCCCGTTGAAAGATAGAGAGGACTCCCTTGCCCGATAATTTGTGGTAATCTGTGCAGACAATTGGCCAACTGCATGGACATGATCAATGAGATCATCGAGGGTTGGAGTCCAAGAGTCTTCTGGAATCCTTATATCCGGCGTGAAGGGAAGGGCAACAATCGTCTTTTCCATTGGGAATGGAGAGATGGGAACAATGAAAAGGTTCATCTTCCCTCCAAGCAGGGAATCAGGATGCTTTGCATCACCAATTCCCTGTGCTATGACAACATCAAAAAAAGTGTTCTCTGCAGCAAGGAGCATGTCATAATTAGGATTTTGAATCATGACGGCATCAACTGGTATCCCCTCATCCTTGAGGGCTTTTTTCATCCGGTAGAGATATCCCTCATAGTAATGATACGTCGTATCAGGAGGAAAGGAAACAAGAGGAACAACATCATTTGGCAAGTCTTTGAATGATGAATAATTCTCCCCTTCCTCATAAGGGAAGATAAGGGTGATTGGGGCGCCAACTGATAAAGAAAACGTTGATGCATCAGCCAGCAGGATGATCCCAGCAGTCATGTTCCCAGGAAGATAATTTGGCGTAAAGGATATGTCAACACGCTCCGTCCTTGGGAGTGCCAGGTATAAGATGAGGGAAAGGACTATGACAAGGATGAGAAAGAATAATGCAGTTTTTATTTTTTCAAGAGGTTCATTCATTTTCTTTAGCGCATGCCAGCATAGTTTAATTCTTTTAGTGTATACTTTAATCTTTTGTTATGGCAATAATTCCTCTGTTATTGGAATAGTATCATTGACAACCAAAATAAATTTACGCCAACACCTCGCCTCAGAGACCTTGGCGTTTGCGCCGATACTATTGCCATTATTCTCCATCATGTCAAGAGCGGGCTGCTCTTCTCCAGGAGCAGCCATTCCGGCGTTGTTATACTGAGGAACCGATCCTGCATTTCCTTATCTATTGTTAAGTTTTCTGGATATGATATTTCCCATATCTTCAAGGGACCCATCGTCTGGCCGCCATAATAAGCAAGCTCCCTCTCATTTGAATCATCATAGACAAGATGGAAATATTTCATCTGCTCGTCAAACAAAAACATCCTCGTCCAGAGCGCATCCATGCCTTTCCTTGTCACCCACAATGCAGCACCATTCTCCTGCTGGTATTTCTGGTTTAAGTATCTTGGCATGATCCTCAAGCACCCCTCCATGCCGGTCTTATTGAAATAGAGTTTTTGCCGGTCATCAAAGACGCAAGAGATGGGAATCCTCACCTGCTGGTTATTGTGAAGGAGGATGGCCTCTGGCTGGAGGATATCCATGTTCTCCGGGTCATCGTCATTTGCCACGGGGATAATGAATCCGGCAATTGCTGCCCGGCTCTTTGGGAACACTTTCCCCTCAAAGATAAAATCCTCATCAAGATAGGTGCCTCCAGCAAAGATATAATCAGTTATGTTGCCTTTTTTTGTCGTCTGCCTCACATCCATGACATAGGTTCCAATCCATGAAAAGATATCAAAATTCTCATCAGCACCAATAGAGGAGTATGCCTGATATTTTCCAATCTCATCGGAAATGATGAGAAGATGGGTGGCATTATGAACCTTCAAGTATCGTAATGCTTGCTCCTCATTGTTCCCAACCAAAACGTTTCTTGCAAAGAGATGGTTCCAATAAGGATAATAATTTCCCCCATCAAGGATTGTTGATCTATTCCCACTGGTCTGCACCCAATACCCATAATCCCACCAATGGGCAAAAACAGCATTCTCTGGAGTTTGAGTTTTTACCCATGCCATTGCCTTTTGCCACTGATCATCAAGACCAGGACCGCTGTATGCTGCCTGCTGCAGGCTTGAGTTCATCTGGGAAAGAACAGTTGGTATCATGACAAGAAGAATTGCACCAATGGCAAGGCCGCGATATACTTTATCTTTTTTGGGAAGGTGGGTGAATAAGTAAAAAATGAGATACGCAATGAGGATGCTTGCTATTGGAGGAATGATAAAGAAAAGCCTGATTGCGCCCCTTGCGCCAATGATTGAAACTATAAGCCATGCAAGGAGAAAAAGCCATGAAGTGTTGAGCTCCTTGATATCTGCTGCCAGTGCCTCATCACGCAATGCTTTGAGCAGACCGATGATGATGAGAACAGAGAATACGCCAAGAGAACCAAACAAGAATATCAGGGATGGAATGTTTGTGCCGTTGAGGATCGAAGAGTCCTGATACCTTGACCAGAGCAGGCCAAGAAGAAGGAAGATGAAACAAGCGGTCAATTGCATCTTTGCTTTCAGGTGATGGAGGAGGGTATAAAAAAGGATGATCCCCCCTGCAAGGAACAAGTATAATGAAACCCCAAAACTGCTGAGCCATTCAACAAAATACGGCTGCCGGTTTTCTGCAACAGTGAGGGTTAACCTGTTTGTCCCAATCGGATGAATGAATTGAGCATAAATCTTCTGGCCAATGTCCAAGAGCCTTGCTGGTGAGACCACTGCGAGCAGGACAATGCCCAGGATCCCAAGCAGAAGAAAAATGACAACCGGCCTTTGCTCTTTCCTGATACATGGAAGGTTGTTTATGATGACATCCGCCAAGAATACACCTGCAATGGCAAAGATCGGGAACATGGTTACTGATGTTAACATTCCGAGCATGGATCCGTACTTCAAGGTGAAGTGAGGAAGAAGAAGAAGCGGGAGAATGACAAAGATGTATGCGACCTCATCCTGCAAGGAGAGCTTATCTGTCAGGTAGAGCAGGATCATTGTTACTGCGATGGTGAGCAAGACAAACTGGATCCCGCCCCATGTCAGTCCAAGAAGAAGCAAGGACATGCCAGTCAACAGCGCGAATAGAGATTTTTTTCCAAAAGAGCCCTGATCAAGATAAAAAAGCAAGAACAGGAAGCTGGAAAAGAAGAATATCAATGCCAAAGATTCCTTATCTGCAAAGCCGGCCATTGATCGCTGGAGAGCTGCTGGGGAGATGACAAGGAGGAATGTGGATATGAGGGCGATATTTTCATTGAACAATTTTTTTGAGAGGAAGAAAAAAGGGATAAGGGAGAGGCAGAAGGCAATGACGGGGTAGAGGATGGCAGACTTTTCTATGGTGAAGGAAGGATCGAAAAAATGAGTGAACTTGTAGATATAGGCAATTGCATAAGAAGTCATATGCGCCTCTATCCGGTTATCTGCACCGATGGGAACATATCGCAGGCGGTCAATTTCCGGTATAGAACCCTGGCTTATGAGCGTTCTTGCTTCCCGGAGAAAGAAATACGGGTCGAGCGCTCCGGGATATTTGTCCTGGAGGAGGGGGAGATTCCTTGTCCTAATAAATGCTGCGAGGAAAAGGATGATGAGAAAGACGATTACAGGGTAGAACTTCTTTGCTCTCTTTAAAAGGTATTGCTTCCTGTTCCCAATGATTTCTGAAGTGTCCATTCCCCTGATTGTTTGTGGATGGAGGGTTTTTAAGGATTGTGGAAGGGCGGGAGGCATATATACCAGCAAATGCTGATTACTCATTCTCTATCAACCATCTCCAGATAGGGGCAATACTTATTTTTTTATTGGCTATTATAAGCTCACCCTCCTGATCTTCTGTAATGATAGTCCCTTTATCTAACCTGTATTTTTCTAATGCTTCAATTAATCCCTGAGTCTCCCGTTCTCTGTTCGATTCACTCAATACGGCTGTCACTTGCACTGCCAAGCTTATTTTTCCTTGCAATCTCACAATGAAATCGCATTCTTTTTTGTCTTTGTGATAAAAGATCTCATCATATTCCCTTTTAAGACTCAAGAATACAGCGTTTTCCATCATTCTTCCCTTATCTTCTGAGGGACGAAACCCTAAAATCCTTGCAAGGCAGGTATCGATAAGATACACTTTTTTTGATGCATATGACTGCTTCTTCAATGAGGGACTGTATTTTGGGACAAGAAAAGCAACATAACTGTTCTCTAAATATTCAAGATATTCCCTAATTGTTGTAGCACTTGTTAGTCCAGTAAAATTCTTTAGTGTGTTATAGCTTATTTCCTTCCCGATGTTACTGGCAATATAATACACTGCTTCTTTGATTGGCTTCTCAGAACTTAGGCTGTACCTTGTTATGATGTCGCGATAGATAATATTCTCATACAAGGAACGCACATATTCCTCTTTTTTAGATTTCACATATTCAGGGAACCCACCGTCAGAGAGATATTCGTTGTATGCCTTTTTTAGGACGCTTTTTTCTGTTGATGTCAGATTATCTATTTTTAGGGATACACCCCCCCACAATAAGTATTCTGCAAATGAGAAAGGAAATAACCTTAGTGATATGTTCCTTCCGGTAAGATGGGTCCCCAGTTCCCGGCTGAGCATGCTTGCATTAGAGCCAGATATATAGATCTTCTTTTTTTGGTCATGAAGCCTTCGTACATACCTTTCCCATCCAGGAATATTTTGTATCTCATCGAATAAGAAAACATTTTTTTCTCCATATAGTTCAATCAACAATTCCTGCATCACCTGGAAATCCTCAAGAGAGAACTTTACCAGCCGATCATCGTCAAAGTTTATATAATAACTATTATCACTTCGAAGCTCCTGCAACAGTGTTGATTTGCCAGAGCGCCTTACCCCAGAGATTATGATAATGAAGGGCGTTCCAGATAATTCCTTAATCTTGGAGAATAACGTTCTTGGCACTAACCTCTCTTCACCTGCTCTTTTTGCCTGCGTCAAGAGAACATCTTTTAATAAGCTCCTATCCATATATCTGAAAAATGCCAATGGTTTATAAATATTTGGTTTATTAGACCAAATTTTAGATTATAATGTTGGTTTGGCAAACCAAATTAAAAAGCATTGATCGTGAATAGTCCTCAGAACTGAAATATTCTGATTTAGGCACCCTCATAATTCGATGCCCCCATGAAGAACAATGCCATTGAGAAGATTGTTCTTTACGTGTTTATCGATCTTATTCCATACATCAAAAAAGTTTATGTTGATCTTTCTGTGAAGCTTATTTTCAAAGCTTTCAAGAGATAATAACTTGTCTTTTCTTCCTATCACTGCGATGTCGATATTGGATGATTTAGCGTTTATAAGGATTGTAGAGGTGGTGTTATGGGCAAGAATTGGTTGGTGTAGAGGAGTTGGCGCATAGCCCAGCATTACACGTATATGTGGTTTTTTGGTAGGGAGCTGTTGGATCGCCGATCCAGTTACAGGTTGTTGGTTCGCAGGTATCTCCGGAATTGGCAGGGGTATATTCATACTGTGTCCCCTGACAAGAAGGACTATTTCTGCATGATGAAGAAAATCCAGAATTTTCAACATTACTGTTACATACCCCGCCACAACATTGATTTTCACCATCACAAGGAATACCAGTGTTAGCTCCGTTAGCAACAACAGTATCACATGACCCGCCACCATTACACAACCTACATGCATCGCAAGCAATGCCATTCCCGTTTCCAGGTTCCCAGGTCCATGTTGATGCATCACAATAATAGGATTGGGAAGCCCCTGTAGGAGAGGTCTTGAGCGTTAGTATGTTACATCTCGTAGATGAATTACATTCCAATCTCTGGCTATTGGAACAAGCATATTTATTATTATCAGGATTTAATGCATCATTACATTCTAAGTCGCTACATCCTTGATTCCCATCGCAATCTGAATCCATAGTATCAAAACATGCTCGAAAAGGTGGATTGATGGGATATGCCTGCTGGTAATTATTTATCTCCTGGTCTGATGATTTTGATAAACATTTGCCGTTCACTACACATTGAGAGGAGTCTGCTGTGTCGCAGCATGCATAAGAATTTGTGAAAGCTCTTGAATCAACAAAATATTCATTAACATCATCACCGCAACAATCCTGTGAGTTCCCAGGAGGATTGTAGCTGCCATGAGGTGTTGTTTCACCTGTAGATTGAAAACATCCCATCCCACCACAAGTTGACCCAAAAACATCGCTGCACCAAACACTATTCGTGTCGGGATCAACAGCGGAGCGAATACATGAAGACCCTCCGCATGAATAATCCGTCCCAGTTGCCCCCACCTTACTTTGCCATGACCCGGTAGCTGTTTGCTGAAAAGAGCCATTCCAATATCCAACCTGATTTGTTGAAATTGGCGCTTGGGTGCCTGATGCATCAGGAGCAGTCACCAGAGGCTTGTGATCGTAGTAATCACAGTTCACTCCCACAAAAAAATTGCCTTGTTCAAGTATTCCATTTGGTCTCACCTTATCCTTATATGCTGGTGAATAAACACTTGCTATCCCTTTGCATTGCACTCCATCCCCAGAAACAACATACCTTGCCAGAAGATTACCTGATCCTTCTGCTGAAGCTGGGACAGTTGCTCCAACCTGATTAAAACACCTAGGAGCAGTATTTGCATCACAAAAATAATATTTCCCTGCCGAAGGGGTATAACCCCAATTCTGACAAGTTGAAACATTATACTGACAGAACTGATAAGATAGACAAGTTTGGAAGTTATCCCACGTATCAGTCTTTGTGCCATTGCAGATATTGCCTCTTGTATTATCACAGGCCACACCATAAGACCTGTTGAATACATCATTTGCTGAGGGATCATTAATAGAAGAAGGCCAGCCAGGAGTGTTAACGATTGTTGCCCCAGGATCCAAGGATTCCGAAGCTGGCCAGAGCCTGAGGTCAGGATTGACAAGACTCATGGAATTATTCGAAAAATAATTAGGGGATGATGATCTAAAATAATGTTTTGGGTTATCTGGATACGTGGGCGTGGCACCGCCACCATACTGGTTCACCGCACATGTTATCTCACTAAAAGAATAACACTGCGCACCAGGCGTCAATTGGCCATATGAACCGGGAGCATCACTACAGCAGGTATGGTTTGCCATGAACTCTGTGTAGTTTCTTACCGTGCTGCCTAAGCTAATCACAGAAGATAGGTCTGGATAGGAATCACCGCTGATGTTTTGGAACGGGAATGCAGCAGAATCATTCCTGTGAGGAAGGCATTGTAAAACAGTCACATTGAGGAGGTCGTATGAAGCTGGAACTCCTCCACCAACAACTGATACAGTGAGGTTTACTCTTTCATCGACACCTGCAGTGGGGGTTGTGGTGTTGAAATTCAACGGCTTGATCGTCAGAATATCGAGCCCAGCAGTCTGCGGGAGCTCATAGAGGGTATTGCCGGTGGAAATATCAAATGGATCATACCTATCCTGCCAACGGTATTCCAAACCTGAACAAAGAGTGCATTCGGATTCGGAAGCGTCAAGGGTGTATGGATCCTCGACAGAGGCAAATGTATCATTGATGTCATCATAGATATTTGACCCATTCGCGACAGCATGAGGGATATCCTGGACAAAAATCCTGACCTGTTGGCAGTCTGCCAAATTGTTCGAAGGACAGTTCTCTGTCAAAGTATTCTGGACTGAACGGCCGGCATCATCCAATGCGTGAATGGTGATGTTATGGGGCCCGATATCCCAGGCATTCAGCCTGGCAGCAGCACACCTATACAGATCAACACTATTTGTGATAGGGTTCATGCAATTAAACCCTGCAGCATCAGTTCCTGCCACGTATAATGAGCTGTTCGTCAATTGTTGAGTAAAATTAGCCGGGCTGCACTTTGCATCGCCGGTCGAATTATACCAGCAGCTCCTTGAACTGGCAACAACAGGAGGGCCCCAAGACTTTGAAGCATCACTCCAGCGATATACCTGAGAATACGGAGCCAGGCCAGCGCCGAAATAATACCGCTCATCATAATCAACTTTCCAGCCTTTATAGACATACGTTATCGTATCATCATCTGGATCAATGGCCAAGGGTGATACTATCAATGTTGTTCCTTCAGGGACTCTTAAATGATACCTCACATTTGTCAAGGGGTCAATATACCCGGAACCATCATCAATCCTTTCTAGAGGCGGGATCCTGTTTGGGATCACTACCTTAAAGACAAAGGGGTTGCCGTCGATCATTGACTCTGGATCAATGATAGAAAACTCTGTTACAAATTCATTTATCAACAAGTCGGTCCGGTTCATATCAAGATTGGACGCTGCCATAATCAGGCCATTTGAGGTGATGATATTATATGTTGCATTCCGGGAGTCAGAACTCAAAATATTCCTCATGGCATTCGTGACAAGCCTCAAACGGACATGGGCAGAAGTATGATACTCGAGCACTTTTGTTGCTATACGGCGGTTTCTTGTGGTAATATCAAGCGGGAAATTCAGATCAACAGCTATTGAAGCATCAGAGATGGTCGCAGACACGGTGACATTATCGCTCTTTGACACATTGAGGCCTAGGATTGGCTCTAATCCGGAGAGGTTCACACAATCATACACTTTATGCGCGATATACTTTTCCAGCTGCTCTTGCATGGAATAAGAAAACTGAGCAGCACCCGGACCACAAGAAACATCCTTGCAAAGGGGAGGGAGAATATCGATCGGTGATGAGAGATTATACCTTAGCGGAGAGCCAAAGTATGGCCAGTCCCTTGAGTAGGAATAATCGCACAGGTCATCCGGGCCAAGGGGAATAGTGAGAGGACAGGGATAATGAGGGGGGAAATGAACAGCAGAAGGCTGCAATGCACAGGAGGTGTTATAGGTAATACCATATGTTGCCAAAGGGAGATAACCTGCTATCGAGGCTGCAAAATTATTCGGACCAGCAACCTGCGGCCGGCAACCAATACCACCATCTGAAAGATTGAACCCTTTTGGGAGAGAAGATGCACCTGATGCGTATTGAGGATCATAGATAAAGCCGCCCTGGGCACCGAGCCTCCTGATACCTTCCTTCAAGCTTTTTTCCAAGCATAAGGTGACATAATGGCTGATTGACGAAGTTTCCACTGCCTCCTGAAAAACAGCATCAACCTTCTTTTGCAGCTTGATCTTTGCCATAGTTGACATTAGATAGAGCAGGGTGCCAAAGACCATGATAATGACGAGAGCCAGGATAAGAAAGATAGTGACCTGACCCTTCTTTCCGATGAAAAATAACAAAGGGATTGGAAGATACCAGAGCAAGAACGAAGAAGATGGGGCAGGGGGAAGGGAAGAGGGGGGGAATGCTTTCTGAGTTACCTTGCCAAAGCCTGAAGGGATGAAAGATTGCTCCAGGGTAACTGAAGAGGGATCTTCCTTAGAACCAGATGCAAAGGGTGCTAAGAGGAGATTCATGATTACCCAGCCCAAAATAATACCCTGTGAAAGCTTCATCCTCTTTTTGTCTCACAAAAGAAAACGGTGTTTATAAAATTGTCGACCAGAAGGGCGCTGTAGAAAATACGTGCCTTTCTGCCGAGCTCATTCGAGAATGAAGCGAGTGTGTCGCGAGGGGTAGCTTCCATCAGGGAATGCAGCACCTTTCCGTAAATGGTCGAGAGTTGAGCCGGCACCTGTCGAACGAAGTGAGACTTTCTACAGAGCCGACTAGAAGCGTTTCATCATTGACCCTTGCAATAAATAACAAAAACCCGTCGCTCGGAGCTCACCTTGCCCTCAAGGGCAGGGTATTACGCTCCTCGCCTTGATAGACGGGTTTTTGAAATTGAAAATTTCGGCCTAAAGGCAGGGGTATTGACCCCGAAATTTTCAATAACCCACTTTGGCTTTCCGGGAAGCTTTTGTTGAAAACCGCTTTGTGCAGGGGTGATACTCGGAAAATTGATCCATGGATTCATCCATCCCTTCTTCGTTTTCACGAGGAAATGGCCAAGGGGATATTTCCTGCTTTTTTCTATAAAAACAATGCAGCCCATCTCTTTCAACAATTGTTTATTCTTCTCACTTACCTTTGAGAAGGTGTAGCCTGCTTGCTTTTTGTTTAATGCATGCACAATCTCCCGGCAATAAAATCCTCTCGAAGAAGCGTGCTCCGGACACTCAAACAATCTCTTTGCTGAGCGATAGCTTGTTCTCAACACTGCAGCAACACATGCAATAGCGCATCCTGCTGGATCTTCCTGGGTAACAGAAGATATCATAGACTGCCAAAAGAGCATTGGGGATTATAAAACTATCAAAAAAATCCGACGCCACTAGTCAATAGACTGGTGGTATGTTCGCTCCTTCGGTGCTCGGGTCGGATTTTCTGATCTCATTTTCCACATGAAACTATCTCAAAAGTGAAGCCCCCAGTGAAATACATTGGTGGAAAATGAGATTTTACAGAAAGGTGATTATTAGATGATTATTGCAAACGGAGCTGAGCTGTTATCTGGCGCCAATACACATCACTGATTGGCACTGGATACATTCCCTGCATTCCGGGAAGGATGCTGATGATAAAGGCATTACTTTCGGCCTGGCAATCAACCTGAGCGCCATACTCATCAATTATTGCTTGTCTTTGTGTTGAGAGTCCATCAGCACCAAGAGAAGTGCAGAGAGGCAATGGAAGAGCAAACCCAGAATAATTTCCTACAATCACAGACTGGAGCTCAAGATCTGCTGCAACAGGATTATGGATAGTACCCATCATCACAATAACTTCCTTATTGCCATTCTTCGCATAGTACAACTTATGGACAGTGGTTATATCCGGAAACCGGTCAGTAATGTCTTCCCCTTGAGGATTCAAGGCTGTCAGAATGAAGGTAATAATGTTCCTAAAAATAGCAAACCATGAGGAAGGAGCTCCTGTTATTCCCAGTTCCTCATTCCTAAACAGTATGGTATCAGTCGCATTATTGTAGTATACCTTATTGTTGGAGGTGATACATACAGAAAAGTCCCCGGAAGGATTTGGCGTGCAGCCAGCAGTGATGTTCAATCGCTCCAACGTCTGCTGCATCCTGCTTTCAGCCATCCTAGAAAAATTCTCATTCAAGGATACCCCGCCAACGACAAAGGGAGTGTTTCCTGCACCAAGCTGATTGATAAAACAAAAGCTATTAACGGCGGAGTTGATATCTGGATTGCCAAGAACACTTTGGATATCTCCCCCAAGGGCCATATTCTTGTTGTTGAGCATATTTGAGTAATTATTATCGCAAAATATCGTCACATCGCTCCCTGAAACAGCCCTTTTGATCTGCTCTGCAAGGAGCCTTGTCCTTGTCGTCCAGCTGCCATCCTTGCAATAAAAGTCTCCGATGAACTGCCCGGATTTTAGGCATTGGGGCACATTTACGCGAGGGAGATACCGGAACTGATCAAATGGCTCATTACCATGGGTATTGCCCGGATCCCAGAAACAGTCTGATTCGGCGGGGCACCATCCTGATTTATATTGGTAGGGATCAAACTTCTTTGAGGAATATTGCCAGTTGCCAGCGATACAGCGAAAACCTGCATTAGGATTCTGGGTTTCTGGAGCTGCTACTGGCGGATCAGAAGAATTATCCTCCATTGGCCTGATGCACCTCGAACCATCCCAACAATAATTTTCTGGGCAGCAAGAAGCACCGATTGCTGTTGGCAGGTTTACGGATGAAAAATAACTCATCAGTTCAGCGGAGGTATTGCCAATGACATTTGCAGTAAAATCAGATGAGGTGTTACGGTTCTGAGGGAGAACATCATTTCCCACCTGGTCTTTTGCCACCTTGTTATCAAAGTATTGATAATAGGGATCGCAATAAAATGTTGACGTACATTCCTGCTGGCCATCCTCCACCTCATGACAGAGCTCATTAGATCCCTCGGTCATATCAATAGGTCCATATTGGGGAATAGCGCACGCCTGATCATGGTTTGGTGTGATGAGGAGGTCTTCTGTCTGACCGCCGGTTATCTGATCAGTCTTTGTGTACATATCTGGAACTGGCAGCATGCATCCTTCAAAAGCATCAGCATATTGGAGTATTTTTGGCGTTTGGAGGGTTATGTTTTGCACAACAAACTGACCGTCGCCCTCAATGATGATTGAAGCATTGACATTATTTGCAGATCCAACATCCAAGGACACCCTTACTTCTTGGAAATTTCCTACAGTACTAAGCATGTTTGAAACATTTGCCTGAGCCCCCTGTATTTGCAGTTTTAATGAACCGCTGCCACTTGTCTTCTTGATCTTCCCCGAGAACACCAACAGCGCACCGTGCATCTTCGAAGTATCAAGCTGCTGATAATATGATCCTGTTTGTGAAGGAGCTGATTGGAGCAGGGTATTTCCTGCCTGGTCTTGCGCAGAGATCATGCCACTTTTCAGCCAGCCATTTTTAAGGTTGTTTCCGGCTGCCTGCAGATGGGGGTTCCTCAACAGGTTTGGAATTTCCCCACCATTAATGATGTTGCCCCTCACCGGGTAGCCATCAAAACAGCCTGCATAGGTATTAGGGTTGGAATAGGTATCAACAAAGAAATCAGCGCCATCCTCCAATCCGCAACAATAAATGCCATTTGGGTTTGCCCAGGCGCTCTCCTTATAGAGAATTTTTCCCGCCAGATCACAATCATCGAGGAACTTATTGTCAGTATTATCAGAAGACACCTGAGGATTCCTTCCAGAATCATCAGTATTGTCAAAATTTGTCGTCCAGACAGGACTATCCTGGTTCCCAGCACACCAGATATTCAGGACACTATCACTGGTGTAAAAATACTTTCCTCCCTGCCTGATATTTTCTCTGCCCGCCTTGCATGCCTGGGGCTGGCCATTCTCATCCTTATCCCCACAACAAATACCAATCCTCTCAATGTCATCATTACTCGTTGGGGTATTATTGGTGTCAAGATAGCAGAGAAAAGTATTCTGGTAAGAAGGAGCAGGAGTCACTGGGTCATTATCATCATCAGGAAAGGTAATGGGCATTCCTGTCAATTCAGCGCCCTGGGCAATCATCGCTCTTGGGGGGGTAATGGACGAATCAACACGGAAATTTCCAGAGCCTCCAGAGGCATTGCATGCAATCCAATGCTCACCGGTAGAGACAACATCATAGCGCTGAGGAGAATTGCCATACAACGCTCCCCCATTAGTATTTTCATCAATAAAAGTAACATTTCCCCGCTCCTCAATCCGGTCAAAATAATGGAAAAGATCATAGCCGGACTGCTCATGATACTGGGAGCCGCATAAAAAGACCTGGTCTTTTATGCCAGCGGACTTATTTACTGTGGGGATTGCGCCTTGCATTGCTTTATTGTCGCCATTCACGTTTGTGATGCCGCAACAATGGAGACGGATATCACCCTGGACATCATAGCGTCCAACGGAGTTCTCATCATTTGACGTGCCAATGTAGGGATCGGGATAAATGGGAGCGCTTTGGGTATGATCAAAAAGCAAGGAATCATTGTAGGGACCGACAAAATCATATGTCCCGGGGGCTTGGGGGTCCTGGGAATTTACCCAGTCCTCGCATACCTGACCGGAACCATAGGGTCCAAGGATCTGAACCTTGATCGTCATTTTTTCCGGAAATTTATTTGTTGGAGTGGAAAAACCTTCAACAGTTGGGCCATATTGAGTATAATCAAACACGTTGAGACGATCATCATTATATTCCGTTGTTATATTTCTTGCCAGACCAGCATTTACAGAATAGGTTGATGAAAAATTATAGGGATAGGGGACATATTGGTAGTAATCAGCGCCAAGATTGTCAGGGAAGAGACTGCAAAAATAGAGCTGGAAAGAATAATTCCCATACAGGTGACAATATGGCTGGAGGAGAAGATTTGTTGGAGAATCACCAGAAAAACAAGTAAACCCGGCAATAATACTAGGACTATCACCTGTTTCTTGATCAGTCATCAAATCAATTGTCCCATCAAGGGCTGCTAGGTATGGGACATCCCGAAAAAATATTTGAGAGGATTGCTGTTCAACTAGACCTGCTTTTACAATAGCTGGACGATCAGGACAGATCCCTGGCATGGTGAAAAATGGGCAATCAACACCTGTACAAGAACCACCGGATACAGGCCCTCCAGACTCATCATATGGTTCGATCCGGTATGATCCAGGAGCAACCTTTGCGACCGTGATGGGAAGCTGAGTCATTTGGACCATTGCAAGATTATTCAGCGAAAGCTCAAACACCCGGAACTGGTAGCTTCCAATAGTGACAATGCCCAAAGCCTGCGAACCATAGGGAACTTCACCTAAATCCATACCAGAGATATTCACCTCAACTGAAGAGACCTGGGGAAGAGTCTGATTGATTATGACGGTATCAGGAGACCCTACCTCTTCAACGTGATACTTATATGCCCCAAATGTCTTATCATATGCGGCTAATAAAGATACTGACATCTCAGCGCGATTGCTTTTCCCCTCAAAGACCACAATCTTCCCAAATGTACCAGAGAACCTGGCAGAGAACATGGTGTTTTCCATGTTGTGTTCTATTGTTTCCAGAGAAAGAGTTTGCCTTGCAAGCGAAACAGGCAATACAAGCAGGAAGAGAACAATTCCTAAAACAATAATCTTCCTCGTGCTCAACCCTCTTTTTTGCATTCTACTCTTTTCTTATTAAAAGAGTTTATAAGCTTTACTCGAAGCTATAGAGTAAACCACAACAATCCTTTAAAACCTCCTCATCGCCTCTTTCTTATGTTTGAACAAAAACCTCCGTATACTCTGAACCTGTCAAAACATATCTATTCTCTCCCAACCGTGCAGGCTGCAACCTCCTCCATCAAAAGGGAAGCATCATGCATCATTGAGGAGCATGATAAGACTATCAGGGTTATCATCACCCCAAATGAAGATGACGCAGCCTTTCTTGGGTCTTTTTGCTCAACATTGTTTTTGACTTTTTTTGACACATGGAAAAAATAAAGACATACATGACCGTGAATAAGGACTTTGTCTGCCTCGAAGTAAACACCGAGGTGTATCCCCTTCATGCAGTATACAAGGCAGCAGCAAGCTTTATCGAGAAAGCATATATTTTCCTTGATGGTGATCCCACCCATAAGATCAGCATTGAGCTCAAGCCAAAGAAGCGGGCAAACTTAGAGTCTTTGGGAAGAGAGTTCTACAACACCCTCATCTCAATCATGGCAGAGGATCCTTCTGAGAGAAAAGATACCGCACCTTTAGCACCCTCGCAAAAGCCAGCAGATCCTCCCTTGCCCTCAGCTCCATCGGACGAAGAGCAAATGATGATACGAGAACTCTCACCTTGAATTTGTTGCAGAGCATGACGTTTTGCTGGATTCTTCCGAGCTTCTGGGTCTGATACTTTGATTGGATGATTGAAGAGAGGCTGATGCCATAAGCGATTTCATTCTTTGCCATCAAGTTCGCGATGATATGATTCAATCCAGAGCGCCTTTCGGTGAATTTGTCCTTTTTTGGCTCATCCTCGATGTCAAATAAGACATCCGTCCTTTTCTGCTCGACAACTGACCTTACTGAAGAAGGGCTCTTGACAAATGCCAGCGGACCTTTTTTTATGGTAGCGAGCTTACTTGGGGGGACAAGATACGCCTTTGCCGGCATCTTTGAGAATGGATAGACCATAAGCAATGGCCCTGCATTAATCTCTTTTGCCACCCTCTGAAATTCCTCTTCATTGTTGTTTGGAAAGATGACCTGCATAGACACTGCAAACAATCTGGTGTTTAAAAGGTTTTAGAAGAAAAGGGTTTGATGGGCTGAGCGGTTTTACGCCAGCGGCGCTGTCCAACTAGGGATATCTTCCCACGAAACTCGTAGATGTGTTTAGTACATCAACGATAAATTTATATAAAAAAGCGCCTCAGGACAACATATGCTAGGGCTTATGGAAAAAACTCTTGTATGTTTTTGTTCCAGGGCCACCTCTATCAATCAGTGTTATCCCATCATGTGGTAAACGCCTCGGCGCTTGCGGTGTGATGGGAAGACGAGTTCTCTTGCATTACAAGCGCCGGATAGAGCCATGATCAACTACAAGAGGTGTAGGACATGAAAAACAACAACCCGGCAACAGCGTGTGCAGTATGTATGGAAACCATCACCAACCCTATCTGTGTTGGCTGCCTTGAGAACCAGATCAGGGAGTGGCTCTCCTACCGGGCTCCCCAACTCATGTCCATCTTTGGCAAAGGGATGTATTTTGGCGGAGCCTCGGAAGGCACTCGCTGCATCAAATGCAAGCAGACGATGAACGTTTGCACCTATTGCTTTGCCAAAGACGTCATGGAACTCCTGTCAGCGCATGATCCAGACCTGCTCGATGAGTACCTGTCGATGTTCGACTTTGGACTGAAGGAAGCGATGGTGTAAGAAAACTTTTTATTTTTTTTATTTATATATATCAACTGGATATGCAAATCAACCAGGTATGCAAACACGATTCTCACTCAAGCAATCAAACTAATGAAAGATATTCACTCCCGAAAATAGAGCGTCACCGCATTATCTTCAATGCCAAAAAGATAGATCAATTTCTCTCTTTCAAAAAAATTTTCCGGAGCATGCTTTTGCAATAAATTATTTAATTGTTTATCTTGGAGTATCACTGAAAGCTTTACGCCCCTTATGATCTTCAAGTATTGTTTTTTCTTTAGAACCTTTCCTGCCTGATCAAATGATATGCTCTCATATAAATGATGAGATCCAACCTTAAAGTGGTCCTGATTAAAGATTGGATAATAGAACCTGCAGATGACCCCTTGGGGAGTGAGCTCTACACCAAAACTTGCGTGCAGAGGGATTGGTCCATCGAATGACCCTATTGGGCGGAGAAGCTCGTTTATTACACAGCTTGTATCCCCCGCATTCGGTGCAATTTTCCAAGAGGGATGCAGTCGTTGTATCATCACACCATATAATAGCACACTTCCTTCCCCAGAAAAATCCATTGACCAACCAGGCAATAATAAAAAATGATTTTTTTGGTTGAAATGATAAGAAACTCTTCTCCGAAGACCATTAAAAATTTCAATTTTTTCAGGAGGAATACCTTTTTTGATTGCATTTAGAAAGAGGCTCTCTGTGTGCTGGCTCTCCAGCCAATGCTGGTAAGAAAAATGTTGGAAACTGATCCTAACAGTTGGTACTGTCTTCTTTTGAGAATATTTTATAGAATAATCCTTAAGAAGATAATTTCTTTCCCTGCTTAATTGACTGTAGATTGCTCTTGCTTCTTCTTTTACAGATGATTGACAAGGGATAGCATCCAAGTACCTCTCAAAACCCTTATCCATATCCCTTATTCACCCTTTCACATGCTGCAATTTCCTGATCAACAATCCCCTGACAATATTTCTTTTTGTCCTTGATGAAATGAATAGTGCATGCGTCGGAAAAAATATCAGACAATACCTGGCCTGTAAGTATCATCTGCTTACAATCATTAGCAGATTGAACATGTTTGAAGATGAGAAGATTGTGAAAATACGCTTCAAAAACGGGATTTGATGTACTAACAGTACTATCCTCCCTGATGAATAGGTTGAGCCCATTCACTGGATGAGATTTGTTTGAGCTGACCCATAAAACAATAGGGATCTGCTCGTGCTCAGTGATATACAACTGTATTGCCTTACTGTTATTAGAGGCATTAAACACAGGATATTGTGCCAGAGGCAATGCTGCCATCAGAGTAATGTCTGGAATAATCTCTAGCATTCTCTCTTTCTCCGCAAACATCATCAGACCAGGAATCAGTTCTTGACACAATCCTTGTGTCTTGTTTAATAAACATGGAGTAACAAGCCTCTCATCCATATCACTACAATAAACATATGAAAGATAATTTGATGAGTAATTGAGATTAAACCAGTATCTCAATGAACCAAGAGTATTAGTATAGTTTTCCGGAAGATATGATACGTTCTCGCCACAGATGAAGAGAGGGAAACTATTAATTGATGATATATCAGTGGGAATATATGCCCCACCTTTAGGTGCATGATCTTGCAGCTTTAAGATTAAGAGAGTGAATATCCCAAAGAAAAAAATGATTCCCAAAAGCACAATCTTGGCATATTTCCTTTTATGAGACATCCTACCACCCACTTGCCTGATGATTGTAATGCTGGCTATAATGGGATTGCACACAATTATTATGAGATCCAGAAAAGTCAAGATTTGAAGGAGAGAATCCAACATCTACCTTATCAACACGGAGGATGTTCTTATGACTGAGGGTCCCTCCCCCCCCAGGACCTTCATTAATTCCGTTGGGACCGACTGCACCATTTCCGCATGTTTGCCCAGACTGGCCATGTAAGAGCATTGGTGACAAGGTTCCGCATGTCCCAGTGGGATCGGTGCTTCCCCCCCAATTGTCATCACCGGGGCAGTCATAACTTGCTCGAGCGAATGAAAGTCCATAAAGAGAAATCGCTATCCCGGCAGAGAAAATAGCCTTCTTTGATATCTTCCCGTCTTCTTTCAAAAGCAATGCCTGAACACTCTTTTTTACATCAACCATTTTACATCAACCATACATCCTCTTCACTCTCCAGGCTATATAAATATTTCCCTGCATCCCCTCAACTCTTTAGGGAGCCCTGCTGATACCCAGCGCCTGGCCAGCACCGCAAATGCATCATCAGTCACCAGCTTTTCCATCAAGAAGTCAAACTGCGCCATGAGGATCTTACAGCGGTCATCCTGGATATTCAACGGGACCAAAGAATTCGATTGTTGGTAAGTATGGACCGGACAAAGACCACAATAAGGCTTCCATGCACATTCATCACAAAAAGAGAGGTCGTTTATTGAGGAAGTGACAATAGCACAAGCCTTTTTTGAACCCATAAGATCCTTAAATTCATCCTGGATTTCCCCAAGACAGAAGGTATCATCACCAACCATCCTGCCCTCATCACAAGAGTAAATCTTCCCATTATAGTCATAGGTGAGCACAGACACACAGGCGCCGCAGGGGGAGGAGAGATCAACATAGTTCGGATTAATGGTGGTGAGCATTTTTTGGAGCATAATAATCGCTGTCCTCTCCCGAAAAAATTCCCCTTTCTTATTCAATCCGATGATATACTCAATGCCTTCCTGCCAGAATCTTATGAATTCTTCAGCAGAGTAACCTATTTTGTGCCATGAGCGCGAAGCAAAACCAAGATTATTGAGCGAGCGCAGATGTATCATGGAAAACCCGCACTCCCTGTATGCATCAATGACTTCCTTTGCTTTATCTATCGCGTTCCGATTGATCGTGATGAGGGCACTCACATCACGGTCACTGCCCAGCTTTTGGTATTCTGCCCGAATCCTGTCGATCCATCTTTTTGTTGTTGCAAAAGAGTTAAAGCCCCGCAACTCAGATCTCCTATTATGATTATGGATCTCCTCTGTCCCATCAAGAGACGTGCAGATATGAACATGATGATCGAGGAGGAACATCAGCTTTTCCTCATCCATCAATGAAAGATTAGAAACAAGAGAAAATTCAAGGGTTCTCTTTTTTGTTTCATTCACCTTCTCAGCGTAGAGAACAACTTCCTTTATCACATCAAAGTTCATCAAGGATTCTCCGCCCTGGAACTCGATGTGGAGGGTTGGAGTGGGCGACTTGAAGATAAAATCGACTGTCTTTCTTGCTGTCTCCTTGCCCATATCAAACTCTGCCATATCACCACGGGCAGCACTCATATGGCAATAGACACATTTATGATTACAGCGCTTCGTAATGACAAGGATATGCAGCGAGGGACCGATAAAGAGATGGCTATAGCGCTCTTTGTACTGGCTTGTGACCATCCTTAGATTATTCTCGGTCAGAATGATCCCTTTCTTTTCCAGATCGGCAAATAATGGCTCTGAAGGCAACAGAGCATTATTCAACACCCGATCCCACTGTTCATCATCAAGGACACACCAGGGACCATGATCTGAAACAATGATATTTTTACTGCTCAGGCGCTTGATCCTTACTTTCTGCAATACATACCCTTCAGCAGGTATTAGAACAGTTTCTGCCATCAGACAACCCCCTTTATCTTCATTTCAACTAATACCCTGTTCGCCAGCTTATATGCTTCTATCGTTGCATTTTTTGCGGTGATTCTTATTATGTACCCTTCTTTAATATCAATATCAATCGTGCAGTCAAGTCTGCCAGATTCAACAGACTCCCTGATGGTTTCAATATCATAAAAATCAGGGTTTAGATACAACTTCACAGTATCCTCCCCTTCTTTTTTGATCATCCTTTCCTTGAGGGGGGCAATGGACTTGCCGGATTGCCTATTGTATCCTCAATTGTTATGTCTTCCGGGCTTGGAGGAGAATTTGTGAGGAGCGCCCGGTAGAGCAACACCTGCCTGATTGGCGCATTCTCCTTGCTTTTCTGATTATAGATCTGATGCCGAAGGAGCGTGTTGTTAAATTCTCTTCCCAGCGCCTCTAAGTCACCAGAGGAAGCCATTGGTTTTATCTCGACAATCACTTCAATGTCCTTCTCCCCATCAATGAGCACATAATTCTTGTTCGTAAAGGAATACGCGGCAGAGTAAATGACATCGAGGGGGTACATTTGGGGGTTGATGCTCACCATCACCCTTCCTTGCTCCTGGTCAACCTGCAGATTGCTCTTGTGGCTTTCGTCTTGGAGATACATGGTCTGCTACAGCACCCTCATTTTTATAAACATTATGATAATGAATAACAGCATCCCTGCGAACAATGAAGGCGCAAAGGGCATTGTCTTTTGAACCCTTAGGATTTTGATCTTTAGTCTTTTATCCTTGACAAACTTCTTTAGCTTTTTGATATCCTCTTTTAGTATGCCCTCTGGGAGCCTGCCTTCAGAAGGAAGGACTTTGGCTGGCACAGGGACATCACCTTCAATCACCAAATCTGCGATGATGTCTCCTTGCTGGAGGTCTTTAAGAGCCTTTTCCTTAGTAGCGTAAATGAAGCTTAAATCATACACCAATAATCTCGTGATGATTGATGCTGCTGAGACAATCAGCACCAACAAGATATTTGTCTTCTCGATGAACATGCCGCATAACCCGAGGATGATGTATACAGCAGGCTCCCATCTCTCATGGAGACTTGCCTTTTTCATCAGTCTCCTGATGATACTGCTCAATGAGGGATACAGCAGCATATACCATACCAAAACCAGGATTGGGGACTGGGGAAGGCGGAGATATTGCAAGAGGAGGGCGATTAGCCAACTGAGCCCAAATACAGAGACCAATACACCTGGCAACCTTTTTAGCGGTTTTATCAGAAAAGAAGCAGAGAGGATATTTTTGTGCTCAGTGATGACTGCATGGAGGATCAATATGAGGAAGAGGGGTGTGACCGTCAACAAAAATACAAAGAAAAATGGCAAGAGGGTAAAAGAGAATGCCATTGAGGGGATGATCGCATTGAATGCAACAAATAATTTCACATCACCCGCACTCCACCACCTGAGAAGCCATAATGCCACAGAGAAGATGACAGCAGAAAAGAGATTTATCATATACCTTGAAAGATCATCTTTGCCAAAGAATACATACAGCAGCACACCTATCACCATAAAAGAATATGTTGCCTTATTCCTTATCTTCCCAAACCGGATATCAGAAAAGGAAGAAAGAATGCCAAGAATAATGATGCACCCTAAAAAGATGTATTCATTCACAAGAGCTGCCTCTGAAATTTCCCGCGATATCTTGCACTGCTTTTCATCTCCTGCAATACGAGCTGGCAGACCCTTGTTCCTGCTTTCAACACAAGAGGGGCAGGGCCGGTGTTTGTCATTTCCAATACCTGCTGGTTATCAATTCCTGGCTGGATAAAAGAAGCAGTGATGTGAATAGCAAAGCCGAGCCTCGCGAAACGTGAGCGGCCGGTGAGAGTGCCGCATATGTTTGGAGGAAGAGAAATCCTTTCCCTCGTGATACCAAGAAGAAATCCGCCTGGGAGAAGAGTGATTTGATTTGTCTTGATCTTTTTTGAGTATTTCTTGTAATCCGTTGATTCTGCTAATGTTATTCGTTTTTGCTTACCGAATGTCCTGAATTCATCACTTAAGGTAAGATCAATTGATGCGGGGCCGATATTGCTTTTCGTGAAGGGGATTATTGCTAGTTTCTTTTCTTCGATGAGTTTTAAAATATCTTTTCTTGAGAGGATCATGTTGGCTCAATCACCAGCTTTTTTCCAACTTTAGTAATTTCAACATGGGTTTCTTCACTTAACTTTAACTGTTTTTCCAAATCAGCAGGGATGCGAAGCACTAAGCTTCCCCCACTCTTAGAGAGATGACGATATAATTTCATCGGTTCTGGCCAGATACCAAGTTTTCTTGCAATCTTTATTACCCTTTGAGACTCCTCCCCTAAAGGGAATTCCCCACCACATGAATCACAACGGTCCCCTTTTACAACAAAAGTATACCCTTCTATCTCCATCAGGATGTCATCGACTTTCTTTAATATTCCTTTTTCACACAGTGGGCATTTCATGATCCTTCAGCTCCAGTAATAATAAATATTGTTTTTGTTTCATCATCCTTGACAAAGATGAGCTTCCTGCTTTTCTGCTTTACTTGGGTATATACCTCAAATTTATTTTTACCGATCTTGACTTCCTTGTACGGCTGCTGTATTGCCTTCCTCAGATCTTGTATATCATAGTCCCATTTTCTCATCCATGTCAGGAGGAAGTGCTTGCTTGGCCTGATCGTATAGCCAGTGGTATCCATACAAATTCATCATAAATTGTGATGAAATACTATTTAAATGTTTGTTTTTTACAACAAAAAAAACGACGAAACCTTTAAAAGAAACCTCTCATTCACCTCCTGCTATGACTGATTCCAGCAAACGGATATTGACGATCATTCTTGGAATCATTATCATCATTAGCTAGCCTTCTCTATTTCTTTTTAGAGGGGGCAAATCGACCATGACTTCTCAAAAAACTATTGTGGAGGGAGAATTGATATGACAAGAGTAATTAGCTACGACTGTACACTACGTGACGGGGAACAAAATGAGCATGTGAATTGGAGCCTCGAAGACAAGCAAAGGTATATGGAAATTGCTGCTCCTTTTGTTGATGTTATTGAAGGTGGTTGGCCAGGGGCAAACCCGATCGATACGGCATTCTTTGATTGGGCAGGGGGGAAGAACTTTGGCCATGCACGGCTTGCTGCATTTGGGATGACGGGAGGAAGAAATTGCCAGGTATCGGATGATGAAGTATTCCAAAGGCTTGTGCTGGCCAAAACCCCGGTGTACACCATCTTTGGGAAGTCATGGACCCTCCATACTGATTCGATCATAAGAGTGGAGAGAGAACATAACCTCGAGATGATCGCAACTAGCGTGTCCCACCTCAAGCAACAGCAACATGGACCAATGGTTGTTTATGATGCAGAGCATTTTTTTGACGGTTACAAGGCAAAACCTGACTATGCGATAAAGACGCTCAGGGCAGCACAGGATGCAAAGGCAGACTGCATTGTGCTGTGTGACACAAACGGCGGCACACTGCCTCATGAGATCGTCCAGATTATAAAAGATGTAAGGAGGCATATAAAAACGCCACTCGGCATCCACAGCCATAATGACTCTGAGACCGCTGTTGCAAATTCCATCATTGCTGTTAAAGAGGGCATTTCGCATGTACAGGGGACTATAAACGGCTTCGGGGAGAGGTGCGGGAATGCAAACCTTTGTTCCATCATCCCTAACCTCAAACTCAAGATGGGGATTGACTGCATAAGTTCTGAACAAATGAAGAAACTCAGGGAGACAGCCAGATTTATATATGAACTGGCAAATCTTACCCATAATAAACATCAGCCGTATGTCGGTGACAGCGCATTTGCCCATAAGGGAGGCATTCATGTAAGCGCTGTTATGAAAAGGCCTGATACATATGAACATATAAAGCCTGAACTTGTAGGCAATCACCAGAGGGTGCTGGTTTCAGACCTCTCAGGCCGTTCAAATATCATTTACAAGGCAGAGGAGTTCGGTATTGACATAAACAGCAAAGACCCTGTTGTGCAGAAGATACTTGCAGCATTAAAGGAACTGGAGCATCAGGGGTTCCAGTATGAAGGTGCAGAAGGCTCTTTTGAACTTTTAATGCAAAAGGCACTTAAATCCAGGAAGAGATATTTTAGACTTCTCGGTTTCAGGGTGATAGATGAAAAGAAAAAAGAAGATGAACTTCCCCATTCAGAGGCAACTATCAAACTTGAAGTTGACGGCAAGGTTGAACATACAGCAAGCGAAGGGAATGGCCCTGTGAATGCCCTTGATAATGCATTAAGAAAGGCGCTTGAAAAATTCTATCCCAATCTTAAAGAGGTCAGGCTCATTGACTTTAAAGTCAGGGTCATTTCAGCAGGCAAGGGGACTGCTGCGTCTGTGAGGGTTCTTGTAGAATCAGGAGATGGAAAGGAAAAATGGGGTACAGTCGGTGTTTCAGAGAATGTCATTGAGGCATCATGGCAGGCGCTTGTTGACAGCCTTGAGTATAAATTGTACAGGGAGGAATCAAGGAGCAGGTCAAAGAAAGCAAGACCGGAATAAGCCTGTCCCTGCGGGTTCCCCGATTAAAGATTTTGGGGACAAGTTTAAGCAGGGAATGGTGCTGTTATGTCAGCAGATGAGGATAAGAGTAAATATGATTTGAGGGAGATAGTGTTTTTATTCCTCGCTATCTTTCTTGTCTGTATCTATCTCTTCAGGGGATGGCAGTCCTCCATAAAGAAAAACGAACCTCAGATCCCGTACATAAAGAACGAAATCACAGAAGGTGACATACCCCATACTTCTGCTGAAAACGGGAGTGCAGTCAGGTTGTCAAAACACCTTGAACCGATGGCTCATAAAGGGAATTTAAGCGGTGAGGCAAAACAGGTCATTGGCATAAAGATAGATATAAACAAAGCAGCGCAGAGCGATTTTGAATCGCTGCCTGGAATAGGTCCGTCGCTTGCACGTAGGATTATAGAGAAAAGGGATGAGGTCGGTGGTTTTAAGTCGGTTGAAGATATTAAGCAGGTTAAGGGTATAGGTGATAAAAAATTTGGTAAGATAAGAGAACTTATAGATATAAAATGAATGCTGTAAAAAGAAAAAATCTTGCGCCGTGGTTGAAAAAATCTCTGGGACAGCCGAGCAGACTGCATGAAGTTAAAAAAGTTCTAAGGCAGAGGAACCTGCATACAGTCTGTGAATCTGCAAGGTGTCCGAATATCGGAGAATGTTTTTCAAAGCCNNTTATGATGCAGAGCATTTTTTTGATGGGTTTGGGGAGAACCCAACATATGCACTCTCAACCATCGTTGCTGCAAAAGATGCTGGAGCAGATTACATAGTCCTTTGTGACACGAACGGAGGATTGACCCTTGGACGGTTAGAGGATGCTGTTAGCGCAGCTTTAGAGCATATCCCCTCAGCCCAGTTAGGGATCCACCTGCATAATGATAGAGGACGAGCAATCCTCCTCTCCGAGCGGGCAGTTGAACTTGGCGCTACCATGGTGCAAGGATGTTTCAACGGGTTTGGAGAGCGAATCGGCAATGCAGACCTTGGGGTTGTCCTTACAAACCTTGCCCTTGACCACCCAGAACTTGAGGTGTGGAGCCCAGAACAGCTCAAAGGATATACCCATCTAGCAAGGAAGATATCAGAGCTGGCAAACCAGGAGCACCCTCCAAATGCACCTTATTCTGGAGTTAGTGCATTTGCCCATAAAGCAGGAACACATGCTGATGCTGTACAAAAAAATCCACGTGCCATTGAACATGCTGATCCCTTACGTGTTGGAAATCAAAGGCGTGTTGTCATGAGTGGTTATGGGGGGAGTGCAACAGTCGCAGCTATCCTTGAAGATACTCTTAGAGTATCAAAAACAGATCCTGTTTGCCGGAGTGTTGTAGACCTTATCGGGAGACTTGAACATGAAAAAGGGTATACCTATGAAGGAGCGGAAGCTAGCATTGTTCTTATGGCTCTTCGGGAGCTAGGCAAAGAGCCACAGTATTTTACTGTTGGAATAGACGACTCTGTCGAAGTTGAACAACATTCTGGGGTAGTTATGACAAAAGCTTTGCTCCAAGTCAAAGCAAATGGTATTGAAGGGTATTTCTGCGGGGTTGCTACTGGATCACTTGATGCATATAGGCAGGCACTCATGAGTGGAATTGAACAAGTATATCCAGGAGTCTCTGACCGAATCCATCTTGTAGAATATCGCGTTCGAAACCTTAATCCAAAAACAGGGACGGCATCAGTCGTTCGGACACATATTACCATGAGAGATGACCAAGGGGAGTGGAGCACGGTTGGATTTCATGATAATGTTAATGCAGCCAACTGGACAGCATTGGTAGATGGATATTTGTATGGTATGTGGCGCCTTGAGCAGAGAGGAGAGCTTACTCGGCGACACACTGCATAAGAAATCTTTCTTTATTGAGGAAGAATAACCAGTCTTCCTCGAGACTATTTATTTCCAGTGGAAATGAAGGGGCCCAATATGTAGGAAAAACTATACCTATAAGCTGGATAGCGAGATTAGGGTGTAAAACGGTTGGTCTCCAATGGAAATGAAGGTTGTTTTTTGAAAAAACATTGTCAGGAGATTAATCCGATGATAAAAAAGGGGCAACACCTGTATATTCCAGTGGAAATGAAGGGGTCCAATATGTAGGAAAAACCACCCTCCCATGAAATTTTCCAGTCAGAGAAGCTGTAGCCTGAGAGTTCCAGTGGAAAAGAAGGGGGCATCACTTTTGCAATATCCCCATTGAAAAAACAAAGTATTTAAAAAGAAGGAGATTTATAAACTTTATAAATCGCTCTTGGGGGGTATAACCATGGCAAAAAAAGAAATTACTGTCGTGAACATTGTTGTTTCTACATCACTTGGCCATGACATTCCATTGGAGAAGATGGCTGCAACACTCAGTAATACTGAGTATAATCCAGAGCAATTCCCTGGGCTTGTGCTTCGCATCAAAGACCCAAAAACAACAGCACTCCTCTTTTCCAGTGGAAAAGTTGTCTGCACGGGTGCTCGGAGCATGGAAAAGGTCGAAGAGTCCATCAAAAAAATCATCAAAAGCCTTGAAAAGATAAAAATCAAGATCACGATAAAACCAGAGATCAAGATACAAAATATCGTCGCGTCAGGAAGCGTTGGCTTTGACCTTAACCTGAACACCCTGACTATGAAGCTGGACAATACAGAATATGAGCCAGAGCAGTTTCCAGGCCTTGTCTACAAGATGCCGGAGATGAGAGCTACGTTCCTGCTCTTCTCGAATGGCAAGGTTGTGTGCACAGGGACAAAATCAGAACAGGAAGTGTATGACTCCCTAGACAAGCTTATCGAGAATCTCAAAAAAGTCATGAAATAATTTCCGGTAAAAATTCGACCACCTGGTAGTCGGTAGACTCTCCCCATGGAAATAGCAGAACAAATCAAGCGATTCACGGAGTTCTTTGAAGAAACCTATAAGGCAGCCCTCTTAGAAGATGTCAGGAAAGGCAACCGTTTCTTTGTCGCTGATTTCTCTGAACTCTCAAAATTTGATCCAGAACTAGCAGAAATGGTCCTCGACCAGCCAGAAGATGTCATTAGGGCAGGGGAGCTTGCCATCGAACAGATGACAGATACCACAAATTTTCGCCTTCGGTTCTCCCTCCTTCCCTTATCCCAGGATATCAAGATACGAAACATCCGAAGCGAGAACCTTGGAAAGCTCATCGTCATCGATGGGATTGTCAGGCAAGCATCAGATGTCCGGCCACAAGTGAGCATTGCACGGTTTGAATGCCCCTCCTGCGGGAGGACCATCTCAGTACACCAGGTCGAAACAAAGTTCAAAGAGCCCTCCCGGTGCAGCTGCGGGTATAAAGGGCGGTTCAAGATGATTGATAAGGAGCTGGTAGATACCCAACGGCTGGTCATCGAAGAGAACCCTGAACTACTCGATGGGGGGGATCAACCAAAAAGAATCTCTGTCTTCCTCAAAGCAGACCTTGTAGAACCACGGATGGAAAGAAAAACAACACCTGGAAACCGGGTCAAAATCAGCGGAATCATCAAGGAGATCCCTATCATCCTCAATACAGGAGTACAATCAACAAGGTATGATATCATCATTGATGCCAACTTTATCGAATCAGTGTCGCAATCGTATGAAGACCTTGAGATTGATGAGGAAACCCTCCAAAAGATCAAGGAGATCGCACAAGACAAAGGGGTATTTGAACGATTGGTCAAGAGCATTGCCCCATCCGTCTGGGGACATGAGGATATCAAAGAAGCGCTCGTGCTCCAATTGATGGGGGGGGTGAGAAAAGAACGCCGGGATGGCACTATCACCAGAGGAGACATCCATATCCTCCTTGTCGGAGACCCTGGAGCTGCAAAGTCAACACTCCTCACCTTCATGAAGACGGTATCACCAAAAGCCAGGTATGTTGCTGGAAAATCAGCAAGCGGGGTTGGCTTGACAGCGGCTGTTGTCAAGGATGAATTTCTCAAGGGGTATGCACTGGAAGCTGGAGCAATAGTCCTTGCATCAGGGGGTTTTTGCCTCATTGATGAGATGGACAAAATGAGCGAGGATGACACATCCACCCTTCACGAAGCAATGGCCCAGCAGACCATCTCTATATCCAAAGCAAACATCCAGGCAACACTCAAAGCACAAACCACTATCCTTGCCGCTGCAAATCCAAAGCTTGGACGGTTTGACCCATACACCCCAATTGCATCCCAGATTAACCTGCCTCCAACACTCATCAACAGGTTTGATCTCATCTTTCCCGTCAGGGATCTTCCAGATAAAGATAAGGATGAAAAAATCGCGATGCACGTGCTCAAGCTCCAGCAATCAGACACCTTATCCATCCCGGAGATTGAAGCAGACCTGATGAAACGATATGTGGCATATGTCAGAAGGAAAATCCAACCGATCCTGACTGATACGGCAATACAAGAAATCAGCAATTATTATGTGGCACTCAGGAACACTGGCTCCTCGGGCGAAGGACTCCAGCCAATCCCAATCTCTGCGAGGCAGCTAGAGAGCCTTGTACGGCTCGCAGAGGGATCAGCACGGGTGAGGATGTCACAGAAAGTCACCCGGAATGATGCACGAAGGGCGATTGATGCGCTTCAACGATGCCTCATGGCCGTCGGATATGACTATGAAACAGGAAAAATTGATATTGACAGGATCACTACAGGGATCACCTCATCGCAACGAAGCAAGATCCTCATTGTCCGAGAGATCATCAATGAATTAGAAGGAAGGATGGGAAAAGAGATCCCCTTCGAAGACCTCGTGCTCGCTGCACGTGAAAAAGGCCTTGAAGACCATATTGTAGAGGAGATTGTAGAACAACTCAAGCGCCAAGGAGATATTTATGAGCCAAAACGAGGCACCATCGCAAAACTTTGAACGACAAGTCGCTAAAAAAGTTCGCATCGGCGACCTGCTTACAGGAATATATGTCCGGGAGGAAGGATGGAAGCCGAATTATATCCAGACACCAAAAGGCAACATTTCCCGTGTACAACTTGTCGGGATCATTGTTGGAGAAGAAAAAAACACCCTTATCCTTGATGATGGGTCAGGAACAATCCCTGTGAGAAGCTTTGATGGAGAACAGCCAAGCTATGGGATTGGCACTATTGTCCGGGTGATTGGACGGCCAAGAGAATTCTCCTCCCAACGGTTCATCTCACCAGAGATCATCAAGGTAATCAAAGACACAGGCTGGCTCGACCTTCATAAAAAAGAGACAAATGGAACAAGACAACAAGAGCCAGCACCGGTGGTGGAAGAGAATGTAGAAGAAGAGTTTACTTCTCCCCTCACTACAGCAGTCTATGAAACAATCAGGTCACTCGACACGGGAGGGGGAGTAGACATCCAAGACATCGTCAACAAGCATGGGGCGGGAAGTGAAATTGTGATCCACCAACTCATCGAGAGAGGAGAGATTTATGAGATCAAGAAGGGAAGATTGCAGGTACTCAGCTGAGTCTGAATTCTCTTACTGATCTCTCTTACTAATAACAAAAACCCGTCGCTCGGAGCTCCCTTGCCCTCAAGGGCAGGGTATTGCGCTCCTCGCCTTGATAGACGGGTTTTTGAAATTGAAAATTTCGGCCTAAAGGCAGGGGTATTGAACCCGAAATTTTCAATAAAACAGGGGCGTGATAAACACCTCAAGAAATGCTGCAATACAAAGTATCCCAAGGGAGATCAAGAGAAGGTCAGAAGAATCAAGGATGATCTTCTCAAACTTTTCTGACTGGAAATCATGCCTGATGACTGCAATAGAGATAATGCCGCCTGCAAGCCCCCCAGTAAAATATGCGAGGATCTCAGGGATGCCATGAATCGCATAGCGAAGAATACTCAAGGAAAATGCATGAAAATAATGAGCTGTGTTTGAAGACCCCACCACTGCTGCCAAGTCGCTGAGCTTACCACGGATAAAGTTTCCCATCGCTGCACCAATGACGGATGCATTCCACGTGAGAATAAATATCGCGCCAAGCCCAAAAACAAAAGCAAACAATACACAAAAAGCGAGGACCTTTATGTTGTTGAATAGTATCCTTAAAAAGATATCAAACCCTGATGCCTGTCCAGTGACTGCGTTATTAATCTCGGATATTGTTGCAGACTGCACCTCAAACAAAAGCCTTGAAAGGTCTGCTGGAAGAAAGATATACCACAGAGCAAACGCAACAGTGATACCAAGAAAGAGGGCCATAAACGCACGCAATGCCTTTGAGTGCTCCTTTAGAAGAGTGGTCTCTGAGTTTTCGGGAAGCATGTCCTTTTTCTCTTCAAGCTTGATCGTGTAGTACATAAACGGCGCAGAGGCAAAGACAGTGAAGAACACCATAAGCAAGGAAGCATTCTCCCGAAATACCCAAAGAGAGATAATGCACGCCAGTGATGCATAAAATAACCCCACGAAGAACATCTCAAATGGATGGCGCTCCGCTTTCAGCGGGTTTATTAACATCTCCACAACCATATAGAAACCCTTTTTTCGTCGTTTAAATACTTTTTGATTGCTCAAAGCGGGCAGATATCCAGGATATTTTCCTATGCGCCCTTTCAGTTTGAGGCTTAAAGAATATGTCACAGCTTGAGTGCAGTGGAGATTTTTTATTCACAATCTTTTTAAAGCAACAGGGATTCTAAATCTTAATGGATTACAATATGCTGCTAGAAAAAGCACGAAAAGAACTCCCTGATGTCATCCTCAACAGGGAACGATTCGAGCTGCCAAATGTTAGGGGGCACATACAAGGCAGCAGGACGGTCATTAGCAACTTCCAACAAATCGCAGCAGCTATCCGAAGGCCTCCAGAGCACCTCCTCAAATATGTCCTTCGCGAGCTTGCAACGCCTGGAGAAATAAAGAAAGGGCTTGCCATCTTTGGAGCAAAAATCCCAGCTTCCCGCATCAACCAAAAGATCAGGAAATACACAAATGAGCTGGTCCTTTGCACCACGTGCGGAAAGCCAGACACTGATATGACAAAGGAAGCAGGCATGACCTATATCAAGTGCAACGCATGCGGCGCAAAATACCCAGTAAAAACAAAAATCTGATCATGCATCTCCACATCCTTGCTTTTGGGAATGTCCAGGGGCGAAGTTACCGGTGGTTTGTTTTTTCTATTGCCAGAAAACTTGGCATTACTGGAACGGTGAAGAATCTTCCTGATGGGAATGTAGAGGTATTTGCTACTGGGAAGAAAAAAGCCCTTGATGAGTTTTTGCAGGCAATAGAACATGATGCACCTTATGCAGAAGTCAAAGGGCTGAATGTACATCATATCCCATCAAAGGAGTATCAAGGTTTTTCTGTTTTGTAATATCGAGAAAACAGTGGAGCATATAGGAGAAGGAGAATAACAAGAGGATATTACCCAAAAGAATAAATCACCCAAACCATTTCCCCAAGCCTTCCTGGCGCTCAGCATCCTTGCCAAACACTTCATCAATCCTCCTCTGCAACAGATCCATTGTCTGGCTCAAATAAGGAGGGAGATTAAATGCGCGAACAAGGCTCAAGCTTGGCTCTAGATACTTAATAACAGAGCCTTCTGATATAGTGAAGATGATCTTTCCCCCACACTTTGTACATTTTCCAATGAGGGGTGGCCGCCTAAACTTGATGTTGCAATTCACGCATCGAAACTGCTGGGTCGAGAACTTTCTCAAATTCCCCTTTATGTCCTTTAAGAAATGCTTTTCAATCACTGCTTTTGCCACTTCCTCTTCATCCACTGCAACAATCATCTTTGCCAAGTCCATCTGCCCCTTCAACTTTTCTTCCATTGAGGGAAGGATCTTATAAGCAGAGCAGTTCACCCCCATATTCATATCTGAGACATCATGAGTAAATTTCCACCCCATGAAATTCTCCTGACCAAGCTTCTTTACAAACGTATCAACCGGAGCCTCCCATGGCTTCTTATATTCACATGCCGCAAGATAAAATGAAAGGGGATACCTGGACGCGGTATCAACATCAAACACCATATCATCAACTTCTGAAGGATTTAATGTTGTGGTGATAACCAGGCAAGCATCTTGGGTGGACCCCCGATGGGCAGGGAGAAAGCTTCGAGAAAAATTGAGGAATGCATCCATCATCAGCATCACACAGCTCTCATCGCCATCAAGGTCCCGCCGCTGCGCTGCATGGAACATGGGATGCGCATAGAACCCTTGTGTTTGAGAAAAACCAATGATCCTCCCTGTGATAGCAGCGGAGGTGTGGGGGGCTAGCGCGAGGATGAGATGGCCAACAAGATCCGCTGGAGACTCCAACTGATAATAAGGCTCCTGCTTGTAGACGAGGGTCAAGAGCTCATCGATAAAATTGCCTGCATTAAACAATACTTTATCAGCACCTTCATCTGTTGTCTCAATTGGCGCTGGGAGGATAACATCTTGAGGGAATATCTCAAGGAGCTGATCATCCTGCGTTAGCGGGGCACCATTCATATCTTTTTCATACCCTAACTCGATGAGCTTTTTTACAGGTGTATGAATCTCCCTTGGCCGAAAATGGGTGATGCCCATCTGGGTCATATCATAGCGGATAGTCCCATCCTTATTCACATACACATCATGCTTTGCGCGAAGGATGCCCTTCACTAAATGCTCCGGGATATGCCCTTTATTCGAGGTCCCCCTCACCCCTTTGATCATATCAGGATATACTTTCATCCCCACAAGTGCCAATGCTTCATCAAAATGCTGCTTTATTGGCAGTTCAATCTCTTTTATTGGCCTTAGCTCTTCGGTTGGCTTTCCAGAGCAAGAACAATAGTTGTAGATGGTCTCTTTCTTACAGGAAGGGCAGATCCTTGATGGAAACTCCGCTGTCACTTTTCCCACATCAAGAGCAGCTATAACTGATCTCATCTTCCCGCCCTCCTCACCAACAGGAAAGAGAACATGAGGACTGCCGGTGAGCTTTCTTTGCTTTGCCTTTTCTGGTCTGCCCATCCGGGCACCAATAAACATCCCCGACTTATCCCGAATCTTTATTGGCCCAAGAGAATTAATGAAGGGGATAATCTCTCTATCCCACCTTTCTAATTTCTCGATGGTCTTGCCTAGTGCTTTTGGGGACTCTACCCCAAACGTCTTCAACAAAGCCAGGGATTCTTGTCTTTGCAAAACAATGAACTCCCCCAAAGCCACAAGATGAGGCAAGCCTATCCTTTCTAGCCATTGCTTGTCTGGAGCCATTGGAAGAACAAGCTTATCCCCTTTTATTTCTCCCTTGACTACCCAAGAAAGGAGGGATTTGAGGTTATCCTTGCTCAGAAGCCCATAATGATACGTGTATGCTGGATGGAGAGGAGCAGAAAACTGTTCGGCCAACAATAGCGCACCTTCAATAGGAGGAACTCTCTTAAGCGGGTTATCAAGCACCTCTTTTAGCACGGATGGGGAGATGTGGAGAAATGATGCAGCCTTCTCCACATCCAACGTGCCTTGCACATCAACTATCGCTTTTTCTAGTTCCTGCACCCAGAACTCTTCACAATACCCTGGAGGAACAAGTGTGTGGGCGCGATTCAAAAAGTCGCCATAATTGATGAGGATGTCCCCCAAAAAGAAGATATCTGTGACCTCCGGGAGATATTTTTTTGCCTCACTGACCGATTCAAGAAGCCTCATCTCTCCACTTGCCAATTTGACAATTGGCCCTTCGATGGTATCACAAGGATTAACTACTGCTGCCTTTCCCGGCCGTTCGAGCTTGAGTTGGGTGCCTGTTGCGATATACCCTTTTAGCACGATCATTGTTGCTGGGTGGATACAACAAGAGGAATACCCAGAAGTCCTGCATCTCCCATACCTCAGACGAAAGCCTCCAGCACGCATTGGGTGGGTGAGGATTGGCCTTCCTGCAACCAAATCCTTGATGAAGGTATAATCAGGCATAATCCTCACATCTTTTGACTGGACCTCCTGAGATCCTTTTGCCTTTGCCTGCTTTTGGATCGCGATGAACTCCTCTAGAAAGTTCCAATGCTCCAGCCCAAATTCCTTCCCCCATTTCGAGAGCTGCTTCCATACCTTTGGCGCCTTTTGAGATAATGCTTCTCCGAGAACCAGGCAGACACCATTCCTGATAGTGTTTGTTTCGATACGAGGCAGGTCCTTGCCCTTTGACACTTCAATCTTCTCTGAAGGATCCCCGTTTATCTGGACCGGAACATTCTTTACCATGAACCTGAGCTCCTCTTCAGAGGGGAGGTATTGTAGATTAGTTATCCGCTCATGGTAATCATAGACCTCAGAGACCATGCGCTGGATCTCCTCATCCGTCGGATCATACACATCATAGCCGAATTTTTTCCTCACATAATCAGCGATGAGAACAGAAACAGACGCACCAGTGCCTCCAGCAGAACGAATAGGCCCTGAAAAATACAAGCACATGTATTCTTTCCCGTCATTCCTCTTTTTTACCTCCCACTTCACAAACCCTTCAATAGGAGATGCCACTGTCCCTAATGTATGATATGCAAACCCGACACGAATCCCCACCTCCATTGCCTCTTGCTGATCCTTAAACTTACAATATCTCTGCTGGGCAATTTCTTCTGCAATGATCAAAGAAACACGCCAATCCAAAATACCATATTGCTTCTCCAGAGCTTTAATCCGTTTAGAGACGCCGCTATTAATGATTTGAGGGGCGATGACTGAGATTAACCCTTCTACCCGCTCAGCCATATCTTTTGCAATAGGTATTGCTACTTTGTCCTCAGGATCAAAGCCTTTCTTCCTCGCAGCAGTAGCTCTTTTATAGGCGTGCTCGACCGTCTTATCCAACTGTTCTGAGTATTTCATTTTATAAACTTCAATATTTTTGCCTGCCTTGTCTGCAGATTGATGATTGGAACCCTGCCTGGTTCTGGAGAATGCCCGACCTTGATCTGGAAGGGGGTTGTGTCCTGGAAACATGATCCGCAGATCATGGTGGTATTCCTATAATTGGCAATGCCTGATTTATGGATATGCCCAGTGACAAAAATGTCGGGGGCACTCTCTATGACCAGATAGTCTTTACCTCCTGGAACATATAATGTGGAGGTATGAGAAGGAGCAAGGTGCCTTTTTTGAAGAAAATGCCTCATGAGCAGATCAGGCCGCTTATACCCCCCTTCAATCCTCACCGATTCGAGGTTCTGCGCATAATAGTCCATACTATAGCCGTGGTATAACAAAACATCCAATCCAGGAAAAATATCAGTATGATGAATCAACACCCTTGAGGGGTTGCTCACAAAGTAAGTGTTTGGTTTGGAAAAACTCCCGATAAACTCTTTTGGCAAGGGAGGCTGCGGCTCTGATAACCGGACTGCATCATGGTTCCCGGTTGATATGATAATTGATATGGAATCGGGAATCAATTTTACAAACTCAAAAAATCTCTTATACTGCTCGTAAATATCTTTAATCTTCAGCTCGCTTTCCTGCCCAGGATAGATGCCCACCCCATCCACTAAATCCCCGACAATGAAGAGGTAGCGAACCTTTGCGGCTAGTGCCCTGTGCTCTTCTGTCCCAAAATCACCATTGATCCAAGAAAGGAAACGGTGAAAATCTTCTTCCAGAAAGTATGATGACCCCACGTGGATATCCGACAAAAAAACAGCATATACCTCATCGGGGCACTTCTTTAGCTCTCTATTTACCGGTATATCAGGAAACACCACATTCTCCAGGAAGACAATCCCATCTGAAGATGTCCCAACAACCCCCACCACCTCATCGAGCACAAGATCTTTTGACCGCTCAAGAATATCTGGCTTGTTCTTATGGATGACACAGGTCATCTCGCCCGTTGTGTCCTCAATGCCAATGACCAGGTTCCCATTTTTTGTGGTCTCTTTTTTTGTGATGAGACCGATGAGAGAGACCCTTTCTTTGTCACGTTTTTCTTTTACCCTCGCAACAGACATAAGATTTGCCAATTCCTGCCTGTTCCTCAGCAGGCCGCTTATTACCTGAAAGCGATTACGAAAATAATCAGTGAAATCCTTAATAGATTTTTTCTGCGGCTTCTCATCATAAGAGAAGATTATGTTTACTGATGCAGGGGGGACTGATGGGTCTTTTGCTAGCTGCCTCCCATCCCCCGTTATACACTCTTCTTTTTTGTCGGTATGATCCTCCTCTTTCTGATGCAATAAGTACAACTCCTCAGGATCCATAGTACCTGCTGCCTCGAGAACCTCTGGAGTCACCAACATACCCCGAGCTAAAAAGTATTCCACAACCGCCTGCTTCCTCTCTACAGACATTTTATTTTAAACCCAAACCTTCCTTCAACACCACAAGAATCTTCTCCTGGTTTGTTCCTGAGACAGAAATTTCTTTTGTCCTTCCATACCTTCCCTTTGAGATCACGCGAGCGTTGATAATGCCAAGCATGTCCAGCTCTGCTATCACATCTGATACCCTTCTCTGGGTGAGTGGCCGGATGCCAATGTGGGAGCATAATTTCTTGTAAAAATCATATACTTCACCAGTCGATACATCCCCCCTTTCTGCGCATACATTAATCGATGAATAGAGAACTGCCTGGAATTGTTGGGGCTGCGTTGTTACAATATCCACCAATCGGTCACGCTCAATCTTGTCTTCTGCAAGATCAATGTGTTTTACTGAGACATTCGGCAATCCTTCCCGCTCTGCGAGCTCTCCAGCAACACGAAGAAGATCGAGAGCGCGCCTTGCATCACCATGTTCCCTTGCCGCATATGCAGCACATTTTTCAACAACGCCATCATTGAGCGAACCTTTCTTGAATGCCTTTTCAGCACGATCCCTTAGGATATGCTGTATCTGAAGAGCATTATAAGGAGGGAAAACTATCTCTTCTTCACTGAGCGAAGACCTAATCCTCGGGTCAATATAATCAATAAACTGCACATCGTTTGAGATGCCAATGATTGAAATACGGCATTTTGAGAGCTCGGCATTGAGCCGAAGAAGGTTATAGAGCACCTCATCTCCTGCCTTGTTGATAAGATGGTCGATCTCATCGAGAATGAGAATGATTATCTGCTTTGTGTCATCAATTGTTCTCAAGAATATTTTGTACACCTCATCAGTAGGTAGGCCGGTTGGAGGGACTGTCTTTCCCATCGTCCGGCATAGCTCTGCGATAAACCGATATTCGGTATCGGCAACCCTTTTTAGCTTGCAGTTGGTATAGAGGGCCTGAAGGACGACCTGTTGGGGCCGAGTGATCTCAATCAGCTGGCTTGTGATGTGTTTTATGACAAGGGTCTTTCCCGTGCCTGTCTTTCCATAAATAAAAAGGTTTGATGGAAGTTCCATCTTCAATGCGGGTGCGAGAATCTCGGCTACTTGCTTTGTCTGTTCTTCCCTGTGGGGGATGGTGTCTGGGGTGTATGAGGATTGGAGAACGCTTTTGTCAAGGAAAAGGGTTTCTTTCTTCAGATATGTTTCAAAGAAGTTTTTTGTTGTCCCCATTTTTACCTGTTTTTTCGCTTTTGTGAATTAATAAAGATTTGGATGATGAAGTATGCATTCCATGCGCTATGGAGGAGCCCCCCCTCGGTTTCGTGTGGAAGTTGGTGAGGGGTTGTTCTTGGGGGGTTGTGGGGTGTTTGGTGGGGGGTGTTGTTTGGGATTGTGGTTGTGTTGGTGGGTGGTGGGTGTTGTGGTTGTGTTGGTGGGTGGTGGGTGTTGTGGTTGTGTTTTGTGGGGTGGTTGTTTTCTGTTGTGTTGTTTGTGGTGGTTGTTTTAGCAAGTCTGTTTTCTGTTGTGTTGGTTGTTTNNGTTGTGTTGGTTGTTTTCTGTTGTTGTTTACTATATTGTAAATTATTATATATAATATATAATATTATAAATGTATTATAATATATATCTAATAATTTGTATATAAACACACTATAATATATAATGTTGTGCTGCCACGTTTCAACCACAACATATAACACACAACGCTATTAATACATTATAAACTTGTGCGGTGTACAACATTCTCACCACACTATATGGTGTGGGTGGCATGTTGTTTTATGGAAAACTTTCGGAGGCAACCCAAACCCATATCTTTTGGTGATACAATCTATTACTCTTTGTGATGAATTAATCTTCGTGGTGGACTACTCTTTGTTTGTGGTTTTTTGTCACCACCCACCCCCACTACCCCCTCAATCTTTTTCCAAATTCTCTACAGGAAATGGGGGGGTGACTCCCAAGTTTTTCATCACTGTACGATAGTTAATCTATAGAAAGATTTTTAAAGCAAGATGTATTATCACCTCCCGAAACCAGGTTATACTGAGACGAGGGAGGCTATAACGATGATTGTTCAAAAAGGCTTTTTAACAAAATTAAAAGATTTTGGTCTCAACAGCTATGAAAGCAAGCTTTGGACCGCTCTTCTTTCGCGAGGCATCTCCACTGCTGGTGAGCTTTCTGATATTGCTAACGTTCCAAGGTCTAGGAGTTATGATGTTCTAGAATCCCTGGAAAAGAAAGGGTTTATTGTCATGAAGTTGGGCAAGCCCATCAAATATATTGCTGTCCCTCCTGAGGAAGTCATCGAGCGCGTCAAGAAAAACGTCCTTGAAGAAGCAAAAACTTCAGCAAAGCTCCTCGAAGAATTAAAAGCATCAGAAGTGCTCTCAGAACTCAATGTCCTTCATAAACAAGGAGTTGATATTGTCAACCCCACAGAAGTTTCAGGATATATCCGATCACGAAGAAACATTCATAACCACATCAGCGCTCTTATCAAAACTGCAAAAGAGAATCTTGTCTTTGCAACGACCGAGGAAGCATTCCTTGAAAAATACAAGGAGATCAAACCACTCATCGAGAAAGCAAAATCTCGGGGAGTGAATGTACGCGTCGCTCTCAATCTTTCCACTTCTAAAGCTAAAGGATATGCCAAGGAACTGGCAAAAGTTGTCGATGTCAGACAAAACAAACACAGCGCACGATTTACTCTTGCTGATAACAAGCAACTGCTCTTCATGGTGCTCAACCATGAAGATGTCAATCCGGGCTTTGATATGGGCATCTGGGTTCAGGCACCATATTTTGCTGATTATTTCTCAAAGATGTTTGACTCCGAGTGGCAACGAATGAAACCAATCGATTGATCTTTTTTCTTTACCTCCATCCTTTCTTTGCTGGTGGAGCGGGCATTTCTCCTCGGTGGGCAGTTTCATAAAATCCAAACCTTTTTATAGGAGTGATACTCAGGAATTTAAAAATTCAAAAGAGGTGGGTGTATGTTAGATGCTATTCAAGTAACTCTTGCTGTGGTTATAGGTATGCTGGCTGCCATCATCTATAGCCTGCGGATCCTGGTGCTTCTTGAGCGACGTATTGCTAGAATGGATCTTAATATCGAAAAGATAGCAATAAAGATGGTTCAAGAGGAACTCAAGATTGAGCGGTCGCTGCTGAGCAAGAGCGCAAAAAAGAGTTCAAAAAAGAAGAAATAATTATTTTTTCATTTGTTTTTTCATTTCTTCAACTTCTTTTTTTATCTTTACTATAGTCTGGGTGTTATCCTCTTGATCAATGAGTGATCCACACTCCGGGCATTTGAACTCAAAGTCTGTTGCCTTATCAAACTCAAGCCTGCAGCAGTTATTCTTGCAAGCATAGAATTGGCCTGCCTGTTCTCGGTCGAGGCGTTGCTGCAACCGATCCAATTTTTTCTCGTTGAGCTTCTTTAGCAGGTGGGTGATCCTTTTCCCATTGAATGTCCAGTAATAGATATACCATCCCTTCTTCTTGTCTTTTCTCCTGATAAATGACACAAGATTTGCATCATAAAGCCGATAGAGCATATTCCTTGTGGTGTTTACTTCCTTACCTATCTTCTCGGCAATCTTGAACTCAGAAATGTTTTTTTTATTCTTGAGATACTCAATCAACAGGAGAACATCTGGACCTGCAACCTCAGATACCACTTCCTCAATGACCTTGTTTGATACCCTCATCTGGCAAATGACCCCTAGAATACCACTCCTAGGTCATCACTATGAGCAAGATTAGTATATAAATTTTTTGCTTTGACATTCCACTATTAACCGGAAATTCCCCTCGATGACAGGAAAAAAGCCAAAATTATCTTATAAACTAATTTAAAGAGGTATATCCTCACTTTAATACCTATTTAAACTTATTATATTACCTTGATAGTCTATTAGTCTGAGATAAACTCTTCAAAAACCAAACCTACCATTTTTAGATTCTTTTTATTTGCAACGAAGGCCTTATCAGTCCTTTTGAGGTCATCTACTGGTTGAAAAAACCATCCTTCAGAAAAACGGACTGCGACCCACGCCTCAGCTCCAAAGTGGCGTGAAAAGAGCTGTAATTGTGCGATTTCCTCTTCTGCAAAGTATTGGTTCTCTCCAATACATGTCTTTACTTCTATTGCAACCTTCCGATGACCATTTCCTGCAAGGATATCAGGACATGGATATCTTGATGATCCCGAACCAGCAGCACGCATCGCACTCCACCCCTCTTTCCAGAACATATGGATCAGCTGCCGCTCGGCATTTGTGCCTTTGGCTTTGGTATTCATGGTGATGCAGTATTATTTTGTGTTCTTATACCTTCCTTTTTTGGAAAAGTATAAATACGGGAGAATCTGAGGTTATTTTACCAAATGGAGGCAAAATACGAAAAACAATGGGTGTAAAACGATTAATCCCCCTTGCTGCGATGGAAAAACTCATGAAACAAGCCGGAGCAGAGCGCGTTTCTGAGAAAGCAAAAGATGCATTGAAGGATGTCCTTGAAGATATCGCAGAAGACATTGCGATTCAAGCAGTCAAACTTGCTTCACATGCAGGCCGTAAAACAGTCAAAGGGCAAGATGTCAAACTTGCTGCAAAATAATCCTCTCTTTAGAGCTTAATTCTTAAAAAGTCTCTTGCTGCGATTGTATCTTGGAATTGGAGCTTGGCTTCTTCTACGAGCAGATCAGTCTCTTTATATCTTCCAGAAAAATGTGTCAAGACAAGCTGACCAACTTTTCCTTGTGATGCAATCATCCCTGCCTGTTCTGCGGTCAGATGATGATGCTCCTCTGCTTTGTCTTCTAAAGCCTTATCATATGTTGATTCACAGATGAGGATATCTGCTTCTTTTGCTAAGGTTATACAATTCTTCACCATTGAAGTATCTGCAACGTATGCAACCTTTTTTCCTTTTACAATGTATGACACCTGTTCAGGCAAGATTCTCCTTTTTCCATGGATGATGGGTGTTCCCCTTTGGATGTCTCCCAACAAAGGGCCGTTTGGGATGCCATAAGCCTTTGCTTTTTCCATATCTATTCTCCTTTTGTCTTTCTCTACAAAAACAAAACCAATGGTTGGAACCTTATGATCAAGAGGGAGGGCACTGATCATATAAGAAGGGTTTTCTCTGATTATTCCCCCCTTCTCACACTCATGAACCTCAAAACTGATCATTGACTTATCGAAGATGAATGCCTGGAGAAGATGTTCCATATGCTTTTTCGTCCCCCTTGGACCTATGATATGGAGCGTCTTGTCGTAGTCATGACCGGAGAGGGATTGGAGAAGCCCTGGGAGCCCTAGCACATGATCCCCATGCCAATGAGAAATGAGAATAGTTGAAACTTTTGGGAGGGGGATATTCGCAATCTTCATCTGCCTTTGGGTGTTCTCCCCACAATCAAACAAGACAGCTTCACCTTCATATACCAAGGCAACTGCTGATTGAGCCCTCTCTTTAGTTGGCACCATCGCTGAGGTTCCCAAAAAAATGATTTCCATGAGCCATAGGTTTTCCTGGATGGTATATAACCCTTTTGGCTATTTTCTTCAGAGTTTTGGCAATTGGGTTTGTAGAAAATAGTGGCGATCATCATCTTCCGAGGTTCTCTGAAATGCCCAATCAATCTATTTGGGGGTCAAGCAAACAGGAACAGCAAATCTCGGCTCACCAATAACCAATACCCTTCCATCTCTGGTGTGTGCGGGAGCGAGATTTTCTACAACGTGTTGGCAATCACAACCTTTTTAAGCATGTGTTCATGAGTTTCTCTGCCATGTCCAAGAAGAAGGAAGAGAAACAAACTGTTAAAGCTGAACTTTATGAAGACCGCGTCTTGACGGAAAACAGCAGTGGTGCCCAGCAGCTCGCATCAGTATCCTCATATGGTGCACTCCAAAATGATGGGAGAGTTGAACTGACATTCCTTGAATCATGCTACCTTCTTGAGAAAGAGCGCCTCAGTCTCATCAAGGGAAAGCGGGAACTGGACAGCGAAACGTTCCGACGACATGCCCAGCGAAAAGAGAAAGGATTCTGGATCAAATATGTTGTGTATCGAGACCTTCGGGAGCGAGGCTATGTCGTCAAGACAGCATTGAAATTTGGGGCGGATTTTCGTGTCTATGATCGGGGCATCAAACCCGGGGAAGATCATGCACGATGGGTCGTGTATCCGGTAGCTGAGCAATCAGTCCTCACGTGGCATGAATTTTCTGCAAAGAATAGGGTTGCCCATTCCACAAAAAAGCGATTACTCCTTGGCATTGTTGATGGTGAAGGAGATGTCACTTACTATGAAGTTAAGTGGATTCGGCCATAGGTTTACATTACCATAATCAATAAAAATCCCCCTTTGATGATCCACTTATGGCCTCTCAGCAACAATTAGACACTGCAATCATCTCCCTGATGAAAGAATCAGGACCACTCATCCCAGTCAAGGTCGCAAAGACTCTCAATACAAGCATCCTCATCGCATCTGCAATGCTCTCTACCCTCACATCCAATGGAAAAGTCAAGACCACATTCCTCAAGATTGATGGCACTCCCCTCTATTATCTTCCCGGCCAGGAAAGTGATCTTGCACACTATGCAGACAACCTCAATGAGAAAGATAAAAAAACATTTGAGCGACTCTCACATGAACATGTACTGCGGGATGGTGGCCTCACCCCCCTCGAACGGGTGTCTATTAGGACCCTGAAAGATTTTGCTGTCCCAATCGAGGTTACCATACATGGAGAAAAAGAGCTGTTCTGGAGGTGGTACCTTTCGACGAATGAAGAGATCAAGCCACTCATCGGCAGGCTCATGGGCATACCAGAAAAGCCGGTTCCAGTCTCAGTTCCAACACCAGAACCGAAGGAGGCTTCCCTTTCCCCTCCACCAAAAGAGGAACCACTTGATGAGAAAATAGAAGAAAGAGAGGAACTTGTTGAAGAACAAGAAGAAAAAGATGAACAAGAAGATGAATCTTCAAAATCCCTTGAGCAGCCAATCTCGAAGAAGGCCTTTCCCACACCAAAATCCCCCTTTAAACATGCTACAATAAAAAAAGATGATAAAGGATCATTCTTTGATGATCTCCATTTGTTCTTCGATGAAAGTGATATTGCCATCCAATCAGAGACTATCCTGAAAAAGAACGCAGAAGCCGAATACATCCTTCATGTTCCTTCCCCCATTGGCTCAATTCTTTTTTATTGCCGGGCAAAAGGGAAAAAGACGCTCACGGAAGGGGATATCAGCACCGTTTTTCTTGCCGGCCAATCAAAAAAATTACCAATATTATTATTGACAAATGGCAGCGTTTCCAAAAAAGCCCTTGCGATGCTCTCTAATGAGTGCCAGGGAATGCTTGTCAAAAACATCTACGATGGGAATACAACTAACTGAGCTTGTCACTACAACACCATTGGAACTGGAGAGCCTTCAGGGAAAGGTCATTGTTATCGACAGTAATAATCTTCTCTATCAGTTTCTGGCATCCATCCGGCAACCAGACGGGAGCCTTCTTACCGACAAGAAAGGACAGGTAACCTCCCATCTTGCAGGATTGCTCTCCCGGACAACAAGGCTGCTTTCATACGGGATGAAACTTGTTTTCGTCTTTGATGGGAAACCACCTGAACTCAAAATGCAGGAACTTGTCAGAAGAGCATCACTCAAAAAGGAAGCACTCAGCCAATACCATGAAGCGGTCCGGGCAGAAGATATCGAAGAGATGAAGAAATATGCTTCTCGCACTTCGCGCATCACTCCTGAAATCAAGGCTGAATCTGAACAAATGATGCGCGCTTTTGGGTGCCCGGTTATTCATGCCCCCTCAGAAGGAGAAGCACAAGCGGCTTTCATGGTCATTCGGGGGGATGCATATGCGGAAGTTAGCCAGGACTATGATTGCCTGCTTTTTGGGGTGCCACGGATGATCAAGAACCTCACATTTGCTGGAAAGAAAAAAATGAAAGACAAACTTTCCCTAGTTCCTGTGCAGCCAGAGATGATCACCCTCTCTTCAGTCCTCAACGGCCTTGGGATCAGCCGAGAGCAGCTCATCGCGCTTGGCATGCTGATTGGGACAGACTTTAATCCTGGCGGAATAAAAGGCATTGGCCCAAAGAATGCACTCAAACTTGTGAAAGAACACGGGGAAGACTTTGACCGGTTATTTTCATCTGTTCCCTGGGGAGATTATTGCACGGCCCCCTGGCGGGAGGTATTTGACCTCTTCATGCATATGCCGGTGAGAGATGATTATGCCCTGAGATTTGGGACCCCTGATTTCTTCGCCCTGAAGAAATTACTTATTGAAGACCATGATTTTTCTGAAGAGCGGGTTGATTCAAGCTTATCATCCCTACAGAAAACACTCAAAGAAAAGAAACAACAAGGGCTTGGAGCGTGGATGAAATGAAACCAGCGCCGTTCAAGAAATTGCTAGAAAAGATACTTTCTTCCAAAGAGATGAACGATGCAAGGTTTAGCTATGATCTTGTCGGGTCCATTGCCATCATTGAGGTTCCTGACATGTTAATGAAGAAGGAAAAGAAGATTGGTGAAGCGCTACTCTCTGCGCATCCTCAAATCACCACAGTTGTCAAAAAGAAAGGGGGGCATACCGGGGTATATCGAACACAACAGTACAGGATCCTTGCTGGAAAACGGACAAAGAAGACAACTGTTCGGGAAAATGGTGTGGTGTTATCGCTACACCTTGAGAAAACATATTATTCAGTCAGGTTTGGGACTGAACGGCTTAGGATAGCACGCCTTGTTGTTCCTGGGGAAGATGTGCTGGTGATGTTCTCTGGCATTGCACCATTTCCTTTGGTCATCGCAAAACAGGCACACCCTGCCTCTGTTTATGGCATTGAGATCAATCGGGCGGCGTTTGAGATGGGCGTTGAGAACCTGATGCTCAACAAAGCTAAGAGCATACATCTGATCCTGGGCAATGTTCGCCAGGTCATGCCACTCATGGACAAAAAGTTTGACCGCATCATCATGCCTCTCCCTAAAGGAGGTGAAGGATTCCTGGACCTTGCCATTGGTGCCGTGAAAAAAGATGGGGCGATCCATTTTTATGACTTTCTCCATGATGATGAATTCAGTCTTGCTGGAGAGAAAGTAAAGAATGCATGCAAGACTGCTGGACGAAGATGCACCATTCTTGGAATTGTCAAGTGCGGACAACAAAGCCCTCGGGTGTATAGAATCTGTGTGGATGTTAAGGTTTTTTAGAAAGTTTCTTCTCATAAGAGTATTCCACCAGGTAAAAATCCTGCGGTTACAAGATCTCTGGTTTTGTTGCAGCTGCGAGCGGCGAGTTTTTGTTACTTTTTTTAATGTGTTGATATTGTGGTGATATTGCCCGATAAATACCCATGCAATGTTGTTTTCTTAATAAGAATAGTTGGCAACTGGAGCAGCAACATATTGACCAAGAAAAGGTCTAATGGAAAAAAAATCCAAAATAATAAACTAGAAAAACTTAGGGTGTACAACATCACATACAGTACGTGTCGTGACAGAGAATATTCCCGAGCATATCTTGTTTTCATGAGCATCATTCCCAGGCATACGTTTTCATTGAATACCATACACACTAGGTTGTACACAAAGAATATCCCTATAATCATGAATTTTTTGGTTAAGCTATCCTTTACAAAAAAATAAACTGGCATGGAAATGACAAGGACAAATAAAACATTTATCACGGAAGCTGCCAACTTTTCAAACACCGTTGTTTCCCTCATCATACCTCTTTATTTTTTTGATATTATAAATATTCTTATAGGATATTTTATAGAATCACTAAAAGGTATTTTTCTCAACAACACTCTGAATGACTCCTTACTCCCCTTCCCTCTTTATTTATCATCTACCTCCTGAAAAAACTCCTTTTTCACAATCTTTATAAAGAACTCTCCATTCACCTTTTTCTATGATTACGAAGACCAAAGCACAATCAGGGTATCTTCTTAGCTTTGGCTTTTATTATTAGTTTACCAACTCTTTTTGGGGTTGTGTCATCGAATGGTTTCTACAAAACTTTCTGCGGACAGAGAAATTTTCCTTGGTGAGTGTCAAACATTTCTTACTCTTGAGAGGAATATACAATATATGGAGGAAAAACTATGATAATAGAAATAGATAGAGGATTGGCAGACGAAGAGACATTAACCACTGTTTATGAGATCCTCGGGGGAGCGGGAATCACCCCTGATGAGGTTGAAGAGATCATTGGAGAACGAAGGATCATTCTTGGCGTGAAGGTCAACCTAGCAGGCCTCGCGCTTGATGACAACAGGATTGCTGGAGTGCATGGAGTGATGGCTGTTGATAGGATATCCCCCAAATACAAATTGGCGAGCCTACAATGGGGAGAGCGGACCAATGGGGGGCATTCAAAAGTGATTATCCCTTCACCTCAAGGGGAGATTATTATTGGGGGGGATGGGCTTGTTGTCATATCAGGACCTTGCTCTTGTGAGGATTATGAATCGATGACAAGAATTGGCGGACTTGTCAATGCTGCTGGCGCGCATTTGATGAGAGCTGGCGCTTATAAGCCAAGAACGAGCCCCTATGATTTCCAGGGACTTCGGGCAGAAGCTCGACCGATCATTGAACGGATAATGCAAGAAACAGGTTTTGGATTTGTCTGTGAAGCAACAGGAATAGAAGCAGCAGAGGACCTTGCCTTGTATGCCAGCATGATACAGATCGGTGCACGAAACGCACAGAACTATGACCTTTTGAAAAAGGTAGCGGAACTGACAGCAAACCCTGATGACCCAAAACACTCTCTTCCTGTGCTGTTAAAACATTCAATGTCTCCCACCTTAGATGTATTCCTAAACTCAGCAGAATATATACTCGCTGGAGGAAACCCAAATGTAGTCCTTTGTGTTAGGGGGGCACAGACAATTGAAAAAGGGGATGTGCTCCGCAACACTGCGATGTTAGAGTATATCCCTCTGCTTAAACAGGCAAGCCATTTACCAGTCTGCTATGATCCCAGTCATGTTGGAAGAAGAGACCTTGTCTTTGATCTATCCCTTGCTGCTGTGGAGATGGGTGCGGATGCATTGATTGTTGAGTCCCACTATGATCCTGAACGGGCAAAGTCTGATGGTGGACAAACAATATATGCCGGGCCGCTTGAAGGACGGAATGTTTCTCCAAAGCAACGGCTTGATGTACTCATCCCAGAAGTGATGGCCACCTACCACCGAAGAAGGGAGTGGGAAGAACGGCTCCATAACCTTTAAAAAAACGACGAGGCTCTAGCTATTATGGACATAAAAAACATTGCAGCAAGCCTGCACCATTATGAAAGAAACGTGCTTCCCCTGCTGCAAGAGTATTCCCTCTTCTCTGACATCGTGAAAGAGACGGGGATGCAAGATGTGCAGGTGATGCGGGCGATCCAATGGCTGACAAACAAAGGACTCGTCACAGCCTCTACAACTGAGGAAGAGATATGCGTCCTTGAAAAAAATGGGGAAGCCTATCGGACCTTGGGCCTGCCTGAACGACGATTCCTCCAAGCCGTCGCTGAAGGTGCCACGTGGCAGGATGCCGTCATCAAAAAAGCAGGCATAGAAAAGGAAGAACTCAACATCAGCATTGGGGAACTTAAAAAAAAGGCTGCCATCGAAGTTTCCAAGGATCAGGAGGGTATGCGCTTTTCCCTGACCCCTGCCGGGAAAAAGCTTCTGGAGAGACCATCCCTTGAAGAAGCATTCCTGAAAAAAACGTTCCCTCTTGCGACTCATTCCCTTACCGAAGAGGGGGTGTATGCACTCGGTGAACTCAAAAAACGAAAGGAGATCATCAAAATAGTCAAGGAGAAAACAATCACTGTTTTTCTGTCTTCCCTTGGAAAAGAGGTTCTTAAAGTCGGGTTGAAAGATGAAGATGTCATTGATCGCGTGACAGCTGAAACCCTTTCTAGCAGGTCTTGGAAACACAAGACCTTTCGCCGGTATGATGTATGCATCAATGTCCCGAAGATCGCTGGCGGGAAGAGGCATATTGTGAATCAGGCTGCCCGGTACATCAAAAAAATATGGCTTGAGATGGGTTTCGAAGAGATGGAAGGAAACCTTGTCCAGACAAGCTTTTGGGACCTTGATGCATTATTTGTCCCTCAAGACCATCCCGCGAGGGCAATGCAGGATACGTTCTACATCAAAGACCCAAAAAATGGAACACTGCCAAAAGAACTCGCAGAGAAGGTCAAAGCGACACATGAACGGGGATGGAATACTGGAAGCCGGGGCTGGGGCGGGGCTTGGAGCGCTGCCAAAGCAAAAGAAAATCTGCTTCGGACACATACTACTGTGCTATCAGCCCAGACGATTGCAAAACTCAAGGCAGAAGATTTGCCAAAAAAATATTTTTCTGTAGCAAAAGTGTTCAGGAATGAGGCATTGGACTGGAAACACCTCTTTGAATTCTACCAGGTTGAAGGCATTGTTGTTGATCCTGACGCGAACCTCAAACACCTTATTGGGTATCTGCGAGAATTCTATCGGAAGATGGGGTTTAGTGATGTGCGGATCAGGCCAGCGCATTTCCCTTATACTGAGCCCTCACTTGAAGTCGATGTGTACCATCCCGAACGAAAGGTTTGGATCGAGCTTGGGGGTGCTGGGATATTCAGGCCGGAAGTTGTTGTGCCACTGCTCGGCAAGGATGTGCCGGTACTCGCATGGGGCCAAGGCCTGGAACGAGGCATCATGGACTATTACAAACTCACAGACCTTCGGGATCTCTACAAAAATGATATAAAACAATTGCAGGAACTGCCCTGCTGGATGAAATAATGCCTACTGTCACCTTAAACCGGATCGTGTTTGAAAAGCTTGTCGAAAAAAAGCTTCCCCTCGAAAAGCTCAAGGAAAGGATCAGCTATCTTGGGACTGACCTAGAGAGCGTGACTGATACGGAGATTACTGTCGAGATATTTCCGAACAGGCCAGATCTCTTGTCTGAACAAGGATTTGCAAGGGCGTTTGCACAATTCATCGGGACAAAGCCTGGGCTTGCCTCTTATACTGCAAAGAAAAGTGATTATCAGGTAATCATCGATAAGTCTGTGAGCGCTGTTCGCCCTTATACGGCATGTGCTGTTATCAAGGGGCTTTCCTTTGATGATGAAAAGATCAGGGAGGTTGTGCAGATACAAGAAAAACTGCATATCACCTATGGCAGAAACAGGGAAAAAGTAGCTATTGGAATATACCCCTTTGAAAAGATAACTCTCCCCATCCATTTTGTCGGAAAAAAACCACAGGATATTGTCTTTCAGGCACTTGAATCTCCTAAAGAAATGGACTCCCTTCGAATCCTTCGAGACCATAAAGCCGGAAGAGAATACGGGCATCTGCTTGAAGGAAAAGAGAGATTCCCCGTGTTCATCGATGCGAAGGGAAAAGTGTTATCCTTGCCACCCATCATCAACAGCCATGAGACCGGAAAAATAACTGAAGAGACAAGAGACATCTTCATCGAATGCTCAGGATTCTCTTTTGAAGCATTATCCACCTGCCTCAACATCCTTGTTAGCACCCTTGCTGATATGGGCGGACAAATCTATGAAATGGACCTTGTGTACCCTGACAAGACACTCAAGAGCCCAGCGCTCGAGCCCAGCAGGAAACCCTTAGACCTTCCTTATGTGAACTTGCTTCTTGGGCTTTCTTTGAAGGAGAAGGATGCCAAGATGTATCTTGAACGGATGGGGTATGGGTATGAGAACGGCGAGGTTCTGGTGCCCTGCTACCGGGCAGATATCCTTCATCAAGTTGACTTTTGCGAAGACATCGCCATCGCGTATGGATACGAGAATTTTACCCCTGTGATACCTGCCGTTGCAACTATTGGCAAAGAGAGAGGCATGGCTGTCTTCTCAGACAAGATAGCTGAGATCCTTATTGGTCTTGGAATCCAGGAATGCAACACGTTCCACCTTGGAACAAAAGAATCCCAAAATGAGAAGATGGGGGCGCATCTTGATATCATCGAGCTTGCGAATCCTTCCAGCATGGAATACCATGCCCTTCGAGGATGGATGATCCCTTCACTCCTTTCTGTCTTGGAAGCAAACAAGCGCCATGATTACCCCCAATCATTCTTTGACATTGGGACGGTATTCAAGAGGGGTGATACGGAAACTGGGGTTGTCGAGCATATCCGCCTTGGGGTGGTTCTCTGCGGGAAGGATATTGATTTCACAAAGATCAAGCAAGTGGCTGATTACCTCCTCCGAATGATCAGCGTATCATACACAATGGTGGAAGCAGAGCATCCAAGCTTCATCCCTGGACGATGCGCCCGGGTGGTTATTGGCAACGAGAAAATGGCATATATCGGCGAAGTCCATCCAACCGTGCTCGAGCGCTGGGGAATAACATTTCCTGTCGGGGCAATGGAACTGAACTTGACGGAGTTACTGCCCCAAATCAATAAGAAGGATAATTAGATTAATAATCAGATTATTCTCATCGCGTATTATAATTAAAAATAATTAATAATTCGAAGAAACATATTCAGAAATTTGATAAAGACCCTAAATAATATCCTCTTCAGCAATGACCAAGAAATCACCCATGGCAATAACTGCTGAGAAAGGGATCAGAATTGAGCCATCTTTTGCCTTTTCAAGGTTCAACTTGGCAACATACTGGGTCGGGTTGCCAAGGATGACATGGATGAGCTCGCCAGATCTGGCTTCAAAGATGATATCACCTACCTCCCCAAAGCGCTTGCCTGCCTTTGAGACGACAACTTTTCCAATGAGTTCCTTAGAAAACTTTTTTTCGTCGTCAGCCATGTTCTCCCTCTGGAGAAATGGACGCCTGTAATATATAAATGTTTCTATGGGGGAAAAGTCACATTATCTCCTTAAAAACCAAAACATTAAAGAAACACACCCTTTTATCTCTCCCCATGGATGTGCACGAAAAAGTGGACCTTGTCAAGCAAGTAGGTGAAGAGATCCTGACGGAAGAGGAACTCGTGACCTTATTTGAGACAAAAGACCGTCCTATTGCGTATGACGGATTTGAGCCATCAGGCCAGCTCCATATCGCCCAGGGAATCCTTCGGGCAATAAATGTCAATAAAATGATTTCTGCGAATGTCCATTTCAAGATGTGGGTTGCCGACTGGTTTGGATGGATGAACAATAAAATGGGAGGCGATCTGGACAAGATCAGGACGGTTGGCGAATACCAGATCGAGACATGGAAAGCATGCGGAATGAGCACAGACAAGGTCGAATTCTTATGGTCAAAAGATTCTATGGCAGATGATGAATACTGGAAGAAAGTCGTCCAAATAGCAAGGCATAACACAGTCACACGGATCGTTCGGTGCTCACAAATCATGGGACGGTCGGAAAAAGACCAGCTTTCTGCTGCCCAGATATTCTATCCTTGCATGCAATGCGCTGACATCTTCCATCTTGAAGCTGACATCACCCAGCTTGGGATGGACCAGCGAAAAGTAAATGTCCTTGCAAGGGAGGTTGGCCCAAAACTTGGGTGGTGGAAACCTATTGTTGTCAATCATCATATGCTCATGGGACTCTCTGCACCCCCCTCTGATGTGAGTGATCCTGTGGAGCGCGCGCTGGCTATGAAAATGTCAAAATCCAGGCCGGAGACAGCAATCTTCATGACTGATTCTACTGAAGAAGTGACCAGCAAGATCAACAAAGCATACTGCCCTGAAGGGCAGGTGAATGAGAATCCCCTTCTTGAATACTGGCGATACATCCTGTTTGAGAAATATCCTTCTTTGACAATTGAGCGACCAGAGAAGTTTGGCGGGTCACTTGAGTTCCATAACTATCCCTCACTTGAGGATGCATTTTCCAAAAAAGATATACATCCTCTTGACCTTAAAAAAGCTACAATCCATTATGTCGATGAACTCCTCGACCCGGTCAGAAAGCATTTTTCATCAGGAAAACCCCAACAACTCCTCGAAGAAGTCCAAAGCTTTTCAGTCACTCGATAGGCTCAATCAGGCCCATTGCATAATTCTCTGAAAATATCTTTCCTGCAACCCGTGCAATATCCTCTTTTGATACCTTCCTTACCTTCTTGATGTACTCATCAATAGATGACCCCGCATGGGCCAATTGTCCGGCATCATCAGCGCATCTTTTTGTCTCCTCATGATCTACTGACATGCTTCCTTCAATGAACTCCTTTGCATCCTTCAGCTCACCTTCTTCGATGTCTTGGAGCTTTGCTGTGAGATCATAAAACACTTTGAGAATCTTTGGGATGTTCTTCTTTGGCGAATTTACGTAAATCGAGAAGTATCCAAATGAGTATTGGTTCTCCTGATGACAGCCGATCTGATAGGCAAGGCCCCTCTTGTTCCTGACCTCCTCAAAGAGCCAACTGGATTGGCCTTTGCCCAGCACTACTTCTATGACATCAAGGACGATGGTATCTGGATTATTCCTTGGGCTCGCTGGATAACCAAACGCAAGGTACCCCTGTTCGATCTTCCTTTGCTCTTTTATGACCGATTTTTTTGTGAGCCTCGGGAGAATTACCTTCCTCTTGATAGCCCCTCTTGGAAGAAGGCTGAATGACCTTTCCAATAACATGCAAATCCTCTTCTCATCTACAATGTTGCCACAGACAACAAACACCACATTCTCCGCAGTATATGTCTCTTTGTAATACTCAAGAAGCCTTTCCCTTGAAAAAGATCTAATATCCTTTGTGTACCCAATGACTGGGTGCTCAAGAGGGGTTTTCCTATAGAGCGCCCTCATGAACAATTCCCATTGGTGATGGACTGGCTGATCGCGATAGAGATCTATCTCCCTGCAGATCACTTCCTTCTCTTTTTCAATATCCTCTGACTTGAGAAGAGGATTGCAAATCATGTCCGCCAGCACATCTATTGCCAGAGGGAGATGCTTTTCCATGATAGAAACATAGAACGCTGTTCGCTCCTGGGAAGTATACGCATTAAGCTCACCTCCCTTTGCTTCGATACACTTTGCTATCTCCCGCGGCGTTTGCCGCTTCTTTGCGCCTAAAAAGACAGCATGCTCCATGAAATGAGATGCGCCTCTCAACCCTTCCCTTTCGTACAAGGACCCTACATTAAAGAGCACTTCCACTGTCACTGTCTTTCCTGGTCTTTGAATCAAGAGAACACGCGCTCCACTTGCCAACTTGGTGAGCTTCATATAATAAACAAAAAGTACATAAAGGTATAAGAAGTTTGTGTTATGATGAGGATCAAAGATTTTCAGGTTGAACTGAGGAAAAAAGGCGTTGATATTGCACTTTTCATGAATACTTCGCTCTATCGGATGGATCCTACACTCTTCTATTTTACCCGGCTCCAGCTGGAATATGCATTCCTTGTCATGCCTGCATCTGGAACGCCCTATCTTGTTGTGCCAGGATTTGAGCATGAACGGGCAAAGCAAAGCTCTTCTGTCAAACCAGTCCTTTCTGTACCCAAAGGAAAAAAACCACTCGAAATTATCTCCAAACGAAGCCATGCGAAGACTATCGGAGTGCACAAAGCCTGGCTTTCCCTCTCTGAGTCCCTTGCCATCAGAAAACACTTTGGCCATGTGAAGCTCCTCGACCTCACTGAAGATCTCACCTTGCTACGCCAAGAAAAAACAGCTGAAGAGATACGCCTGATCATGCACGCATGCACATTGACGTGCCGGCTCTATAAGGAGGTATACAAAAAATTTTCCCTTTTTACTTCTGAAAAAGATATTGCAAAATATCTCTTTCTTCGCACAACTGAACTTGGATGCAAGCCAGCATTCAATCCGATTGTTGCATCCGGAAAACATGCCAGCCTTCCCCATGCACTCCCCTCAGACAAGCCATTGGAAAAAGGATTCCTCGTGATTGATTATGGGGTGATGTATAAGGGATATTGCTCTGATGTGACAAGAACAGTTTTTATTGGAACACCGACACAAAAGGAGAAAGACACTTATGAACAAATCCTGCGGGTGCAGCTTCATGCGATCCACTCCTGCACACCTGGCATTTCCTGCAGCACCCTTGATAAACAAGTCCGAGTTGAGCTTGGGAGCCAAAACAAATATTTTACCCATAGCCTTGGCCACGGATTTGGCATACACATCCATGAACAGCCAAATATCTCGTCTACCTCAAAAGACATCCTCACTGAAGGCACAGTCTTCACGATCGAACCTGGCATCTATCCAAAAACATTCGGCATCAGGATCGAAGATGACCTTCTTATGACTCATCGCGGAGGAAAAGTTCTCACTCCCCTGCCAAAAAAATTACGGGTCTTTCCACATCCACGATGAACTATTCCACATTCTCCCATACTGTTAAACAATATCTCAATGAGTTTTCATCCCTGAAACGAAAAAAAGGAACTGTGCTCGTGTCCTTTGATCATTCTGAGACTGCGCTCTTTTCAATTGCACCACTCTCCTGCGCTCTAGACACCCTTGGCACCGACCTCCATGTTACCTCCAACAAACAATCTCTCGAGAACCTAAAGAAGATGTGGGATGCAGCAGAAGAACTGAAACGAGGGGAAAAAACATCAAAAGCTCTTGCGCTCCAAACATTCCTTTCCTTTTGCCCAAAAGAATTCAAAGATAGCCTGCAACGACCAATTCTTACCCTTGCCACTTCACCAAAAGGATTTGCCTATGATGGAGGGATATTACCCTACCATACGACATGGGCAAAACCACGCCTAGAAAAAGCGCTCAAGAAAACTGCCCAAGTAGTCTGGAAAGAAGTCTTTGCCTTGAAGAAATCAGAACATGTCAATATCACTTTTGAACCTGTCCCTCGCATAAAAGGGCTTGAGCTTCCTTTAGATGATTATCTTGATTCCTACTTTATCACCCAGGCAATGATAGACGCCTGCCCCTCTTCATTTGTCAACCTCCAAACGCATACAAACAGGGAATCTTCCAGGGACTCCCCTGTCCCCCCAGCAGACCTTTCTGCAACACTTCTTGGCTGTGAGCTTTCCAAAGAGAGCAAAGAGCCAGTCTTTGCCGCGTATCGGAAGATGTCTGAAACACTCCATCTTCTCCCTCCAATCATCCCTCAAGCTGTCTTTGGCATCTATGCAAAAGGGTACAATGGCAAGCATGTCTTTGGTGAACAGATAGGCTATCCAACCCCCAATGGCAAGACTCGGTGGCAAACTCCAAGCAATATCCTGTTTAAGTTTGACTTCTTGCCACAATCTCTCGAGGACTCCCGACCCCCACAGAGCAGAATAGGGTTTACTGAGACACTCCCCATCGATGTCTTCATCCAGAGTGTTCATGTTGATTATCGACGCATGACCATCCTGAGCAAACGGATCAAAAAAATCCTAGATGATTCAGTCAGGGTCCATGTGGTGGGAAAACCACAAGGAAAATACCAGACAAAGCTGGTTGTGCATCTCGAGAAGGAAGGAAAAAGGTATCTTAACCGGGTCAGCGTATCAAATGTTAAGCACATCATCAATCCATTCATCAAAAAAGAACGAGGGGTGGAGACTGGGATGATGGGAAATATTCCCAGCGGAGAAACATTTACGACTCCTGTATCCATGGATGGCACATTCATTGGGGATGTGGTTATTGCCATCGACCAAAGTTATCTGCTCTCACCCAAAAAACCAATCATTGTCTCTGTAAAAGACGGATTTTACACCGTTATCTCAGGGGATAAGAGAATCCTTTCCAAGCTTGAGAAAAAAAAGAAAGATTCATGGGCACACATCATGGAACTCTCGAAGAACCCTGCTGTATCAAAAGAACTCATAGAACAAAAAAAGGCCAATTTTAACAGGATTGGGGAGTTTGCCATCAACACCAACCCAAAGGCAAAGCTGTGCGATTACCTGATTGTCAATGAGAAAATTGCGAACATGATCCATATCGCGCTTGGCTCTGGATATGAAACGGACAGGGACACAGAGTATCATGTAGACATCGTGATCAACAGCCCCCGCCAACAGCTTGATTTGTATGGAGAAGACGCCTCTGGACGCATCTTTCCGATACATAAAAATGGACATTTTATCCCTTCACTCGTGCGGTAGAGTCAAACCAAATATTTATAAACCCACAAACGTTCTTTCTCTGATGACCGGCAAAGGACAAGAAGAAAAACCGCAGTCATATGAACACGTGTTCTATTCCTACACTGCAAATCTCTCACAACTTGAGGATGAGAATAGGATCCTTCGGGAGACCCTTGCCACCATGAAAGATGAGCTAGACCGGCTCAGAAGGCCTCCTCTTATGGTCTGTGACGTCAAGGATATCTATGGCAAGCATGCTATTGTCAGAATACCTAATGGGAACCTCTTCTATGTCAATATCTCCTCTGAATGCGAGCCACTTGTCCCTGGAGATTCTGTCCTTGCCGAGCAAAAAAACCTCACAGTCCTCAAAAAGATTGACAGCTCAAAAACATTCGATGTCGAACGGTTTGTCATCATCGAAAAGCCACAAGTGGGCTGGGAACAAGTAGGCGGCCTTGGCAACCAGATACGGGAGATCCAGGAAGTAATTGAACTACCCCTGAAAAAGCCTCAACTCTTCAAGGATATTGGCATTTCCCCGCCAAAAGGAGTCCTCTTGTATGGGCCGCCTGGAACGGGCAAGACGCTCCTTGCAAAAGCAGTTGCCGCTTCCACCCAATCAACATTCATCCAGGTTGTGGGCTCTGAACTTGTCCAAAAGTTCATCGGTGAAGGCTCAAAACTAGTAAAAGAAATATTTGACCTTGCCCGTGAACGAGCTCCTACCATCATCTTTATTGATGAACTAGACGCCATTGCCGCAACACGTGTTGATGTTGGCACTTCCGGCGAGCGAGAAGTACAGCGGACGTTTATGCAGCTCCTCGCCGAAATAGACGGGTTTAAGCCCCTTGACAATGTGAAGATCATCGGCTGCACGAACAGGAAGGAAATCCTTGACCAGGCTGTTGTCCGGCCAGGAAGACTCGATCGGCTCATCAAGGTTGAGCTGCCTGATGCTGTTGCAAGGAAAGAGATCCTCAAGATCCATGCTGGTGGGATGAGATCAAAGAATCTCGACCTTGATGCTCTTACCAAAAAAACTGAACATTTCTCTGGTGCAGAACTTCGGGCGGTGTGCACAGAGGCTGGGTACTTTGCCATCAGGCAGAACAAGAAATATGTTGTCCAACAGGATTTCTTAGATGCTATCATAAAGGTCAAAAAGGAAGAAGCGCTTGGAGGAAAAGATTACCTGAACATGTTCGGATGATCATCATCTTTTTATCTTCTTCATCTTTTTATATTCTTTCTTTGCTCATATCATCATCTCATATTATCATCTTTTGAAAAGAAAGCGTGCTCATCAGTTACTCCTTCAAGCATAAGCTTCTGGTGTTCACATAATCATCGCACGCAATGACCAGAAAACAACGTTTCTTTATTAATATAGCGTCAATGCTTAAAAAGATGAAGCGATTATTGCCCTTATGGGGATTAGCCTGTGCATGATTGCACGAAATGAGGAACAGCTCCTTGCTGATTGTCTTGACAGTGTGAAGGATCTTGTTGAGGAGATCATCTTTGTCGACACTGGCAGCGAGGACCAGACCGTAGCGATAGCCTCAATATATACAAACCGAATCTTTCATAATCCATGGAAAGACAATGCAGATGAGCTGAGGAATTTTTCTCTTGGCCTTGCAACACAGGAATGGATCCTTGTCCTTGATGCTGATGAGGAACTGCCAAAACAAAGCTGTGATGCCATCCATGCATTGCTCAAGGATCCAACAGCTGATGGATATCTTCTTCTCCAACGAAATTATACAAACTCATCGAGCGTCCCTGGATTTGCCCACCTTTCCTCGTTTTCTTCACCTAAACAACAGGGATTTCTCGGCTACTATGATAACCCCCTTTGCAGGCTGTTCAAACGGAAAAAAGAATTTCGCTTCACGACAAAAGTCCATGAAACGATAGAGCCTGCGATCCAGGCTCATGGGGTTCTTGCTCCAACATCAATCATTATTGACCATTACCGTGAACTCAAGAACCAGGAAAAAGAAAAAGGGCACGCATACTATGAACGGCTGGGGAAGCATGTCCTGGATGCTCCAACCGATGCAAAAAGCCTTGAGCGTCTTGGCATTGCCGCACACAACTTTCTTGGTGATCTGGACAAGGCAGAAGCTGCCTATAGGAAAGCTCTTGGCTTATCACCACATCTTTACCGTGCACGGCTCAACCTGAGCGAGCTGTTCATCCAAAAGGGGGACATGCAAGAAGCGCTTTTGATAGTCAATGAAGGGCTTGCCCATTTTCCGGATGATCCCTGGCTGCTCACGAATAAATCAACCATCCTCATCAACCTTAAACAGATTGCACCGGCAGAAGAAATCATCAACATTGTGCTTGGCAATCATCCAACCCTTACCCCCGCCCTCCTCAACAAAGCAATCTGCCATGTGCTCAGGAAAGAGTATGCACCAGCATTGTCATGTTACCACTCTATCCTTTCGAGGGAGCCATGCAACCTGCAAACGCTCTACAACATGGCTTTGGTTTACATCCGGCTGGGCAGCATTGACAATGCAGAACTCTCCTTGGAGAAGGCACTCTCCTGCGACCCATCATTCTCTCAAGCAAAAAAATTAAAAGAAAAAATAAAAAAGAAGAACTAAGAAAGGAAAAAGATACAACTTAAACCTGCTTCATCCCTTTCCAAGCGAGGTCAAACAAAGCATCCATCGCAGATGCAAAGAATGGGGTGTTCACCCAGATGCCCACATCATATGTCGGGTGGACATCCTTATCATCCATCACCATAAAAATGATCTCCTTCCCATCAACAACCAAGAACCTCGCTTTCTGATCAGTATGCCTAATCTCTGCAACATTCTTCATGTCCTTGACTGCAGCCTTGCACTCCTTTGTGATCGGCGCTGCGATCCTGATCCTTACACCACGCTTCTTGAGCTTTTCCATCGTCGGCTTGAGTCCTTCAATCTTCCTCATCAATCCTTCGGAGGTGGTCATAATACTGACTGTTTTCTCTGCACCCCTAATGGTCAATTCAAGATGATTGTAGAGGTTGTGCCTTCCCTTCAATGAACCTGAAAGGTCTGAGGGCTCTACGAGCTCGACTCCCTGGTCATGAAGCGAGTTGAGTTCACCGAGAATCTCTGTGTTCTTGAGGTTGTCTAGGCGCTTGAGCTTCTCATCAGCATCAACACGCATATTCTTCTTTACGCGCTCTACAACCTCATTTGGCGTTATTGCGACATATTTGATGGGCTTGCCCAACTTCATGACAATAAACCCTTTCTTTTCCAGGGACTCTAGAACATCATAACTCCTAGACCTTGGAACGTTAGCAATATCAGAAAGCTCACCAGCCGTAGAAACCCCCCTGGACAGCAATGCAGTCCACACCTTTACTTCATAGAGGTTCAGGCCAAAATACCTTCTTAGCTTACTCAAAAATTCTTCTTTGACAATCATGGAATCACACCCCCTTTGTTAGATGTTGTCACATCCAAGGGGTTTATTTTATACCTACTATATATATGTTACTTTTTTGTTATTTTTTCACCCTGTCGCAATAGTTTCATTCATTGCCCTAAGGTTTTTACTTTGGAGTTAATAATAAACTTAATAACTCTTTGCATTAAAGAGTCCTGATATTTAAGGATTTAGGTGGTTTAATTATTGCAAAAAAATGGGCTTATTACAATCATTACAACGGCGTGCGCGGGCAAATCCTCAAAGAATCGTATTTCCAGAGGGTGAAGAAGAGCGTATCCTCAAAGTTGCAGAAAAATGCGTGAAAACAAAAACAGCTGTTCCGTATCTTCTGGGTGACGAAAAAAAAATTATTCAGTTAAAACGAAAGTATAAGATAACAACAGATTTTGACATTATCAATCCCCTAACAAGCCCTCTTCGCCAAAAACTTGCCGACGCATTCTTTGAACTGAGAAAAGAGAAAGGAGTTACTCCTGATGCAGCCCTCTTACAGATGAATGATGCGATGTATTTTGGGACACTGCTCACCTACCTTTGCCTTGCTGATGGCGTTGTCTCTGGCTGTGTCCATACCACTGCAGATACGGTGAGGCCTGCATTGCAGATCATCAAAACCCGAGAACCATTTCATAAGGTCTCCGGGCTGTTTGTTTTGCTCTGGAAAAAGAAAGTATATTTTTTTGCAGACTGTGCGGTGATCATCGAACCAACACCAGAGGAGCTAGCTGACATCGCCTTGGACACTGCACATAATGCCCGGTGGCTTGGCATCACCCCCCGTGTTGTTTTCCTCTCTTTTTCTACCCATGATAACTATAACACTCCCCATCACCAAAATATCAAGAAAGCATTAGAGCTAGTCAAGACAAGGGATCCCAAGCTACTTGTTGATGGAGAAATGCAGCTTGATGCTGCCATTGTCCCAGAAGTTGGAAGGGTCAAATGCCCCAACAGTCCAATAAAAGGAGATGCGAATGTGCTCATCTTTCCAAACCTCGAGTCGGCAAATATTGGATATAAACTTGTGGAGCGCTTTGGAAAAGCCATCGCTATTGGGCCAATCCTCCAGGGGCTCAGAAAGCCAGTCAATGATGTTTCCAGGGGGTCTACTGTCGAGGATATCTTTGATACAACAATACTCACTTGCATCGAGGCCCAACAATGCTCATCCTTACACTAAACTGCGGGAGTTCTTCTATCAAATTTGCAGTGTATCAAAGTAAAGGTCAAAAGCAACTCACGACGGGTTATCAGGAGAATATTCTCTCTATCACCTCTTATCGTTCTTCTCTTAAACAGATCATCAATGAAACATCGCCTGATGCTATTGGGCATCGCGTCGTCCATGGCGGAATGCTCACCACCTCTTCTCTCATCACACCTTTTGTGATGAACGAAATTAAAAGATATTCACACTATGCCCCCCTCCACAATCCTCCGGAGCTGCTTGGCATCACCATATGCAAAAAACACTTTGGTCATCTCCCACAAGTGGCAGTGTTTGATACAGCATACCATACAACAATCCCTTCCCCCGTTCGTACGTATGGGATCCCATATAAATATACAAAAAAAGGATATATGAAATATGGCTTCCATGGGACAAGCCATCATTACTGTGCAACGGAAGCTGCAAAGCTCCTTGGCAAGCCACTCTCTTCATGCAATCTTATCACCTGCCACCTTGGGAACGGATCATCTGTTTGCGCCATAAAAGGCGGAAAATCAGTTGATACCTCCATGGGGATGACCCCTCTTGATGGCGTCCTGATGGGGACGAGGTGCGGGATGCTTGATCCTGGCATCGTCCTAGCATTCCTCGAACAAGAAAAACTCTCTGTGAAACAGGTTGACCATCTTCTTAATCATTCGTCAGGCATGAAAGGGGTGTCTGGGATATCCCATGATTATCGGGCGTTGAAATACAACAAGCATCCGCGAGCCAAGCTCGTCCGTGAGATGCTTGCAATCAGCCTGCAAAAGATTATCGCAAGCTACCTTCCCGCCCTCCAGCGGGTTGATGCTATCATCTTTACCGCGGGGATTGGGGAGCATGTCCCAGAACTTCGGAAAGATATTGCTTTGGGGCTGGGGTTTTTAGGCGTAAAACTTGATGATCGGAAGAATAAGCGCAATGCTCCAATCATCAGCAAGGCAACATCCCCCATCAAGGTTTTTGTCATCAAAACAGATGAACAACACCTCATCGCCCATGAAGTAGAAAGAGTCCTCAAACAACATACCGCAAAGAGGCGATAATTCCCCCGAGTCCATCAGCCTGCATCCCCGCATCACTATCACCATGGATGATCAACACTTTCCCATTCATCGATTCAACAGTCTTCATCATCCTTATGAGATCATCGATTGATGCATCTTGCCTAGCCTGAAGTATCTTGCTATCAGTGATGATCAACATCTCAACAGCACCACTCTTACATGCCTTATCTACTTCATCCTTCCCATAAATTCCTTTCCCACCTTTACTAATCTCCCCTAAAATCCTTGCCACCTCATGCGCTTCCTTTGTGAGCATATCCTCCTTTAGCACCCCCTGCACTTCCTGGCGCCTGAGCAGCTCTGTTAGCGCCTGCTTTGTTACTGAAGAGACTGTCGCTAGCACCAAGCCTTTCCTCTCTTTTTCAGGGATTGCCTTCATGACTTCTTCCTTGAAGAAAGCCGGGCTTGCCAGGATGATCCCCCCTGGCTTATATCTCTCCTTATAGGTCTGCATCTGCTGAGCGATCTCCTGGTAGAACGATCCTGCTTTTGTCTGGAAACTTTTCTTCTCAACATCCCCCTGCATATCGCTGAGCATTTGTATTCCTTGCTGCTTGATGAGTGCAAACAAAGCCTGTTCCCTATCATGGACTGCAACCAGAATTGTTGGCAGTGGCCTTGTTGCTTCCTCAATCTTTTTCCTTTGATACTCCTGCCATTGCCCTTTGATAAGGGTAAAGATTGTGCCTTCCTCCACTGTCAATGTATGATAACTTCCTTTTGGGATGTCCTCGATCTCTGAAATGACCTTTCCGCTAATCCGGAGCTCGGTTGCGAACTGGGCAAATTCTATCCTCTCAACAATGATCTCCAGATTGACCGGTCGCTTGATAACACTCGACTTCCTCTCTTCATCTGATCCTACCTTGATCTTTCTTAGTGTCCTACCCTGGACATGGTCTCCTGGCTCGATGATCGCCTGCAGAAACCACAAGTCATCTGGCGATTCTACCTGAAGGGTCATTAACCCTTTTTTGGGAAAATTGCTCTTTATTTGCATCCCTCGATAAAGAGAAATCTTTATATATATAGGTTTTCATTTCTGAGAAGAAGATGAGAGGGCGTTCAAAAAGAGGTCAAGGAGCTGGCGCTGGGCAAGCTGCAACATTCATTGCACTCATCGCTTTCTTCATCGTACTCTATATCCTTTTCCTCCCCCCAGCAGACCGTGAAGCCCTCCTGAATGATGATACCAGCAGCACCTGCACTGGCACTTTTTGCACCCATGAAGGAGAAATACTCCTCGAAGAAACCCCTGGGAAGCTCGATACCCTCGGGTTTTCCTCTTTTGAGCACCATATTGCAAGCTTCACCATCTTTCAAAAAGAGGATGCAACCGAATTCCTCAAACTTCAAACAATTTCTGTAAAGAGCGACTGGTTCAAGAAAAACAGCGCTAATGCAACATTCTCCATCCAAGATCCCACAAAAGTTTCCAGTGCCCTGCTTGCCTTTAGCACTCCCATCCGAAAAGGATTGCTTACGATCCAACTAAATAGAAAAACAATTTTCTCTGGTGATATTCACACAGAAAATATTGATCCAATCATGCTTCCCCCTGCTCTCCTCAACCAAGAAAATGTCCTTACATTCACCGTAGACAACCCTGGTTTTGCATTCTGGACGAGCAATGCGTACCGGCTGGAAAATCTCCAAGTCATTGGCACGGTAGTCGACAATACCCGTCAATCTGCCACACAATCATTCTTTATCACCCAAAAAGAAAAGGAGAACCTCGAGCGTGTCAATCTCAAACTCTTCCCTGACTGCAATCCCTCTGCCAGCGGGATCCTCACCCTCCACATCAATGATCGGGCCATCTTCTCAGGCATTCCTGACTGCGGCATCCTTAACCGGTACGAGTTTGACCCTGCAACGCTCACCCCTGGAGAGAACACCTTCTCTGTCAAAGCTGACACGGGAAGCTATCTCCTCGACCAGATTGTTATTGTCACCGAACTTACCGCACCAGATTACCCCACCTATTACTTCCTCGTTGATCCCGAAGCCTATGATGCAATCAGGGCCTTTGGGGTTGATGCAAACCTTGACATAGAATTCGTCGAACAGGAGGACTTGAACTCAATTGTCCTTAACTTAAATGGCGTAAAAAAACAGGTGAGAACCAGAGATATGTTCGCTTCATTGCTTGTCAATGATTTCATCCTGAAAGGAAACAATTACCTGCAGATTGTCCCGCAAAGCGATGTGAACATAGCAAAGGTTCGTCTCACCCTCTCATAATGTTCTTAAAAAAAGAGGTATGGTGCTATGCCCAGTGATGATGAAGTCCTGCGGGAAAAAGTCGATCAGGATATGGAAGATTTGAAGAAACGTGTTCGCAACGGAGAACGCTCCACTCAAGCTTTTGATGAGGAATCGTTTGCCCGAGAAATCCAGGAGAGCAAAGTACGCGAACGAGCAGCCCGCCGGGAGCTGGTAGCAAATGAACAAATCCGGCGAACTAACCTTCAGGCAGCACAGCAAACAACAGGAAAACTTCCTTCACAGCTAGACAGGTTTGGGCAAGAGGCATTGTCACAAGACCAACGCCTTGCTGCGCAGGAAAGCGGACAAGAAGAAGCTTCTTGGAAACGAGCACAAAACGCTGTTCGCACCCAGACACAAATGGCTGCTTCTGGAATTCGGCAGATGGGCAGGGCAACTACACAGGCAGGCTTTGCATTTGCGCAAAAAACCGGGGAAGCTGCCCAACGAACGGGCGCTGCGACAGTACGAGGGGTTGGAACTGTTGGCAGGGCTGTGAGGCAGACACCATCTCGGGCATGGAACGGCGTCATCAAAATAAAGAGTGCTGTTGGAAATGTTGGCAATTTTGTCAGCCGCCAGATGCAGATGGACAATTTTGCGTATTGGAGCATTCTTCTCCTTTATCTGATTGATCTTGTTTCCGGCTTCAATTATATGATGAGGATAGTGATCTATATCCCAGCAGCGGCCATAGCCGCTGTTGCGTGGGGTGGAGGGGGTGACCTAAAGAGCACTGCCTCAAAATATTTTGGGTTCTACCTGCTTGTTGTCCTGCCACCATTCATGAAATTTTTTTCTATAGTCTACTCCCCTGCGACATCCATCTTTATTGATTACTTTGCTGTCTATGGAAACCTGTTTGTGTATATGGCATTGGTGCGTGCACCAGATCCTGGAAAACTCATCTACAAATTACCAAAGGTCGCTTATTTTACATTCATTGTGTTCACTCTCATAGGCTCGTCTATCAGCTTTGCGATGTTCTCTTCCGGGTATACCAGTAATATCAATGTGAACCTTGTGATGAAAGGAAGCTGGGATGCATTCAAGGCAGGATATGAGAACACAAAAATCGCGATTGTCCGGGGGCTTCGTGGCGCAAAAAACATTGTTCCCAACTATCTTGATATCGCGACGAATGGAGCGTATACTGGCAATGCAGATACGTCGAAGACGAGATATTGGGCTCTTGAGCCATCAGCCACCAGGCTCTTTAATCCTCCAAAAGGACTCAAGCCAAACACGGCCTTCCATGTCATCTCCACGTTCGATGGCTTTCGAGAAGTGCAAATCGAGGGCGAGGTCGTCAGGAAATTCGAGGATCTCTCGAGCAAAACACAGGTAAATTATGGGTGCAGAGCATATAAACTTCTTGATAAGGAGAGAACTTCCCTTGGTGATGGAACTGTTGATAAATCATCAGATATCCTTTTCAACATGTTAGGATGGAATTCTGCCGAGCCGGTTTCCAGCGATGTTCGCTGCAGCTTTACAAATGGCCTTTCAGAATCCGGAAAAATTGAGGTATATGCTGGCTTTTCGTTTGCTGCAGAAGCAGTGCACACCTTTTCCTATATAGACCAAGAAGAAGCATTATCACTCATGAGCACTTCACGGATGACTGGAAATGCGATCTTTGATTCAAGCACTGCGTCTTCTAGAGAGAACACCATCAAGGGAAAATTGAAAGCATTGGAAGAGAATACCATCACTACCACAACACCTGGGCCTGTGGTCATCGCAACAGAGTGGCGGACAGCATACCCATTACGCATAGACACAGAAAATCCTTCACAGCTTGATTTGCTCATCAGTATCCACAATACTCATGCATCAGGGCAAATAGCCGGACTTTCTGATTTCACTGTTTCCCTTCCCAAAGGATTCACCCTCAGCGAATGCAGCGTTGGGAGGCGGCAGGAAAATGAAGGGACAATGAGCTTTTCCAAGACTGGAGGGGATGAATTCTATTCTACTTTCACCGCGAATTTTCCAGACACATTGTTTCCTGTGACAACCTCACTTTCCATGTGGTGCCCTGTCACATATACTACTGAAGTGCTTCGCGGTGGAGCAATCAAAGAAAGACAAGAACTTAGGCTTGCGACAAATTATAATTATGAAGTCGTGGATAAATATGATATTGTTGTTGCAAAATTGCCCGCGCTCAATACTGGCGGTTCCGGGGGCTTTGGCGGGGGGGCGTGCAGCGCGGCTGCTCACTGCAGCGGGTATAATGAAGAGTCATTGAAGAATGGAGTGTTTGCTGGATGCGCCCGCGACCACCAAGATATTTTCAAACGAGAGATGCAAGATCAAGGACTCGGGCTTGATCTAGTGACCGTGTATGCGTTTGCCTATACAGAAAGCTCTTGCAACCCTGATGTCAATGATGGGGGGATACTCCAAGTAGACCAAGCATGCCTTTATGAAAAAAAATGCAGCGCTGTTGAAGACCAGATTCATTATGGCATCCAAGAACTCAAGGAGAAATATGAAGCAGCACGGGCTCTTGGCGTGTCAGATGATGATGCAGCAACACTCATGTTTTTTGGCTATAATCGAGGGGTTGGTGCGATGAGAAAAGCTGCGGAATTCCTCAAGGCTGACCCGTCAGCCGGCATCCAGGATGCAATGGTGAAAGGATGCAAGGCATATTTTCCAAACCCTTCCATCTCTGGTGTGTGCGGGAGCGATGGGGAGAGATGCTGCAATTCCCCTGGCCTTGGAGCTGGCTATCCTGAGCGAGTGAAGAGCTTCATGCAGCAGGGATGCCAGCAGGCAGGGGGAAGCATTGCGTTGGCCGGTGGGACATGCAACAGCGCCGAAGGGAATTCTCCTACAGGGGGATTTGGACAGACTGTTGATATGTCTGATTATATCTCACGGGAGCAAGTGAATATTGTTTCTACAAGGTACAAGCAGCGATCTGGCACTGTCGACATGATCGTGATGCATCATACAGCAGGACGAACAGTTAAAGATGCGCTTTTGTCCTGGGTAAACAGGAAAGCTAGTGCACACTATATTGTTGATAAGGATGGCACTATAGTGACAGTCATACCTGAGAATCAAGCAGCATGGCACGCCACATGCGTCAATGGTCATTCTATTGGGATCGAGATTGTGAACCTTGGGGAAGGCAATGATCCATATCCTCCCGCGCAAGTTCAAGCGGTCGATTCTCTCGTCAAATATCTTGCAGACAAATACCATATCCAAGATGGCAACATCATCGGGCATGGGTGTGTCACCTCAAATAAGATGGCAAGTGAGCCAACAGACCTTCCCCGAGACCTTGGGAACGGGTTAAAATTATATACTCGCGAAAGCAATGCACCATATCCATGCACCTTCCTTGGGTGTTCATAATGAAAAAAACATCACAAATATTCCATATTGCTTTTCTCTGCACCATCCTTCTTTTCCTTTCAGCTTGCAATAAAGGAAGCTCCATCAAAGACTTCAATTTCCAGCAAGGCACGAAAGGGGTGAGCATGAGCACAATCAAAAATGCGCCTCCCCGAGAAATCATAGAAAAAGTGCAATTTAAGGTAGGCATCGAGCTGCACAATGAAGGAGCATATGATATCAAAGATGGCGAAGGATACTACCGAATTGTGCTTGATAAAGATCTCAACTGGTTTACCCAGCCACCTTATCAAACACTCCAGCCAGACAATCAAGGCATGGCAGCACCAGTCCTTGTAGACTTTTCCCTTAGAGGCAGGCAGGCAGCGCTTCCTCCAGGGGAGATTAGAGCCACGTTTGTTGATGTTGTGTCCAAGGAAGTTACTGGAGGACGAAAAGTTGATTCGAAAATCCGGGTAAACGGGTGCTATTATTATGAGACAAAAGCGTTTACTGATATCTGTGTCAATCCTAATATTTATCAAGTCGGAAAGACGGACTATGTGTGTGAAACAAAACCGGTGAGCCTCTCTGGCGGTCAGGGCGGGCCGATCGATGTGACAAAAGTTGAGCCGACTATAATACCACTACAAAACGGCAATTATAAAATTAGGTTCAAGATTACTGCCCATAATAGGGGAAAAGGAACTGCTTATAAGCCTACCACCAGCGGAGGGGTAACCGAAATTAGATCCGCATGTGTTGGAGAAAAACTTGGAGACCGATGGAACAAAATAAAACTCTATGCAAAACTCTCTGAAGTACAGCTCAACTGCGCATTTGAGACACAAAACACCGGTGACTTTGCGAATACTGAAGGGGTTGGAATACTCTTCAACAATGACCTTGAAGCGGTGTGCGAAACCCCTGAGATGACAGAAAAAACCCCTTATTTTACCCCCCTCTATGTCCATATGCAGTATGGGTATACCTTTGATGAGGCTATCACCATCTCCATCGTCAACCAAAATTATGAATATGAACAAGCGCATCAGAAAGAAGGAAGTTCAGGACAGTAATTGCGCTGTTTAAATAGAAAACATTATAAACACAATTTGCCAGGAAGACATGCAATAATGGAAAAAAAGAGACATCTTATAAGGGTTCTTGTCCTGCTAATAGTATTCTTGCTTGTCGGCTGCAAAGGGAAGAAGCAAGAAGATTCAGGACCGTCTGCCACCATCAGCGGCAGTGATGGCATCAGCATGTCTTTCATGAAGATCGTGAGCGATAAGGTCTATAGCAATGCGCAGATGCGGGTTGGCGTCGAAGTAGAGAATGAAGGGACTTGTGACATGGGGCGCTATGCTGATGGGACGTATGATTGTGTCGGACACATCAAGATGCTCGGTCTTGATCCTACTATCTTTCACATCCCCGATTGGGATAATGGGGGACGAGTGGCAACTCAGGTAGAACTTGGGCGAAGCGTCTTTTTGCCCGGGAAGAGCAATAATATCCCCACAGGAGGAAAAGAGATCATCACGTATCCTGGCATTACCGTCCAGCTGAATCCAGAATCTGCAGGGCACAAAACGAATCTTGCCCTCCATGCCTGCTATCTCTATAAAACCAGAGCCACCATTCCTGTCTGCATTGATCCCCTAGCATATGGCGATTTCCTTGGAGAAAAAGTATGCGATGTCAAGCCAATCACCCTCAAGGACCAGGGAGCCCCTGTTGCCGTCGTTAAAGTTGATCCTGAAGTATTCCTTGGCAGCGGGAACCAATACCAGATGCAATTTCGCATCTACTTCAAGAATGTTGGCCCAGGCATGCTGTTCCAGGCGGACCGTGATGGAGCTGAAAATGAAAACCTTGAAGCATGCCCTGCAATTGACTATGATTACCAGAATAAAGTTAAAGTTGACAGAATCGTCCTTGGCTCGGTTGTCAATCCTGAACTTAGCATCCCTCTTATCTGCCAACCTGGGATTAGTGACCAGATAACCCTCTATGACAATCAAGGGCTTATCATCTGCCAAACAAACGGCGATCTTGGGCAAGATACCTATCAAACGACATTATTTGTCGAATTATCCTATGGTTACACCCAATCAATCAAGAAGCAAATAACTGTCGTTAATACTCCAACACTCCAGAGGGCAAACCTGAACTAAAATGGAATCAGACAAAAAAATATCAAAAACATCAAAAATATTCACTGCACTCCTTTTAGTATTCCTGCTTTTCCTGGCTGGATGCGGGGGAGGAGCTGCCAAAAAGACTCCTGAAGGGGGCTCTGACTTTCGCCGGGGGACTCAGGGTCTTGAGCTAGACTTTGTCCGGGGAACGCCCCCAGAAAAAATCATCGCTATCCCCTCCAATAATCCACAATACAACTGGTTTACAAATATGTTTGGAGAAGGAGGGTTCTCTATTAATGTAGAAGTGATCAATAAAGGCGCTGAGAGCACCCCTCCAGTATTCTCTGAAGATGCCGATACGCTTTTTCCTAGTTATTTTCTTGGGACATATGGCTATTCCAGCCTTGGCGGCCTTGTCAACTATGATGCTGCATATTCTGCGTACCCAGAACTCCATTCCATTTTTCCTCCACCAAATATCCATCTCTCAGGGTTTGACCAGTCAATCGTGCAGACGACAAATAGCATCGGGACGAGCGCTACGTATGGGTATGTGAACACCCCGGACTGGCTTCGCACCATGGAATGCGCATTCTTCTATGGAAGCATTGTCCAGTGCGTTGGCGGCGGCGGAGGGGCGCTTGGAGCACAATCAGGGCTCTATCCACAAATCAATACCATCGTTCCAATGCTTGGGACAGAAGAGACACGAGGAAGAGTGGGAATCAGAGACATCGTGAGCTTTACTGTTAACAATATTGCCATCTCCTCTGATATTGATAAGTATCCTGTCCGCTGGAAGGCCACCGCCTGCTATTACTATAAGACGGTTGCTTCACCTACCATCTGCGTTGATCCAGACCAGTACTCTGTCGATGAGAAAGTATGCAAGGTGCAAGAGCATCAAGCCGTTTCTGGGGGCCAGGGAGCCCCTGTGGCAGTCATTGGGGTTGACCAACAAATGAGCTATAACCGTGCATATTTTAAAATTACCATAAAAAATGTTGGCAGGGGAAAAGTATATGACCCCACAAACATTGATATCCATTCCCGATGCATCATCGACAAGCTTCGTCCAGGCGATGTGAACAAGGTGTTCTATGATGTTGCTCTTGGCTCGTTCAACCAGAATTATGCCACTGGTGCCAGGAACATCAGATGCGACACAAATCCTCTCTTCCCCTATCCTTATTCTGGCGTTGCATACCTTGACCCTGATACTGGTGAGGGAGAAATCTTCTGCACTCTTGAACTCACCGACTTCCAGGCCCACATTGGTTCCTCGACCTCAGCATTTTCATCTCCCCTTGCCATCCAACTCATCTATGGATATACAGAGTCAGACTATGCTGATACAGAGATCATAACCCAGCCACGATAGAGACACGATAGCGCCCCATAATCAAAAACTTTAAATAACTGAAATCTGATGTTCAGAGAATAAAAGGAGGATACCATGAAAAAGATCACTATTTTTCTCGTAGCAGTATTGCTTGTTCTCAGCGCCTGTGGCTCTTCGAAAGAGAATAGCGCCAGACCTGATGCAACAGAACCATTCATTGGAGGCAACGATGCCCTCAAATTTGGCTTTGCACAGGGAACACCACCAGACTTTGTCTTTGACAATAACCAGAACCCTTTTGCCATCGTAAACCAGATCGAGAACCTTGGCGAAGCAGACGTTCCTGCCAATAATCTTGTCATCAAGGTTGTCGGCGTCAATCCTATGGACTTTGGTATCGATACTGAAGCAGACCGGGCTGCCTATCGCTATCCTGGCCTTGACCCTAATGCGCTAGACATTGTTGATGCAAATAGGCAGTTTATCACTGGCGCCAGAAAAAATTTTGATGGCACACAACTGCCAGGAGACAAGGACTATGTCGAATTCCCTGATCTTGTGTACCTGCCAGACCTCAATGGGAATACTGGGGTTATCATCCGGGCAGAGGCATGCTATAACTATATGACAAAAACATCAACACTCCTTTGCATCAAGAAAGACCTGCTTGCCGATTCAAACAGCGAAATTCGTGTCTGCAAACTTTCAGAGGAAAAAGACGCAAAGAATTCCGGCGGCCCTGTCCAGGTCACTGCACTCAAACAAGTGCCCCAGGGAAGGAACAAAATCCAAGTCACTTTCATGGTAGAACATGTTGGCCATAAGTCTGCCCGGCTCTATGAGATCGAACCAGCATATGCCGAAGGATATGAACACAGCGTCTCTACCGGCATTGACTTTAAAGGAGTTCCCATCAATGCACCAATCATCCAACAAAACACAGGACTTCCACCCGAGAGCTCATGCCTTGATGACGTGACAAACAGGAGAATGAACCGGGTGCTCATCGATGTGACATCGCTCCATAGCGGTCAGCCAGTCATCTGTTCTGGCTTTGATGCGACAGGCGTTGGAGGGGAGGCAATCCCAGCACCTCTTGGCGGCGTTCGGCAGGTTGGCAAATCACGAGGATATGTGACACTCTGGAAAGATGCCCAGGGAGGAACACTCCAACCAAGAGCAATCACGTGCACGATTGATACGACAAACATCGGGCCTGATGAGGTATATGAAGAACTCCTGACCATGGATCTTTATTACACCTACCAGCAGAGCATCGAGAAACCGATGGAAATCAGAGATGTGAAGACGTAAGAGTCTTCAATTTATTTTTAACTTTTTTTTATTCTATTTTCAAGAGTTTTATTCCTTCACCACAAAATTTGCCAGCAACGCCTGGACTTGCAAGAACTCATCACTCCCTTCTGTTATCCTAAACTCAATCTCGCCGCATTTGTCGATGAGATGGACTTTTCTTCTCTCCGGGATATCAAGATCCCAAATGACTCGCTCAATTTGCTTGACAACATCAAGGCCGGAAAGGCCGTACTTGAGCATAACATCGAGAAGAGCTGATCTTGCCTCGAGGAATTTTCCCTGCATGGCAAGAGAAAGAGCTTCGCCAATTTCCTTTGGCCTGGCAACAGCAGCAATCGAGTAAATGTCGTTCTCATCAATATTCTTCTTTAAAGCAGCGCAGGACTGAAGGATATTTTCCATCTTCCTGCAGTCTCCCTCACTGACGATGAATAAGGCTTCTTTTGCCTGCCTATCTGCGCTGAGCCCCTCTTTTGCGATGATCTCATCTAGTATCTCAAATATCTCAGACTTTTCCAGCGGCTTGAAGCGAAAAACAGCGCATCTGCTCTGAATCGGATCTATGATCTTGGAAGAATAATTACAAGAGAGCACAAAACGAGTTGTCTGGGTGTAGTTCTCCATCGTCCTCCTGAGAGCTTGCTGGGCTTCTCTTGTCAAGGCGTCACATTCATCCAGAAAGATAATCTTGAAAGGGACATTCTCCATCGCCCTTGTTCTCGCAAAATCCTTTACCTTATTCCTGATCACATCAATGCCGCGCTCATCTGACGCGTTGAGCTCAAGAAAACTCTGGTGCCAAATCTCCCCATAGAGCTGCTTTGCGATGACTAACGCCAGAGATGACTTTCCAACGCCAGCTGGCCCTGCAAAGAGGACATGAGGCATATTCTTTTCCCGGACAAAAGCCTTGCAGCGCTTGACGATCTCCTTTTGACCCTTTATCCCGCTAAAATCAACAGGACGATACTTTTCCGTCCAGATCGTGCTCGCCATATACTAAAGAAATCAACAGCTCTTAAAAGCTTTTTGCAAATCACTTCTTTGCTTTTGGCTTTTTTGCAGGGGCTGGCTTTTCATCCTTTTTCTTCACTGTCTGGATCTTCTTTGGCTTGACCTTTTCTTTTGTGCCTTTTTCTTTCTTCTTCTTTTCTTCGACAATAAATCCTGCCTTCTTTAATTCCGCCACTACTTTTTCATGAGAAGCATCCTTATCAATCGCTGCCTTCTTGTTCACCGGCTCGAGATGGCGCTTATTGCACTTCTTCCTTCTCGTGCCTCCATCAATCATGACGAAGATATCATCAACCTTCTGGATTATGATACAGAACTTGCCAGCGTCCCTCCCTGCCGTCTTCACACAAATATCACCCACTTCAAACATCCTTCCTCACCTTCCTGACTATCTCTTTTTTTAAGCATGCCGCGCAGAGGACACCACCATAGGGGCGCTCTGGCCTTTTGAGCGTCTTTGGAAGCCTTCTCATCTCAACTGCCCTCCTGTTTGGGACTCCCCCAAGGGTATTCCCACAGACTCCACAGAGAGCCTTTCCTGGCTTTTTCTTCTTGAACGTGATTATGGTTTTTCCACCAGGCATCCTTTTTGCCACCTTTTTTACTGAGGTTGAACGATTATGTCTTTGTACCATTCTCTTTGCAAATGCTGAGTTGTTTAAAAAGGTTACTGTATTATCATTGGTGTGTTACTACCCCCTAAAGAGGGGAATTATGTGACTTTGCAACAATATACCTAGCTGGCATTAGTGTGATTATGCCAAATTGAGGATCTTCCTTAGCGCCATGCTGAAGACCAATGAGAAGATGATATACGTACCAAGCCAGCCAAATGTCTTTTTTCCGATCATAAACATGACCGTATTCTTATTGTTGATTGTGATTGTCTGCACGGTCTTATCCTTCACTATCTCTGAGGGCTTTGCATACTCTTTTCCCTGCGTGATAATAAGGTCGTGGCTATAAGTCTTATCCGCGATACCAAAATCCAGAATATACTCTCCCTCTTTTCCCTTTCCCTTCATGACTGCATTCTTCCCTTCTTCTGTAAAATTCTGGATAACGTCTATTCCTGGCGGCGGGTTGAATTCTACTGGAAGCACCTGGTCCTTGAATGCGATCGTCACTGAGAATTCCTGATCTGGAAGTATCGGTTCATAGGCGAGATGGCCGCCGAGCCAGGCAAAAATGAGAATGATCGGGATGAATGTCACAAATGTGGGCTTCATGGAGTGAGACATGTACTTCATGTTTGCTTCCATAGCACTCTTTTGAATCTCCATGAGCTTTTTTGGATTATCACGATGCTCTCTCATGCGTTTCTGGTCATCTTTCATTTTATCCCGAAGCTCCTTCATGAGCTTTTGGTCAGTCATCCACTTGTACACATACGTGATCAGCACAGAAACAAGAAAAGAGACGAGGATAATAGCAAGAATAGGGGAGATCTTGAGCAATGGACTAAATAACCAGTCAATAATCACAACCATCTTTTTTTCACTTCACCTTTTCTCTCAATGCTCCATAAATTTCCTGAGCATTGGATTCATGTCCATCATGTGCTGCTGAGCGATCTCCTCATACAGCTTGTACACAATCATCACTGCCAAGAGAATACCAGTTCCCCTCGATAATGCTCCACTGAGATCAGCTACTCCTGCGAGGAATCCAACAGCTAACCCCCCCATCACCGTCAAAGGCCAGATGTAGCGCTCAAGAAGCCTCTCCAAGACACGCTGATCCCTTCTAAACCCTGGAATCTGCAAGCCAGAAGACATCATCTGCTTTGCCTGGGACTCCGCATCCATCCCAGATGTCTGCACCCAAAAAATAGAAAAAATAACTGAGCCAACCATCATGATGAGCAAGTAGATGAGAGCATTTGTGATAATGAGTGAATTCAAGCTTCCTTTTATTATCGCTCCAACAATATCCTGCCCTTGAATGACTGCAACAAGCCCTCCTGTCGGAGAGCCAGCAGAAGTGAACTGCCCAAGGAAATGAACGGAGAGCCAATACAAGAACCCAGCGGTCTTTCCTGCAACTGCATTTTGCAATAGCCTTGCCCACAACTGAATATTTGCCAAAAGGGCTGCAACAAGAATGACTGGAATATTTGATGTGTACATAAAAGAAAGGGGCCATCTGATGCCATGCCCCCTGATCCTTCCAAAAGAGAGCGGGATTTCAACCTTCATTGCCTGGGCATAGACTGCCATCATGAACACGAGGATTGTTGCCACGAGTGATGCGATCATCAAGAGAGCATTTTGCACATTTCCCTGACTGAGGCTCACGAATAATGCAGGAATTGCCCCAGCCGGCATCCCTGGATTTGCGGGTGATGCAAGCCAGCTGAATGACCTGACGAACAACTCTTCACCCACACCTGCGGCGATGAACAAAGAGATACCTGAACCAAAGCCCCATTTTGAGATGATCTCATCCATAAACATGATGAGAACACCACCCACAAACAACTGCAAGATCAGCAGTATCTGAAGCTGGACAAACAAAGATGTTCCTCTCAGTTCTGGTATTGGGGAGAGGCCTCCCATGAGCACGTAGATTGTCCCTTCAAAAAGAATAAAAAAGAATGACAATAATTTCTGGATCCCCTGGAAGCGCTTTTTGCCTTCTGTAGAGGTGAGATCAAACTTCACGATCCCCGAGCCATTGAGCAGCTGCAACACGATCGATGATGTCACCAACGGACCAATACCAAGAGAAATGAGGCTACCAAATTTTGCCCCAAGAATAATTGAGAGAAACTCAAACTGCTCCAAAGCGTTTTGGCCAAGACCAAAGAGCGGGATTAAGCCCAATGCAAAAAAGAACAATAACGTGATGAGAGTCCACTTTAGCTTCTCCTTAAATGAGAGCCGCTTTTGTGTCGGACCAGCGACTTCTGGCAGGTTTGTTAGTATGGTATCAAAAAAACTCATTGTGTTTCTTCTATTTGTGCAATGACATTGACGCTGCATCCAGCATTCTTAAGCTTTTCGACAGCTTTTTTTGATGCATTGTACACCGTCACACTCACCTTTTTCGTTACCTGGCCTCTGCCGAGGAGCTTATCAACCTTGAGCTTTGAGAGGTCGATGGCATCCTTCACCCCCGCTTTCTCACAATATTTCATGAGATCATCAATATTCCATGAAACAAGCACTGCTTTTTGCCTGTTTACGAATCCGGACTTGCCAAGAGGCTTTTTCAGGTGCCAGATGCTTGGCCTTTTTGTGGAAGCACGCTTTCCCGTCCCGGCATTGCCAGATCCTCCCTTGTTTCCTTTTCCCCGGTGCTTCTTCATCGAACCCCAGCCGTGGGTCGTGGAGCCTCTCTTACGGTTGGACTTTTTTTTCATCTTACATCATTACCTTGATTAGCGAATCCATCTCTTCCCTTCTTCCAAGCGCCCCGCCCTGGTTTACTCCCCTCTTGATCCTCCCAAAACCGCCTTTTGGGTTATTCAGGTGGAAGTAGGGCTTGATCTTTTTCCCATCAATCTCCTTGAACTTATTATAGGCAATCTTACCTCTGCTGTCAGTTGTGCGATCATTAAATGGCTGGGCCCGCTTCTTTATGAGCTCCGCATACATCTCTTTTGTGATAGGTCCAAACGTGATGACGTGCTGGACTTTTCTCATCATCCCAAGCGTTGATGGAGTTGCCTCATAGACCACGCAGGTGTTTTTCTTATCCATCCTCAGCATGTGCAATGTATCCTTCACTTCCTTTGGCAGATTGATCATGCCCCGAATGAGGATTGCCGCAACAAGCGGCTTTTCTTCTTTACCCATTTTTCACCTGCTCGATGAATGCCTGGTCCTGCGCTGCGGAAAGAGGTCCCTCAGTAATACTCAACTGAGTGATATGCACTGACTTGATCTTCACCTTCATGAGCTTCTTTAATGCATCCTCACATGCTTTTATGAGATTGAGCTTTGTCTTTGTGCTGCCTTTTGTCTTTGACCATATATCCTTTATGCCTGAGAGGGCAAGCATCTTTGCGCATTCCTTCTCAACACAAAGGCCAGTTCCTTGAGGAGCTGGCATGAGCGTGATCTCTACTGAGCCACACTTGCCTTTGACCTTAAATGGGATTGAATGAGACTCTGTAGATGCATCTTCCCATGAACCAGCACCTCTCCTGATCTTGAAAATGTTGAGCTTTGCATTCCTGATTGCCTTTTCTCTTGCAGGAACAGTCTCTTTTGCTTTTCCATATCCTATTCCTATATGACCGTTCCTGTCACCAACGACACATACCGTCGCAAAGTGGGGCTTGTTGCCCTCCGCAGTCTTTTTTTGCGTCTGCTTAAAGACACGCCTCTGACCACCGCCAAATTTTCCTTTTGCCTGGCCAATTGCCAGCAGCTCAGATTCCAATGACGGCATGAGCATGTCAATAATCTGCGCCTCCATGATCGGTTTTCCCTGATCAAGGATCTCGTCAACATTCTTGATTGCCCCTTCGAGAACCAAACGACCAAGCGATGTCTTTGGCTTCCAGGTAACAACATCTTCTTTTGGTGCAATGTCCCTTGCTTCAGCAGAATCCTCAGTGACAACTTTCTTGAGGTCTTCTTCTTCCTTTCTTGCCTCTTCTTTTGGCACCTCAACATCTATCTTAATGTCTTCTTCTGTCTCTTCTGCTTCAACTTTCTCTTCTTCTATTTTTTTCTTAGCCATTTTCAAGTATCTTCTTCTTCAATGCTTCAACCTGCTTTGGGAGGTCATCTGCCTTGAGGTTTTCTTTGTTGTATCGTGAAAAATTGTTCGGGTTCTTTTTTGCAATGGCAGCAATATGCTTTCCTTCAAGCCTCTCTTGTCTTGGAAACATAACATCCTTCGCATTCACTTCTATGCCCGCATCAATGATCCCCTTGATCGTCCCGTAGAGCCGTGAGCCTTTCGTGGATGGATAAAACCAGATGTCCACGACACCATCCTCCTGTTTTGCCTGCTTCATCTTTTTTCCGAACAAGATACCAATCAGATAACACGCTGGAATACTGTTGCTGCGGTATTTCCAGCCCATCTTCTCAATATCATGCGATGATGCACACAAGAGGACCTTGTCACCTTTCTCTGTATACTGAACAAGCTGAACATTCATGCTCTTGAGCGATTTCCTGATGACTATCCTTGGTTTCTTGGAGAGAACAAGCTTGAGCCTTTTCTTATAGTCTGTCCTTCCTTTCTGCTTTCTCTTATAGGGAACGAATACTCTTGCCATGCCTACTTCCTCTCCTTTAAGTACAGTTGAATGTGCCTTTTGCTCCTGAAAAATCCGCCTTTGACCTTCAGATACAACTCTTTATACAGTTTAGCATCAATCTCCTTTTTTTCCTTGAGCTCTTTTAGAAGGGTCCTTTGCGCCCTTACTGCATTCATCCAGCGCTCTTTTCTTGGGAGCCGGGCATATTTTGCACCCTGCCGGTTGCCATACCCTTTTCCTCTTCCCTTCCTCTTTTGCACCTTTGCCTTTTTTGCACGGTGCTTGGATACCCCTCTCTTTTGCACCTTCTTGATAGCTTTATCCCTGATTAATCCTGACACATCAGCCTTTGTAATGGACTCCTTAATCTCCTCTAGCCTTGCCGGATCAAACTTGATCCTTTTTCCTGAGCTCTTCAATATTGATGCTGCGAGCCTTCGCTGATGTTTGAGTTCCATTGCCTATTACCTTCTGATTATACCTTCTTTATGAGGAATTTATCCTTCTCTTTCTTTTCCTCTTCTTTCTTCTCTTCTGGTGAGGGTTCTTCTTGCTTTGCTTCCTCTTTCTTCTTCTCTTCGACAGCTTTCTTCTTTGACTCCTGCTCTTTCTTCTTCTCTTCTTCCTTTTTCTTTTCTTCCACTGCCTTTTTCTTTTGCTGTCTTGCTGCCAGGCCCTCTTTTACCTTTTGCAGGAATCCTGCCGGATTTTTGATATTGACAATCGCGATATTCTTCTTGATGAGCTCCTCAATCAACACTACCTTGTTCTTTTGACCCACCTTGCCAATAATGGCCGCGTGTTTTTCTGCATCAAGGAACCTTATTTGTGAGAGCGATTCGACCTTTATGAGCTCTGCATCTTTTGCTGTCCTATTCCTTGTTGCTTTTGGGGTCCTATACCCTGTCTTGACAACCTTCCCATATCCTTTCTTCTCCAATCGTATCTTGGAGTCCATCCCTCTTGGCTTTCTCCAGCTCTCCTTCAGTCGAACCTTCTTATGAGCATCCTGTCTTTTGAACTTTGGATTCTTTCGAACCTTCTGCTTCTTTACTTCCCACTGTTTTTGGTACTCGCTCATCTGGTCTCCCTGCCCGGTTTTTGTGTGATAAATATGCCATCCTGGAATATCCTTCTGTCCCTGTTGGTGATCCTGCAGGTCTGCTCGATTAGCGCTGCTGTCTGGCCGACAACATCGCGCTCGATGCCCGTTACCGTAATATCATTTGCATCAATCTTTACTTCAACGCCTTTTGGAACAGAGCATGTCCTTGGCTTCTTTTCACCAAGGAAGTTCTTTATGACAACCATATTATTCTGGAGTGCGATATTCATCGGGAAATGAGCTGCTACAGCTTTCATCTTGTACTCATACCCATCAGTTACCCCACGGAACATATTCTTGATTAAGGCTTTGTATGTTCCCGCGATCGCCTTATTTTTCCTTCCTGTCTTGTCTGAACTGATAATCACCTTGCCATCAGCGATGCTGAGCGTTGCCAGCGGGTGGGAGAGGAGCTTTTTTACTTCTCCTTTCTTTCCTTTGACTGTCATGACGCCATCCTGGAACGATGCTGTTATACCTTCAGGTATGACAACCTCACTTCTGATCCCTTTTGGCTTTTCTTTCTTCATCTTAGTAGCAATAGGCAATCAAACGTCCGCCAATCCCCTTCTCTTTTGCCTGCTGATGCGTCATCAACCCATTGGTAGTAGAGAGGATAAGGATGCCAAAACTCTTTGCTGGCAGGTATCTTTTCTCGAACTTCTCGAAGTCCTCCTTCTTTATCGCATACCTTGGCTTTATAGCACCGCAATTATTGATCTTCCCCAGGAGGCTGAGAGTCAATCTTATTCCCTGGCTTGCCTGCACTTCCTGTGCATCACCAGTGTAGTCATTATCCTTGAGCAGTTTTAGCACTTTCTTGATCAGCACTGAGACAGGGCTGATCTCTACTGCCTGCTTGTTTGCCCTTTCTGCATTGAGCATCTTTGACATACAGTTTGCGAGTGAGTCGTTCATTACCATTTTAGTTGTATTTTTTGAATCCGAGTTTTGTTGCGATTTCCCTGAAGCACTGCCTGCACAAGTGGAGGCCATACTGCTTAATGTGAGCGCCAGTCCTTCCACACCTGCCGCACTTGAACTTATTAATGCCGCAGCTTCGATCCTTTGGCTCATTGTGTTTCAGGTATTTCTTCATCACAGCCGGCTTTGCCTTGAGCTGCTTGAGCATCTTCTTGTGATCACTTGTGGTCATTATACATCCACCTTCACGCCAAATTGAGCGGTCATGAACTCAATGGCTTCTTGTTTTGTAATCTTGTGGCCTTTTCCAAGAGGCCTTCTCAAATTCCTTCTTGACTTGACCCTATACCCTGGCCTTGTCAGGGTGACACTGACCTCAAAGCCCATGATGCCAAGATCAGGATCATATCTTACGTTTGGAATATCAATATATTCCGGGATGCCAAAAGAGAGGTTGCCCATCGTATCAAACTGCCTTTCCTTGAGAATCTTTTCTTTTGATTCGAGCAATTGTCCGAGAACCTCGATTGCTCTTGGCCCCCTCAAAGTGAGCTTGCACCCAATTGGCAAACCTGGCCTGAGCCCCCATTCCTGAATTCTTTTCTGCGTAATTGTCTTTACCGGCGAGATGCCAGTGACGTGTTTTATGAGCTTGACACCCTTCTCGAGCAGCGCCTGGTCTTTTCCTGCGCCAAAATTCAGGGTTACTTTTTCCACACGGATAGTCTTCATCTTATTCATTGTACCTTTATGACTGCCTTGTCTTTCCCAATGACAAATGCGTGCCCTCGCGCTGTCTGGAACTTTTTGTTTTCAGCATTCTTATACACAAGGATGCCCTCTTTTATCTCCTCTATCGTGCCCATATCCCCCATGTGCTTGCCTCCTGTCAGGAGGATCAATGACCCTTTTTCTAGAGGAAGATTCTGAGCCATCTTTTGGGAGGGAATGTCAATGACCACACTACTGCCTACCTTCACATCATTCTTCTGAACCATGATATTCCTCCCATCAGAGAGGTTGAGCTGCAGCATGCCTTTTTTCAAGACACTTTTTCCCGTGACCTTGCATACCTTCTTTCCTGCCTCCTTTTCTGGGATTTCAATGATGGCGAGTTTTCCTTTCTTATCCAGCACCAATCGGTATACCTTTCCGATCAAGGGGAGTGCTAGGACATCCATCAACCCAATGTTGTGGCGATGGTCATCCCTTATTACCTGGTCGACGAGCACCTGCTTTTGCGAAATAACATATTTCACTTCCTTGAGATTCTGGCAGATGCCAAGGTGCTCTTTGAGCACAACTGCGAGCGCGATTCCCTGATCATATGAATGAGCGCCGGGGTTTGGACGGGTGATGAACCTTGTTGTCTTTCTTGCAATGTTCCATGTCCTTGGGCTGGCGATCCTCTTCATCACTTGCTTTGTCATTTTCTTTTTATCCTCAATTTGTCATCAAGCTTGATGTCAATAATCTGGAGGTTTGATGGGTGCAATGGGATCAAGGCCCGAGAACCATCTTTCTTTCCCCTATCAATGCCTTCAATGAGCACTTTTTGATCTTTTACCTTAACTGTCCTCACAACACCGCTCTTGCCTTTCATCGAGCCTCTCATAACCTTTACCTTATCTCCGACGATGAGGCGGATGTTCCTCCTCTTGTGCCTGGAACGAAGCTCCTTGCTGAGAGGTGAGACAATCGCTTCACTCCTCTTGTGGGCTGGTGCCTGACTTTGCGCCTTCCTTTGCTTTTTTGGTTTTATTGACATAGTATCATACAACAATCTTTGCTACTTTTGCGATTGGCGGCCACCTCACGCATGCTTCTTTTGCGAATGGCCCCTTGAAAATGGTTCCCTTCGGGTTTCCTTTCTCATCCTTCAAGACAATTGCTGCATTATCTTCGAACGATATCCTTGTCCCATCAGCGCGCCGGTATTCCTTTTTTTGCCTGACAATAATTGCCGGGACAACTTTTTTCCTCATTCCAGGCTGGCCTTTTACCACTGATGCCATGATCAGTGCACCAACGCCTCCGGAGGGCTTTCTTCCTTTCACCGTTTTTGAGCCCTTGAATGAGATGATCCTTAATGCCTTTGCTCCAGAGTTATCACAGGCAACAATAACACTGCCATGATTCAGTCCATTTGTGATCCTTGCTTTGATTGCCTGCATCTTCTTATTCCTCTTTCTTCTTTCCTGTCTTTTGCTCTGCCTTTTCTTCCTTCTCCTGGTGCTTTCCCTCTTCAAGGGACTCTTTTAGCTGCCCATAGCCTTTCATTGTGCCCAGGTTCTCGATGATGGTGAAATGCTTTGTCTTGGACAGGGGCTTTGTCTCCATGATCCTTACCATGTCGCCTTCCTTTGCCTTGATGTCATTATGGGCTGCGACCTGAACCCTTTGCTGGATGTAGCGTTCAAACTTCTTGAGGTATTTTCTGATCTGCCACTGCACAATCACTGTCTTTTGCATCTTGTCTGATATGACAACTCCAGTGAATGTCCTTCCGTGCGTTCTTATTTTTTCCATTTTTTATCCTTGGATTGTCTCTGGTGAAAAACCAAGCTCCACAAGGTACTGTTTTGCCTGGTTTTTGTGGTTTCCCTGCAACTCGATCTGCTTGTCCTTGATCGTCCCGCCACAGGCAAACTTGCTCTTGAGTTTCTTGTTGAGATCCTTAAGATCAATTCTTTTGCCGTCGAGCCCGTCAATAATGGTGTACTCCTTGCCAAATTTTTTCTTGACAATCTTTATTGTTATATCCTGCCCTTCCTTGGCGATATCTTCCCAGATCCCTAATTCCTTGGGAAGGCCTGTGATGGGATCGATGTCTTCCATTATTGTCCGCTTACCTCCTTGTCAGTCAGACTCTTGATCCTGGCTATTGTCTTCTTCAAATTCCTGATCTGGCCAGGGTTCTTAATCTGCGTCCCCGTTGCTACTTGAACATTGATTTTGATGAGCTCTATCTCTGCCTGTTTCAATTTTGCTGCGAGATCCTCTTTGCCCAGCTGGGCGAGCTCTTTTGATTTCATTTCTTGCTCCTTGCCTTCTTCTTCTCTTCTTTTACTTCCTGGACTACTGGTTCTTCCACTTTTTCTGTGATGAGCGAAATCCTATCTGGCAGCCTGACATCAGGGGGCATGATACGCACCTGGATTCCCACCGTGCCTGATCGCAAATGAGCCTGCGTGTATGCCTGCTTGACTCCCTCAATGCTGACATCTCCGCATTTCTTGAGGTACCCTTGGTAAAACCGCCAGACACGTGCCCTTGCGCTTGGCACCTTTCCAGAGATGAGGATCTCTACGCCAATAGCGCCAGCATTCATGATCTCTGCCATCATCTTATGGCCGATTGCCTTGAATTTGCTTGAATCAAAGCGTTCCATGCCATCAGCGATCCTTTCTGCCACAATCTGGGCATCAAGGTAATACTGCTCTACCTCGCTGATCTCTATCTGAGGGTTCTTCAGGTTGAATTCCTTCTTGAGCGCTTTTGTGAGCTTCTTAATATTCTCTCCTTTTCTTCCGACGATGAGTCCTGGGCGTGAAGTGAAAATCACGATCTTTTCCCCGAGAGGAGTCCTGATCATCTTTGTATGGGAATGGCCAACCCTCTTGAGCGAACGTGAAACAAACTCTTCGACGCTGTGCTCTTTCAGGTTCTGCTTAATGAATTCTCGTTCAATCATTTTTCTCCTCTTCCTTCTTTACAGGAGCGTTCTTTACTACCCTTGCCTTCTTTGGCTGTGCTTTTTGAACAGGAGCCTTTTCTTCCTTAGCAGGCCTTTTTTCCGGGGTACTTTCAGCAACAAATACTTCAATATGTGTTCTCTTTGACTGCCTTCTCCTGTGGCGGCCATACTTCATTGGTGTTGCTGCCTTATGAGCGCACATGTGGGTGATCACGAGATTCTTCCCAAGGCCCTTGACACTCGCATTTGCCTGGACACTCTTGAGGATTATCTTTATCTCAGTACATGCATTTACAATATACCTTCCAGGACCCATCCCTGGCTTATGGCCAACATCACCAGTGAATCTTCTATGGGGGATTGGACGCTTCATTTTGATGCTCTCATCAAGAATCCGGATTGCGTCACTGAGCTTCTTGCCCCTGAGCAAAGAACAAATCTCCACGGAATGCTTTGTTGAGATGGAAAGATTCCTGCCACAGGCCTTTGCGATGTGTTCCCCATTTGCCTTTGCTGCATACTTGATCATCCTTTACTCGACCCCGATGAGCTTTTTGTCGCTCCAACACCTGGAGCGCTGTGCGATGTCTTCTTTCGTGACAATGCAAATTCGCCAAGGCGGTGACCTATCATGTCTTCAGCAATCAGGATCTGCTCAAATGAGTTTCCGCGGTGGATGCGAATGGTCCTGCCGATCATGACCGGGAGAATTGGCATGTCACGGCAGTGGGTCTTGACAATACCTTTATTGACTTCCAAACTTTTCAAGAGCCTTTTTTGCTCTACAGTAAAGCCTTTCTTGATCCTTCTTCGGATGTCACATGGAGCAATCTCTGCAAACTCTGCAGGACTAAGATTCTTGATCTCTTGAGTCGACTTTCCACGATAGGTAAATTCTTTTTTTGCCATGTTACTTCTTCCTTCGGCCAGTCCTTCTTGGCTTTAACATTCCAACCTTTCTTCCAGGCGGCGCATATTTTGGCGCAATCGTTGGCCTTCCTTTTCTTGAAGATCTCTTGCCACCAAAAGGATGATCAATAGCATTCATTGCAGCACCTGAAACAACCGGCCAGATCTTGTTCTTTTGCTTCATCTTGAGCTTCTTTGTTCCTGCCCTCAAGAATGGCTTTTCCGGCCTGCCAGCCCCTGCAACAATGCCGATTGTTGCCCTACATTGATTCAAAAATGTCTTCTTCTTTTTTGATGGAAGAAGGACAACTGTCTCTTTCCCACTTTGCGCCAGCACTTTTGCATTTGTGCCAGATGCCCTGACAAATTTTCCACCGTCACCTGGTTTTGATTCAATATTGAATATGAGCGTTCCTTCCGGGATGTCTTTTAAATGCAACACATTTCCTGGCTGGATTGGCGCGCTCGCTCCTATATGCACCTCTTGGCCTAGGTAAATGCCTTCCGGGGCAGCATTGACTGCACATTCTCCATTATCATATTTTACCAGTATTAGGGGTGATGTATGGGCTGGGCAGGTAGCAATATCAATGATTGTTCCTTTCTGATCATTTGCTCTTGGATACTGGATTGCGGCGGTGAATGTATGCTTTGGGGTCCTGTATCTTTGCGACCCTTTCCCTCTCCTCTGCTGAATGAGCGGCTTTCCCATCTTACATCAACCCTAAATTTGTCGCAATATCAATTGCTGGCGTCTCTTCGCTGAACCTGATATATGCGCGTTTTTTCCCATCACGGTCGATCAAGGTGTTGACCTTTACTACCTTGACTGCGAACTGCTCCTCAATGGCCTTCTTTACCTCTGCAGCAGATGCTTTCCTGTCGACTACAAAGATAAGCTTGTTCTCTGATTCCATGAGCCTGATCGACTTTTCAGTTGCCAGCGCGAATTTGATGATTCCCATTTTATATGAATAATTTCTCCTTCTCAACCCTATTGATTGACTCCTCTGTGAATAAGGTGAGCCTGCCTGGGGTAGTTCCCGGGGCTAATACCTCGACACTGAGCGTATTTACCACCCGTGCCTCAACACCTGGGATATTTCTAAAAGCCCTCAGCGCATCACACTTCTGACTGACGACGATCAGGATGCCCCGGACTTTCTTGTACTTTCTTCCTCTCATTTTCCCAACACCTGCCCTGATGGACTTTTCCTGGATCCTTCCCAGCTCCTTTTCAAGGCCAATTGTGATGAGGAATTGCCTTGCTTCCTTTGCCGTCTTGATCGTCTCGATATCTGTTGCGATAATGAATGGGTACTTATCTGGGATCAGGTGGCCTTTCTTTTCCACGAGATCCTTGTTCATGGCAGCTGCCATCGCGGACCTGATAGCCTTCCTTTTCTCCTTGATATTGATCTTTTGTGACCATATCTTCTCTGCCTTTGGGGGATGAGCCCTTCTTCCACCAACTGTCCCTGGAGCAAATGCGCCAATCCAATTAAACCTTGTACCAGACCTGGAGACCACTTTTCTTGGGACCCTAGAAATACCATGCCCATACGATCCCCTATAATCCCTTCTTCTCCTGGAAACTTTTGCGCTCGGGCGCTTTCCTGCCTCTGGCTTTGCACCATACGGCTGGCGCTTGTTTGCGAGCTGCGCTACTACAACCTTCTTGATAATGTCAGGACGGATTATCTCATCGAATTGTGCTGGCAACTTCTTCTTGCCCATTTCTTTCTCCTTCCCTTTAATGATGACTTCCATTTTATTTGATGATTGTAACAATCGCTGGAGCTTCCTTAAACAGCTTGTCTTTTGGCCTCAATGCCTTGATGAGCTTGATCATTCTTTTCCGAGCACCGCTCACTGAACCCTTGATGAGAATGAACTGCGATCGGACCAAACCATAACTCACAAATCCTCCCTTTGGATTTATCTCCTCTGGATTTGTCCCGACTTTGATGATCTGCTTATTATATTCTGTCCTTGTGTGATAGCCCATCTGTCCTGCATGGGCAACCCGATACATGACCTTTCCCTGGCCAGACCAGCCGCCAAGTGATCCTGGACCCCTGATAGTCTTTTCAGATTTATGCCTCCTTCTTGAGACGCCAAAACGCTTGACTGGTCCTTGAAACCCCTTGCCTTTTGTGACGGCATGTGTGTCAATGACGCTTGCATCCTGGAACACATCAGAAACCTTGATTTCTTTGTTCATATGATCCTTGATGAACTGGAGCTGTTCTGTTATGGTGCCCCCAATTGCCATCTCAAAAAATTCAGGGGTCTTCTTGAGCTCGATTGCTTTTGGCTGGGTCTCTACCAACGCCCTAGCCTCAACATATGATGCTAACTCTTTTTCAATATCTTCTAACTTTTTTTGCTGCTCTTTCTTTGGCTTTTTAAGGGTTCTTTGGAGCTCCTTATCAATCTGGCCGTATATTGTTGCAGCTTTCCTGATGCCAGCTACGGTCTTTTTGTAAAAAACTGCACCCACAATCTTTATTGGGGGACACTCGAGAACGGTTAATGGAATAGAAATCTCCTCGCCCTTTGTTTTGGTGTTTGGGCGATTATCAATGATGATTGCATGGGTCATGCCAACCTTATAGCCAGCAAAGCCAAGCAAGCCTTTTCCCTTGGGGACGGACCTGACTCTAGCCACTTGTGTCTTGGCCCGTTTCCGAGGCCAATACTGCATACTTCCTCTACGTGGATATCTGATGTTTGGCATAAAGCAAGTGCCTCTGAAAAACGCCTCTTTCTGGGGTCTTCCCCTTCGAGAACTTGTTCCTTATTGGGAATTGCCCTTTGCAGGCGGGTTTTTCTTCGTGTCTAAACGCTTTGTTTACACACTCTTGGAGAATAGAAGGGAATTGGGGGGGGTTTATAAAGGTTGTTGTTTGAGGTTTAGTGGGCTTTTAGTGGATATTTTGCCATTGATCTGCCTTGCAACAACAATAATGGCGACAAACTGCTTCCAAATAGACATCTTACCCCAGCGCCTCTCGAACACCTTTAGTTTTCCGAGTAGAAAATCTAAGCATTCTCTTGCTTTGGTGTTTGCGTTGTTGTGCCCCTGGATGAACTCTTAGTCTTTCCCGGCTTCTTTTGCTTTCCAGCTTTCCTTAGGGTGTAGTGGACAGGATTCTTTATCTTTGCACAGAGGTTGTCTGGCTTGCACACACCAATGTCAATATAATACATCTGATTGTCGCAGTTTGGGGGGAGCATGGATTTCTTGTTTTGTTTATGATACCTAATCTGGCCTAAAAGAATTGTTTCTCTCAATGGTTCTGGGTTCTTCTTGTTCCATTCCAGCAACCGCTGCTCTATCATATCATAACTCCAGCCAATACTCTGGAGGAAGTTGACGAGGGCGAAGACTGCGCGTTTTTTACCGTCATTGATGCCCTTGAAGATGAGGTGCATGCAGGGGGGAAATGCCTCTTCTGGGAGAGCTACTTCCGGGATGATGAACTCTTTTTGCTCATTCTTTTCTTTTGTCTCTTCGAGCTTTGCTGTTGCGTCGAGTGCCTGAATGATGAGTGAGCGTGCTTCTTCACTCCTTGCCTGCTGCTTGTCTAAAAAGCGGTGGTTTGGAACAACGATATTTTCCGGATTTGCCAAACCCTTGTCAAAATCCATAACCTGCTCTAGGAGGATTGGGAGTGATGCCAAGCCTGATTTCTCGTGCAGGGAGTAAGGCATCCGAAAAAGATGGCGCTGGGAGATGAGGATCGTGTCAATACCTACTATCTTATAAGGGTCAAATGCGTTGTTGATGATAAACTCTTTTGGGTTCATGCCGCTTTTTTTTGCTATTGTTTCGATGTTGTCTGTCTTCAGGATAGCCTTGCTGAGATGAGACCTTGTCATTTCTTGGAGATATGCGGCTATTGCTCTTGGTGCATCGGGAAACAATGATTCGATTGGTTGATTGTTGATGGTCTTTGGAAATGATTCAAACGGCACACCGATATGAAAGCCTTTGTTGCCGGAGAATTTTATCGAAACAGCCTGGATGCCATGGTACTTCAATGCCTGAATGAGCATGACCGCTGATAATTTTGTGTAGTCCCACACATTACAGTCAATGTCTATTATCAGGTCCCATCCAATCCGGAGCTCTTCAACCTCCCTTTTGTTCATCGAGGTGGTGAGGGAAAGGGGATTGTCCCAGTGCTCTTCTGATGCATGAAAACTCGTTGCGCCTTTCTTTACAAACTCAAGAATTTCTGCCTCATAGTTGAGGATGTCTGGCCTCTTGCCAAAACCTTTCTCTCCATATTTGACAGCAATTTCCCTGCCCTTTGCGTTCTCAGCCATCTCCTTTTGGATGTCCTGGCGCTTATAGTATTTCAATAGGGTGCTGATATGGATCATGACCTCATGGAGGATAGGAATCTATATAATGATTATGCTCTTTTGGTTTCTTTATGGAGCTAGAGACTGTTGAAGAATGGGCACTATCCCTTGCTGCATCAAAGCTTCCTGTGATTGTTGAAGGGAAGAGAGATGTGAGTAGCTTAAAGGAGCTTGGGGTTGAACATGTGTTTTGCCTGAATAAAGAGCCGTTGTACAAGGTTATTGAAACGATGGCTTCCCATTCCAAAAAGGTTGTTTTGCTGACAGATTTTGACAAGGAAGGAAAGAAACTGTATGGGGTGCTGTCTTCTGGATTATCGCGGCATGGGGTTGTTGTTGATCGGTTCTATAGAGAGTGGCTGCAGAAGAACACGGAAGCATCGACGATTGAAGGGTTGAAGGCAACGTGACGATTTTATCTTCTTATAATCTTATTAATGTTCTTGAAGAAGAATGAAGCGTTGTTACATGATTCCTGAGCAGGGTCACGATTTGCCTGAGGAAGTTTTTGGTAGGTAAATGCACCCCGCTTTCCTTTTTCTTTTGAAAAGATTTCTAAGAGTTCCTCTGCCCTTACTATCATCTTTTGGTATATCCTCAGGAGTTCGACATCTAGCTTTCCGGTTTTTACAAGGCTATCATCAAATGCAATAATGGTTTTCTTGTGCACTTCAGGGGCATTTGTCTTTATCCCATTGTTTATCAGCATTGCCTTGGCAGAATAAAAAATGCAGTAATATGAGTGGCTGATCACAACATTGTAAAACGTGAACTCTTTTTCCAGCTTAAACTGTTCCTTCTGGAGCACTGGATTGCTTGACACCTCAAGAAATATTTGTGCAGCTACCAACTCATTTTCTGCCCTTTGAAGATACAGGATTGTTTCGTTACTCATTTTTTCCTCCTTTAGTAAGATAACAATAGGGGATGTACCCATAGTAAATTATGCTGTTCTTTGCTATTTGTTTACCAACATTCTCCTCCTCTGTTTTGAGCATTTCTCCAAATTCATTTCTTAAGAAGACATGATAATCTATTGGGATGATCTCTCTTCGCCTTATCGTTTCAAGAAGCGGAGTGCAGTCTTTTTTTGCTTGCTTTGAATCGACAATTATTGCAACATCCAGGTCAGACTTTTCTGTCGTTTTGCCTTTTGCATAACTGCCAAATATTGCCAGAATAAAGAAAGGGGTCTGCTTGAGCAGTTTGGATTTGATCTCTTCTAGAATCGGCATGGGGATCTTGCTTTTCTCGATTTCACTTTCGTTCATGAGGTTGAGGTATGACAATGATGTATTCGTGAGCATTATGGTATAAACACTCACATCGCCAATTTGTTTTACACTTAAGATGTTTTGTTTAAGAAATTCCTTTACTGCTCCCTGGATCATGCTGTTTGACTTTTGTTTGCTTTTCTGCTTGATCTGCTTAAAGGTCAAGCTCTCTGACAGGTTCTCTTTGAAGACGGAGAGTATTGATACCTGTTTTTTTGTGAGCATATAGGCTGGAATGTGAGGAAGTTTATAAATTTACCTTAAAACAGGTAAAAGAATACCTAGAAATAGGTAATTAAATGCTCCACCTGTTATTAGTGGGCAGAAGAACATGGAAGCATCGACGATTGAAGGGTTAAAAGTGATGGGTTGATAAACACCTTGATGAGCTACCAATAAATTTAATTGCTTCTTAATATTATCCATCCTGCTGATATGATTATTATTCCAGCTAAATAGTAGATGAGTGAGTAGGATATTCTTACATACCTCTTATTCAGCTCGGCAGTATCTTTTGTGAATAGGCGGATGAATCTCCGGTTTATCTCTATCATATAAGCAACGAAATATTTGTTCAAAGTTATCATGACAGTCCCAATTATGATGAATATGGTTCCAATAATCTGATCATACATTTGTGTCACTCTTTCCCATACTCTCTCTCTACCATATCCTTGATCTTCTTTGCTTTTTCCTTGCCGATCTTCTCGATCTTCTGGAGGTCTTGTTCTGATGCGTTGATGATGTTTTGGATGGTTGAGAAATGCTTGAGGAGGGAGGGGGCAAGCTGCGGGCCGATGCCTGGAAGAGATGAAACGATGTATTCTTGCTGCTCCTTTGGAGTCATCGGCTTTTTGCTGGCATGAGGGTCAAATGTTTTCTTGTCATCTTCCTGCTCCCTTTTTGCGATGAGATAGATCAGGGCGGCGGTTTCCTTTCCATTCCTGGTTTGGATGAGGGGAATGCCAAAACTCATGGTAATTGTTGCCAGCATCCCTCTGATAGCATTTGGGTGAACATTTCTTACACTGAAGATATCCTGCTCACCTTCTATGATAACGAGAGGGCGATCGAAAGTGTATCTTAGCACCTTGAGCTGATCGAGGAGCCTGCCATCAAGGATTGAGGAGACAAAGTCCTCCACCGCTTTTCGCTCGATCGCTGCCCTTTCGCTGACGATAAAGTCTGCGCAGGGAAGCTGCCCCAGCTTAATCTCTGCCCCAAGGGAGAGGAGCTCTTTAATGACTGTGCTGCCTTTCTCCCGAACATCAGCGATGATGACAACCTTCTTTTCGAAATCGTTGAGGGTCTTTTCTTTCGCTGGTTTTGCGAACTGGACGTCTTTCTTCAAGGTTGAAAGGCTGCGGAACATGCGCTTTTCCTTATGATGCGCAGACCAGCGGTAATTCTCATCAATCGTCTTTTCAGCAACAAGGATGATAACCCTTCCTTTTTCCTGCCGCCCTGTCCTCCCACGCCTCTGGATATGGCGTATTGCTGAAGGGATTGGCTCATAGAAAATGACGAGATCCACTTTTGGGATATCGAGCCCCTCCTCTCCTACGGATGTCATAATGATGACATTGAACGCACCTTCACGAAATTTTTCGAGGAGGGATATCTGCTCTTTTTGGCTCATACCGGTATCATTCTTCTTTGCCTGCCCGACAAACACTTTTGGGATGACATTCTTTAAGCTTGATAATTCCCGCTGTACTGCCACAACATTATCACGGTACTGGTTGAAGATGATGATCTTTGCCTTTGGGTTTTCCTCGATTTCCTTCTCAATGATTTCCTTGAGTTTGCCAATTTTTGGATGAGAAATGTTCTTATCCCTCAACTCCCTTGCGAGATACAATGCTGCCTTGAAATGCTGGTCCTCGAAAATCCTCTTTATAGCCTTTGATGTTGATGCGGTATACTCGTTTTCGAGCTTATCCAGATATTTGCATAATGTGGTGATGCCTTGAGTCTGGGTGATCTCCATTGCATGATACACCTTCATCGCTTCTGCCACCAAGGATATGCCGCGCCACAACTGCGGCGTCTTTTCCCCCTGAGCAATCTTTGCCTGTATCTGGCCTTGCAATGAGAGGATGTCTGTTTTTGAGATGTATGCGAGGTTTTCCTTTTGGAGCACCCCTATCTCTTTTAGTTCCTGATATCTTGTGTGCAGGAACATCTCAAAATATTTCTTGACTTTCATCAATTCATCCGGCAGGGCAACCTTCACCCATTCAACATCAATCTCCTGGACATATGGCTGGACATCCGGGTCACTGTGGGAACGAGACTCGATCTCCTCGATGAATAAAGTCGAGATGATCTCCTGGATCGATTCCTTATCCGAGCCAGGAGAGGCAGTGAGGCCAAGAATCCTTGGATATCTTGCCTTGGCATGGTACTGCTTTGCAATCCATACATAAGAATACTCTTTCACAGCACGATGGGCCTCGTCGATGACCAACAGCGAGACGTCTTCTAGTTTGATCCTTCCTGCAATGATATCGTTTTCAAGACCTTGGGGGGTTGAAAAGATTATTTTTGCCTCTTTCCATAACTTTTCTCTTGTTTTTGGCTTGACAAAACCGGTGAATACAGCGAATTGATTCTCCGGGAGCTCAAGAAAGGACCTGAATGATGCAAGGTGCTGATTGACTAGCGGCCGTGTTGGAGAGAGCATCAATACTTTTGAATTTGGAAACTGCTGCAGCCGATGAGCTGAGAGCATGATGGCAATAGCTGTTTTTCCCATCCCTGTCGGGAGGACTACCAGGGTGTTCTTTTGGGATGCTTTGGCGAAAATGGTCTGCTGATACAGCCTGGGGGAGATGTCCTTGAGCATTTATTGAGGAAGGGTTCTTGACTATAAAATTATTTTGGTCAAAGAGAGAGGAACTCTTGTCATAAGAGTTTTATTCTCTTGCTCGTAAACAAAAAATGGCCGAGCGCAGAGCCTCCCGCAAATGAAAGAAGAACGGGGAAGAACCCTGCTGCAATCATTGCTACCAAAAGAAATGCAATCGTAATGACTATGATACCCACTCTTGGCCTTTCTTGCAGCTTGAGCCATGCCCGGGTGATCATTATCCCAAAAAGAAACATGATAATGAGCAGCATCGTCCTTGTCGTGGTGATGGTCACAAATATTCCTAAAATGAGCACGAGAAGGAATGCATACTCTATATACACATCATTGAAGCCGGATCCCTTCTTTTCCATGTCAGTACGGCAATGCCTCCCTCTCGAACATGAAGAAAAACAATACAGCGAGGACAATTCCACCAAGAAGCGTTGCGAACATGGAATAGATGCCAAGGGTCAAGACAAGCACTGCATAGATCAGGATGCATCCAAAGAAGAACACATACCAGCCTCTCGATGTGAAAAAGCATGTTGCCCCATCCATCGGCGGGATTGGCATCATATTGAAAATTGCATAGTATAAGTTGAAGCGGATGGCCTGGGAGATCACATAGCTTGGTGCTGCCGTCCCGCTGGGAATAATAATCGAGCCAACAGAGATGATCTTGAACATGCCGGCAAGAATGACATTTGAGAGGATTGCCGGATAGATTGTCTTTGCCTGGTCCCAATAGTTCAAGCCATAACGGAACAATCCTGTCCTATGGACTGCCATGTGGTAGAAAAAGGGGCCTGTGCTAAAGAGGAGAAAGAGATGGCCTCTTGTGACGAAGGCAAGGACGAGCCCAAAAAAGAGGCCGTAGAGCCAGAGCCTTCCTTCATAGCGAAAGCCCATGTATAATGCTGCCAGCTTGTGCATAGACTCATGGACAATTACCCCAACGCCAACAACAATTGCCGTGAGCAGAAAACTCCTTGACCCAAATGCCGGGTCGATCTTGTCGATCCCCCAGTCACGAAAGGACATGATGAATGCAAAGACCAAGGTGACAATGACAATATTTCGGATCTCCTCGGCACTAAAGCGAAAATACCGCTTTACCTTGTCCTTGTAGTCAAACCAGCCCTGGACGGTCATGGGGTTCTTTTATAAATAGAAGTATAAAAGAGTTATGGAAAAAAGATTGTAAGATTATTTGTTTGTTGATCCCTTTCAGAGTCGCAACACCATCATTGGCTGGCAGACCGCTTTTCTCGCCTCTGCTCGAAAAGCTCGCGATGAGGCATCGCGTCTGCGCCAATGGTGTTGCTTTCCTTCTTCTTTTCATTCAACGTGGAATGAGAAAGATGTTTGCGGCTCTGAAAGGAGCTTTTTTAGTCCTTCTTCATGCCCTGCGCCAACGATAGCCAGAATCTTTTCTTCAGGATTCTCATTGGCAATGGCCCTCAGATTTCTTGCCATTACTTTATCCCTCTCAGTGACCAGGGCATGATAAATTCTTGGATAATCTTTTTTGACCAACTCGAGTATTTTCTTAATTACCTCCTTGTCTGGAACTGTGGAGAGATCAAATTCTATGACAGGTTTTCTGAGAATAAGCCCTCTAAAGAGGTCTTTTAGCATCTGCCATACATCACGAAAAGAAACAGCCTTTGTGAGATGATTTAGGGTTATTTGAATATCCTGGTCAATGAGGGCAATCTTCTTATTTTTTGCTTTTCCCTGTTTGTAGGCAGTGAGCATCTCTGTTCCGGGGCTGATTCCCACAGAGGAACCCAGCTTCTTTTGAGCCCACTGTGCGATTGATAGGATAAGGTATGCCTTTACTCCAACATCACTGATACGGGTTTTTTCCCTCTTTTTTGAGAGCAGGGCTGCCAGGCGGCGGGGATCTAATTCAATGGCAATGATGCCCGGATTGATTTTTTCTATTGCTTCCTTGACCTCTTTTACTGACTGCCTTGCAATGTGGGAAGTGCCAAGGATGAATATTTCTGCCATAGGGTTTTGTGAGCAGGAGGTGGTTTAATAATATGCCGGGAGTGATTATGGTTTTGAGAATTCTCTGTTGAGAAAACAACAAAAATGGCAACAAATCGGTTTCTTTTAGAAACCTAGCTTTAGATACTAAAGCTTTTGTGCCATTGTTGTTTTCTCTAATTATCTTGTTTTTTCCTCCAAAATCCTTCTCTTACCGTTACTCTGGTTCGACTCTTTTAAAACAGAAAACTATAAATAGTTGGATGAGCGCTATGAGAGGACGAGGCCAAAATGCTCAAGATGAAACGTGTCAAGGAAACATACGATATGAAAGTATTTACGGATGCAGGCGACTATTTTGGCGATGTTGAAGAGTGCATCCTGACACAAAACAAGGTTTTTGGATGGCGGGTCCGGGCGACAAAGAACTCGTTCCTGAACAAGGCTCTTGGGAGCGCCAAAGGAGTCATTGTCCCCCACCAGCTGGTAAAGTCTGTTGGAGATGTGTTTATCATCTCTAAAAATGCCTTAAATTTTGGGCCCGATGAGAACCATCCAGACCCAGATGAGTAGGGAAATGTTTTTATTCTGCTGATTTTTCACTTCTTCTGATACGGCTGTGTTGTAGTGGTAGCAAACCACCCTCCCACTGAACCGGGTGCCTGAGTATTGGTGCCCAGGAGAACGGTGGAAGCCCGGGTTCAAAATCAGGTTATGGGGTTTTGGATGCGGCATACCGGCTTGGAACCGGGGTGCTGGCCTATGCTGATTGAAAGTCCCGGCAGCCGTATTCTCTCATCTTCTGTTTACTTTGGAAAAAAAACGAAACACGTATAAACTTGAGTTACTATCTGTTAACTATGGTAAACAGATATTTATCTGAGTTAACAAATCTGCAACAAGGGATCATCAGAGTTCTCTCTGTAAAATCGGGAACAAGCCTCACTCAAAGGGCTCTGGCAAATCTCCTTGGAGTATCTCCGCCCGCAGTGATAAAGGCGCTTCCTGCACTAACAAAGAGATCCCTCATAAAGGTAACACAAGATAAAGAGTCAAAAAGATGGTCCATAGAGCTAAACAGGGACAACACCCTTATCATGCAGCAAAAGAGGGCGGACAATTTACGGCTAATCTATGAATGCGGGCTTTTTAGCTATCTTGAAAAAGAATTCGCAGGAGCAACAATCATCCTGTTTGGCAGCTATTCTCGAGGAGAAGACACGCTTCACTCAGATATTGACATTGCAGTAATCGGAAGAAGGGATAAAAGAATTCATTTGGATATATTTGAGAAGAAACTTGAGAGACAGATACACATCATTTTTTTTGATACTTTTAAAGAAATCCATAAGCACCTCAAAGAGAACCTCTGCAATGGCATTGTTCTTGCAGGAGGAATCCAACTGTGAGACCGATAAGAACATTTGATGAATTCATAAAGCTGGGCGTAGCAAAAAGGCAAAGCACAGATATCTCCAGAGCGAAATTCTTGGTTGGCGAGTCAGAACAGAACCGAGGTGCCCTCTTGGACCTATTGAAAAAGGTACATATAAACGATAAGAATGCTAATAGCATAATAAAGCTTGCTTATGATATTATCATGGGGCTTGTTCGGGCAAAAATGCTCCTTGATGGGTATCATGCAACAGGCCAAGGAGCACATGAGGCAGAAGTATCCTATTTTCGGCTGCTTGGGTTAAAAGAGGCTGATGTCCAATTTGCCGACCAGCTGAGGTATTTTAGGAACGGCATGCTCTATTATGGGACAATAATGGATAAAGAATATGCAAGGAAAGTATTGAATTTCTTGAATGATAAGTATCCCCTTCTCAAAGAAATGACAAAAACAAAAAGATAACAACCATTTATCCCTTCCACCTCTACTCGAACAAGAATGAAAGTCTTTTTAAAAATACATTCCCCTTAATGTTCCCTGCTTCTCACCTCTTTTCTGTATTCCTTCCCCACCCTTGTCCCTTCAGGCAAGATGAGAATCTCTCTCCAGAACCTTTCCTTTGACACTTTTGGCAAAGGTTTCTCTGGGAGATCCACCTTAAAATGCCTGACCGTGTCTAGGTATTGTTCGAGTTTGATGGTCTCTTTTGGATCAGACAACCACGGCCCGCCTTTCTTTAATCGGATTGGCACGGAGAATTCTCTGAGGCTGAGCTCCCCAAAGAAATTGAAATAATGCTCAAAATAACTCATCACAAGATCCCTTCCTGTTTTGTACACTGGGCTTCTGAATCTGAGATGGAGAAATTTGCTTTGCGCAACAGCGCCGAGATGGCTGCCACTCTTGTACGCACAAAGGATATGGTCCTCGTCATGGACAGCGCGAAGATCTATTAGGAAACTGTCAATCCCATGGAACTGAAAAACGGCATGGGCAAAGACGGCAGCCTCCAGGCAATCAGCTCTCCTTTGCTCTAGCACCTGGACAGGAGAGAGCCTCTTTCCCTGATTGAATGACAATGACCCAATAAGCTCCTGAACTTTTATTGGCGTTGTCAGTTTCGACATGACTCCCAAGTTAGCAGGTGAAAACGCATCCTTCATGATCTCTCTTCTCTTGTCACCTTTTTGATCCGATGCAATACTTATTTAAATGTGCTCCTTCCTGCCCCCCCTATGGGGGAAGAAAACGAAGAATCATTAGACCTTTCGGGAATAAAAGATATCGGAAAACGCCTCAAGAAGGCAGCGCCGCTCCTCCTTCCACTCCTCCTCCTTCTCATCCCCCTTGCCATCACGATCCATGTGCGCTTGCAGCCACAAGATCTTGTCCCCCTTGACAGGCAGGCAGAATCCAGCATCATGAATTATGTCAAGATGCAGGCAACTGCTCAGGTAGATAAAGAGTATCCAAACATTCCTGCAGAGAGAAAAACAGACCTGATCAACAAGAAAACACAGGAGATTATCTCTCAAAATGAAGCTGCCATCCATCAACAAATAGACCTTGGAGCAGCATCGCTAAAATCACGGCTCCAATACGAATCAGGTTCACATACCTATGCCTATCTTGGGGATATTGATTCTTATTACTGGCTTCGCATGGCGCGAAACATTGTCGAAACAGGAAACCAGTGCGACCAGGTCATCAATGATCGGTGCTATGATACATATACCCTTGCCCCAACTCTCAAGCCAAAGGCATATGATTATTATCCTATCATCATTGTGTGGAACTACAAATTCCTCCATCTCTTCAACCCTGACATGACACTCATGCAGGCATCATTTCTCACCCCTCTTATCTTGTCTCTCCTCTTTACCATCCCTCTCTTCCTCCTTCTCTACAAGATCAGTGGCCCTATTGCAGCAGTCATTGGAACTGTGCTTGTGAATGTGAACGTGAATTTTCTTGCCAGAAGCCTTGGATCGGATAATGACATCGTGAATGTCTTCTTTCAAGTGCTCTTCCTCTGGATCGCTGTCGAATGCTTCTATGCCAAGGACCAAAAAGCAAAATACATCTGGGCAGGCCTAGCTGGCGCGTGCCTTTCCTTCTACGCAAAATTCTGGACAGGGTGGTGGTACCTTGCCGACCTGTTCATCCTCTCCATTGCTGTTGGCATGGCCTATATCATCCTCCAGCAACTCTTCATGAAAAAAGAGCTCTCTGAGATCAAGAAGCAAATCATCACCTTCCTCCTGACAGGGCTTATCTTCATGCTCGCTATCTTTGTCCTGTATGGACTTATATTTACCACCCCAAAAGGCTTCATCCACGTGTTTCTTGCCCAGCTTCAGGTACTCCACTTCAAATCAGCAGCAAATGCCGACTACTGGCCAAATGTCCTGCCTACAGTTGCAGAATTCAATGGCATGAGCCTTCCAGATGTCCTCTCAAACAATGGGGCTATCCTGCACATACCAGTATTCCTCATCGCTTCCCTTGGTATGCTCCTCCTCATTTTCCCCACCATTAGACTCATCAAGAAATATTTCTGGCAGCTCCTAGGACTTGTCCTCTTTGACATCCTTCTTTATCGCCTCCTTACCACCTCTCAGCGGGGGATACTCATCTTTTCCCTCCTCATTCCAGTCATTTATGGGATCTCACTTCATCTCAAGAAAAAAGAAGAGGAATTCCATCCGGAGGGAATATTCATCCTTGCCATGATCGTGTGCCTTGTTACCTATTTCAGCATGGTGGGCGTGCGTTTCCTCTTCCTCATGGCTGTGCCCCTGGCAATCTTCATTGCCATCTTCTTTGACCGGCTTATCACCATTCTCCATGCGTCTTTGCTCAAACCCTTTAAACCAACAGCGCTTGTCTCTGGCCTTTTTATCGGATTCTTGGTGTTTCTCATTCTTATCCAACCTGTTCGCGGCGGGATTTCCATCGCCCAAAACTACGTGCCAAACATCAATGATGAATGGGTGGCAACGCTCGAAAACATCAAGGACCATTCCGAACCGGATGCCATTATCAATTCCTGGTGGGACTATGGCCATTGGTTCAAGTATTGGGCCAACCGACGGGTGAGCCTTGATGGAAGCTCTCAAAACAATCCCCCGCTTCATTGGCTTGGCAAACTCCTCCTCACCAAGGATGAGGATGAGGCAAGGGGCATTTTGAGAATGCTTGATTGCGGGAGCAATGGAGGATTTGAACATATCAACAAGCGCATCAATGATACTCCCCACTCCATAAACATCATCAATGAACTCATCCTCAAAAACGAAAGCGCTGCCATGGAACTTCTCACTTCCCATGAATTCACTGCTAGTGAGATTACCTCAATCCTTAATACGACTCATTGCGACCCTCCAGAAAATTACCTGATCACCTCCCAGGACATGATCGGCAAGGGGGCTGTATGGGCGCATTTTGGGAACTGGGATTTTAGGAAAGCATACCTTGCAGCAAATGTAAAAATAGTGAGCGAAGAAGAGCTTGTTGCCAGATTTGCGGATGTTTATGATGTGCCGGCAGAAACAACACGTGCATGGATCAAGGAAGTATCGACGAAAAAGGATGAGGGGTCACTCAATGCATGGATCTCACCCTGGCCAGGATACCTGTCTGGAATGGTTGCGTGCAAAGAACAAAACAACATCACCTTATGCCCGTTTTCCCAAGAAGGAAACGTTGTATTGGTAACAGTTGACTTTCCTGCTCAAGAAGTAACTGTTGCTCTGCCAGATGGGAGCATCAAACATCCCCTTGCAGCCAGCTTCATCACCCAAGAAGCCGCCATACATCGGACATTTGAAACAGACACTCTCCCGCTTGGGGCAACATTCCTCCAGCTCGATGAAGGGGTCTTTGTGGTCTTTACCTCTCCAGAACTGGCCGGAAGCATGTTCACGAGGCTGTTCTTTTTTGATGGAACGGGAATAAAAGATTTCCAGAAAGTTTATGATACCACCAGTGTGTTCGGGGAAAAAATCACTACCTGGAAAGTCGCTTGGTCTTAGCGTCTTTCTTTTTCCCGGGCGACCTGATTCTATAACATTAGTCATAACTGTTTAATAACAATTTGTTATGGCCTCTGAATATAACCTCTGCGGACTATTGAGAACTAAGGATTCATAGCATCTTTTTGCGAGAATTACCTATTTAATGACCCTAATGAAAATTACTGTACTCTCCCCTAATCCCTGTTTTAGTGTTTTTGTTCATTCTTGATTTTGATGATCTCAATTATCAAAGGTATAAAGGACACAAGAATGATGATCCCTATCACCAAATACAAGTACCTGTCGATATCAGGAATCAATGATCCGAGGAAGAACCCGCCAAGGATAGTTGCAAAGACCCAGACAATCCCCCCGACAATGTTGTATGTCACGAATGTCTTATAGTCCATAGAAGCAGTGCCTGCCACCGCCGGCGCAAATGTTCTCACCAGCGGGATGAACCTTGCCAGGACAATGGTCTTTGGGCCGTGTTTGTCGTAGAAATCTTTTGCTTTTTCCAGATGCTTTTTCTTGAACAACAATGAATCCTCCTTCCTGAACAGCCGCTTGCCCATCTTGTGGCCGATATAATAACCGGTCTGATCGCCAATCACGGCTGCCAGGGAGACGAAGAAGAGAAGTGACCACACATTAAGCAGACCTGCTGCTGCAAGGATACCTGCAGTGATCAACAAAGAGTCGCCCGGAAGAAAGAATCCAGCAAATATTCCGGTCTCTGCAAAAATGATTGCACAGATGATGATGACCCCTCCCCACTTGATGACTCCTTCAATGTCATAAATGGTGTGAAGGAATTGGACGATAACTTCAAACATTCGTTTTGTCAAAACAGCACCCTTTATATATCTTTGCGGCTGCACTGTTTTTTATGAAGATAAACATCCTCTCGTGGATCATTATCGCATTCTTTCTTGCTTCATGCACGCAAACAGGTGATACCATGCATACAAAAATAAAGGTAGAGACAAACAAAGGAACATTCGTGATAGAATTATTTGATGACAAGGCTCCTATCACCGCCGGGAACTTCAAGAAGCTTGTCGGCGAAGGCTTCTATGATGGCGTCATTTTTCATCGTGTCATCGACGGATTCATGATACAAGGCGGGGACCCCACCGGAACTGGGATGGGCGGGCCTGGGTACAAGATACAGGACGAATTTGATTCCTCAATCAAGCACACTGGTCCAGGGATACTGTCAATGGCAAATTCCGGGCCGAACACGGGGGGGAGCCAGTTCTTTATCACCCTTGCAGCAACACCCTGGCTTGATGGCAAGCATACCATCTTTGGCAAGGTTGTCGAGGGGATGGACATTGTTGAGGCCATCGGACATACAAAAACCGGGGCTCAGGATCGGCCTGTCGAGAATGTAGTGATGGAAAAGGTGACAATTTTACAATAATTTTTTATTTTTCTCCATCATTTCTTGTTTTTTTAATCAAAATTATCGTTTGAAGACCCTCTGTCTTTTTAAAACGATGTTCATTCACTAGTTTGTGACTACCTATGGGAGATGAACTAAGAAGGACAAGCATTGTTGCTGTGACACATGATCCTGACAGTTTAGAATCTATCATGAATGAACTTGCAGATTCACAAATAGAAGTTGAAGTGTTTATGGACACTACTCCAGATCTTTACGGCAGACTTCACTCCTATGGTGCACCTGATTTTTTTATGACCGGGCTTCCTTTCAACGTAAACGGCATGAAACAATTAAGTGATGTTTATAGGTCATCTGGTTATACTCTCCCTCCAATAATCATTAGAACAAGCATGTGCCCTGAAGACCTGTTACAAAGCGAACAGGATATTTTTCTCTCCCCAGCAACAGTTGCTTATGAAAAACTCCTTGCTGCATGTAGGAGCGATGAAACTTCATATCGGGAGCATATGGCAGCATGGGCACTCGTAAAGTATATCGCATTTGTCGTTCCCAAAGATGCAGGTGCTGAAGGCATTGCCAGAGGCATTGATGCATATCATTCTCGGATGGCTGAACTTACTAGAAGGTAACCCTTTAGCAACAAGCATAGGAGACAAATATTTGTTGGGCACAGCCCTGTTGTTTTATTAGGCTCCCTTCACGCTTGTCTTGCCGGGCTTTCTTTGATGAAGAGAAGAATGTATATAAACGTTCCTGCAAGATTGGGCTTTGCATAAGAAACAAACAGAGTGGATTATTGTTCAGGAATGCAGCTATTTGAGTATGGCCTAGTGCATGACAAATATTTTATATTCCACAGGATATATCCCTGTCTATGGGAAGAGAGCGAACCAGGAGAGGAAGACCATCTGCTTCTCTTAAAAAGGAATGTTGGGCCGACGAGATGGTCCTTGACAATGAGGCAAGCATCAACGATGATGTCTATGACCCATCTGAGGCTATAGGTAATTTCTGTCTTCATACCGGTGCGCGCATTATCGTCCTGGAGTCCAGAGTAACCACTGCATATGATACTGCTGCATCACAGGCTGCGTCGCAGTTATATGATGGGACACTGGAACGAGGGGATGATGGGACATGGATGCTTTTGGATTCGGAGACGGGAACCATGCCTGAGGATGGGGATGGAGCCATGGATAGGAGGCTGCCACACCCATCATTTCGGCTCGCATACTTTATTACAGAGGAGCATAAGCGCCCCACTATACTATTCTTTTCCGCTACGTCCGGCTACACGGATGGAATATGGTGGTCAAGAGTTATCGGTCAGAACAACCCTAATGACCGGTCGACCCGCGATCTTTTGCTAGACACCTTTTCACATCATTTGGAGGGTTTGCCAAGCATCACTGGGCTTTTGCCCATTGGGAAAGAAGGAGAGCTGATACCCGTGAGTGTACAGAAAGTGGGCGAGATGGGCGTTGTGATCGTGCACGACATCATCCCCCCAGTGAGCGAAATATGCAGAATACCTAGGATACCTATGCCGGATGTCCATGTGCTCTTCGAACCGGTTGCCTACCTTGGGCCTAATGGTGAGCCCTTGAGAAAGTGTTACCTGACCCATACCCTCTATAACTATAACCCCAGGCGAAATGATGCCGGGCGATACACTGGCAACGCGCGTTCTCTTACCTCACTCAACGACTTTGCTGATGCCATGACCCCGATCGAGAAGGTCGTGTGGCTGCAGCAACAGCATGTCTTACATCCCAGATCCTTCAAGGTCCACATCGATGAATACCTACCTAAGATGCCATCAGTCATCACATTGTCACCTGATGGAGATCTGCAATACGGCGCCCTCATGGACGAGCGGGTTATCAGAGAATGAGCGAGAAGCGTCAGGGCACCTCTTCCGTGTTTTTGTTTGTATCAGTAATATTGTCTTAACGTTCTTTCTTGACCATGTAATAGAACTTTAGCTTAGCCTTTTTCTGCCTGGTGCTTGAAAATGTTGTTCATGAGCTCGAGCAAAAGGTCTCGCACCTCATTCCTCTGCTGCTCAGACTGGGCATAGAGCTTTTCGAGCTCAATCCTTTGCTCTTTGATGATCTCTTCCTTTTCTGAAAGGGAGAGAGCAGAATCATCGAGCCGATCGAGCTCGTCCCTGATCTTTTGCTGCTGGGCAGAGAGCTCATTATCCTGCTGCTCAATCCGGGAGAGAAAATCCTGGAGCTGGTCTTTGTCAATCGCATCGACAATGCCTTTTTGCTCCGGAGTCTCTGCTGTCTGGTATGCAATCATGCCAAGGATGACGACAAGAAGGATAACAATGACCGTTGGGTAAAGGAGAGACTTTTGCGTCTTCATCTCTACAACCTGGATGTCACGGTGGACCCCTTTTATCTCATCTGCTGCTGCCTGGACAGTAGCACGATTCCAGCCTTTATCGATGAGCTGCTGCTTGACGTAATCAATATTATAGCCTTTCTCCTGACATTCCTTCAGATACTTCACCAATTTTTCCTTTGGCATAGGAAACATACAACAATATAGGTATTTAATTGTTATGCTTTTTGATTTGGCTTTGTCGAAAATCTCGCTACCCCGGACACCTGGGCAGGATATCGGTCATTGGCGAGCCGTTGGCTGGACTTATCTGCTTAAAACTTCCCACAGACTTACGTTCACTTTTAAGAGAACCTCAGAAAACGATGCTCACCACTATTTTCTACAGTGCCTCTTTTTGGACCAAGCTGATCTGCTCTGGCTTTAGCTCGCCTACTGCCTCAAACAAAGAAGTGAGACCCAGACGAAGGGAAGAAGGGTCGGCTATTCGATCATGGGTGTAGGGATGGATGATCCACTTGCCCTCAGAAGAAAAAGGGTTGATGAACATAAGAGAGAGGTTCTGATAGGAAGCAAGGCTTTTCCATTGCTCCATTAAGCCCTTGAGGTTCTCATGGGTGTTGAGCGTTATGATCATGATATACTTCTCCTTTGGGAGAGATGCGAGAAAGGCTAAATCACTGCAGGATGCGATTGAGAATACCTCAAGATCCTTATCAATATATGCGACCTTGACTGTCTCCTGGATGCTTATCTCCTTGATCTTCCTGGCTATGACATCCTTGCTTTTCAAATACTGGACAGCCCACTCCTTGAGATACTCCTTTGTATCCATACGGTTTTCCCTAGAGAATGCTTATAACTATTTATCGGTGAAGGGCTTTGCAAAAAATCTCGACTTGGAGCTGTTCGCATTATATTGTTGTTGCCACTTTAGATTGTCTTTCTCCTATAATTACCACTGCTCTTTCTTGATGTCTTTTTCATCAATCCCTGCATCCCCCAGCACTTTGCAGCATGCCTTTACCATCTCCGGACTGCCGCAGAGGTAGACAGTTTCATTGCCTGAGAGGTATCTCCTGAGAATATCCTGGACATGGCCTTTTTCTCCCTGCCACCCATCATGGGGACGGGACATGCACGGAACCAGGGTAAAGGAAGGGCTCTGCCAGGATTCTAGGAGCTCTTTATAGAGAAAGTCTTCTGGATTCCTAAAGCCAAAGAGCAAGGTGACCTTTGCATCATGCATCGCGACTGGAATCATTGACATGAACGGGGCAATTCCTGTGCCCATCGCGATGAAGAGGACTTTTGTGCCCATGTTCTCATAATAGAATCTCCCGTAGGGGCCATCAATCTTCATCGTGCTGTTGATCTGGACGCTGTTGAACAGATACTCTGATGCTATCCCTCCTGGTACATACTTGATGCACAATTCAATTTCCTGGCTGTTTGATGGCACAGAAGCTATAGAGAATGCACGCTTTTTTATCTCACCATTTGCTGCCCGGCAGTGGATCATAATGAACTGCCCCGGGAGAAACGCTAATGGCTGGTCGATCGTGAGAATGAGCCTGATGACTGATAGAGAAAGCGACTCTTTTTCTTTTACGAGCGCACTGATATTCCTAATAATCCCTGTCATCATCAAAGGATGCTTGGCACGCTTAAAAAACTTAACGTTTAAAAGCAGGAAAGCACTCGCCCAACTATGAGCACAAAACCACGGCTTTTACCTTATCTTATGGGCACAGGAACATTTTCCCGGAGATGGGATGCCTATGATGCTATCAAAGCAGGAAGAGTCATAATCAACGGGAAAATCGTGAAAAATCCCCATTATACGGTCAAGAAAGAGGCGCTGGTGTTCATCGATGGAAAGTCTGTTACTGCTGTTCGCTCCCTTTACCTTGCAGTCTATAAACCAAAAGGGGTCATCTGCCAAAAGTCGCGAAAAGAGGAAAGGACGATACTTGGTATTGTACTAGAACAGATAAAAATGGGCAAACAAGAATTCTCTTCACTCTTTCCCATCGGGCGGCTTGATAAAGACACCACGGGACTGATCCTCATTACGAACGACGGGAAATTCCAAGAGCAGGTAGCATCACCTGACCACCTCGTTGCCAAAACATACATTGCAGATCTCGATAGAGAGATCTCTTCTGCAGATAAGGAAAAAATCGAGGAGGGAGTGATGATCCCTGCGGATTTTGGGTATAAACGAGAAATGTTCCTTGCAAAAGGCGTTGTTGAAAAGAGTCAAGGGAACCAGGTCACTCTCATTATCACCGAAGGGAAAAAACGGCAGGTCCGACTGATGTTCTTGGAACTTGGCTATAAGGTCACAAGCCTTTGCAGATTGTCCATTGGCAGGCTTTCCCTAAAAGACCTTGGACTTACAAAAGAAGGGATGGTAAAAGAACTGAGCAAAAAAGAAGCCGTGTTGGCATGTCAGTGATTGTTGAAGTTCTCCATTAATAACCCCTGAAGAGTTGGTGTTCTTTAGCAAGACAACACTAACACTGGCGCAAATGACCGAGTCTCTCAGTCAAGGTTTTGAAAAAACCGGTTTGCTGCTAGTGGTGTTATTGTTGTCTTAGCAGACAAGTCCCTCAAACCTCTTTTTCTTTGCGATGCCCATTATTCGGCTTTGTAGAAAATCTCGCTACCGCGGGCACATGGCCAGGACATCGGTCACTGGTGAGGCTCATTGGCGGGCCCCATCTGCTTAAAGCCTCCCACAGACTTACATTTCACCTTTAAGAGAACCTCGGAAGATGATGCTCATCACTATTTTCTACAAACCCCCATTATTCAGACATTGTTAACTAATCGTCATA
>DUKZ01000039.1 GCA_013329045.1 Candidatus Woesearchaeota archaeon
CAATTATTTTCTGATTCATGTTTTTGTGTTGTTAATAAACAAGCTCACGGAAGGCTTAATCAATAAAGGAGACAATGAAACATTCTCCCAAAGATTCAAAGTATTACCAATAGACCACCACTCCAAAGGACTGCCAGAAACAAAATAATTAAACAACCACCTTTGATTTCCAGAAACTACAAACTTGTCAAAAGTGCCAAGTTGTTGCGTGCCATTCAAACGAACAATATAGACCTGCTGATCAGAAAGTATGGGCACACCAGTAATCGCTGAACTGTTAATCCCCGCCTCTATAGCAATCCTTCCAGAAGACTCATTAGCAGAATCAGTAACATACCAAACAGCCAAAGAACCAGAAGAACTATTAACAGACTCCTTACCAAGAAAGCTTTTACAACTCAAATACACAGAAGACTGCTCATAGACTAACTGGTCAGAAGAAATCAACGTGCACGTATGACTCTGTGTTCCTTCACCACCAGAACAATTACGAGAAACACCCATCGTCGTATAATTCCAGTCATTAACACCAACAGCACAAACAGCATTCAAATCAGTAGCAAAAGTGATGGTAGGTGTGGAATCAGTGGTATTACAATAAGAGGACTTGTTAGTGTTCCATACAGTACAACCACCATCAGAAGTCAGATTAAAAAAGGAAAAGGCAGGAGGGGTTTCCAAAGCATAAATCTCCACAGCAGCAATACCAGCATTCTTCACATCCCAAGCATCCCAAGGACTGCCCCAAGGAGTAATGTCATTGCGAAATCGACCGCCAATCTGGTTGGATACAGCAGAATTAATCCCGCGAATATAGCCCTTATAATTTCCAGCGGGAGCAGAATTCATCCGAAAACTCACACAAACATCAGGGTGCAAGGAAAAGTTATATTCACAACTCACACTAAACGTTTTCAGTCCAGACCAGCAGGCACTCCCAGAACATAAATCATCAAAATCAACAGAAACAGCACAAGAACGACCCAGAGCATCAACATAAGGCAAAATACTAGGCTTACCGGTAGTACTATTGTACTGATGAATCCGAAAAGTAACGTTAGGGAGAGGAGAAGAAGACTCAGCAGCCTTAGTAAAATTAATACCAAACAAAATCTTATTGCTATTCACACCATTCAAAGAAGCATTATAACAACTAGCCCAAAACTCATCAAACCCCCCATCATCTCCAGATGCACCGCCATAATACACACCGGCAGCGATAGGAGGGGTATGATTAGCCACTAACTCCAAAGCAGTAACTGATGACAAAAACAGGGCAGCAACAAACAAATAAATGATTGATTTCATCGTGCCACCTCCGGAAAGGAAGCATCCCAATCAGAAAAGGACGGATTGGAATTCTTCTCCTTAACAGTTACAGTTCCATCCTCACAAACAGTATACTGCCGGCACGTAGAACCAGAACCACAACCAGTATACTCACCAAAATGAGCGCCATCAAATTTAGACTGGCAAGTAACAAGAACACAATGTGCCTGGTCTTCAGATACGCAAACCCAATCATCATCACCAATAACAATATCCTCCTTAGAAGAAGAAACAGTCAAAGACTTATCATAACAATTCTGGTTACCAGAAGCAACAAGCCGTTCTCCAATCCTTGTATAGGTGTACCAAGAGACAGTCTTAGAAGCTAAGTCCACACCATCAAATTGTTGTTCAAATTCCAAACGATAACCATCAGTAGAATTATCGTATACTTGGTATGAATAACAAGAGGCAGTGCTGCCGGAAACATTCAATACATCACCCTCACAAACCAAAGTATGCTCTTGCGTATCAAAAACAGGTGTGAGAACCATTTCAGGCTCACAAACAGTATCCTTAGTAACAACAAGCGTTGTGGCATAAACAATACCTACAACACCTAAAATGATGAGCATACCAATAATTTTTTTCATAGGAACCACCTCACGTTTGAACAATGATCACCTTCGAATTCGAATAATTCCCCCCAGTAACAGAAAAATTAACAGGGTAAGAACCACTGGAAGAATAATTATGTTCAGCATAAATCCTCAATGATTCTGAGATGCTAAGATTCAACGAATAATCATTAGTTGTATTACTCAGATCACCATAATCAAACACCCAAGAAACATTAGCAATAGGGTTAAGGAAGGGATTGTGCACAACAACTTCAAAAAGCCGGTACGTGCTAGAATTCAACAATTCAATCATTAAAGGAATATTAATATTATTCTCTCCAAGAGAATAGGCCATACTGGAAGAAATATTATCAAAAAAAGCATGCCCCTGAACAAAATAATAGCCCTGAACACCATAATCATACTCTACAAAAACCCTCAAAGACTCACCAGGAGAAAGAACCACGCCAGCAGTAGAAGAAATATTTATTCCATCACCCAAATCCAGAACCCAACGAACATCTGGCAGCTCATATTCGCCGGTATTGTTGATAATCATTTCAAAAACAGTATATGAGCCATCAGCATGCAACACCGTAATGTTTGATAATTCCAATGAGCGTAATAACACAATATCTGTGTAATTGCTTGGAGAATGAATCGGTATGGAAGCGTAAGAAAACGTTAAGTTCTCCCGATCAAAAAGAACATTCAACAGATTACCAATAATATCATAGGTATACCAAACCTCATATTCTGATGATGTAAACCCGGAATCATTCCTATCAACATACGTTAAACGATCAAGAGTATCATAATTCATAATGAATGTTCGCTCATTAGGTGTATCATTAACACTGACAATATTACCAACAGGATCATAAGCATAAGACAAATTCTGGATAATACCTGTCCTGATCCTAAACAATCGCAATGTATCAGCATAATAAGAATAATTAGAAACCAAACCATTATCATAATCCCTTAAGATTATCTTATTAAGGACATTAAATGTCGCATTATCAAGAACACCCTCCACCTCAGAAACCAACCCATGCTCATCATAAGTATAATTGATCATTTGCCCATCAGGAAGAATCTCTTGAGTAACCTTATCAAGAGCATTATACGAATAATTCGTGCTCAGCAAGGAATCATCAATGAGCTTATTCTCAGTTATTTTTCGCAAACGATTATCATAAACATAAGAAAGAGCATAAGTTGATGAAGCAACCATGTCCCGCGTTCCTTTCTTTCCAGAATCATAAGTGTAGAGTAAGGAATCATTAGTGGCATTCCTCTGCAATGGCCTAGCTAAAGGATCATAAGAGATAGAATTGAGTTGACCCCTATTATCCTCTTGCGATAACAAATTACCCTTAGCATCATATGTGTAGTTCCATTCTCCCATATCAGGATCATTCATGCCTGTTTTTCTCCCAAGAGTATCATAAGAAAAGAGGAACCCATTACCTAAAGCATCAGTGATGCCAACCATTTCACCAGCTTTAGAGTATGAATACGTCGTATTATATCCTGTCCCATCAAGTATCTCCGTAACAGCAATGATCTGCTCGAAAGCATCCAAATAATACTTTTTCTGATGATTATTCTCATCAGTAACAATGATCTTCCAATGATCAAAAACAATCGTTTTCTCTGAATCATCAGGATTTTTTGCCTGAACGATCCGCCCAAGAACATCATATGAATAACTTGTTTGATTAATGGAAAGGTCAGGTGTTGACAATGAGGAATTCCTGGAAACAAGGTATGGATTAGACTTGTTAACTAATTTACCAATAGTATTATAAAAATAATTAGTGACTGTTTGCTGCTCGTCAGTAACATTGACCTTTTGTTGGATTACTCGGCCAAAACCATCAATGAATTGGTATTGACTGACTTGATTTTGTGCATCAATCTTCGTATTGGTTACAGCTAATTCTGGAGCTTTCCCATCAAAAGAGTATGAATAAGAAACAGTTGGTGATGAAGTTGTATCATAAGGCTTAATGATTTTTTGTTTGCGCCAAAAGGTATCATACGAATAATTAGTAACAACACTGTTTGGATCAGTCATTGACAACAAATTACCCGTGCCAAGATCATAATAATTATCGACAGTATGATTTTTTGCATTCTTTATTCGGTCAACAAAGGTATGAGTGGCATCTCTCAGGCTATAAGTATAAGCGGTCTTGAAACCAAGCTCATCAGTCATTTCAACAAGGTTGCCATAAGAATCGTAATTGTACGTTTTTACAGGATTGGTACCTCCTGCAAAGTATTTTTCTTCATTAGTGACATCTCCCCTCAATGGAATAGACCCATAAGATTGATTATCATAAGAATACAAGGTCTCTCGAACCTTGGTAACATTTGTAGAATCAGCATACAGGACTGATTGTTGTAACGCATTAACAATCCATAAGCCAGAATTATTCAAGTAAGCATAATACCAGTACCGGTCATCATCACTCGTTGAAACATCTCCGAATTGGTGTTTTTCAAGAACATTACCAAAAGCATCATACGCATAACTCTCGCTTGCTACTTTAGGACTCGTTAGTGTACCTTCATAAAGGGAAGTGTTTTTTTGTAATAAGGTTATGATGTAATGGCTTTTACTTGTTTGTGCGAGCCAGCCATAACTATCCAGCTTATATGGCTGCTTTGTAGCATTTGTCGTGTTAGTCATGTATTCCCTGCTCATTAATGCCTCGTCCTGATAGAAATAATGATCAACAAATGAATTACCAGGACTTATCTCCTTGACTAAAGAGAATCCCCTAAATGATTTTGTGGAATAATTATAGATCCCACCATAATAAGAATAATTAGAAATGCTCAACGTCTTTTGAGAACCAGTGATTTCATTGTCTTGTGTGATGTTTGCTACAACATATAAATTAAAACCAATCCCCTGATCATTATAAGAGACAGTCTTACGATAACCTATCGTTGTATTGCCACCATAAGGTGTTGTGATTGTTTTCAGCAAGTAAGCATAATCTCTTTTAGCCCTCCAAGTTCCTGTTTGGTAATCATCATAATAAGAGGTTGATTTGATAATGTCCTCCTGACCATCACCATCAAGGTCAGCTATACGGACGCCAACATTGAAACCATTACTATCGACAAAGTATTCAGGAATAGTCCACTCATTATCCTGCACCCATCCAGAACCATTATTCAGGTAAACAACAGTTGAATTTCCCCCAACACCATATGCCTTGACAATATCTACCCGCTTATCTCCATTAATATCCATCAACCGAACACCAAGATCGGAACCATTAGCGAGAACAAAATCTATAGGGGGATAAAAAATAGTTTTATCCGTCCAATACCCAGAACCATTATTGATATAAGCCCTTCTATCACTCGGTGCTTTGCTTAGCAGTACATCAACGAACCCATCATTGTTTACATCAGTTAAACGAACACCATTATCAAGACCGGATGGCTCAGCCAGATCTACGGGAAAGTGCCAATAGGGGGTTTCCTCCTTAGCCCAGTTTGATCCGTTATTAATGAATATATCATTTACCCCGTTAAAAGCATCTATTATATCAATCAGGCCATCTCCATTCACATCAGCGAACTGAGCAAGAGCGTCTTTCAAGTTGATTGGGGGTGCCCAGCTAGAGATCAGATTAAAAGTTGACCCATTGTTAATATAGGTTTCCACATAAGAACTATCACCCCTGATGACATCAGATAGGCCATCGCCATTAACATCAATAACAAAAGTGCCAGTGAACTGATTATCATGAATAAAATAATGTGTAGAATTCCAAAGATTGTCTAATTGCCAGTCGCTCCATGTGTTTAACCAGGTTCTTCGAATATCATCACCCCCCACAATATAGATACCCTGCAAGATATCAACATACCCATCCCCATTCACATCAGCAAGTCGGAATCCAGTATCACCAACGGAGGGTGTTGCTTCAAAGATCGTAGGTGCTTTCAAATAATTGATATCATCCCAACCAGTTTCTGGATAGTAATAATCAAAGGTTATTGGGGGAATATTTGATATATTATCTTTCCCAAACACACTGATATTAATTAACAATGCAGGACCGATAGGATAGGGCCCAACATCATATCCTAAGGAATATCTTCTAACAATATGAGAATCTGCTGATATAGTGATATCTTTCAAAACTTGAAATTGAGTGATTACTGTTCCATCCTCAACATAGTCTCTAGTGCTAGATGCTTTTGAAAGCTCATAACTAAACTGAACCACCCTACTTTGATCATTATTGTATGTAATCTTATTTGGATAAACAGCGCTTGATTCTAGGGTAATAGGATTTTCGAGGTACGAATAATTAATTATATTTCCATAAGTATCATTTATTGTGTCAAGACTCCAGCGCCAGACATCTCCATTATTTGCATTGAGCATTTCTGAATCATTTGTATACCCAAAACGATACATTGTCCCATCATTTTTTTTAACAATCCAATATTGATTATTTTGGTTAAAACCTCCGGTTTTGTTCTCGATAAAATAATATTCTTCTCGTTTTGTGTAAAACCTGTTTTCATCAGAATTATATACTAATTCCTGTTGTTGACCGTCTATACTTAGAACATAATGTTTCCCATGATAAAACGCATTGTTTAATGGTGTTCTATTATCGACCAACTGGATATAAGAAGTGGTCAGGCTCCAACCATCAGCTAAAAACTCAGAACGCTGCTTAGAACTAAAACTGGAATACATCAAAGACAAGGAAGGAGCCAAGCCATTAGTTCCAGGAGGAACATCAAGAGAATAAGAATACGTTGCTGCACCAGTAAACAAATCATTTTTAACATTACTCGGCAAGCCCAAAGAATCAACACCCTGGACAGAAGGAGCATGAAGATAAGGCTCATAAGGAACAGAAGCAAAAACGAGTAGAGAGAATAAAGGTATGATTAATAATACTGAGAAAAAGAATGATACACTTATCAATTTTCGAAATTGACTCGTTCTACACCCCAAATGAAATATGCTTTTAACATTAAAAACTAACTCATATTTATATCTTGCGATTCTTATTACAAATAATATACGAAGAAAAATATAATCCGCAGAAAATGAGTGCGTTATACACACCACTCATTTTATGTTCAAAAACCACTACTTTTTTAAACAACCCCCTTTCCTTAAAATTGAAAAAGATGGCCGAACAAACGCATGCAGAGTTGGCTGCAAAGAATCAACGTGAGATTTCTGTTGCAGAGTTCTTCGAAAAGAACCGTCACTTGCTCGGCTTTGATAGTAAAAGAAAAGCATTGCTCACCGCAACAAAGGAAGCGGTTGATAACTCCCTTGATGCGTGCGAAGAGGCAAGGATTCTCCCAGAAATCATGGTAGAGATCATTGAGATGGGAGAGAGCCGGTTTCGCATTATAGTCGAGGACAACGGCCCGGGCATTGTGAAAAAACAGCTTCCAAACATCTTTGCAAAGCTTCTCTACGGCTCAAAATTCCACTCGCTAAAATCCACAAGGGGCCAGCAGGGAATCGGCATTAGTGCTGCTGCCATGTACGGCCAGTTGACAACGGGAAAGCCGATTAGGATCAAATCAAGGATTTCTCCAAAGCACGATACCAACTATGTCGAGCTCCATATCGATACAAAAAATAACAAGCCAGAGATTCTCGTCGATGAGGTGGTGCAGTGGAACAAGAACCATGGCACAAGGATCGAGCTTGATATCGAAGCAACATACCAAAAGGGGGCTCAATCTGTTGATGAATACTTAAAGCAGACATCGATTGCAAATCCTCATGTCACGATTGTGTACACGACGCCAAAAGCAGAGCAGTTCATCTTTGCAAGGGCGGTTGAGATATTGCCAAAAGATCCAAAGGAGATCAAGCCCCATCCATATGGTATTGAGCTAGGCCGCCTGATTAAGATGCTCAGGTCGACTGAATCAAGGACCCTCCAGGCATTTCTCACAAATGAATTTTCAAAGGTTGGGGCAAACACGGCAAGGGAGATTTGTGAGAATGCAGCTCTTCTGTCTAATATGAAGCCGGGTGATCTGGCAAGGGAGCAGGCAGAGCAGCTGATGAAAGGCATTGAAAAAACAAAGATCCAGAACCCCTCAACGGATTGTATCGTGCCAATTGGTGCAGAGCAGCTGGAAAAAGGCTTGAGAAAGGAAATAAACGCTGAGTATTACTTCGCAACCACAAGGCCCGCTTCTGTCTATAGCGGCAATCCGTTTCAGATCGAAGTTGGCTGTGCATATGGCGGAGAGCTCACCAGCGATGACAGCATGCGCATCCTGAGATTCGCGAATCGTGTCCCCCTGCTCTTTCAGCAAAGCGCTTGCGCTGTCTATAAGGCAGTGCTGGAGACAAGCTGGCGTTCTTATGGTCTGCAGCAGAGCAGGGGCGCCCTTCCTCAAGGTCCAGTCATGATCGCTGTCCATATGTCTTCTGTCTGGGTGCCTTTTACTTCAGAATCAAAAGAGGCCATAGCCCATTATCCAGAGATACTCAAAGAGCTCAAGCTTGCCCTGCAGGAGTGCGGCAGAAATTTGGCAAGATATGTTGGAAAGAAAAGGCGCATCGGTGCAGAGCTCAAGAAGCGGGGCTACATAGAAAAATACTTGAAGCATGTGTCAGAATCTCTCCAGGAACTCATCGGCTTTAAGGATGCTGACAAGGATGCGCTGGAAAGCGAGCTAAAGGAGCTCTTAGAGCAGCAGCGCGGCGAGTTGGAGGATGTCAGTTTCAATCCCGAAAAGAATGAGGAGTATGATGAGGAGTTTGCCAGGATCGGTGAGGAGTCTGATGAAGAACAGCTTGATGATGCAGAAGACTTCCCCGATGATTCTCCAAAGAAGAAATCGGATAAGCAAAAAACGTTAGAATGAGCAAGAAACTAGACAAGCAGGATGAAGAAATTATAGGGAAGTTGGTTGGCATTGCGAAAAGCAATGTCTATGAAATGATCAAGAACAAAAAAAAGCCCCTTCTCAAGATGCCGCTAAGATCATTGTCCAATGTGCATTATGATGAGACCAATGGCTACTTTGAATTGACAGACAAATTCAAGGAAAGAACGCTCACAGCTGCGACGATAAAGACCTTTGCCCAGACCCTCCGGATGATGACTCTTTCAAAAAGCCTCATTGAAGATGATGATATCGCAACAAAGAGGGAGGCGTATTATGTCTCCAAGAATTGGGGTGAGGCTGCATTCCATGAGCAGCCAGAGTCCGACACGGTAATGGATGACATTGAAGCAATGATGATGGTCAACCGTGAGCAGATTGGATTTATTCCTGAAGAAAAAGGCGGCGAAGTAGCAGGCGCTTTGGTCGTGGTCGACCGTGATCCAAACACGAATGAGCAGCTCAAGATTGATTGCACGAAGATGGGCTCTGGCGCATATTCTATACCGATCTCTTGCGAGCATCTCAAATTCGAGACAAAGGCAAAATTCATCTTGGCAATCGAGACAGCAGGTATGTTCCAGCGCCTCGTCAAGCATGGGTATTTTGCGAAGGCAAACTGCATCCTTGTCTCCATGGGTGGTGTCCCGACACGGGCCTGCCGAAGATTCGTCAGGAAGCTGAGTGATGACAAGAAGCTGCCGGTGTATGTGTTTGTTGATAATGATCCCTATGGCCACTTCAATATCTATCGAACGCTCAAAGTTGGTTCAGGCAATGCAGCCCACATCAATAAGTATTTTTGTGTCCCCAACGCCCGCCTGCTTGGGGTGACCCCTCAGGATGTGATTGACTATAAGCTTCCCACTCATCCATTGAAAGATGTTGACATCAAGCGGGCAAGGGATGCCCTGAAGAATGATCCGTTTGTCAAGCGCCACAAGGAATGGCAAAAAGCGATTAATCAGATGATCCAGATGAAGGTGAGGGCAGAGCAGCAGGCACTCGCCGCATGGGGCCTCAACTATGTCATGGAAAAATATCTGCCGGATAAATTGAAGAATACAGATAAGTTCTTGCCTTGACTTCTGAGATAATGACTCAAGATACTGGCTTATGAGGCAATCATTCCAATGATCTCCTCCTGGCTCATCTTCTTGTTAAAAAACACCATATTTGACACGTGTTCATCCACCTGCCCTCCTGCTGTTCCAACAACCGCTCCAGTAAGTGAGAAGGTCGGCCCCCGATACACCCCTGCAGCAATAACCTGTCCATCAAAGTATAATTCTTGTTTCTCACCAGCTTTGAACGTATACGCGATATTGTGTGCCTGTCCATCGCTAAAGGGAATGATCATGGATTCCATGACGGGAAGACCTGCTTCAAGGGTGCGTTTCTGGTTTTTGTAATGGATGCCAAGGCCCTCGACCTTTGTTGAGGAAAAGAGTGTGATGGTATCGATGAATGGAGGGATGGATTCTGCCTGTATCCAGAACATCACTGTGCCTTCTTCTGGTGATGGAAGGTCGGGGATTGGGCCAGGTGGTGCTTTGTTCAGCCGAAGGCCAAACCCTTCCGTATCTGTTCCTTTTTCAAATATGATCTCTTCATCCTGGTTTTTTTGTGGAGTTCCCTCATTCTGTTCAGGGAGTGTGCCTTGTGGCGTGGGAATTGGGATAGGCTCTGAGAGCGCTGCTCTTTTTTCTTCAAGGTTTTCTATTGATGAGGTGAGGCGGCGTTGCTCGCCAACAAGCCAGATGGTTCCAAGAAGGAGGAAAGTGCAGATGAGGGCTAGGGGGATATATTGTTTCATGGGAGCTCCAATTCCGCGATGACTGGGAGATGGTCTGATAGTTTCACATGAAGGACTTTTGCTCGTACACATCTGATCGAGTGTGAATGCAGGATCATATCATACTCATAATGTGGGTTCCAGGAGAAAAAGGTTCCTTTTTTGGGGTCTGCAATCTTCAGTTTTGCATGCGAAAGGAATGAGATCATCTCTTTATTTTTCGGACCGGTGTTAAAATCTCCGATGACGAGGGTTGGGTGTGTATGGCGCCGCACGCACTTTGCAAGAAGCAAGAGCTGTTGTATGCGCACTTTTGTGTTTATGCTGAGGTGGACAACGATCACTGAAACTTTTCTCTGCTTAATGTGGACGGTGGCAGAGACTGCTGATCTGGGACCTGGCCACCCAGGCAAGACAAGCTCTTCTGCTCCAGAGAGAGGATATCTGCTGTAGACCATGTTATCTAGGGAAAAAAATGGTGTTTTGATGCTCGAGCCAATCTTTTTGTTGTACAGTGGTAAATGTCCCTCGAGATACTCTGATTGGTTTTGGTAGCCTGTCCTCATGCTTCCAGTGTCGCATTCCTGTACGCCGAGGATATCAGGTTTTTCTTTGGCAATGTGTTCGCCCACCCGCTTGATGATCTTTTCTTTTCCGGAAGGAAAAAGGTATTTGTATGCATAAAGGGAGTACTGAAGGATGCCTTTTGTTGTCCCAATGCCAGCTTCAATGTTCCACGTCATCACTTTCATGCGCATACCATTCAATGAAAACTGGAGAAATTTAAAGGTATCGGAGATGGAGCATTACCAAAGAAGCAAGTGATCACTAAAAAAATAACATTGTCGCAGACGCGATGTATCATCTCTAGCTTTTCGCAGAAAAGCGGTCTGCTGACAGTAATGTTGTTTTTTTAGTACAATGGAAGATTAGAGAAACAACACTCTCCTGCTTGTTACAGGTCCGAAAGTGATCGGAAATAACGACTCTTCCAAACCTTCATCTCCGCTCGGCTTCGCTCACGGATCCGAAGGGATTCGAACCCTCGACCTACTGCTCTCCCCGGATCTTCATAGAAGGCAGTCGCTCTATCCAAGCTGAGCTACGGATCCTTGGGTATTGTGGAACACGGTATCTTTAAAAAAGTAACGCCCGAAGACCACGTGTGCTCCGCAGTAACATATGTCACTTCACTGTACACACCCAAAGACCACGAAGTCTTCTAGAGTAATGTTTTTAAAGGGTCTTGGATTAGTGTCTGACGGTGCAGAGGTACCCAAGCGGCCTAAGGGGAGCGGCTGCAACCCGCTTATTCGGGAGTTCGAATCTCCCCCTCTGCTTATCACAATGGCAAAAATTCTGATTAGACCAAAAAGAGTGGCGGATGGAAGAACTGTCCAGGAGGAAAAATTCTTCTACGTGGCAGACCCCTCAAAGGAGTACCACTGCTGTGATGGAAAGGTAGAAGCAGCAGACCTAAAAAAGCCAAAGCTCACAACAAACAAAGGCATCGAGCTCTTTTGCATCGATACCTCTTTCATCGACGAATACAAGCACATGAAAAGGTCCCCTCAGATGGTCCCTTTAAAGGACATTGGTCCGATCATTGCCTACACGGGGATCATTAAAGACTCAAAGGTTCTCGATGCCGGTGCTGGATCAGGGGGAATCTGCACTCTCCTCGCAAAGATCGCTAAAAAGGTGTATTCCTACGAGATACGAGATGATTTCCATGCCCTGGTAAAGAACAACATCAGGGAGCTAGGGCTAAAAAACATCACCCTCAAGAAGCAGGATGTCTATCAAGGCATAAAGGAAAAAGACCTTGATGTCATCATTTTTGATCTCCCAGAGCCCTGGAAAGCTATTCCTCATGCAAATAAGGCCCTAAAAACAGGAGGTTTCCTTGTCATATACTCTCCTTCAATCCCCCAGATCATGGATGCAATGACAGCGATCGCAAAAGAGCCTGGCTTGATCCCCCAAAGGACAATCGAGGTGATAGAGCGGGACTGGGAGATCACCGACAGGAAGGTTCGTCCAAGATCAGCTCAGATTGCTCATTCAGGTTTTCTGATATTTGCCAGGAAAATAGCAGGTGATTGAGTCGCCAAATCATTATAAACAATCAAACGCCAACTAATTCTCATGTATAGGAAAATCGTCGGTCACTTAAGGGGCCAGATAGGAAAAGCTGCTGTTGCCTGGGTGATGCCGCCAGGAGATAGGACTATTGAAGTTGGAATGCCAAGGGACAGGACAAGGACAGGCATGTTGGCAGAAGTGACAAGGCAATACCTGGTTATTACAAGGGAGGGCGAGCCCTGGTGTCAGGACTCAGCCAGGATTTCCCTCGATTACCTTGTCATGCTTGGCATCTGGTCAGTTGACGAGCAGATGATGGGGGAAAAACTCCTTGGGGGGACAAAATACAAGACCCGGTTTGATGTGTCCGTGGGAGATTCTTCTGAGGAGCTATATGTTGGCGGTTTTCAGGTGAGTAAAGGCCCATCCTTTGCCTTGTTTTCTCCAGGACTGCTCGATCCATACCATTGTATCTTTGATGCATTGGTTTTCGCGAGTGAGGATATTGTTGGCGAAAGGGAAAAGTTAGAAGAAAGAGAAGTGGCACGGGCCATCGATGCTGCATTGAGGGGTGCAGAACGCGGAATGGCTCATGACGTGGTAAATTTACGTTGAGAGGATGTCTCAAAAGGTCAACTCTTTTTCTTGGCAAGAATCCCTGTATTTGTTGGAATAGTGGTATGGGGGCACAATAAAATATATAAATTTCAATTTCTATAACAACTAAGGGGTTATGTCTCTTGATTTTCCAGATTTATCCAAAGGATATATCGGCAGGGAGTGTGTCGTGTTCATGTCCCCAAATGATGAGCTAAGGATGAGGAGTCCATCACTTGTTGTCGAATATAATCAGGGCAGGATTGCTGCAGTTGAGGAGAAACTGTTGCAGATGCAGTATTTGGAAGAGAGAAGGTCTGGCTTTCGCTCATTCCAGCAGGTGTGGATCCCTTTTGATGAGATAGGGTGTCTCTTCTTGTTTCGTCCGGGCAATCATTCCCGCGTCCCCTGCACTGAAAGCTGGTATACCTTAAAGATGCCTCACATTGTCAATGGAGCGTTGGTTCTAGATGGCCATGGCAGGCCGATCCCTTATAGCATCGGCGGACTTAAAGTGGCAGATGATGAGTATATCGTCCTTCATGATCCAATAACTGCACCGCTGGAGAGCCCGATGGAGATGGCCGTTTTGAGGAGAGATATTATCATGGATGTTATGGGGGTAGTACCATGCCTTCGTGAAAAGATCCTTGAGGATGAGGGTGATGATGGCATTGTGTTTTTGATGTAGTCAGTGTTCTCTTAATGGATATAGATAGTTTAAATGGATATAGATAGTTTATCAGCAAAATCCTAAAAAACCTTTGCTCATTCTCAATCGGCATGTTTGGCCTTCGCATGATAGAATTGTTCCCTTATGAACAGAGGACTGTTGATATCCTCGTAACGATTGTTGATGATGTACGAAAAGTGCAGGTGGGAAGGATCCCCATACTGCGCTATCAGGGGATTGTCCTTGGCCTGGAAAAAGGAAACTTTGTCGTTGATACCGGACAAGAAGTAACTGAAGTCGACACTGAAAGGATATGCATGATCGGTGACAGGATACTAGGATGTCATCCCTTGTTTGCCCGGGAATACTGGAAGAGTGTTCCTGGAATGATTTCCTATCACCTTGATGAGTGCCTCACCCTGGGGAGTTCGCCCGTCAGGGCTGTTGTTGGGGGCAATCAGTGGTATGCCAGTGAATGCTTTGATTTCCTCCAGCAGGCCTGGATGCATGATGGCCAGCTCAAACGATACAAGACTCTCGCTGTGAGGAGCGACCTTATCCGTCAGGTCCACCACCCCGAGAGAGTATACAGAACAGGTTCAGGACCGGATATTATTATCCCGTTTCCAAGGAGGAATCATGAAGAGTGAAATTCGCATTATCGGTTTTGATGACTGCCCGTTTGATAAGTTCAATGATAAGGAAGTAAAGATTATTGGCACTATCTTTCGTGGGGGAAAGTCTCTTGATGGTGTTGTCTCAACAATTATCGCGATTGATGGCATTGACGCAACAGAAAAACTATCCTCTCTTATCCAAACCACAAAATTTCGCCCCCAGCTCCAGGCAATCCTGCTTGATGGTATCACCATGGGCGGCTTTAATGTCATCGACATCCATGTCCTGGCAAAAACCACCAATTTGCCAGTTATTGTGGTAATGAGAAACCTCCCGGATTTTCAAAAAATAAAAAATGCCCTCACCAAGCTTGAGATGAATGATCGCTTTGCCCTGATGGAAAAAGCAGGAATCCCAATAAAACACAATAACATCTATTTCCAATGTGCTGCAATAAGCAAAGATGAAGCAAAGGCCATCCTCTCCCTCACAACGATTCATGCTGATATCCCAGAGCCGATTAGGATTGCCCACCTCATCGCAGCAGGTATCACGAAAGGCGAGTCGAGCGGGGATGCGTGAGGCCAAAATATGCTTTCACCCAAAACTTTATCCAGGCTCAATTTTCTCGGCAAGAAACCGTTGTGTTCTCTCATCCCTTGGATGAAGAAACAGTTCCTTCCCGTCTCTCTCAATAATCATTCCCCCTTCCATATATGCAAATGATGTGCCAATCTTTTGTGCAAAGGAGAGGTTATGGGTGATAATAAGCATGGTCATTCCTTCTTGTGCAAGATTGGAGACGATGGCGAGAACCTCTCCTATCATCTGTGGATCAAGTGAGGAGGTGATCTCATCCAATAGCAATAGTTTCGGTTGCATGATAAGAGCCCGTGCAAGAGCAACACGCTGTTTTTGTCCAGAGCTCAGCTGGTGGGGATAATGATTGATCTTATCTTGCAGTCTGACTTTAAGGAGGATGTCGAGAGTATCACGATATACTTCTGATTTTTCTCTTTTTTGCACCAGTTGTGGTGCAAGCATGATATTATCAAGAACGCGGAGATGGTCCCATAGGTAATGCTCTTGGAATACCAGTCCAATAGATCTCTCTTTGAATATCAGATTGCCGGAATCATGCTTTTCAATTCCGGCAATGCACCGAAGGAGGGTTGTTTTGCCGCTGCCAGAAGGGCCAAGGAGAACAGCAACTTCCCCTTCCTCAACGGCAAAATTAACATTTTTGAGGACAGTGTTATTTCCAAATGTTTTACAAAGTTGCTTTATTTCTAGCATGTTCCCACCGTTGCAAGAGAAGGCTTAAAGGTAAGATAATGATGAGATAGAGGACTCCTATGACCGTATAAACCTCGAGTGGCCTATATGTTTGGCTGATGATGTTTTGGCCCTGGAAGAAGAGTTCATTGACAGTTATGAATGATGCAAGTGAGGTCGTTTTGATAGTATCGATATACCTTCCTGCAAGGGGGGGCAAAATAACTTTGAGGGACAGGGGGACAATGATATGCCAGAAGGTTTGTACGCTGCTCAATTTCAGCACATGAGCTGCTTCTATCTGTCCTTTATGGATGCTCACAAAACCTGCTCGGAAGATTTCAGCGCTAAATGCGCCAAGGTAGAGTGAAAGCGCAATAACAGAAACAACAAAGGGTGATACCATCCTGTTGAAATAGAGGGGGAGAAAATAGAAAAACCAGATCAGTAGCACGACGACAGGCAGATCTCTGAATATCTCGATGAATACAGAAGAGGTAAGAGAAAGTGGTCTCAATGGGGATATCTTCATGATGGCAAGGATAATGCCAAGTGCTGTTCCGAGTAGTATGACGAGGAATGTAAGGGAGAGCATAACGATGCATCCATAGAGTAACGCTTTATAATGAAAAAAAAGGAAAGAAAAATTCCAGTGATACGCCATCTTCTCTTCGCTCCTCTAGGAAAAGACTGGGGAGTATGTCCTCTCTTCAATGAACCACCCGGGAGCGTTGTATCTTTTCATCGTGGCTTTGGTATATCCCGTAACTTCCAAGTAGTCTAGAGCGTTGTCCAGAAAATTGAGAAGGTCCAGGTCGCCTTGCCGAACGGCCCATGTTGAGGAGATGGCATCGAGGGGATCTCCGTCAAAGATCATGGCAATGTCCCCTTGCTGTTTGATATATGCTTCTGCGTCATGATATGAGACATATGCAAGATCTGCATTGTTGTTTGAGACAGCAACCATTGTCATTGCCATGTCTAAAGTTGGGGGAAGGACGATGAGTTGTGCTTTGGGAAACAGCTTTATCGCATTCGTATGCCCATATGATCCTTGGACGACAGCGATCCGGACGCTCTCCTGATTGATATCATCGAGCGTAGGGAATCTGGAATCGTCCGCCCGCATCGCAAGCGTGTTTGTCGTATAAAGGAATGGCCTGGTAAAAGCAACGCTGGTCGAGCGTTCAATGGAAGGGAATATCCCTGTCATGGCAACATCACACCTTCCAACGGCAAGGTCTGCAGGGAATGTAGACCAGGTCGACTCCACAAAGTCCACTTTGATATGTGCCTGGCTCATCGCTTCATTGAATATGTCAACAAAGAACCCTGATAACTCCTCAGTCGTTGAATTCTTGACAAGGGCTGGTGGCCATGGGGTGTAGCATGCGTTGATGTGTCTTTGGTCAAGTATCTGTTGGAATGAGTTTTCCTCCTCCTGGGTTGCTGGTCTCAGGGCAAAGAGACTGATGAGTGAGATTACTACAGCAAGGACTACAAGGACGTTCATTATCGCAATTTTTTTCATGATGACCTCCGATTATCTATAGGGTGGTAACAATTCTTTGTTTTTAATAATCACCTCCCCCCTACTAGGGTACCAATAAGAAAAATTCAAATACTAAAGCCTTTTTTTGGTTGTGTGGACACAAAAGTACTGGAGAACATCGGCCTCACAGGCGGAGAAGTCAGGGTATATCTTGCGCTCATCAGGCTTGGGCCATCAACAACAGGACCGATTACTGATAAGTCAAAGGTAGCATCTTCTAAGATTTACCATCTTCTAGAGCGGCTTCTCCAGAAGGGTTTAATCTCTTATATCATCAAGGATAAGACACGGTATTATCAGGCGGAGGACCCTGCGAAGATAAGGGGGTATATGAAGAAAAAAGAGGCGCAACTCCAAGAGCAAAAACAGGCAATGGATATCCTCATTCCACAGCTCCAGTTTCAAAAACAAGGGGAGCAGGAAAAAAGCGATGCGCAGATTTACAAGGGGTTCTTGGGGATCCAGGCAATAGCAGATCATATGTATGAAACTCTCAGGGAGGGTGATACCTTCTACAACATAGGCATCCCTTCATTCCAGGAAGAAAAATATCATGAGTACTGGCACGAAGACCATAAAAAAAGGGTGAAGGGAAGGATCAAATGCAAGATGCTCTTCAACAAGGATGCGCCAAAGGAGGTTCTCGATAATAGGAACAAGTATTGGGGATGCGATGCGAGGTATATGCCATTTTCCATCAAGACCCCTTCCTGGATCCTGATGTACAAGGATGTCTCTGTCATCATTCTCCAGAGCAATGAACCCATGGCAATCGAGATCAAGAATAGGCAGATCACCAATTCCTTTAAGCAGTATTTTGATGCATTTTGGAAATTGACGAAGAAAGAGACTTGAATAGTCCCAAGCTATCAGCTATAAAACCTCTTCCCCGACTTTTTCTGTTCCCGATCCAGCCGGCTTCCCTCTTTATTGATCCGTGGCCGGTGGCTTGTTTCATCCCGTCGAAGAGAGATAGAAAGGTCTTCTAGGAAATTATTCATCCCTTCTTCCATAGAATAAGGGCCTTCCATTCTTCCATGCAAAGCAGGCTGCCCCTCGCCAACGAGAAGGTCGGTGGAAAAATGGTCTAAGAACACAAGATCATGGTCAACAATGATCGCCGCCGTCCCTTTTTGTTCCATGAAATCCCTGATGATCTTTGCAATCTCCAGGCGCTGCTCAACGTCTAGATACGCGGAAGGCTCATCCATGAGGTAGAGTGAGGCATCCTTTGCCAGGCAAAGGGCAATGGCAACCTTCTGTAATTCTCCTCCAGATAGTTGGTTTACCTGTTTGAAATACAAATGGTCGAGCCGGAGTGGATCAATCAGCTGCGATTTGTATTTCCCAACAACCGGTTCCACGACTGCCTGCACGAGCTCTGTCGAGGAATTGTCAAGGTATTGTGGTTTGTAGGCAACCTTCACCTTGGTGGATACACTGCCCGTGTCTGGTGCCAGCGCCCCGGCAAGGATCTTCACAAATGTCGTTTTTCCAATCCCATTTTCTCCAAGCACTCCAATGATCCTGCCCCGGCTGATTTTTCCAGACGGTGCATGAAGAGAAAACTTTCCAAGTGTCTTTACTATATCCTCCCAGGAGATGATCACATCATCCTCTGGCCGTTGTTTTTTTGCTATTTTTTCGAACTTGATCTCATGGTCGCGAAAGCGCATGTTCTCTTCGCGGAGAAATCCTGATAAGTACACATTAATCCCCACTCTGCTTGTTTTTGGGCCAGACACAATGCCATATGCCCCAGCCTGGCCATAAAGCAGGTGTACAAGATCAGTCATATAATCCAGGATCACAAGATCGTGCTCAACGACAAGGACTGATGTATCCGAAGTGGCAAGGTTCCGGATAAACCTGGATACGAGTATCCTTTGCTTGATGTCAAGGAAGCTTGTCGGCTCGTCAAAGATGTACACATTTGCTTTTTTAAGGACAGTCGCAGCGATTGCTACTCTTTGGAGCTCGCCGCCAGAGAGCGTCTCGATTTCATTCTCCAGGAATATTGAGAGGTCAAGGTCTTTTATTATTGAGGGAAGCACTCTTCTCTCATCAACTGATTTCAGGAGCTCCAGGACAGTGCCTTTTGTCGTTTTCGGGATCAATTCAACCTGCTGGGGCTTGTATGAAACAACAATCTCCCCTGCCCGCAGCTTTTCAAAATAATATTGTGCTTCTGTCCCCTTAAAATATGATATGAGGTCCTGGAAATCGAATGTATATCCCTCGACTTTGCCAAAATTTGGTGTGATCATGCCGGCAAGGAGCTTTATTGCTGTAGACTTTCCAATCCCATTCCTTCCTATAAGGCCAACAACTTTTCCAAATGCAGGGACAGGAAGATTAAACAGCATAAACCCATCTGCTCCATACCGAATAATCGGATCCTTGATGAGCATTTCTGGAAGATTAATAATATGAATAGCTCCAAAAGGGCATCGTTTTGGGCAAATGCCGCATCCTGTGCAAAGGTTCTCATTGATGAATGCTCGTCCGTCGCTTCCTTCAATGATGCACTCTGCACCGGTCCGATTGACAGGGCAGAGCCTCTTGCAGAGATAATTCCCGCACTTGTCTGGAAAGCACTTGTCCTTTTCTACTACTGCTATGCGTTTGCCCATAAAAGAAAAAACCTTTGCTCATTTAAAATACTTACTTCCACCCTCTCAGCTTCATCACTTCCCCGACGCGGTGGATCTCTATCAGGTTGGTATGGCCTGCATCAAGGGTCTCAATGCCAGCAGTGAGGACAACGACATCCTCTTGGTTAATGAGTCCCTTTGAAAGGCAGCTCTCCAGCGCATTGTCAATGATCTGGTGGGTATGGCGGACTTTATGTGAAAAGCAAAGTGGGATCACTCCCCAATCAAGCATCAGCTGGTTGCGGACAAGTGGGTCATGGGTGACAGCGATGACTTGTTTTCTTGGACGAAACCGCACAAGCATGCGTGCAGAAAACCCTGAGGTGGTCGTGGTGATAATCTTTGTGACAAATTCATTCAGGCTGAGCTGGTATGCTGCATGGCTGATAGATTGGGAGATTGATGCGCCAACATCGCTGATAGAGTGTCTGACAAGTTTTTCCATCCGAAGGGCGATCTTTGTCATCACCTGCACTGCTTGGGAAGGATACTCACCGATAGCAGACTCGCCGGAGAGCATGATTGCATCAGTCCCGTCAAGGATGGCATTCGCAACATCGCTCGTCTCTGCTCTCGTTGGCCTCGGGTTCTTGATCATGGATTCGAGCATTTGCGTTGCCGTAATGACCGGCTTTCCCATCTTGTTGCAGAGGCGGATGATATATTTCTGGATGAAGGGCACTTCTTCTGGGGCAAGTTCTACCCCAAGATCTCCTCTGGCGATCATGATCCCATCACTCTCCTGGATGATGTCCATGATATTTTCAACAGATTCTCTCGTCTCGATCTTTGCGATGACGAGGCATTGGGAATCGCCGATGATCTTTCGTACTGCAGTGATATCCTCTTTCTGTTTCACAAAAGAGACAGCGATAAATTCGAGCTTGTGTTCACACGCAAAGAGGATGTCCTCCTTATCATGCTTTGAAGGGAAGGGAATAACGAGATTCCCGCCAGGGATAGTCACTTTCTTGTTGTTATTGAGCGTTCCAGAGTTTTTTGTTGTGCAGATGACCACATCATTCTCTACGGCATCAACACCCAATTCGATGAGGCCATCATCTAGCAGGATTCTTGATCCTGAAGAAACAGCTTCATGGACGTTCCTGTAATCAATGAGCAGGCACCCAACCTTTTCTTTTCCGCAGAGTTTTACGCGGTCGCCAGCTGATAAGAAAACGGGCCGCTCGATTTCCTTGATCCTGATTTCTGGTCCTTTAAGGTCTGCAATGATTGGGATTGAATCGTTTATTCCCCTCAAAAGATTGATTGTCTCTTTATGGTATTCATGGCTCCCATGGCTCATGTTGATTCGTGCAACATCCATTCCTGCTTTGATCATATCTTTGATGACTGCTGGTTTTCGAGAACAAGGGCCCAATGTGCAGACGATTTTCGTCTTTTTCATAGGTATTCTTTGGGACATATCACATTATTAAATGTTTCGCAAAATCTCGAATTTCGTAAAGGGATAATGGTGAGTGGATTGAAACGTTTTTATACTCAATGATACTTTTAGCTTCATGGCAAAATGTTCTCTTTGTAATCAGGGAATCGAGACGACGTTCCTGGGCAAGGCTCTTGGCACCACAATCAGGAAAAGTGGAAAGGTGTATAAAGTGTGCAGCCAGTGCCAAAAGAAATTTTCTCACGAAGATTTGCTGGAGAAACTTTAAATACTGTCAGATATTCTTTTTTTTCATGCCCCTGTAGTATGCAAAAAATGAGATATTTTTCGCAACAGGTGCTCAGAAGAGCTCGCCCCTGTAGCATAGGAGCTATTGCGTCTGCCTCGTATCAATCTGGGCTGAAGGAAAGCAGAAGGTCGGGAGTGCAACTCTCCCCAGGGGCTTAATTTTTCTCTGTGCTCAAATATCTTTTTCTATAATTAGATAAGGTAGAAAGGCATTCTTCATGTCATAGCACTCCTAAAAAGTAAGGTGTGCAGAACAAAAAAATTTTGTGAATCGCTCAACAAAGAGCGACACACAACTTTACTTCTTTTTCTTAGCTGCTTTTTTCTTTGTTGTCTTCTTTTTTGCAGCTGCTTTCTTTACCACTTTTTTCTTGGTGGCTTTTTTCTTTGCTTTTGCCATGAATCATTTCACCTCTGTTTTATGATAAGGTAAAATTATTTTAATCATTTATATCCTTTTCGTTTTTCTTGCGATAAGAAACCAAAAGATAAATGCGCCAACAGCATATGTTAAGATGATGAACAGGATCCACACATACTTTTTATAGCGGATCATCTTGATGTGCGATGCTTCATACAGGATGTACACCCAGAAGATGGTGAGGAAAATAAGGACGACAAATGAGACATATGAAGAGAAGTAATTATTTTCTGCAAGGCCAAGAGCATGCATCTCTATCGTTGAATAGATCCTCAAAGGGACAGTTTCTGTTGTTGTGTATTCCTCATTGAATGCATCCTTATAGGAAAGTTTCAAAGAAAGATCGACTGTTTTTTGCAGATTTCCTTTTGTCTTGATGGTATAGGTGATTGTTTCAAAATCATCACTCTCAAGGTTTCCTATGTATGTGCTCCGTGGGCCGATCACCTCATACCCTTCTGTATCTTCGAGGGTGAGGGCAAGGAACCTCATGGTGGAGGTGCCGGTGTTGGAGATGCTCAAGACAATCTCCCCTTTAGTATTTTCCGTGAAGGTGTCAAATTGCTCCAACGTGAAGAAATACTGGGGTGGATCAAAGATGACTAAGGCGGTGTTTCTTGTTTTGGTAAAATTTCTCCCGGAGCTATCTTGGTAGGTGATGGTAAAGGGCAATTGATAGACATTTGATGCAGCATCTGGCTCGATGAGGAAGGAAAGGCTGGCATCCTTTGTTTCTCCAGGGAGCACCTTGTTGATGATGACCTCATTGCTTGTCCCTTCTGTTGCAAGCGGCAGCCCAGTAAGGTCGAAGGTGATAAGCACATTGCGGACAAGGGAATCCTCATCGTTCTTTAATGTAAGGGTGTACTTTCCGTTCTTCCCGGGTATAAGCTCATCAGATGTGACATGGTCCACAACAAGGTTCTCTTGAAGGGTTCGAACATCAATAAGGTAAGGGTCTGGTTCGATCCATGCTTTGATGCCGCCGTAAGTATAATGAAGCTTTAGTTCATTCCATCCTTCTATTGCTTGAGGGTCAACTTTCAGTCGATACGTGATGATTTTTGCTTTTTTATCGATCTGTCTGCCGTTCAGGGACCCAATCACCTGGACTGCTTCTACAGGATTGTTCAGGGTGAAGGGAAACTCGGGAAGTAATTCGACCTGGATATCATCGACTTTGCTCGTCCCTTTATTCTCGACGGAGAATCGCACTTCTACATAATCTCCAGGTTCGACTGGGTGGGGCTCTTGGTTGACCACTTCGACGGTAATGTCAACACTCCTCATCTTCCCCGCATCATTGCTGGCAGCAATCATCAGGCTGGCCAAGAGCAATGCGATCAATAACAGGTTCTTTTTCATCACGTTTATCTTTTCATCATGTTTGTTTATAGCTTTTTTACAATGTTCCCATCCTTGAGGAATGCAATCCTCTCAGCTTTCTTGGCGAGGTTGTCATCATGGGTGACCATGACAACGGTCATATGCCTTTTTTTATGGAGTTCATCGATCATTTCGAGGATTTGTTTCCCCGTGTTGCTGTCCAGGTTCCCGGTTGGCTCATCTGCAAGCAGCACTTGCGGTTCGTTTGCAAGTGCCCTGGCAATGGCAACTCGCTGTCGTTGCCCCCCGGAAAGCTCCCCTGGCTTGTGGGTGAGCCGGTCACCAAGGCCAACACTCTTCAAAAGCTCCCCTGCTCGCTCGAGTCGTTCATCTTTATCAATGTTTTGGAAAATCATGGGGAGCATGACATTCTCTAGGGCGGTGAGTGTTGAGAGAAGATTGAATGTTTGGAAGACAAAGCCGATTTTTTTCCCCCTCACCTGGGCGAGTGCTGATTCCCCAAGCGTTGCAATGTTTACTCCATCAAGGTAAATCTCTCCTTTGGTTGGGACATCAAGGCAGCCAATGGCATTGACCATTGTTGATTTCCCAGAGCCAGATGGCCCCTGGATGGCAAGGAATTCTCCTTGTTTGATTTCAAGGGAAAGGCCGCGCAGTGCATGAACCTCCACAGTGCCCATCTGATACGTCTTCCATACATTCGAAAGCTTGATGATGTCCTTTTGCGGCATTGGAATAAGCTAATCAAAAAGATATTTAATACTTCTGTTTAGAGTCCAGGGGAAGGGTGATGGATATTTAGTGCTCTGTCGAACGAAGTGAGACTTTCTTCAGAGCAGATCTTCTCGCAACCTTTATATAGGAAAAAAAATCCCTTTGGAAAATGGCAAAAAAGAAGAAGGATCAGAAGAATAAGCAAGTGCTCATGACCTTGTTTTTGGCGTTCATCATGATAACATCCATCCTCGGATACCAGTTTGGTCAAGAAGATGTTGTCCGTTATAATGGGTATAAATTTGTCCAGAGGGATAACCAGCTCACCCTTAATATCGGGGGTAAAGAGGTATATTTCTACACCTTTCCAGACCAGGCTGAGGGATTTGATATGCCAGAAGACGTAAAAGTTCTCCTTGGGGCCCCATTGGTTTTTGTCACGTATGATATCAATTCCTCCCTTGCAGAATCAATGGCTCTTGCCCAGTATGAGCTCGTTGATGCATTGCCTGTAAAGAATGTCTATGCTGTGCCTGCATTGACCACGAATACGACATACGCGATTCAGCAGTGGTCTTGTGATAATGCTACTATGACCCAGCCAGTGATCTATTTTATCCTTGGCAACACGACGTCATTGCAGGCTGATGATAAAGGATGCATCATTGCGCAGGCAAGATCATCTTTTGACGTGTTGTTTTTGAAGGACATTATCCAATATAGGGTGCTGGGAGTGGTTGCATGAAAGAGAGGATGCGGGTGCTCGATGAGGACATCTCGCTCGAGAAGCGAAGTGAAGAGCCACCGACTGATGAAGCGCAAAAGACAGAGAAAGCTCCTTTCTACCTCCTCATCATCTTTGTTCTCTTGATTGGCATAACTGCACTTGCCCTGGTGGCAGTAAGGCAGCTGCACAAAGACCCAGTGCCAGAGACGGTCACTCTTGATTCAGGGTTTGAATTTGTGTATTATGATGGTCTTTGGCATACTGAATGGCAGGAGGGGAATAATATCTATACTATTCATCTTCATTATAATCCTGATCAGGTAGCAAACGTGACGATGATAGGTTCATTGAATGAGACTGCATTTAACGAATTGTTGCAGACAAACAATACTCTCTATATCACTTTTGATCCGTTGAGCCATAATCTGAATTATTTAGCTGTCTCTGCAGCTGAGCTGAGTGTGAATCTTGCACGGGCGCTCCATGTCACTCCAACAGCTGCATGTATAAGGCAGGAGACTGATGCTTGTGAGGGTAGGCCAATCATCACTTGTGAGAATGCAGCCCTCCCAACCATATTCCTGAAGGATGATCCAACAGAGGCAATTATCAGCGATGGGCTCTGCATTACAATTCAGGGGGATAAGGAAGCATTGCTCAGGGGGGTCGATAAGGTTTTGTTCACATGGTACGGCATGATATAGACCACTATTATTCAGAGGAGCCAAAATCTCCCCTGCGCATTGGCAAGATAGTCTTCTCTTTTCAGGGGAGCACATTCCATTTAATCACTGCATCCGGTATCTTTTCGTCCCGCCAGGTTGATGCTGCGACACGGTTGTTGATTGAGTATGCAAAGGTTCCAAAGGATGCGCGGGTGCTAGATCTTGGTTGTGGCATTGGTGTTATTGGTATTGTCATTGCGACTATTCATCCAGACACAGAGGTTGTGCTCACCGATGTGAACAAGAGGGCAGTGTTCATCGCAAAGCAGAATGTTGACCGCCTCAGTCTGGATAATGCTGAGGTGTATCACCAAAATAAGTTTGAGAGGACTGCCAAGCCGTATGATACCATCCTCTTGAATCCCCCCATGGCAGCAGGAAGAGCCATCTGTTTTGAAATGATTAAAGAGGCAAAAGACTATCTGAAGGTAGGCGGGACCCTTCAGATAGTGGCAAGGCACAACAAAGGGGGAAGTGTTCTTGCCCAAAAGATGAAAGAAGTGTTTGGAAATGTTGAGGAGTTAGCAAAGAAGGGGGGGTTTAGAGTGTACCTGAGCCATCGCACATAAAATTTGCCTGTACTTCCACCATTCTTTCGTTCTCAATACTCACCAGTCTATATCCCAATCCTAATTCAGCGATCGCGCCAAGCACTGCCATGTGGTCTTTTCCATTGCCAGAGATGAGGCAAAGGGCAGTCTCCAGATCATTGATTTTTCCAGATATCCCCTTTTTGATCGTGTTTTTTATCTGATGGATAGGAAGAACTGAGTCTATGCAGATGCAATGTATCTCCTTTGCCGGCAAGAAATGTTCCATGCCATAAGGTGTAGTGACTATATATATAGCGTCCCAGGGCTCTTGTGCGATGAGCTTATACAATAAAGCCCATGTCCCCTTGCCTTCACCTGCCGTGGCAATTAATGAGGTCATTTGAAAAAGGAGCATGATCGGTTATTTAAGATTTACGTTAAGAAAAAGAGAAAAAAAGAAGGAAAAAGGGCTTTAATAAACCCCAAGTTGTCGGCATCTGCTCTTGATATCTCGTTCAGATTTGTCCGCATCGTCTAGGTCGTTTCTGACATCATCCAGGATGTCTTCTTCATCATTGACATCGTCATCCTGGTCATCGATATCGTTCTGTTTGCGATCGATCAGGTCGAGGAGATGGTTTCGCTCAAAGGAATCTGTTGTCTGGGACAGCTGTGCCTGCAGCGTTGCCAGTTCAGATTCCAGCTGGTTGAGATCGTCTTTTTCTTTAGAGACATCATCTTCCGCGTCATTCTCATCCTCTTTCAGGTCATCGACAAGGTTTTCTGCTGCCCGGATTGTTGCAGGGCAGGTAGCCTTTGTGAGTGAGCTCAGGTCATATGCGCTGCTAAGCCCAGAGCACTGCCTTCTGATATCACGGAGGATGAGTTCAGCATCTTTCTTCGCTCGCTTTGCATCATCAACGTTGTCTTCTTCATCATTGACATTGTTATCTTGGTCGTCCTCATCATTCTGGAGGCGGTCGAGCTGTCGATTGAGTGAGTCCCTGTCTGTGGTATAGGTTGGTGAGGAGACATTGAGGGCTGCGAGCTGCATCTGGACAGTGTTGATATCTTCAGTGATCTGGTCTAGTTTTCTTTCTTCATCCCGAAGGTCTCGTTCTGCGCTGGTGATATCATCATCTGCGTCGTTGACGGCATTATCTGCATTTCTGATAAGTGCTGGGCAAGTCTTGTCATTATAGACTGTCTGGGTGCTTGTTTGGGTCTGATCCTCTTGTGTGCTCTGCTGGGTGTTTTGATTAGCAATCTGTTGCTGCTGTTGAGCGAGGTCCTGTGCTTGCTTCTGGAGATCTTGTGCTCTTTTGTCAAGCTCGTCCATTCTTTTTTGGGCATCTGCTTGAGCTTTGTCGAGCTGGTCTTGAAGCTGTTGTGTGAGCTGCTGGTCCTGGGTACTCGTAGTTGTTGGCAAGAGCACGACAGGTTCATTATATCCTGCATCGGCAGATCCAGCGATTTTATAGACTGCATAGCCACCGATGACAAGAACGATGACTACCAAGAGTCCAAAAACCATTTTTACTGCATTTGATTCCATGGTAATACCCCCCAATGTTATCCCGTATGTATGATAGGGAAAAGTTACTATTTTCCAATAGCTAATAATTATGCCTTTATAAGCTTTTCTATAATCCGCTCCTGTTCTGTTGTTCCGAAACTAGGGCTCATCCCGAAAACAATTTAAACAGCCAGATGTGCAGCTCCCCATGCCATTTACATTCTCCTTCCCAGAGGTAGTGGATCTTGTCGTGATGACGGCATTCCTTGGCTTTATTTTTATGGATATGTTCCGAAGGCAAGCGCATATGGACATCGACCCTCTCCTCGTTTCAAAACCAATGTTTGATTGGCATGCATTCTGGTTTGCTTGTCTGGTCATCGCGCCAGGTATTGTCCTCCATGAAATAGGCCACAAGATCGTTGCCCTCTCATTTGGACAGATTGCTGTCTTTCATGCAGCATATAATTTCCTCATCCTTGGCCTTATCCTAAAATTGGTCAATTTTCCTTTCATCTTTTTTGTGCCAGGATATGTTTCTCATATGGGCAGTGCAGGTCCGCTCCAGCTTTCGATAATCGCCCTTGCTGGACCTCTTGTTAACTTCTTGCTCTGGGGCCTGGCAACGATCATGCTCAAGCAAAAAAAAGTGAAGAAAAAGCAGCTTGCATTCTGGCTCATCACCCAAAAGGTAAATCTTTTCTTGTTCATCTTCAACATGCTCCCAATCCCCCCATTTGATGGGTTTACTGTCTTTTCTGGTTTGTATCATGCGTTCTTCTAAATAGCGGGCAACAATAATGCAAATAAACCAAAGGTTTATTCCTATTTGGGTAAATACCCCGGGGCTCTGCCCCGTAGTGCCGCTCATTTTATAAGTTTTTGAGGAGATACCCCGGGGCTCTGCCCCGATTGGGTCATTCATTGCACAAAAATTACTTCGCAATTTTTAGTGGCGCGAATGCCGAATACTTGAAGGCAAGGTTTTGGCACAAAACCATTTCGCCTGCCACTATTGTTGTTGCTCCATTAGAGGAAACTGTTTCTGAGAACATTTTTCTAACTTCAGAAATATTCAACAATTTTTTACTACAGCAATCTTTATATACAACCTTTCCACTCATCAGCAATGCACCAAAAATTTCTAGATCATAAAACAAGTGAATCGGGGGATATTCTATGGTAAAGACAAAGATTATCGTAGTGACAGGTGGTGTGCTCTCTGGCTTGGGTAAAGGCGTCGTGGCAAGCTCTATTGGTTTGCTGCTCAAGAGCCAGGGGTACAAAGTTGCAGGAATCAAGGTTGATCCCTACATAAACATCGATGCTGGCACGATGCGTCCAACAGAGCATGGCGAGGTGTTTGTCACTGAAGATGGCGGAGAGACTGATCAGGACCTTGGCCACTACGAGCGTTTTTTGGATGAACTCATGCTAAAGGATCAATCAATAACAACAGGTCAGGTATATTATGCAGTGATCCAGAGGGAGCGAAACCTTGAGTATGATGGAAAATGTGTCGAGGTCATCCCTCACATCCCAATGGAGGTAAGGAACCGCATTCTGAAAGTTGGCAAGCGGACGAATGCTGATTTCTTGATCGTTGAGGTTGGTGGGACGGTTGGGGATTACCAGTCAGTCCTCTTCCTAGAAGCGCTTCGGGAGATGAGCCGGGAACTGGGAAATGTTCTGTTTGTCCATGTGGCATATCTTCCGGTTCCAGGAAATATTGGTGAGATGAAGACAAAGCCTGCACAGCATTCTGTCAGGTTCCTGAATTCTTCTGGCATCCAGCCAGATATCATCATCGGCCGCGGTGAAAAGCCAATTGACAGGGTAAGAAGGGAGAAGCTCTCTGTCTTTTGCAACGTGAAACTCGATGATGTGTATTCTGCCCCAGATGTTGATAATGTCTATAAAATCCCTTTGATTCTTGATCAGCAGAGCATGGTCAAAAACATCCTCAAAAAATTCGGACTAAACTATAAGCCAGGGAGGGTCAGGGCTTGGGAAAGTTTTATCAAGAAGGCAACAACAGCAAAAGAAGTAGTGAAGATTGGCATTGTTGGAAAATATTTTGATATTGGTGATTTTACCCTGGAAGACTCGTATGTTTCTGTGATTGAATCAATAAAGCATGCGTCATGGCATAATGGGAAAAGGCCGGTGATAGGGTGGTTGGATAGCAAGAAATTTGAGAAGAACCCAAAATCTCTGGATGAACTTTCTGGATATGATGCAATTATTGTCCCTGGAGGGTTTGGGAGTTCTGGCGTTGAGGGAAAGATTAAGGCAATACAATATGCAAGGGAGCATGACATCCCGTATCTCGGGCTCTGTTATGGTCTCCAACTGGCTGTTGTTGAATTTGCAAGGAACGTGTGCGGGATGAAAAAAGCAAGCACGACAGAGATTGACAAGAACACCCCTTATCCTGTTATCGCAATCCTGCCGGAGCAGGAAAAGAAGCTCAAGGAAAAGGAATACGGGGGCAGCATGCGTCTTGGCGCATATCCTGCGCAGCTCAAGAGGGGCACCCTTGTCTATCATCTTTATGGGGATAAGGACAATATTTCAGAGCGCCACCGCCATCGCTATGAGGTCAATCCGGAGTTTATCGAAAAGCTAGAGTCCCATGGGCTTGTATTCTCAGGCAGGTCTCCAGACAGAAAGCTCATGGAGTTCATGGAATTGCCATCAAATACCTTTCATGTTGGAACCCAGGCTCATCCAGAGTTTAAGTCCAGGCCGCTTCGCCCAGCTCCCTTGTTTGATGGCCTCATCAAGGCAGCAATCAAAAAGAAGTCGCTCCACAATATTTAAAAACGAACACCTATTCTTGATGGCTAGCATGTCTGAAGAACTAACGAAGAAGGAAGAGCTGGATGCAGAAGAGCAAATCGAGTCGATTGACGAGGAATTTTCTGCTGAAGATATTGCTGAAGATGTGATTGTTGAAGAGGATGTGCAAAAAGAGCCAGAAATTCTTGTAAAAGCTGTAAAAGGCCAGCCAGTGGTGCAAAAGGAAGCGAAACCAGAAGCAAAAAAGCCTCTAACACAAGAGAAACAACCCGCTTCCCGCATCCAAACAAAAAAATTGCCTTCTGTCCAAGAAACAAACTCCTCTTTTTCATTCAAGGCATTCTATGAACAGAAATATAAGCTCCTTCTTATGATCACGTTCATCATTCTCTTGCTTGCAATTGCCCAGATTGCTCTGCAATACAGGCAGACGGGTGATTTCATGTACAAGGATGTATCCCTGCGTGGGGGTATTTCGATCACGGTACCAATTAGTGAAGATGTAAATGTTCAGGAAGTAAAAGATGATCTGCTCAGGCAGATGCCTGGTGCGGACATATCGGTAAGGAAGCTGCTTCGGGCAGGGTCGCCTTTTGCATTGACCATCTCCGCTTCAGGTGTGGATACGGATGCATTGCAAAGGGAAGTAGAGCAGCTCTTTCATGTGAAAGAGGGTGATTACTCTGTTGAGGTGGTAGGATCGGCAATTGGACAAAGCTTTTTCCAGCAAACATTTAAGGCAATTATCATCGCGTTCCTCCTGATGGGCCTTGTGGTCTTCTTGTATTTTTGTGAAGTGACAAAACCAAAGGTTATTGCGGCCATCCTCACATTTATCATTATAGGGCTCTCTGGCAATACTGGCTCAAAGATATCCCTTGTTCTTTCCCTGGCGCTATTCCTCTATCTTCTCTATATCTATATCACTGTCTCAATGCCAAGCTTTGCCGTGATTCTCTGTGCTTTTTCTGATATCATTGTCACCCTTGCGATTATCAATTTGCTGGGTGTGAGGTTGTCTACAGCAGGGATCGCTGGTTTTCTCATGCTCATTGGATACTCAGTTGATACTGATATCCTCCTTTCTACAAGAGTCCTCAAGAACAAGGAGGGAAAGGTATTAGATCGGGTCTATGGCGCAATGACAACGGGGATGACCATGACCCTCACTACATTAGCGGCAGTATCAGTTACCTATTTCATCGTGCAGTCTGATGTGCTCAGGCAGATAATGTTTATCCTTATTATTGGTCTGTTTGTGGATATCCTATACACCTGGATCCAAAACGCCGGCATTATTCGTTGGTTTATGGAGAAACGATCATGAGAGAACTAAAAAAGATCCTCACCCATCCAAGAGTAATCTTGCTCATACTCTTCTTGTTGATGTCAGTAGTAGCTATTGCTCCAAATCCTTTTCATGAAGGAGTGGCAGTAAGGACAGTAGAGAAGAACTCGTCTGCCAGCCTTGCAGGGATGGAGAGTGCAAAGCCAACAGAGCGTCCCATGTCAAGGGAGATCATCACTGCGATTGACAATAAGAAAATAAAATCTCTCGAAGAGTACTATGCTGCATTGAGCGACTTGTCGGTCAATCAGACCCTCTCTATAAGAACCAATAGGAATACCTATACGCTGTTTGTGGGGGAAAGCTACAATGAGACCCTGTCGAATGAGACAGAAGAGATCATCGTTCCGGTGGTAAAAGAGAGGAATGTTACCATCAATGGGACAACCCTCCTAGTGAATGTGACTGAGAATGAGACAAGGACTCAGTTCAAGGTTATCAAGACGCCGATGGGTGTAAAAGATATTGGTCTTGGCGTCTATCCTGCCCCTTCAACAAACATCAAGAAGGGGCTAGATCTTCAGGGAGGAACAAGAGTTCTATTAAAACCGGAAACCGAACTGAATGCTGATGACATGGACACCCTCATCGCGAATATGGAAGAGCGCCTCAATGTGTATGGCTTGTCTGATATCGTGATCCGGGAGGCAAGGGATCGGCCAAATGTTTTTGGTGGCGGCAATCAATATATCATTGTTGAGATTGCTGGGGCAACAGAAGAGGAAGTATCTGACTTGTTGTCCAAGCAGGGAAAGTTTGAAGCCAAGATTGGCAATGAGACTGTCTTTAGGGGTGGGGATCGGGATATCACCTATGTGTGCAGGAGCGCTGACTGTTCTGGCATTGACGTTCGTCAGGGATGCGGGATTGGCTCTGATGGCAATTTTGCCTGCAGGTTCAGGTTTGCAATAGCATTGAGCGCTGAAGCTGCAAAGCATCATGCTGATGTGACAAGGGATATTCCGGTCGTAACAGAAAATGGCGAGCAGTTCTTGGAGCAGCGCCTGACATTGTATCTTGATGATGAGCCTGTCGATGAGCTTCGGATTGGCGCTGACCTGAAGGGGCAGGAGACAACCGATGTTGCAATCAGTGGAAGTGGTATTGGCATATCAAGGGATGATGCGATGGCAAACACCCTCAATAACATGAAGAGGTTGCAGACGATTCTTATCACGGGAAGTTTGCCAGTGAAACTGGAAATTGTCCGCATCGACTCGATCAGTCCGCTTCTGGGGGAAGGCTTTGTCCTCTATGCTCTTTTTGCAGGGTTGGCTTCAATCTTGACGGTTTCATTAGTGATCTGGTTGAGGTACAAAAGGTTCAGGATCGCTTTTCCTATCTTTATCACCATGCTCTCTGAGGTTGTTATCCTTCTGGGTTTTGCAGCCTTTATTGGATGGAACCTGGACTTGGCAGCTGTTGCAGGGATTATCGTTGCTGTTGGTACCGGTGTTGATGATCAGGTGGTGATCACCGATGAGAGCACTACTCAGAGAACTGCAAGGATGTTGAGCTGGAAGGACAAGCTCAAACGCGCATTCTTCATCATTTTTGCTGCATATTTCACGACTGTCGTTGCGATGGTGCCATTATTGTTTGCTGGTGCTGGTCTCTTGAAAGGATTTGCGTTGGTGACGATTTTTGGAGTATCAGCCGGGGTGCTCGTCACAAGGCCTGCATTTGCTGCAATGATTGAGATCCTGATGAAGGATTGATTCATACCAATACTTTTTTAAATCTCCTCATTCTTTTCCAGAATCATGCAAACAAAGCCAGCAGCAATACTTCTCATCATTATAACCACTTTGTTTACTTCGATAGCTCAGGTATTATGGAAGTTTGGGGCAAATAAGCTCCAATTCACCTTTCTTAGTATCATAACAAATTACCAGATATGGCTCGGCTTCTTGGTATATGCGGTAGCTGCCCTCTTGCTAGTTCTTGCATTAAAACAAGGAGAACTCTCTGTCCTGTACCCGGTTATCGCGACAAGTTATCTATGGGTTTCATTGCTGTCTATCTATTACTTTCATGAAACAATCACTACGCTTAAATGGGCAGGCATCCTGCTCATCCTGATTGGTGTCACAACAATTGGCTTTGGCAGCACAGAGGAGGCGCCAGCATGACAGAATCATGGGCGATCATCACGACAATCATCGCTGTCTTGTTTGGCAGCTATGGTTCGGTATTGTTCAAAAAAGGATCAGAAAAGTTCTCCTTGAGCATTGATGGGATCTTTAAGAATCCCTACCTCATAAAAGGCGCATTGTTATTCTTTTCTTCTTCTCTTGTGTTTATCGTCGCATTGAGGGGAGGGGAGCTCTCTGTGCTCTATCCTCTTGTCTCGATTTCCTACATAATGGTTGCCTTCTATTCGATGAGAGAACTAAAGGAAAAGATGAATGCCAAGAAGTGGATTGGCATTGTTCTCATCATCATCGGTGTTTCATTAATTGGGGTGGGAAGTTGAAAGTGCTCTCTCTTGGCGGGTCGATGGTTGTCCCTGATGCCATCAACACTGAGTTCCTAAAGCAAATGAGGGACATTATCATGAAAGATGATGAGCGCTTCATCATTGTTGTTGGTGGCGGAGCAACATGCAGGAAGTACCAACAGGCGGCAAAGGAAATATTTCATCCCTCTCAAGAAGACCTTGACTGGATCGGCATTGCCGCAACAAGGCTAAATGCAGAGCTCGTAAAGTATCTCTTCAAGGACTTCGCCCATCCAGAAGTAATGACGAATCCCCACGCAAATATCCAGTTCAGAGAAAAAGTGCTTGTCGCTTCAGGATGGAAGCCTGGCTTTAGTACTGACTATGATGCACTCGTCCTGGCAAAGCGTTTTGATGCTGACACCATTATCAATATCACAAATGTCCCGTATGTGTATGATAAAAATCCAAGAGACCATCCAGACGTAAAGCCGTTAAAAGAGATGTCCTGGGAAGAGCTTCGAGGTATTGTTGGGGATACATGGGATCCTGGCATGAATGCTCCTTTTGATCCGATTGCAGCAGAGTTTGCACAGAAATCCTCCCTCATAGTGAATATTTTGGGGCCAGATATAGAAAATCTTAAGAAGTGCTTAGCTGGACTGCCTTGGGAAGGAACAACTATTCAAGGATGAAGGAACCTTTAAATAACGCCTTCTTCATTCATCAGTCATGCACGTAAAAAGAGGGGTGAAGGATTTAGGTCGTCTCAAGCAGATCCTCAGCGTCTTTCTGAAATATGGGTGGGGTCAGTGGATAAAACAAATAGAGCTGCATACCTATCTTCCTCTGAAAAATCGTCTTGATCCAAAGCATTTCCATCAGAAGATCAAGAGTCCAGAAGACCAGCTGACAGCTGCATTCGAAGAGCTTGGCGGCTCATTTGTAAAGCTAGGGCAGCTCCTGAGCATCCGGCCGGATCTTGTTCCAGAGAGCTATTGCCAGGCATTCAGGAGACTGCGGGATACTGTTGCTCCCTTCCCTTTTTCAGACGTGCAAAGCACGATCAAACATGAGCTGGGCCATGACATCCAGGACCTCTTTACATCATTCGATAAGGTTCCCTTAGCGGCAGCATCCATCAGCCAGGTACACAGGGCAACGCTCAAATCTGGTGAAAAGGTTGTCGTAAAGGTTCAGCGTCCAGGCATCCAGGGGATCATGGAAACGGACATAGATCTGATGTATTTCATTGCAAAGAAGCTGGAAAAGCATGAGATCGCCAGCTTCATTGATCCAGTAGGCATCTGTCAGGAATTTGAGGCATATACAAAGAATGAGCTGGATTTTGTCCTCGAGGCAAGGAATATCGATCGTTTCGCAGGAGATTTCAAGAATGTTTCCCATATCATCATCCCAAGGGTGTATCGCGAGCTTACCACGAGAAGGATTGTCGTAATGGAGTATATTGATGGGGTAGAGCTGCTGCGTATAGATAAAAAGAAAGTCGATAAGTCCCTCATCACCCAGCGTTTGGTGAAGGCTGGCATGAAGATGATCTTTGAGGACGGATTTTTCCATGCAGATCCCCATCCAGGAAACATTCTTATCAAGCGCAATATGGATTTGGCATTCATCGACTTTGGGATCATTGGTTCGCTAACGGAAGGTATGCAGGCAAGACTCGCTGATCTCTTCATCGCAGTGATTGATGGGGACGTTGAGAATATCGCAGAAGGATTGCTGTCATTAAATCTCGCCGGAAGCCAGGTGAATGTGGAAGAGTTCACTCATGATCTCAAGGTACAGCTCAGGGAGTTTTACAATGTTTCTTTAGCTGACCTGAATATTTCAGAGATTTTCCTGCGTTTGATCCTTATCGCAAAGAAATACCATCTCAGGCTTCCGGCAGAATTTGTTCTGCTTGGAAAGTCTTTGATGACCCTTGAAGGTGCATGTGTTGAGCTTGATCCCAAATTCAATTTTTTCAAGGAAGCAAAGCCCTATGCCCGGCATCTAAAGTCCCTCCAACTCTCTCCAAGAGTGATGAAGAAGCGCCTGAAGCGTGTCGGGGTTGATATGATGAGGATGTTTTCTCGAATGCCAAGGCAGCTTCCAAGGGTTCTAGACAAGATCGAGCGTGGGGATTTTACTGCTGAAGTGCAGCACAAGGATTTGGATCAATTGACAAAGAAGCTCGATCAGAGTTCGATGAGGATATCATCTGGCGTGATTATTGCAGCGCTGGTCCTCACTGCAGGATTGACCGTGAACATGCAGCCAAAGGTAAAGGGCATATCAATTTATTCTCTTGTGTGCTTTGGTATTGCAGTCTGGCTCCTCAGTATCTTGAGCATCAGGCTGCTAAGGGAAGCAAAATAAGCACTCGATGAACTATTTTGTATGAAGCATGGTGTGGAGTGGTGAATCAAGCGCCATGATTTTCCCATCACCATTCATCCGTTTGGCATTGAAGCTGTTTTCTGTCCCTTTGCCGTGGATTTCATCATCTTTCAGCCGGGCTTCATAGCCGCACGTTGGGCAATCTGCAATAAGGTATTGTCTTCCCGCATGTATTGTTGCGGTGAATTTTACTGCATCAAGGCTGCCATGGCAGTTTATGCAGAACTGTCTTTGTATTTCATCGTTGACGATGTTTGTCAGCATCCAGTTCACCTCTGAGGTAGTCGTTGTAGTCCTTGGTAGTCTCGCAAGGGATCGTGATGATGCAGGGTGTTTCATAGCTATGGTGGCCTGTTATCTCGTCAATTGCTCTCTGTTTGAGGTGCTCTAGCGTTTTTGCAAGGACAATTGTCTCTTCTGTCTCTTCAATCAAGCCCTTCCACCAGTACTGGGAATGTGCAGGGGATGAGACGCAGCAAGCACAGAGCTTTTTTTCGAGAAGATGGCGAGAAATCTTTGTTGCTTCTTCTGGTGAGCCGCATGTGAAATGCAACAGTATCATAGAAAAAGGTGTGAGAGGAGGTTTATATAGTTTATGATTGTTGAATTGGGTGTCATACCCCGCCCTTTAGGGCGAGTGCCCAATTCTACACCAGAAATCCGCGTGTAGAAGCGAGGCACGTCATACCCCTGCCCTTAGGTTGGGGTTAGCGCTGAGCAGCGGATTTCTGATTTGTTTTCCCCTTTTTTCTCGATAAGCTTGCTGGCTTCCTTGATCCCTGATAACAAGTGATCATAGGCTATAAATTTCTCTTTGAGGAATGGATGTCTTCTTCATCATCACCAAGCCTTCGAAGGAGGATGATGGGAACCCGGTATGCATGCGCCCATCCCAGCTCTATGCCTATTTTTGTGGAAGGGTGGCTCACATCAAAGATTGCCGCATCACAGCTCATGATGATCTCTTTTTCGTTATGGCGTTTTTCAGAGATCACAAAGTGGTGCTCTTTGAGCAGTTGATCATTCCTCAGCGACTCCTCAAACTCTTTTTTTTGGTCCCAGGTTCTTTGTGGCTAAGGTAACAAAAAGCCCTCGTTCGGTGATGACCCCCGGGCTAAAGCCCGTGGCTTTACAGCACCTCACTTTTATAGACGGCCTTTTTGGAACATGAAAATCCGAATGGACTTTCAGTTCACGAAATCTAAAAGATTTCGTTGAACAAGAAATTGCGCTCTAAAGAGCGGGGCTATGCCCTGTGCAATTTCTTTGTATATCTTCATGATAAAAAGGGGGCGGTGCAGAATTTAAATATATGTCGATATCACCAGCTCTGTAGAAAATAAGTGCCTTTCTGCGAAACTCCATCGAGAATGAAGCGAGTGCGTCGCAGTTGTGCCCGGAACCCTGTAACCAGGGCATATGCGTGTCGAGCGAAGCGAGACTTGTCTACAGAGCCGATATCACCGAAAATTTATAAACTGCTCATTATTCTGTGAGCATAATGCCAAAATACCTTTATGTGAATGTCATTGGAGCGTTTGTAGTTTCTGACAACCTCAAGGTCATCGACCAAGAGATGTTTCATTCGGTAAAAGATATCAGCAGCAGGAAACTATCTCTTGCAAGGCTTGGCAAAAAGTACAAGCATCTTGATAGTCCATCCCCAAAAATGTTTCTTTCGATAGAATCGTTGTTTCAAGACAAAAAGCACCAGGCGTTATTCCATGACCGGAATCTTGATCTCTCAAAACAGGCCGTCAAGGAGGCAATCACTGATGATATCTGGCTCATGCAGTGCATGGCTGCAATAGAGGATATGGAAAAAGTGCAGGGTATCCTCATCAGAAGGCTCACCGAATGGTACGGACTTCAAAACCCTGAAGGGATAATAGCTCTGGTAGACCAAGAGAAGATGGTCGAGCTCATCATAAAAAAAGAGCTCAAAAAACAGGCCAATTCCATGGGGCGGGCCCTTCTGCCTGAGATGGAAGAGAAGGTGATCGAGCTGGCAAAGCAGATAAGGGATATCCAATCATCAAAAAATAGCCAGCAAGCGTTCCTGGAGAAGAGCATGAAAAACAATTTTCCAAACCTTTGCGCCCTCTCACCTCCTGATATCATTGCGCGGATGATGAAGCAGGCAGGTTCGTTGAAGAATTTCATGGAGCTTCCCGCATCGACGATCCAGCTCCTCGGGGCAGAAAAGGCATTATTCCGCCATCTGAAAAACAAGAGGAATAAGTCGCCAAAATACGGCTTCTTGTTCAACCATCCTCTCATCCAAAAAGCTTCCCAAAAAGAGAGGGGCAAGATCGCTAGGATGCTTGCTGATAAGATAGCAATAGCCGCGCGGGTGGATTATTTCAAAGGTAAGCCAATTGGTGAATCGTTATACAAGCAGGTTATCGCAAAATGCAAAATATCCAGGTAAAGAACGGCTCGTATTTCACAAGGAATCTTGTTCCCGGCCAGCAGGTATATGATGAAGATCTCATCTCAATTGACGGGAAGGAATACCGGTCTTGGAATCCGTTTAAGAGCAAGCTCCTCGCAGCGATCAAGAAAGGCATGAAAGTGGATTTTCATCCAGATTCCCTTCTCTATCTTGGAGCTAGCACTGGAACAACAGTTAGCCATGTTTCAGATATGTTTCCTGATTCTTTCATCTTTGCTGTGGAGTTTGCGCCAAGGGTCTGCCGTGATCTTATCCTGATGGCAGAGAAGAGGAACAATATCAGTGTCATCCTCGCTGACGCTTCAGACCCTGACAGCTACCGATGGCGGATTCTTCAGCCAGATTTTTTGTACCAGGATGTTGCTCAGCGTCATCAGGTCACCATTTTCCTGAAAAATGTCGCTCTTCTCAAGAAGGGCAGCCTTGGCATGCTTATGGTCAAAGCAAGAAGCATTGATGTCTCCAAGCAGCCAAAAAAAGTGTTTGACCAGGTCGAGCGTGAGCTAAAACCTCATGTGGAGATTCTAGATAAGGTCACTCTTGAGCCTTTTCAGCAGGATCATTGCTGTTTTTTTATTAAAAAATCATGAAGCGATGAGATACGGCTTGATGAGGAACTCATAATGCATAGCTTTTCCTCGAGGGAGCAGTACTTGCGCTAATCTGGGATCAATATCTCTGAGTGCTCGCTCCGCCGGAAGGCTCAATGTTGCCCCATGAGCGGTCAATGGTTCGACGGCGATGAATTTTCTTCGATCATTCGCAGGGAAGCTTGCAGGATCATTCGTCCAGACAGTAATCATGCCTTGTGCAGGGGAGACGGAGATGCTAACACCATACCCTTCAGAGGGGTTATACACTTTTACTTCCGGAAATTCATGATTTGGGAAAGTGAAGGTATTATCAAGGCTCAATTCCCTGAGTGGCACAATTGTCCGATAACCCCGATATCCATCCCGAAAGAGAGGATGTTCATCGATCGGTATGACTCGTCCGGTAGGGTTATTCTGATCATCTGTCTCGAGAACGCCATCTGCAGCAGTTTCCAGCACCATGTCTTCAATAGAGTCTCCGATGCGAAAAGAGTCATGGTTCCCAAGGGCTATTGGGATGTTGTTGTCCGAGTTATTCGTGATGCTATAGCCTCGTCGGAATCCTTGACCATGAATTGAGAATGAATGATGAACGAATGCATGAACCCCAGCCGGAAAACCAGACAGTGTCTCACTCAGGGGGATACTTCCCTTAACAAAGCCATATGCTTCATTAATCTCAAAGTCAAAGAAGCTTTTTGGTGTATTGCCATGGAGCAATGATCCTGATGCTTCATGGTTTGTCCCAACATCATAGTTTCCATACACCTCACCGTTTGGACCAACTACTTTGATCTTTCCTCCATGCACCCTGTTTGCCGGGAAGATGAGTGTTCCTCCAGCTCCTGTCCCTTTTTCTTGCAGTAATGAGAGTGCTGTTTCCCCCTCTTCTGCAAGACCCACATTTCTTCGATGTTCTGCCCAGTCTGCATGGCCATAGACAACATCACGAAGGCCAATGTCTTCGAAGGGGAACTGGAGTCTTTCAAGGGATAGGCCGTAAGGTGAGACTGCATATATCGCTCCTGTCTCCAAATTCTGTAATTGCATGCAAGGAATATCTTCAATTGTTATATCGGTAATCTCATGTTTTCCCATAGTGGCCCCCAAATGATGTTGAAAAGAGGAATTCAAAACAATATTTAAACTTATAGAGAAAAAGAAATAATGATTCAAAGTGCTAAAAATCCCTTAGATCAATACGCCGTTCAGTGCCCCTTCCTGGCCTGGTCTGGAGGTGATCTTGACTTTTCCCTTGTCAGTATCAACAACTGCTCCTTTTGTGATGATGTTTCGCCTGATAAAGTTTCTGTTTGCAGGGTTCTCCAGAACTGCTTTGATGACCCCGACAGTCGCTTTCTTTGTCTTGGGATCGACAATGTTCACCTTATCGATGGTAAGAAGCCGAATCTTTGTTTGTGCTCCGAGAATCTTGTGGGTGCTGATGTTTTTTTCGCCGATCTTTGTGAGTGTTGGTCGTCGTGCCAATTGCACTTTTCTTTTCTTTCTGGCAGGCTTGATCGTCCCGCCGGATTTTTTTCTCTTTCGCACATCGCTTGCTATTGCCATAGGATGCAGGAATCCGGAAGTGTTTAAAAAGCTTATTGTTCGCAAAATAGTAACCAACAGTAACTATATCATAGGTAGCTTTTGTTCCCTTGTACTTTTTCAGAAAAAATTTCAAGATGGAAATAGTTTCTGGATAACACAACTTTCGTTCAAACCAATACCTTTAAATACTCACCCACACCTTCTTTAATCATTACCTCGGGGGTTAGGTTTATGGAAACTGCTTCAAGACCATTAGATGCATTGAATGCTGCACGAAATAAGCGTGTCATTCTTGAGTTGAAGAACGGCACTCAATTGATCGGAAAGCTCTATGCTTTTGACATCCACGTAAACATCGTGCTGCATGAGGCAGAAGAGCGGGTGAATGGGGAGTTGAAAAGGAAGCTCAATACCGTCTTTGTCAGGGGCGATACCATCATTATTATTTCTCCAGAGTAAGATGACAAAAGGAACACCCACCCAGGGAAGGCGGACTGGTAAAAAGCTGCATATTGCCTGTAGGCGATGTGGCAAGGTCTCTTATCACATGAAGAAGAAAGAATGCGCTTCGTGTGGATATGGCAAGACAGCAAAGAAAAAGTCTTTTGGCTGGAAAAAGCCTGGGAAATAAGTTCTATGCTTTGCAGGTGCAAGAGCAGCTGGTTGTAAAAGAGCTTTTTGCATATGATGCGCCTTTCGTTTCGCACCCAATGGTGCATTCTTTCTTGCACAATGCTTCTCCTTTCTGCTGCTCGAGTCCTTCTGTTGTGTATATCTTGTAGGCGGGGATGCCTGCAGGGTTGTAGATGACGTGCTCTGGCTGGTATTGGGCAATCTCTGTTGGGATGACAATATAGATTGCATTTGTTGTAGAGCAATTTTCTATATCACAAAAGGCTATACCTTTCAGCCCGTCTGCAAGGTAGTGTGATGCAGGAGTTTTCCTCTCAAAGAGCACGTAGATATAAGCTTGTTTGATTTCATTGCTAATGAAGATCGTCTGGTTTGTTTGGATTGATTCTGCATACATGATCGCGTCTGTGAGGCCGTATTGCTGCTTGTGGGCAACTTGTGAGGGGTAATCCTGAAAATAGTCTTGCCCAAAAAGGGCAGCCTGCCAGACGATGGCAATGACCAATATGCCTAGAATCACCATGAGTGGTCGTGATGCCCGTATTTTTTCTGCTGTAAAAAAAGAGATTGTCCCTTGGGCCATGATGAGTGAAAAGACCCCAACATGTGTCAGCCCTCGAAGGGCATTTGGCATCGGTCCGCTGGTGAGCGCTGCAGGAAGAGGATAGAGCAAAAGCCAACAGAGGAGAAGTTGTGTTCGTTTATCCCCAAGGGTATTTGCCATCCAATATATTCCGAGAAGGAACAATACCGCCATGACTGGGAGGAACTGTCCATACCCAGGAACGCTGTTTCTCACATTGGAATCTCCCTGGAAGAAAAGGAACCTGGGGGAATAGTAGGAGAGGTAGTTGCTCGTGATGGTGGTTCCTGGGTGGTCGGCTGAAATGGCAGAAACCTGCATGAACCGCTCATTGCCATGGCCAAAAAAAGAGAGGTAATAAATGGGAAGGGCAATCAGAAGCAAGATGAGTGCAGATTTCCAGTGCATCCTGATGAAGGTGTTCGTGAGCATCTCTTTTTTGTGAATGAGGATATAGCAGAAGAAGAACAATGGCACAAACAGTTTTGCAGCAGCATAGGTATAAAGGCTGATGCCAAAAAATACTCCGCTCAGTACATAATCTTTTTTTGTTTTCCCAAGCAGGAAGTAGAATCCAAGGAGAAAGAAGAAGGGCAGTGTGATCACTTCAAGGCTCATCCGGGAAAAGAGGAGGTGCCAGGGGGAGATCGCAAGAAAAAAGCTGGCAAGAAGCCCTGCCTTTTTTGAGAAGAGCCGGGAACCGATGAGAAAAAGTAAAAGGATTGTTCCAATGCCATACAGGGCAGCAACAAACCTGATCACGCCGACAGATAGACCGAAGAGTTTGACAAAAGGGACCAATGAATAAATGAACACTGGGTTCTTGTATTCCCCAAAGGCTTTAAAGAGCAAGGGGAAATGGCTCCCCTGTTCATCAATGCCTTCTGACCCAATCGCATAAGCGTTGTACCCAATGCTCGCTTCATCAAGGTTGAGCCCTGATGGTGCTATGGGAAGGTGCCATATCCGAAGGGCTCCTCCAAGCAGCAGGATCAGGAGAAGGAGGTGTTTGTCGGTAAGCTTCATTCTTGAATCCTCAATGGTTTTCTGCAGTCACAGATGCATTTTTCCTTATAATAACTGCCAAAATAAATTAGTTTTTTTGATTCGCATATGCCTGGGCAGTATGTCTCGCATAGCTGCTGATGTTCATCAACTGTTACATTGGTTATATTAAACACATTAATGGAGTATCCGATCCTATCTAGCAGGGGATAGCCTTCAAGCCAGGTGTAGCATCCGATCTCATCTTCATAGATGCCCCGGAGTTTGGAGATGGATATGACCGCAATGCCGTTTTTTGGGTAGCATCCAAGTTCCTCAAATGACAATTGTTCATAAGCGCTCTTGTCGGATCCGAATAAGGCAAGATTCACCTTTTCGATGCCACGTGTCTTCGCCCATTGAGGGATTCTTCCAATATCTTGGCCCCAATCAATATTCGAATCGATAAGAATCTCTGACCCTCTGGCAGGTCCGCCGCCAAGTATATTGAAATAGGAGAGGTAGTGAGGAGAGATCATTACCGTGCCGCTGATGAGCCAGGCGAGCAGAACGCTCAGTGCAATCGTGCGAAGGCGATGATTAAAGAAGACTGCTTTGCCGGCATAAACGAACATGAATGCATAGAATGGAAAAATGTGGCGAATCCCGATGTTGAGATGCGAGATGAGGAAGCTGCCAAGGAAGACTGCCATTGGTATGATCAGGAAAATCTCCTCTTTCCAGGCCGTATTTTTCATTCGGGCTGCGATGATAATGCTCAGGAGAAAGATGAGTATTGTCGGAATCGGCGTTTTCACAAAAAATGCGATGATGAAGTAATACCACCATCCTTGGGAGGAATGCTGTCCGAGGAGGTATGCAGGATGCCCTTCTGATGAGTGGGTAATCACAAATGAGAGCCCTTCAAAATATCTGCCAATGTTTATTATGCCATAGGACAAGGTGAGGACAAGTGCTGCCATGCAAAGGATAATCATGAGTTGTTTGAATAAGGTTTTATAGTTGCGTTTTGTATGGGGCTGGAGAAAGACAACTGCGCCCATGATTGGCAAGAGATAGACTGCAGTGAATTTTGATGCAAGGGCAAGCCCAAGGCCGGCCCCAGTAAAGAGTTGTTCTTTGAGGGTGGGGTTTTTCACATAATGATAGAACCTCCATATGGCAAGTAAGGAGAAGCAGGCAACCCCCACATCTGTTGTTACATACCGTGTATGGGCAAGAAAATTTGGAGAAAACGCATACAGTGTCAAAGAAAGCAATGCTGCCTTACTTCCGTAAAGGTCCCGCGCGAAAAGGTAGATAATAAAGCCCAGCAGCACTCCGAGCAGGACCATGGGGATGCGCGAAAGAGAGAGTATTTTCTCCCGATAAGCATCATTATCTACAAAATAGAACTGGTGGATCCATGCGTATTGGTTGGTGGTATTCGTAGAGAGTTCATACGAATATTTTTGCGCTGCTTCCCATCGTTGCCCATAAAATTGGCTATGAAGGGGGAGGGGGAGCAAAGGGAGGGCTGAGATAAGCTTGATGAGGGGGGGATGTTCAGGGTTGAGCCGGAAATCATTCGTTTTCCAATAGCTGTAGCCTGCAGAGAAATGGTTGATCTCATCCATTGTCATGGACTGGGTGGGAAGGGAAAGAAATGCCTGCAGGAAGAAGATAAAGAGTAAGCATCCCGCAATGGCATGTGCTTTCATGGAGGCAATGAAAGATGCCCAATTAAAAAAAGTTTGGTATAGTCAGGGTATGTAGAAACTGGTGGTGAGCATCATCTTCCGAGGTTCTCTGAAATGCCCAATCAATCTATTTGGGGGTCAAGCAAACAGGAACAGCAAATCTCGGCTCACCAATAACCAATACCCCGCCCAGGTGTCAGGGAAGCGAGATGTTCTACAAAGCTGTATAGTCACACGTTTTCCTTTTTAACACGAATTGTCCTTTTTAACACGAAGTTTGATCCTTATGATATCCCGCAGCATGCGAAGGGAGTCTCTTAGGGGAGATACTTTGCTGCGGCCGTCATTTCGCCAGATGACCGGCACTTCCTTGATTCGATATCCGCTAAGCATGGCTTTATACAGTACTTCCACATCAAATGCGTACCCTTTTGTGAGTAGAGGAGAAAACAAGTGTTTTGTTCGCTTATGGAAGAGCTTGAACCCGCATTGGGTGTCCTTGATGGGCATTGTGAGGATGAGCGAGACAATCTTTGGGAAGGCCTTTCCAAGGCTGCTTCGAAGGAAGGGCTGCTTGACCTGGATTTTGCTCCCTTTGAGGTTGCGGGATCCAATGATGATATCTGCCTCTTTGGTGAGCGAAAGAAATTTGCCAAGTTCCTCGATTGGTGTTGAGAGGTCAGCGTCAGAAAAAAGGATCCATTCCTTGACTGACTCCATTATTCCCCGCTGCACTGCTGCGCCCTTCCCTGTATTGCCCGGCTGCCTCACAACTCTAGTAAAGGCAAGCCCCAATTCCTCTACAACTTGCTTTGTTCTGTCAGTGCTTCCATCATCGACGACTATGATCTCAAAATCATGCTTTTGTTTTGACAGGAGCGAATGGATCTTTTTTACGGTAGGCAAGATGCGTTGCTCTTCATTATACGCTGGGATGACCACAGAGAGTTCCATCATAACCACGAGGTACATCCCACGGCTTTAAAAAACTTCTTCCAGACGGGCTTTGTAGAAAATTGTGGTGAGCATCATTTTCCGAGGTTCTCTTAAAGGTGAAGTGTAAGTGTGTGGGAGGGGTTGGACCTGCGAAAATATAGTTTTCGCGACCAAAAAGCTTTGCTTTTGGTGGACGTCGGGAGGGACCCGCACTCAAAGAAATAATATCAATGAACCGAGGCTGATGCTCGCCCGCGGTAGCGAGATTTTCTACAAAGCCTTCCAGACGCAAATGCTTTTATACCTCTATGGGTATCTGGGATCATGAAAAGATACCTCCTCCTGACGATAGTCTTCTTGTGCTCATTTTTTCTCCTCCAGAATGCATTGATCATCTCGGATTTTGTTGGTGATGAGGGCCGCCATGCGATGCAGGGGCTTATCATAAAGCAGTATATCCATGACCTGGCAGCAGGAAAGGCCGGATCGTATCATGATTTCGTGCAAAAGTATTCAGAAGTGAATTATGAAGGCTCCTGGTATGCCTTGTATGATCCTCCTGGTCATGCTGTTCTTCAGGGGTTGTTTTTTTTGTTGTTTGGTGCTTCTGTGTTGGTAGCAAGGCTCGCGACTGTTTTTTTGGTTGTTTTGGGTTCTCTTTTTTTGTTTTTCTTTTCTCTGAAGTTTTTTTCTGCGAGGGATTCTTTTTTTGTTGTTGTTCTTTTTTTGTTGTTTCCTTCTGTGTTTGAGTTTTCTGGTCTTTCGTATCTTGATGTTCCGTTGTCTTTGTTCACGGTGTGTTTTTTTTATTTCTTTTTTTTCACTGAAGGTTTTTTGCGGTATGCAGGCTCTGTTTTTTCTCTCACGCTAGCAACGCTCATGAAATACCAGAGCATGATCTATATGGCAGTGTTTGTGGTAGTGTATGGGCTCTATTTGTTCTTCGCAGAAAAGCCATTGGTAACAGAAAAGAAGGTGGTGCTGAAAAAGTCGCAATTCACAAGGAATATCCCTCCGTTGGTAATAATCCTTCTCATCTCGGGGGTGCTCATCCTTCCTTGGGTAAAACTGTCCCTGATAGATGGGGGATTGGCAGGTAGTATAGCCAGCGAGGCAATGACAAAATATGGGAGGGCAATGAGTGTATCATGGTATTTCTTTTTCATTCGTGAAGCTTTTTTTCAGACAAGAGGAATCTTTTTGCTTCTCTTCATCCCCTTGTTCACAAAACCTTCACTCTTCAAGGGGAAGGATGGCCATCTTTTTTTACCGATGTACTTCTACATTTTTTCAACCCTCATTGCAGCCTCATTCCTGTTTTCTAACCAGCAGCTGCGCTATGCGATCCAGCTCTTCCCCCTGGCAGCCATTCTCTGCGTAAAGGGCCTCAGCGATCTTTGTGCGATATCAAAAAAGCGATCATGGATGCCCTACGTGTTCATTGGTATGATGGTGTTCCTCATGATTGTGGATATAGGGATGATGCAGGCAAATGTGAACGTGTGGGGGGCTCATGATCCTGAGCTGGATGATTATTTTGCCAAACAAGCGCCGCCCTATCTGGTTATCGTGCCAAAATCGCTCGGTTCAGCGCCAGTTGATGTTCCCTACTATTTTTCGTCAGATCAGGTGCTCTTCACTGTCCAAAAGCAGCAGAAGGGTTCCTTGGATGCTTTTCAGGTACGGATGAAGGAGGATAGTATTATAGATGGGCAAGATGCCCTATTTGCCTATGATCTGATGGAATACACAAAAAAAAATTCTGTGTTTGTGGTATTTTTTAGGACTGACGCAAAGACAGCGCGCGGAAAAATGATGATCAAAGAGTTGATGGGTGATGGATTCTTGGCGCGGGAATTGAAGCATTACACTATCATTGAGAAGAAAAACAAGGAACCGCAGGATGAAGCGTTTTTTGTTGATATGGAAAAAAGAGTGGAGGCCAGAAACGAGGCAGAGCGGGCAAGAATCCTCAATGAGGAAGGCCGCTTTAATGAGGTGCTCAGAGGGCTGGAAAAAGCAAACGGAATCGATCCATATGATCGCGCAATCAGGGGATCGCTCGCTGCCTTCTATGCATCTGCTGGGAAAAGACTGGCCATGCAAGGCCAGTACGCTGATGCCCTGAAAGCATACACTTCAGCGCTCTTGCTCGTTCCAGTGAGCAAAGACTACAGGGAGGATCAGGCGATAGCGATGGTATTTGTCGGAAGAAGCCTCGCTGACAAAGGTGATATGGAAGGTGCAAAGCCATATTTTGACGCTGCGATCAAGTCCGGCGCCCTTTCAGGGGGGGATCTTCAGGTGGTTTTAGGGTATGAGCAGCAGCTCCAGGTTGTCGGATGAAACAACGTCATGCGCTCTTCTTTCTGGTCATTTTCTTGCTTGTGTTTATCATTGCAGAATATAATCTCTTCAGGATTGATTTTATTGGTGATGAGGCAAGGCACGCTGTGCAAGGTCAGTTCTGTGCGAGGTATATCAATTCGTTTATCCATGGGGATCTGGTTTCCTATGGGGGATTTTTGAAGGATTTTTCTACCTGGACCAATTCAATCTCTTGGTATGCGCTCTATGACCCTCCTGGGCATGCTTTTTTGCAGGGATTCTTGTTTCTCCTATTTGGCGAATCAGTGTTCACCGCCCGTCTCTTGACGTATCTTTTTGTGGTGGTAGGAGGAGTGTTGCTTTTTTTCTTTTCACAGCGAATCTTCAATGATAACCTAAAAGCTCTCATAACAGTGATGGTGTTCTTTTTGTTTCCCCCCATCTTCTTTTTTCGTGGGCAAAATTATCTCGCAATCCCAATAGCAGTTCTGACCATTGGCTTTTTTTATGCATTTCTGTATGCTGATGCCCGGGAAAAGCTGGAGTTTTACTCAAGGGTGATGGGCGTTTTTCATTGAGCCGAAAGCTATAAAAATTACAGGGGGTAAGAAGGAACATGGGTGGTCGGGAGAAAAGGAAGCCGGGGTCAGTCTATCTCCTCATAACCATCCTCTTTTTGCTGGTATATTTCCTTCTTATGCACTTTTTGATCCCCTCGGATTTTGTTGGTGATGAGGGCCGCCATGCAATGCAGGGGCTCATCATGAAGAATTATTATGATTCGGTTCGCCATGGCCAGGGGGGCATTTTCCAGTCATTTTTGCAGGATTATTCAGAAAAGCTCTATTCAACCCTATGGTACTCTGTTTATGATCCTCCCGGTCATGCTGTTCTTCAGGGGTTGTTTTTTTTGTTGTTTGGCGCTTCTGTGTTGGTAGCGAGGCTCTCGACTGTTTTTTTGGTTTTTTTGGGTTCTCTTTTTTTGTTTTTCTTTTCTCTGAAGTTTTTTTCTGCGAGGGATTCTTTTTTTGTTGTTGTTCTTTTTTTGTTGTTTCCTTCTGTGTTTGAGTTTTCTGGTCTTTCGTATCTTGATGTTCCGTTGTCTTTGTTCACGGTGTGTTTTTTTTATTTCTTTTTTTTCACTGAAGGTTTTTTGCGGTATGCAGGCTCTGTTTTTTCTCTCACGCTAGCAACGCTCATGAAATACCAGAGCATGATCTATATGGGGGGTTTTTTTGCATTCTACCTCGTCTATATATTATACAATCAGGCGCAATCCAAGAATTCAACGACGCTGCTCGGTAAAGGTTCAGCATTTTATAATGTCCTCAGATCATCCGTTGTCATATTCTTTTTTTCCTTTCTATTAATCCTTCCATGGCTTAATTTTTCCTTGTTGAAGATGGGGATGATCCAAAGGATATCTTATGAGGCATTAACCAGATACGGTCGGGCATCGTCAATCACCTGGTTTTTTTATTTTTTCCGTCAGGTCATCATTGAGACAAGGGGGGTTTTCTTGCTGATCTTCCTGCCGCTCTTCATCAAGAAGAAAAAAGAGAATGATCCGCGGGCACTGTTCCCTGCATTATATATATACATTTTTTCTTCTCTCCTCCTGGCAACCATCCTGTTTTCTAATCAGCAGCTGCGCTATGTCATCCATATCATCGCTTTTGTTGCAGTGCTCTCCATTGCTGGACTCAGGGACCTTCTGGCTCTGGTGAAAAGACAGTCTTTATTCCTCATCATCTTTATCATCATCGCAGCAGGGCTCGTTGTTGCCGACGTAGCATTGACGAGAAGGAATCTGGAAGAATGGGGTTCTCATAACGGGGAGCTGGACGCTTTTTTCAGTAGGCAAACAAGGCCCTATGCCCTGTTCTCGATAAAATCCCTCGGCGAGTCATCAATCGTGCCTGTTTCATATTACTTCTCATCAGATCAGGTGATGTTCTCAGCATTCAAAGATATCACCTATGAAAACAAGGATACCTATCCAGTGATCGGATTTGATGCTACAGTCTCAGAGGGCTATGAAGACATCTTTTTAGACCAGCTTATTGGGTATGCAAAGGACACCTCTGTCCATGTCGTTTTTTTTATGACTGATTATCACACGGCCAGGGGGCAAAAGTTTTCATCAAGACTGGAAAGGAATGGTTTCTCGCGCACAAACCTAACGTATTATGTCATTCTCAGTAAGGAAGTTGCTCGGGGAAATGAGTCTCCTGGTTTTCTCTTCCCCAATTTTATCCGCGGGAATTTTGCCATAAGAAAGGCAAAAAATGCTGCAAATGCAGAGGCTGTTGGCGAATATGATAATGCCCTTTCGCTGTTTGAGGCGAGCATTGAGGAAGATCCTTTTAATCCGGCAACCAGATTTGAGATGTCAAGGCTGCTCAATGAGCTTGGAAAGACAGCCGCAAGAAGCAATAACGAAGAGATCGCGCTAATCTTGTTCAATGAATCCCTGATATATTATCCTTCAAATGTTGAGATCAGGAGAAACCTTGAGATTACCAGGGCTAAATATGCAAAAAAATTGTTTGAGAAGGGGATGGTCAATGATTCCCTAAGCCAGTTTCTTGAATCATATCAGTCTGGCCTCCTGCCAGAAGAGCAGCAGCAACAGGCAAGAGAAAACATTCACAAGATATATATCTTATTAAATGAGCCAAGCCTCGCAGGCCAGTTTATCGCTCTAGAGAGAAAAGACACGATGAATGAGCTGATACCGTGAGGTGACCAAATGGATGCAAAAACGCTTTATCAGGAAGGACTAAAGCTCGTAGAGCAAGGAAAGCTAGAAGAGGCAATTTCCACTTTTACAAAGGCAAAAGAAGCAGCGCCGATGTATACAGAAATACTCCTTAATCTTGGGGTTGTGCTGATGCGGTCACAGAGAAATGCCGAGGCAATCATTGTTTTTGAGCAGGCAAGGGCTATCAAAGCTCCAACATCATTCTCTGGTAAGGATGTGGCAGGGGATGTCCTCATCAACCTTGGTGCTGCCCTGACGGTGACAAAAAAGTTTGATGAAGCAGCAAAAGTGCTAGGACAGGCAAAGGCAGAGTATCCAAAAACTCCCGCTGTCTATCAGAATCTCTCTGCACTATATGCTGCAAGGGGTGATCAGGACAATGCCCTCCTCTGTATAAAAGAGGGAATCAAACAGACAAGAGACCCAGAGCTCTATATTGTTCTTGCGAATATCTGTGTCAAAATGAAAAAGTGGAGGGATGCAAACAACATGCTTGTTCTGGCAGGGCATGCCGGCCACAAGGACCAGGCAATGATTGATAAAAAGATCAAAGAGATAAGAAAGATAATCCCCAGTGATTTTACAGTGACAGTTGCCGGGGTGGACATTACTGATCGGTGAGGGGGAGGTTAAGGGATATAATGATGTCGCAATCTTGTTGTTGAGGGGCAACAAACTCTTCGAATTGCTTGATGCGAAGGTCGCAAAGTGCCAGTTCTTCTTTTGTTGGGTGGGTGCAAAGTTTTCTTTTTCGGATGATTGCTGCAGGGCAGTCAATGAAAATCGTATAATCATACACCTTTTTCCATTCAGGGAAAAGCAGCGCACACAGCCCGTCAACGATGATGAGGGAGGATGGCGTAACAGTAATTCTTTTCCCATTTTCTTGTGGCACAAGAACTCTCTTGCCTGACCCAAGCAGATGCAGTGCCTCCCTAATCCCCTCTTTGTCAAATGAGTCAGGGTGCGCCCCAGTCATTTGTTTTGGATGTCTCTCTTCGTCAGGATAATAATACCCATCCAGATTGAGGAGTGTTGCATGGGGAAGACATCTCTTGAGCAGGATGCAAAAACATGATTTTCCCCCTGCTCCCTGGCCCGTCACAGCAACAATGAAAGGATTTTTATGGATGATATTCTCTCTTTTATCCTCCTTTTTTTTTTCTCTTATTTTATCTCTTATATTTTCTGCAACCTCTTGCACTGGGGGGATATACCAGTCAATGGGTTTCATCGACCATCCCCAGTATCCGTGAAAAGACATCAGCTGCACCGTCATGGCCTGCATGAGGGGAGATATATCCTTTCTTTCTCTCAACGAGCCTCTTAATCTCTTCCCGTGCCCCGTCATGAGTGAAGGCATATCCTGCTTTCGACAACATCTCAGCATCATTGTGGTCATCACCAAAACAGGCCACATCATTCCAGTTGCAGTGGAATATTTGGAGCAGGTAATGGATCGCGTTTTCTTTTCCTCCCATCGGTGGCATGAAGTCGATGAAATTGAGATTAATCACAGTTTTTATGTGGTGGGGATGGTCCCTGTTGAGTAAATGGTCAGGGGGGAATGGTGGATGGTGCTGTTGTGCCGGATCCACCCTAAACGTTGCTATCCTCCCCTCAGAGTCTGTGAGGAATCCTTGCTGCTTGAGCATAGTCTCATATTCCCAAAGATACCCCTCCCTTTGGTCAGGGTGTCTCCCGACATATTCTCGAAATTGATGGGCATAATGAGGATCAACATGTTTGCCCTGTAGGATGACGCATCCATGCTCCAGCACCGCATACCCGTGGGGGATGAATCGCATGATCCTTTCATAGCTTTTCATTCGTCGGCCAGTGATGAGGATGACAGGTATATGCCGTCCGATCTGGTAGAGCAATGAGATCGACCGGCGGGAGATTACTCTCCCATCATCTTGGAGATGGAGCGCTTTTTTCACAGATGAGCTATGGATGATAGTATTGTCAATGTCAGAAAAAAGCGCTCGGATCATTCCCTGCCAATATGCTCAGCATTCATATAATTTTTGGCTGTTGGGTGAGAGCAATCCGAGTTTTTGTTATTTCTTCAACAACCTTTTTAAATCCCTGTCCCCTTCTCACCAAGCAACCCTGAGGGGGTGCCGGAGCGGTCAAACGGGACAGGTTTAGGCCCTGTTGGCTTAGTGCCTACGCGTGTTCAAATCACGTCCCCCTCATCATTCTTCAGCTACCACCTTCCCCTTCTTCTCAAGAACATCAACAATATAATCTGGGAGCAAAGATTCATCCCCTTCAGAGAATGGCCCATGGGTTTTTAATTCTTTATCAAGAAAAGCAGGTGTTGGTGAGAGGAAGCGAACCTTCTTTGTTTGTGAAGGTTTTAGAGACGGTGTTTCTTGTTGAAGAGTGCTTCGTCCTTTCTCTTCTTCGTTGTCCTGGGTGGATTCCACATCATGAGCAGGAAAATGCTGGGCTGGAGAAACAAGTGTTGCAGCGTCAACAAAGTCTTGCGTTGGTGGCTTTCTTTTCTCAAAAACCTGCATAACTCTAGTGCGGTGGAGATCAAGGGTTGAGAGGATATCATCATACAATACTTTTTCCTCTGGAAGCGCTTTTGAGAGGTCAATGAGGTTTGTCTGGGTGCGTGACTTAATGATCGCAATATCAATAATCTTTTTTTCCCTGCGTTCATACAATTCTTTGAGTATTTTTTTGATGTTTTTGAGCTGGTTTCTCGTCCGTTCTTTCTCTTCCGATGCAAAAAGGTCTGTGTCTGGACGCTCGAGGATGGCAATCTTGTCCTGGAGGTACACATGGACATCATCATAGAACGATGCCGAGAGTTCTTGTAGTTCTTCCCTATTCTTCTCTCGTCGAAGAAGCTCAAAGAGTGTCTCATATGTTATCGTCACTTCATTTGTTTGCTGGTCCATGATCCCCCTATTTTTTTAGCCCCTAAGAATTTTTAAGGATTTAGATGATCAAGTAGTCTAGAGGGCAGTTCCATAGAAGAGGTTGTTGCCATCTTCAGTAATCTTTACCCGGACACTCTCACCAATGCCCGCCTGGCAGCCAGTAATACTCACGCATCTCCCATCGGCTACGCCAAGCATCTGATCCAAGATCCAGCCGGGTGCTTTGATGACCGCTCTGATCTTGTCCCCTTTCACGAAAGGTTTTGGCAGCCGTGGTCTTGGAAGGTACGTGTTTTTCATCTTCTTATATATCAGGGCCATCTCATACTTCTTTTCCCATACCTCAAGCTGCTTATAGAACTTCCAATACGTGAGCTGTTTTATCCCTTTCATTCTTCTGGAGAACTTATATTCCTCATATTTCTGGATGGCAATGACGATGCCCTTTTGTTTGGCAAACATGATGAGTTCCTCAATATCTTCATCGTTTGATCCTGGTATCCATACAGGGGTGATCTTTATTTCCACCCCCCTTGAAAGAAACTGGTCAATTGCAGCAAGGGGCACCTTCACCTGATAGGATGACATGCCAAAGAGCATTTTTGCCTTTTCATCATGGAGGGAATGGAGTGATAAGTGGACTTCATGAAGGCCAGCGGCAATGAACCGTGTTACCCGGTCAGGTGTGAGAAGGGTCCCATTTGTCTGCATGGAGATCCTGGCAACGCCAGGAATCAGTTTTACCTGAGAGATAAGCGAGAAGATTTCAGGATATCCGCTGGGTTCACCAACAGAATCGATATTGATCTCGATTCCTTCCCCTTTGAATCCCACCACCTTCTCTACTTCTTCGATGAGGTAATCAAGGTCAACAATATAAGTAGTGGCGTGAAATTTAGAAGAGGGGCCGCCATCAGTAGAGCAGAAGGCGCAGTTCATATTGCACCCGCTCCATGCCCGAACCTGGAGGACGCTCGTTCCCCTATCTATAATACCAAAAGCGATGCAGCCGATGAGGGGGATACTGCTCTCCCTAGTAATCTTAACAATTGATGCTGCCATAGGAAAAGAACTATTAATTACTTCATCTCGACGCGTTTTGCCCGAAAGCCATGGGCCCGTGCGTGGGACTTTGTGCATTCCTTGCATTCATAGCGAAGGTCTACTTTTTTTGAGGTTTTTTTGCCGGTAAGCTTCCATTTGGTGATAGGTGGCTTCGAATACCTGCCCATACCTCCTTGTCCTCTAGCCGCTCCTCTTCGTTTTGCACGGACTTTTGAGCCATAGCTAAGAGAAGATGCCTGCTTTTTCTTGACCTGGCTTACTTTGTGCTCTGTGTGCTTTTTGCAAAATGGGCAGAGCCTCTTGACCAGTTTTGGGATTTTCATGCAAAAAAACGAGTTGAGGTTTATTTAAATACCTTTTGCTTTTAAGCGGGAGAAAAAGCACAATTTTCTGATAGATGCTCCTCTTTAGTTCTTCCCTTGTCTGCACTTTGGGACTCTTACAGGTTTAGGGGTGTCCCGGGAGGTATAATGCCAAGACTATGCGGTTGCGTTAGTATTAAGAGGCATCACTTATAGGAGAGGCTATAGAAAAGAAGGAGAGGCTATAGAAAAGCCACTATAAAATCCATTATATAATCTACACAAGAAGTATCTGGGATCATTACAACTGCCATCCCCCACCAAATCCCTTCATTTAAAAGGAAGGGAGAACCGAAACTAAACACTATTCTAAAGTAACAACCGGTTCAAAGTGCAGGATTTGGCCGTTTCACCACATTTTACAAATCGAACACAAAAAACAGCTCAATTTTTGCGAAATGTTTATAAACTATTTTTTGGACCATCTACCATTGATAGTGATCGTCATCACTATCGATTATGGTTACATTGGGCGTGCATGCCTCGTAGGCCCGTGCATAACCGGAAAGAAGTAAACACTGGAGGTGTTTCCATGAAATTGAAAAAAGCCATTAAAAAGATAGTGGCACTCGGTGCTGGCATGACCATGCTTGGCGCTTCAGTCTTTGGAGCAATGGCAGCCAACCTGAATACGTACCCAGAGCCATTTATCCAGGATGGAGTATTCAATGGCATTATAGTAGTAGGTGACAGTGCAGCTGCATCAGACGTCATTGGATCAGTCGATATTGCCACAAGTCTGCAGTTCTCTGCATCTACCCCAGCAGGCACTGGCTCTGGAGGAAGCTCCGTTGCTATCTCTGGCGATGCAGTAGCTATCGGCAGGCCAGGCAACATCCTTGAGATCCAGGAAGCTATCGGCGATGTTCGAGAGACCGTCACTGAGCTTGACCTGGATGCTCTGAAGGGAGGCTTGATCGTCACTGACGAAGGTGCCACACAATACAACCAGTTCTTGAGGTTTAAGGACTCAAGTAACGCATTGCAGGACATATATGTGACCTTCACAGAGAACGACGATGCCCGCCAGCAAGTAGCAGACTACCTCTTGATCGATGAGGGCAATACCATCAACGACGCGTTCTTTGAGTATGAGATCCAGTTCGAGGAAGGGCTCGAGTCAGCAATTGACACATCCAACCAGGACTTAAAAGACCTTGAGGATGAGCAATTAAACATTTTGGGCACTGTCTTTACTGTTGTTGAGAGTGATATTGACACGGTAAATGATAAAGCAACATTGGAGCTCATCAGCGGCGATGCTCTCGATACCTTGGAAGAAGGCGAGACAAAGACCTATACCCTCAATGGCAAAGACTATGAAGTCACCGTTATTGCTATCTGCGACACCTGTAATTCTAATGAAGGGTCTGTCAAGTTTAGCGTGAACGGTGAAGTTACTGATTCCTTGCAGGATGGCGAGACTGATGTCTTGGCTGACGGCTTGGAGATTGGTATCAGGGATATCATGCCAAACGAAGCTGGGGACGTCACCCAGGATATCGTTGAATTCTTCCTTGGCGCAAGCAAGGTAGAATTGGTCGATACCTATGATGACTCAACCTACAGTCAAGGGGTAAAGATCCACTCCGAGAGCATTGAAGACGCATATGTCCAGATCAAGGGCACAGAACTCGACTCTAAGACCTTCGAGATAACAACCATCAAGTACAGGCTTGTGGCAGATGCCATGGCAGGGCAAAACAACATCTACATTTCTGCTGGGCATGGTGTCAAGGAATACCTTGATGAGCCAGAAGGCATGCTGTCTCCAAATTGGGACATCAGGTACGAAGGCTTGGCTGATACGGGTGTTTCCACCATCAGGCTAACCCCAGTTGGTGATGACAAGTACAGGCTCGAGTTTGAGAACCAGCAGGGCCAGATGTTCAACGTGCCATTCGTCACGAACCAGGATGGTATCTTTAAGTACGGCTCAGATGATGACGACCTCTGGTTTATTGAAGGCAACATCTCCCTAACAAGCAGCTTAACGGAAGAAAGGATTTTCCCTATTTCAGACGATGACTACTTTGTGTTGTCTGACCAGGACTCTGAGTTCGATGAGACTGCATACAGCAGCGTGTTGAGATATACGTCAATTGATACCTCAAACAGCCAGCTCAGTTTCGACGACCTTGGTTCTGGATCGACAAGGCAGGTCACCTACGAGTCTATCTCTGCCTCAAACCTGACTACCGGTGGTGTTCCATCAGTCTTGGGTAGAGCAGAGCTGGTCATTGGTGGTAACAGCTACTATGTGTATGTGGCAAACCACTCAAGTACCTACAACCTCGGCATTGACCTGAACTCCGATGCAGATGTCAACCATGACGAAGTCAGGCTCACTGTCCACGGCGGCGGTGTCTTAGACCTGAACGGTATGACCAATGGTGCACATGCTGCTGAGGACAATGCCTCAACAACGTCTATCGACAACATCTACAATGAGTCAGAAGCAAGAGGAGACTTATGGGTTACCTTGCTGAGCAAGGCATCTGAGTTTGATGAGAACGGTCAGAACAACACAGGGGCTAACGAGACCTTGAATTTCTACATCCACACAAGGACAAACAACGAGGTTGGACTCAACTCGACCATCGGCGGTCTTACTGTATACACGCCCGAGGATGACGATGACCACAGGCTTGGCTTGTCTATGTATGGTGTAAGCGTGGATCTCTATGACCCATCTGGCAGCACTGATGCAGAAACTTTGACAGTTGAATACCCGCTGCTCCAGCGTGGTGTTGATGTCTATATAACTGCTGGTGCAACCAAGACAACAAGAGTTGGCGGGTCCAGCGAAGCTGTGACTGTCCAGAGGATCGAAGTTGGGGCTGCAAAGCTCGCTTCTGAAGTCAGGGACATAACTGCACAGAATGCGATCGTCGTTGGCGGTCCTTGCGCAAATGCTGCTGCAAGGGAGCTCATGGGCGTGACCATGGACAACTGTGCTGAAGGCTTCGAAGATGGCAAGGCAATGATCAAGCTGTTCGACAACGACGGCCAGGTCGCATTGCTCGTTGCTGGTTCCAGCGCAGCTGACACCAGGCGTGCCTCTAGGGTCTTGGCAAACTTTGACACCTATGACTTATCAGGAATGGAAGTCGAAGTGTCTGGTACAAGCCTCTCAGATATTAGTGTTGAGACCGTTGCATAAAACAACAATTTTTTTCTTTTTTTTTCTTTTTTTAATCAATTTTTCTTTGTTTCCTTCTCCTCTTTTTCCACTCCCTCTCATTGAAGGGATAGTGAGTTCATAGTCTCTTCCAAATCAAAACCCTTTTAAACCACCCTCTATTCGTCTCCTTTGGTGATTGAACGTGGAACCAACGTCTAAATTTATCAAAATCCGCTGTCCAAAATGCAAGAATGAGCAGGTGACATTTGGAAAGTCTGCTTCGCAGGTAAAATGCCTCGTGTGCGGAAAGCTGCTCTCAAAGCCAACAGGCGGCAAGTCGAAGATCAAGGCAAGGATTTTGGAAGTGCTCGAATAAAATGCTGTACAAGAAACAGGGGTTTCCAGAAGAGTCTGAGCTAGTCATGTGTACAGTTTCTAATATCCAGTATCATTCTGTATTTGCTGATCTTGATGAGTATGGCCGCCAGGGCATGATCCATATCAGTGAGATCTCCCCTGGAAGGATCAGGAATATCCGTGACTACGTCAAGGAAGGAAAGAAGATTGTCTGTAAGGTTCTTCGGGTCAACTCAGAGAGGGGTCACATCGACCTTTCATTGAGGAGGGTCAATGAGGCGCAGAGGAAGAACAAGGTAAATGAGCTCAAGCAGGAGCAAAAAGCCGAGGTGATCATTGAACACATCGCAAAAGCGCTCAAAAAGAAGCCAGAGGAGATATACCAGGAAATATCTGCAAATATCCTCAAATCTTATGATCGCTTGTTCCCTTGTTTTATGGACATTGTCGAGGGGACAGCCTCCCTAGAGAAGCTGGGCGTTGAAAAAAAGCTCGCTGACATGATCGAAGAGGCAGTAAAAGAGAGGATCAAACGCCAGGAAGTCGAGATTGAAGGGTCATTCAAGATCGTCTCTTTCTCTTCAAATGGGTTGGAAGACATCAAAAAGTCGTTCAAGAAGATTGAGAATCCCTCAATTGCCCTTCGGTATGATGGTGGTGGCTCTTATCATATCATCGTGATTGCAAAGGACTATAAGATTGCTGAAAAAGAGCTCAAGTTGGCAGTCGATAGTGTAACGAAGGATTTCTCCAAAAATGCAGAATTCGCTTTTGCCCGGATTGAAAAATGAGATCGATCCACAAGTGCCCTTCCTGCAATAAATATACAATGAACGAGCAGTGCAAAGAGTGCAATGACCAGGCGCTTATGGTAAAGCCGCCAAAATATAGCCCAGAGGACAAATACGCAAAGTATCGGAGGGTTGTGCTCAGGCCAAAGCTCGAGGAGACTGGCGTTCTTTAACAATAGCCGCTTATCTCAGTCACTTAAGTCAAAGGTTCCTTGAACGTTTTGCACCACTCCAGAAACCGTTTGTCTTTCTGATACTTTTTCTGTTCTTTGATGATTTGTGACACGCTTTTCTCATCCCGTTCCTTTCCAGGGACCTTTGAATAGAACCTATCGCAAAAAGAGATAATCTCTTCTTCAATGGTGGCCGGAATAAAATCTTTGTGGGGGAGGGGTAATCCTTGCTTGATGATGTCTTGTTTTTTGATATCAACATGGTTCTCAGCTACCTTGGCATCTCTTTCAAGCCCTTCCTGCAAAAGGATCTTTGCCCCAAGGATGTTGTGCTTGATGTATGGTTCGCTTCCCCCGCACCCAATTTGTGGCGCGTTCACCTTGATGATGCCAATGTCATGAAGCAGAGCAGCTTCCTGAATAAACCGGATGTCTGGTGAGAGTTCTGGGACCCGTCTGGCAACTGCCACCGCCTTTTTTGCTACCATTTTCCCATGGATGGTGACAATTTTGTGGGCAAGAGAACCTTTCTCATAATATTTATTGATGATGCCCTGCGCACGGTCAAGAGGTTCCCGGACATAGAAAACATATGATGCGATAAGCGGGATGATGCTGGCAAGGAGCACAGAAACAAGGATGATATGAAACAGGTAGTCTCTCCATAGCCCGCCGATGATGACAGCAGCCCCAGCTATCTTAAAGAGGATGCTCCCAAACACTCTTGTCTTCTTCCATACAAATTCGCTAGAAAGTGTCCAGGGGGTCCTGATGCCAAAAAACCAGTTTTGTTCGCTATGGAGGATAAAAACGCCGGTATAATAAAGCAGGATGCCAAGGCCAGGAATAAACCAGGTAGTGAGTGATTGTACAAATCCAAGATTCCAGGCGATGACAAGGCTGTTAATGTACAGCATGAAGAGGAGGAACACCACCAAAAACAGGTCGAACTGTTCCCTGAACTTCTCGATGTTGTTCTTGAAGGGGTCTATTTTTGGCAGGAGTAAGAAGATCCCAAGAAAGACAAGGGATAAGACTGGGCTGAAGAAAACCCCAATTGTTTTTCCCATCGTTCCATTTGGCTCATCATGGATGCCCCAGTGGGTCACGATTCTGTCGGGAAGGTGTTGCAGGGAAAGAATCGGGATGATAAAGGAAGCTGCAATAATGACGATGATGAGCCATACCCTTTTCATCTTCCAATGAAACAAATTGTTCTTTATATTCGTTTCCAAAAGCCTTATTAACACGTTCGTGCTACCAGAATACTATGAAAGCACTTGTGACTGGAGGCACTGGCTTCATTGGATCAAACATTGTCCAAGAGCTCCTCAGGCAAGGGTATGCTCTGGTCATTACTGGTCATGATGCTGAGCAGAGGCTGAAAAATTTTCCTGGAAAAATTCTCCAGCCAAGTTTGGTTGGCATTGATTGGAACGCTATTGGCAAGGTTGATGTCATCTTCCATCAGGCAGCAATCAATGACACGACATTGATGGACAAAGAGGAGATGTTCCGGGCAAATGTCGAATCATCAAAACATTTATTTGAGTTCGCAAAAGAGCATGGGTGCAAGCGTATTGTGTATGCGTCCTCAACAGCAGTATATGGCAACGTCTCTGCGCCGTACAAAGAGGATGGCCCTGTCAATCCACTCAATCCCTATGGCGAATCAAAGCTCGCTCTTGACAATTTTGCAAAGGAATTCATGAAAAACAATCCTAGCATGGTTATAGTGGGCTTGAGATACTGCAATGTATATGGTCCAGGAGAATCCCACAAGGGCCATAGGAGATCAATGATTCTCCAGCTTGCTCAGCAGATGAGGAAAGGCAATCCAACATTATTCAAGCATGGCGAGCAAAAAAGAGATTTTGTTTATGTCAAGGATGTGGTGGCAGCAAACCTCCTGGCGGCAAAGGCAACAGAGAGCTGCATCATCAATTGCGGTTCTGGCAGGGCGACAAGCTTCAATGACATCGTCGCTATCCTGAATAATGTCCTAGCAACGAGCAGGAAGCCAGAATACATCGACAATCCTTATAAGGAATTCTACCAGAACTTCACTGAGTGCGACATGACAAAAGCGAAGGAAAAGATCGGTTTTGTCCCCGAATATTCCATCGAGCAGGGCATTAAGGATTATTTTGAGTCTGGAATGTTGGAGTAGGTGGTTCTCATTGAATCATTCGGCAACACTGCTGGCTCATTCTGTTCACATGATTAAGGCAACAATACTGGCGCAGAGGGCGAAGTCTCTGAGCCCAGGTTTTCATAGAAAACCGGTCTGCGGCTAGTAGTATTGTTGCCGTTAGGTAATTAACCTGTGAATATAGTAGTATTGTCGTAAAGTTTGTTTCACAAATTATTCATTCCACCATCTTTATATACCCGCCTCACCTTTCCTTTTTATGGCAGACTATTGGCGTATTGTCAACAAAGTAATCGAGGAATCAGACATTCTCCTTCTCATCCTTGACGCCAGATACCCAGAAGAATCGAGGAACTCAGAAATCGAAAAGAAGATTCAGCGCGCAGGAAAGAAATACCTTTTCATTCTCAATAAAATCGATCTCATCACGCACGCTCAACAGCTGTCTATCCGCCTAAAACCGGCAATTCCATTTTCGGCAACCCAGCATGTCTCAACACTGAAGCTCACAAGAGCGCTTTCAAAGATGGCAGGAAGCAAGAAGATTGTAGTTGGCGTCCTTGGCTATCCTAATGTCGGGAAAAGTTCTGTCATCAATGCGTTAAAAGGCCACCAGAGCGCTCCTGTCTCTGCACAGTCCGGCTATACGAGGGCTCTGCAGAAGGTCAGGATATCGCAAAAGCTCATACTCTTAGACACCCCTGGCGTCTTTCCCTATGACGAAAAGGACCAGCAAAAACATGCGCTGATGGGTGCAATCGATGCCCATAACCTCAAAGATCCAGAAGCGGTGGCAATGGAGCTCATCTCGCAGCTAAAAGGAAAGATTGAATCGATGTATAGTGTTGAGACAAGTGATGATCCGGATGAGACTCTCGAAACCATCGCAAAAAAGATGAACATTCTCAAGAAAGGGGGCGCTCCTGATACAAGGGCGATGGCTACGAGGATTGTCATGGATTGGCAGCGGGGAAAGATAACAAGGTAACATTCTAGTAACAATTGACACCGAAGTTGAGCTTACAATCTTAGCAGGGGTTTTGTATCTTAAAGAGTATGTTCATAAATCTTAAGAAGGAGTATACATAGCCAAGATGAACCTAGTAAGCCACTTTGAGATACAAGCCGATGAGCCAGGAAGGGCCATAAATTTCTACACTTCAGTCTTTGGCTGGAAGATTGAGAAATGGGACTCCGAGGAGATGGAGTATTGGATGGTGATGACTGATCCGAAAGGGGGATCTGGAATGGGGATCAACGGCGGATTGTTGAAGCGTCAAGGGTCGCGTCCGCCTGAAGGAATGGGGGCCAATTCGTTTGTGTGCACTGTCGTGGTGGATGATTTTGATGCTGCAGAAAAAAAGATACTAAAAGAAGGCGGCAAGGTTGCTCTGCCAAAGTTTGAGATCACCGGTATGGCGTGGCAGGGGTATTTTGTTGATACAGAAGGCAACACGTTTGGCATTCATGAACCATTTGAGCACATGAAAGCTGCTGCACGGGCAAAGAGGACGGCAAAGCAAATCTTCATCAATCTGCCGGTAGAGGACTTGAAGAAAACAAAGGAATTCTTCACCAAGATGGATCTGACATTCAGGCCTGAGTTTACTAATGAGAATGCTGCCTGCTTGGTCTTGGGAGAAAACATCTATGCAATGCTCCTTGTCGAGAAGTTTTTTAAGTCATTTATCAAAAAGGAGATCTCTAATGCGAAAAAGTCAACTGAGGTGCTCTTGGCAATAGCAGTAGAAAGCCGGGAAAAGGTTGATGAGCTTGTGAAAAAGGCGATTGCTGCCGGAGGCAGCGAATCTAGAGATCCTCAGGATCATGGGTGGATGTATGCCCGCGCTATTGAGGATCTTGATGGGCACATCTGGGAGATATTCTTCCAGGATGAAAGCAAGATGCCAGAAGAGATGAAAAAGAAAAGGGAGGGGTGAGGAACGATGGTAATGAATTCCGTCTTCCACTTTGAGATGCCAGCGGAAAATAAGAAGCGTATGTCCGAGTTCTACACGAAAACTTTTGGTTGGCAGTGCAAGCAGCTCGGTCCTGATATGGGTGAATATGTTCTTGTTATGACCACTGAATCTGATACGAAGGGGCCAGTAAAGCCAGGCGCGATCAATGGAGGGTTCTTCCAGAAGACATCTGATCCTTTGACCCACACGTTGTCCATCGTGATTAAGGTCGATGATCTCAGCACTCACATGAAGAAAGTCAAGGCAGGGGGAGGCACCGTGATTGGAAAACCAATAGATATTCCAGGTGTGGGAACATTTGTTTCGTTCTCTGACACTGAGGGGAATCGTCTGAGCATGATGCAAATGTTCGATCAGCAAAAGAAGAAATAAACTGCTGTGGAGGAGCACTGCTGAAAATATTCACATCATCCTATCCATTCTTCTAAGAATATTCCCCTCAAGAACCTTAAAAAAGGATATTTGAGCGTCATCAAGGATGGTCGTGCCAACTGAATTACAGCGGGGATATGAGTCAAGATGGCGAGATGGAAGGTACATGTTCATGAATTCAAGATATGCAACCTTTTCTGCCATGATATTCTGGCATAAGCATCTTCGCTATGCACTGAATGGCAATAATCGTTTGGCGGAGCTTGGTTGTGGTAACGGAAGGGACTCATTGTTTTTTGCCCAACATGGCGAAGCATTAAGAGCGACAGAGCCAGGATATGCTCCTCTTGATATCATTGCCTGTGATATTTCTGAGACTGCAAGGCAAAAGACGAGGCAGGCATTTGAAGAGCAAGGCCTGGCTGAGAGGTTAGATCTCAGAGGAGACTATAACGAGTTGTCAGATCTTCCAGGATCATCACTTCTCGCTCTTTATGGCTGCTCTTCTCTTCATTATCAGCGCCCAGACAAGCTTGCTTGGACTCTTTTCTCTCTGCGCCATCTTCTAAAGACTGAAGGGCTTCTCGCAGTAGCAACTAAGACAAGGCAGGCATCGTGGTATGAGGAATTTCAAGCAGAAGGTTCCACTCCTGATGCTTCCTTTGATGTCAGGTCTCTTCCAGTATTCTGGAAACCTTTTCACGAAAAAGATCCGTTCATCCATGGCTATCTTCACACCGATGAGGGTATCGGGGAGAAAGCACCTGCCATCATGAGGTGGTATTATACATCAGAGCAGTTCCAGGCCCTTGTTGAGGCAGCCGGATTCATCCCAATTGCAAGATCCTTTACCTGTGTGAGGGACTATGACCGTCCAGGAAAGCATGAAGGATTTGTGTACGTTGTCGCGGCTCCAGGCAATTCATCACCATTTCTTTAATTCCTTCTCAACTCGCCCTTTCCATGATTCGACAGTTTCCATGATTACTTTTCTAACAATCCTGCGTTCATGCAGCCAATACAGGTAAATATACCCTCCGCCATCCAGGTTTTGCTGCTTTCGGGCGATGATCCCTTTCTCAAAAAGTTTCTTCACCGACCGCTGCACCGTGCTTTGATTGACCCGTAATGTTTTTGCAAGATTCTCAGTTGTTTCCCACTCTTCATCATGCTCCATAAAATAATCCAGCAGTTTCTGGTCTGCTTTTGTCAGGCCAAGAGCACATTTTATGACGTCTTTCAGGGAAAATTGTTTGCATGCAAAGTCAAGCATAGGTATTCACGAATCAAAGTAATGTTTCTGGTTTATAACTTTTGGCATAAAGAGCGAACACTGATCAAAGCAAAACATTTATTAATCACAGAAATGACCAGAAAAAGCAGTAAGGCGAAATAAAAAAAGGGTGATCATAATGGCAAAGATTCGTTCTGTTCATGCAAGGGAAATCCTTGATTCTAGAGGCAATCCAACAGTTGAAGTAGAACTCACCTCAACTGATGGCTATGTGGTGGCAATGGTGCCTTCTGGTGCGTCTACCGGTATCCATGAGGCATTAGAGCTTCGGGATGGTGGAAAACGATACAATGGAAGAGGTGTTCTAAAAGCAGTAAAAAACATCAACACCATCATCGCCCCTCTCATCAAAGGAAAAGATCCAGCAGAACAAAAGAGTATCGATGAGCTTATGATCAAGAAGGATGGCACAAAAAACAAGAGCAAGCTGGGGGCTAATGCGATCCTTGGCGTCTCGCTTGCCGTCTGCAGGGCAGGCGCGCTTGCAAGGGATAAGCCATTATACCTCCATATTGCAGGACTGGCAGAGCCCCCCCGTCCCGTTCTTCCTGTTCCTTTCTTCAACGTCATCAATGGTGGCAGGCATGCAGGCAACAAGCTCGATGTCCAGGAATATATGATTGCTCCGCTCGGGGCAAAAACGTTTGCTGAAGCCCTCCGGATGGGTGCAGAAACCTACCACACGCTAAAAGGCATCATCCAGGAAAAATATGGCAAGAATGCAATCAATGTTGGTGATGAAGGCGGCTTTGCCCCTCCATTGGATCATATTGAAGAGCCATTAAAACTCCTCGTTGAAGCCATCAAAAAAGCTGGATTCGCCGGCAAGATCAAGATCGCAATGGACGCTGCAGCTTCGGAGTTTTATGTTGAAAAGAAGAAATGCTATAACCTCCAGGGAAAAGATGTTGATTCCTTAGAGCTGGCAGACATCTACAAATACCTAGTAAAAACCTATCCAATTATTTCAATCGAGGACCCTTTTTCAGAGGATGATTGGGAAAGCTTCTATGTGTTAACAAAATCCATCGGAAAAAAAGTTCAGATTGTAGGTGATGACCTCACTGTCACAAACCCTGAGAGGCTGCAAAGGGCAATCACCCAAAAGTCCGCAACAGCCCTCCTCCTGAAGGTAAACCAGATCGGCACGGTGACTGAATCATTGCAGGCAGCTGCGATGTGCAAGGGACATGGATGGAATGTTATGGTCTCGCATCGTTCTGGAGAGACTGAGGACAGCTTTATTGCAGACCTCGTTGTCGGGCTTGGATGTGGCCAGCTAAAATCTGGTGCGCCCTGCAGGTCAGAGCGCGTGGCAAAATACAACCAGCTAATAAGGATTGAGGAGCAGCTGGGAAAAAAGGCGGTATATGGGGGGAAAAGATGAAGAAGATAGTCTATGTCGTGCTCGATGGTGTTGGTGATCTTCCAAATCCTTCTCTTGGAAAAAAGACACCGCTTGAATTTGCAAAGACGCCAAATTTGGATTCTCTCGCAAAAAAATCTAGGATGGGCTCTGTCTACACGGTAAAAAAAAGCATTGCTCCAGAATCCGATGAGGCAGTCCTCTCAATCCTTGGGTATGATGTCCATGAGTATTACACAGGAAGAGGGCCAGTTGAAGCATTCGGCTCTGGTCTTGCTGTTGGGAAGAATGATGTTGCAATCAGGGCAAATTTTGCGACGTTAGAAGAGACTGGCTGGAACCTTGTCGATCGCCGGGTTGCACGCTCTCTCACAACACCGCAGGCAAAACTGCTCGAAAAAGAGATCAACAAAAAAGTCAAGCTCACCTCAGTGGCAGGATCATATTTCAGGTTCAAGGCAACAGTCGCTCACCGCTGCGTTCTTGTTATTGGCAATAAAAAACACAGGCTCTCCGACCAGATAACAAATACTGATCCAGCATATAAGAGAAAAGGCTATTTGAGCCTTGCGCTCACAAAATTCCCAATGACCGTGCTGAAGGCAAAAGCGATTAAGAAAGGTGATAAGGCAGCTGATCTGGCAGCAAAGCTCATCAACGAATTTGTCGAGAAAAGCACTGCAGTCATGCGAAATGCAGCAATAAACAGCAAACGAAAGCGCCAAAAAAACCTTCCAGCAACTGTCATCCTATGTAGGGGTGCAGGCATGCTTCCTCCAGCCCTGCCATCGTTCAAGGAGAAGTTTGACATGCGAATGGGATGTTTTGTCGAGATGCCAGTGGAGCTTGGCATTGCAAAGATGTTGTCGCTGGGCGTAATTAAGGTCGAGTTGGATGCAGGCAACCCCAAAAAGCAGTATGAGGCGTGGGCAAAGAAGGTTCTCCCTTCGCTGAAAAGCAATGATGGGCTCTATATCCATATCAAAGGCCCGGATATCTTTGGCCATGACGCAAACGCCAGAGGGAAGGCAAAGAATGTCGAGCTTATCGATAAATACTTTTTTGGCAATATTCTCAAAAAACTAGACCTTCAGCAGGTGGTAATAGCAGTCACAGCAGACCATAGCACCCCGTGCACGATTGGAGGGCATTCTGATGATCCTGTCCCGTTGCTCATCACCGGAAAAAGTGACGGGCTTGGTCGTTTTACTGAGAAAAATGCAAAAAAGGGAAGCTTAGGGGTGCTGCAGGGGACAAAGATCATGCCTCTGCTAAAGAGGTGTTCTGGGAGTTAGCATTTATCCGTTCTAGTTCATTTATACATTGTTTCTGGATCGTTGTATTGGTGATGCCATTGCACACTTCAGGTTCATCTGCCCGTATGGCAATGTTGAAATAACAGCTGTTTCTCAGGTATTCTTCATCTATGTTTTCGCAGAGCAAGATATTGCCTTTGCCGACAGCGATTTTTAGGATGCAGACCTGGGCTTTACCTTGATTGGAGATACCAAGGCATGCGCTCTGGTCCTCTGTCAAGAGTGCTATTGAGCCAAAGCATTCGTCTGCCTTCTCAACGGAAAAGAGTTTATGGCAGAGGGCTGAGCTGTTTGTTGCTTTCGCAATCTCAAAATAGCAGGTGTCACTCTCGTGCGGGTTGACAATCTCCACACAATGCCTGATATCTAGTTGGACTATTCCAAGGTCCATGAAACAGATGTCTCGCCAGTTCCCATCAGCGATAGTTGGGCAGAGATTGCTGTTGTTCTGCTTTTTCGCAAGCTTTTCAATGCAGTTTCCTTTCACTTTTTCTGTGCCAATAGCATGGCAGCTGGCAAGGTCATTCTGTTGTATTGCTATCTCAGAGGTGCAAAGATCTTTGATGAGTGGCGTGACAATTTCTGCGCATGTCGCCGGGTTGTTTGAGTCGATCGATTGCTGCATGATGCATCCATCTGTACTCTTTTGGTCATCTAGTCCTTGGCAGTCTGCATAGCTGGAAGTAAACTCCGCTTTTCCGCACCCAGCAAGCAGCAGGAGAGCCAAGGCCGCAAGGATAATCCATCTCATGATCGCATCGGGTGGTATCATTGTATAAAAAGGTTGCTGTGCACAACCATTTTAAACTCGTGACAATTCTCAAGATCATGATGCTATCAGCGTTGGAGGGAAAGATTCCAGAGCAGCTCATGGTCGCTTTGAAGAAAGATATTGTTGATCTTCGTCCAGCGCAAGAGAAGGCAGTACAGGCAGGTCTTTTGGAAAAAAAGTCTGTCCTGGTCTGCACACCAACAGCTTCTGGGAAAACAAACATTGCAGTCCTTGCCATGCTCTCATCAATCCTCCAAGACAAAGGAAAAGCGTTGTATGTTGTTCCGTTAAAGGCGTTGGCAAGCGAAAAATATGGGGATTTTCAGGACAGGTTTGGCCATCTCATCAGGATTGGGATCTCCATTGGTCAACTGGACAGTAAAGAGCCAAACTTGGTCGATAAAGACCTAATCATTGCTACCTCGGAAAAACTAGACAGCCTCCTTCGCCATCATGTCCCCTGGATCCATGAGGTAAAAGTCCTTGTCATCGATGAGATCCATTTGTTGAATGATCCAGGGAGGGGTCCAACGCTCGAAGTCCTCATCACCCTCCTTCGTCAGATTCTTCCCCATCTGCAGATAGTTGGCCTTTCTGCGACGATCGGCAACCCAGAAGAGCTCGCCGAATGGCTGGGAGCAGCTCTTGTCATTGATGATTGGCGGCCGGTAAAGCTGGAAAAAGGGGTGTACTTCCAGAACAAGATTGAATTCTTTGAGGAAAAAAAATAAGAGCTGGGTGGCTTTTTCAGAATCTATAGGGTTCTCATATACTACTGATGAAAAATATATATACGAGTTATTATTACTCGGCCATAGTGATAAAAAAATGGCAGACGTGCTATACGTGATAGGGATAATGAACCTCAAAGATAGGCAGAGGGTTCGCACAATTGAGCTGTCTGATGAGCAGGCAGCAACAAAATATCTGCTCAATGCATACCTTGCATGGAAGGATGAGCAAAGGCTTTCTCCCCGGATCAGGATCAGGAGAGAACAATACCCTCTCGTTCCTCCTTGCGATGGTATGAATGGCAGGTATCATCCAATTCTTGACTCTGTACGCACCAGGAGAATTGATGCTCTTGTGGCATTAAAAGATGAACCTTTCTTTTGGGATGGAAAACCTGTGAGGATGGATGACTATTCTTCTGTTGGGGAAGGCATCCCTCGTGAGGAGTTCGAAGTCGGGCTGGCAGGTCTTGTCGGTCCTTTTGCGTATGGCCAAATCACGACAAGACAAGCAGTAGAGGCACGTCTGATCAACTCAAGAAGCCAGCGAAGGCTTACAGGGGATATTGAGTAATGTTGCTACGCTTCCAACCCTAAATTCTTCATCACAAACTCTTTAGAAAATGGTGTCAGGTCGTCATATCCCTGCCCTGTCCCAAAATAGAGGATCGGCTTGCCAGTAATGTAGCTCACAGACACAGCTGCCCCTCCTTTCTCATCAATATCAGCTTTAGATAATATCATCCCGTCGATCCCGACACTCTCATGGAACTGTTTTACCTGCTCTACACAATCATTCCCTGATATTGACTCTCCAACAAACAGCTTTAGATCTGGTGCTGCCACGCGGATGATCTTTTTGAGCTCGTCCCGAAGGTTTGCATTGGAATGCAGCCGTCCAGCTGTATCAATAAGAACAAAATCAATGCCATGAGCTTTCGCATACTGGATCGCATCATACGCGACGGCTGCTGGATCCGCGCCATAATCATGTTTTACCAGTTTTACTTTCAGTGCATCGGCATGGTGCTGCAATTGGTCGATTGCGGCGGCGCGAAAGGTATCAGATGCCGCAAGCACGACCTTGTAGTTGTTCTTCTGCAGTAATCTGGTGATTTTAGCGATGCTCGTTGTCTTTCCAGCGCCGTTGATCCCAAAAAAGCAGATGACATACGGCCTTTTTTGCTCTGCAAGGATATTGATGTTTTCTGTCGTAAACAGGCCTTCGATGGATGTTTTGAGTGAATGAAGGATCGTCCTGTCGATCTGGTTTCGGGCGATTGGCACATTGACAAGATCCTTAGATAAGTCCTTTTTGATTTTCTCGATGACTTCAACAGCGACATTGTTTTCCAGCATGGCAATCTCAAGGTCAAAGAACAGGGACTCGAATTGTTCCGCAGTAATTGTCCTTTTAGAAATCTTCTCGCCAATCTTTGCAAAGATCCCCTTATCTTCCAATTTCGCTTTTTCAGGAGCAATGTCTTTTTCTTCTTGTACCTTTTCTTCTTGTATTGACTGTTCTGGTTTTTTCTTGAAGATTTTTGAGAAAAATGATTGTTTTGGTTCTTCCTTGGCTTCTTTTTTTTCTTCAATTCTTTCTGGAATCTTTATTTCTTTGACAATTGCCTCAGGTTCAGCTAGTATCTCTTCTTTAGGAATTATTTCCTGTTCCTGTTTTGTTTCATCAACAGCATTTTTTGGTGTTTCTCTGACGGCAATTTCAGGTTCGTCCCTTCCTTCTTTTGCAGCTGCCTCTGCTTTCGCGCCCGTTTCTTTTTTGGCAGCTGCCTTTGGTGTCTCTTCTTCGATTCCCTGTTGTTCTTCCTCTTTAATGATTGTCTTTTTATCAATAGGGATGTGCTTTTTCTCTTCTTTCTTTTTTGGCGGGGACAGTGCTTTTTTCTCTTCAGTTTTCTTTTCAGGAGTCTGTTTCTTTTCTTCTTTATGTTTTACAGGGGCGAGTAGCGCATCAGCTTTTTTCTCTTCAGCAGGGGCTGGCTCTTCAACGACCTTTCCCTCGTCTTCTACCTTTTTAGAAAAGATGGAGATTGCGCTTTTTAGCTTGTCTTTGAGAAACTTAAACATCTTCGATGAGCTCTTTCAGGTCTGATTGGTACCTAGTTGCTTGCATGAAGAGAAACTCAAGCATTTCATGGATTTTTTCTTTGGCCTCCTGCATCTGTCGTTGTTGGTTGCCGATGAGCTCTTCGATGCCGGCGGCATCCTTTTTGATCATCACATCGCTGCCCACATTGACAATGAACTCCTGTGTCTGCTCGACTTTTCCTTTTACATAGATGCCCGGGGCAAGCGAGAGGAAGACAGGAGTGTTTTCTTTGACAAGAGCATATTCACTGAGCGCATGCTTTACTTCAGCGAGGCTCTTTTCCTGTTGCTGGAGCGATTCTAATTGTTCCTGGAGCTCCTTGAGGTGCTGCTCGATCATTTGCAGCTCCATGTATTTTTGCTGTGCTTCTTCCTGGGTCATGGTGAAGAGAAATGAAACAGGCTTTAAAAACCTTGGGTAATCTTCAGCCCGCAAGTTCCCGGTCAACTTCTTTTTTTGTTGCAAGGAAGATCTCTATCTCACCAAAGTGCTCTTTTTGGTCAAGGTCGATCTTTCGCTGGTTGGTGAGGTGCAATAATGGGATGAATGTCATGATTTTATCATCCCGTTCGTTTGAGGGGACCAGCTGCGAGAACATGATCTTGTCATGGGTCTTGAACAGCCTGCCGATGGTTGTGTACACCTCCCTGATGACCTGGCTCATGTCGACTGATTTCCGTGGGGCGACGACATTGAGGTCAGGAATCTTTGCCATGACCCTTCTTTTTTTTACTTCTAATGCCTTATTGAGTGCATCAACAAGATCGTAGATGGAAACCTTCCGCTTGCGCGGCTGGGGCATCTTTGGCACAAGCCGGTATGCTTCTTCTGGTGTCAGTCTTCTGTCAGGATTGTAATATCCAGTCTCAAGATCGTCATAGAACCCTTCTTCATTGACCTGCTCACCAGCGATGATCTTGTCGAGTTCCATGATGTCGCTGTCAATGAACTTGTATGATTTGAGCCTGAGCATGATGGCCGCGACAAGCAGCACCTTGCCAGACATCCGGAAATTCATCTCCTTGTATGCTTTGAGTTTCTCGAAGAACTTTTCAGCGATTTGTTTGATATCGATGTCCCAAGGGTCCATCTCTTCGTTCTTCACAAGGTCAAGGAGCATTGTCTTCCAGTTCACTTCATCCTCGTTGAACACAATGTCCATGAGTTTTTCATCCATGTGTTTTTTAAAGACCCTGAAGATATAAAAAACCTTTGCTTCAGATGTACTTTCCAGTTCCAACCAATTGTCTTTTTGATTGCTGCCGCATACTGATATAAACCGTCTGTTATGATTTTTTTAGGTCTTATTTGTGCAACTTCGATTGCTTTTTCAAAAAGTTTTTTGGCATGTTTGAAAAGACACTTTTTGCTGATGTGCCAAGACAAAACTTGCTTTGTGTCTTCGCAATAAATCATTTTCTCAGTCCTCCGGACGGCAGCGCAGCTGCGACGCTTTTTTTTGCTGCCGTTCGAATAGTTCTTAAGAAAAAGACAAATTTATGCGTTGGCACGTAACTTGACAATACCTGCTTCAGGATACTTTTAAAAACAAAGACCATTCACACGTTTTAATGTGGGCCCGTGGTCTAGCTCGACTATGACACGGGGAAATAGTATGGGCCCATAGTCTAGTGGCTATGACGTCGCCTTTACACGGCGAAGGTCGTCGGTTCAAATCCGGCTGGGCCCATTTCCTGCGCAGACGAGCATTGCTCGTCTTGCGTCGCCTTTACACGGCGAAGGTCGTCGGTTCCCATGAGCTTGAGCGATTGGGTCCCAAAAATGTATTTTCATTTTTGAGGACAAATCCGACTAGGCCCATTTTATCTTCTATATTTTAAAATTTCATTAATTTATTGTTCAATATCTCACTATTCTTAAAATAATCGAGAAGAAGTATCTTATACTATGCCTTCCTATAAAAAGAGGAGGGAAAAAATGCATCCATACAACCGTTTAAAGGAAGCCGCAACAGAGCGAGGGATTGCTCTGGCAAGTGACCTTGGCAAGGCCGTGCTCCACCCGCCCCAACACATTTTCCCACATGATCTTTATCTTCAAAGAGGTATGCCAGTTCAGACAGAAGAGGAGAGAACTGCTGCAAAGTATAGGGAGCAGGGCGTTCTTGTCTTTCATAACTCTTCAGACCCTCTTCTCATCCCTGATGCAAGAGAATCTGTCAAAGACCTTTTTGAGTTGATTGTGGAAACATCGAATGGATCCGGTCAGGACCATGTCGAGACCTTACTGTCTCTTCGGACAAGGGTGGGGAATAATGGTTCTATCTCAAAGGTTTCCCACTGGAATCGGTATTTTCCAGGTAGGGAACCGGAAGATACAGTCTCTCTTGGTGAATATTTTGCCCAAAAAGGATATCAGGTTAATGCATCCCATCATTGAATGGTTAATTTTTTAAATCGCTTCTAATTCAGTTCCTATAATGCGCCGGTAGTCCAGTGGTTAAGATACGGCCTTGCCACAATGAAAAGCTTCACTTTTCAAGCTTTACTTTGTAAAGAGGCTGTGACCCGGGTTCAAATAGTTGGCGAGGAGGCAACGGCCGAATGCGTCAGCATGAAAGTCCCGGCCGGCGCATGACCAACAATTTCTTAAACAAATACCTTTTTTTCCTAGATAAGGGCCCATAGCTTAGTCTGGTGGAGCGCCTGTCTTATATGGCAACGCTTCCGAGGAGAGCAGGTGGTCGGGGGTTCAAATCCCCTTGGGCCCATTTATTTTCTGTGGGATTTGAACGTTGTTCTCTGTTAAGGGTGACAGGAATCTTTGATTCAAAAGAAAAGCTTAGCTTTTCTTCGCACAAGAAACTTTGTTTCTTTGTGTCTGTGCACAAATCCTCTTGGGCACATTTATTTTTAGTGGGGCAACACCACTGGCACAGATCGCGAAGGCTCTGAACGAAGGTTTGCGAAAGGAAACCGGTCTGCCTGCCAATGGTGGTGTTGCCTTTGTTATTTATTTTTTTTCAGAATACCAAATCTCTCTTCTTTAAAACTATTGTATCATTATACGAATCTTTTTAACCGAGATTGCTGGATCAAATTATCATGGACATAGCATTGAATGGATTTGGGCGGGTAAACCAGTACCTGCTCTATCTCGTGCAAAGGGAATGTCAAGTGAATGTAGCAGCGATTGCAGACACTCGTGCACTCACCCAAATAATTGATGAATATAACGCCTCTTTTGGATCAACCCCGTCCCGGGCAAAGAAAGAATACTGCAAGAGAGGAGAATTTATCATTGTCGCTGGTCAAAAAATTCCTTTTTTTCATACTGATTCTCCTGTTCCCTGGCCATTCTCATCAATAGACTGCCTTATCGAAGGTGCATCTGTTGTTGAAAGGGAAGGATTATTGCGTCATGGACATAATGCAAGATTTGTTGTAATGACTGGTGATGTGAAAGGTGATGATGGGAGCATCCAGACCTATGTCGATCGGATCGGAGATAAAGGCCCCTACTACGGTTCTCCCTTCGTCTGTTTTAGTTCTGACAGGACCCAGGTTGCATCGCCTATCCTGCAGATCGCAAAGGATATTTTTGGCCGGGCTGTTCCTTGCCATATCACGACCCTGCGTGGCAAATACTCGCCACAGTCCAAAGATGGCAGTGAAGGGTTTCGCGGATTGAAACGTGCTCTTCCTGAATATGACGCGCATGTCTCTGGAACAATTCTGTTCCAAGCGGTAGAATCACCAGCTGAGATGCACCTCTCCTTTGATTTTGCAGGAACAGGTCTTGGGTATGACAGGTCTATGCAAGAGGCGATTGCCAGACGAGCACAGAGATTTTTTTCGGCCATATCACAAACATCCTTTACAAATGTTGCAGCAACAGAGAGGAACGATGATCCCTCGGCGCTTGCCATCCAGGTAAACTATCGGCCAATTGAGCTCTATGACCATCTCCTTCACCGATTTCTGGTGGAGAGGATCGGTCCCAGGATCACCCCTTCACCACAAGATGTCAAATTTCTGGGTGAATCCGATTAAGTACTGCCGTTTTTTAGCAGTTTTTTGAAGCACTCAGATGAATTTATAAAATCATCAACATCACCAGTCATACTAAACCGAGGTGGTTCTTATGCCAATCATAGTAACAAAAGAAAATTTCGAAAAGTCTATCGTAAAAGAAAAACTTCCTGTCGTAGTAGATTTCTGGGCGTCGTGGTGTGCGCCATGCAGGATGATGGCTCCAGTGTTCGAGGATCTCTCAAAGGACTATGAGGGGAGAGCCATCTTTGCAAAGATCAGCACTGAAGACCACCCCGAATTGGCACAAAAATATTCAATCACGGGAATTCCAGCGATTGTCGTGATGAAGCAGGGAAAGGAAATTGGCCGAATTGTCGGTTTTGCCCCAAAACATGTCATGAAGGGCAAGATTGACGAGATAGTAGGAAAATAATCTTTTCTAGAGAGAAACAACAATGGCGAAAAAGGCGAAGTGTCTGAGCCGAGCTTTTTCAAAGAAAAAGCGTTTTTCTGCCATAATTGTTGTTTCTCCAGTTAACATTAGAATAAACGAAATAACGAATACTCCTCCCTATTTTTCTCCATAACCTTTAAAAACAACTCCCCTCTCCCTCATGATTGCGCCCCGATGGTGTAGTCCGGCCAATCATGAAGCCCTTTCGAGGTACGCGAGATCACACGGTTTCGTGCCTTTCCAAGGAAAGGCTTCGACGTGGGTTCGAATCCCGCTCGGGGCATTATTGCCTTTCTTTTGGATTCGAATGTTGTTCCCACGAGCGTTGAGCGTCGTGGGTGCCAGAAATCTTTGATGATTGTTAGCATGCATTACTTTTAAATAGTGTGGACCCTTTATTGGTGGTATGACCCTTGAACATTTGAAAGAGCAGATCATACCGATCCTGAAGAAACACAGGGTAAAAAGGGCAGCGCTTTTTGGTTCAGTTGTACGAGGAGAGGAGACCCCCCACAGCGATATTGATATCCTTGTAGAGTTTCCCAAAGACGCATCTCTTTTTGATCTTGTTGAGCTTCAATACGAGCTCAAGGATCTTTTGAAAAAAGAGGTAGATGTCGTGACTTACGCATCTCTTCATCATTTGATCAAAGATGATGTACTAAAGCAGCAAAAGGTGATTTTATGAAAGACAGGGTATACCTCTTGCATATTCTCGAAAGCATCGACTTAGTTGAAGAGTATATGAGGGGTAAATCGAAGGAGGACCTTGAAGAGAACCAGGAACTACAGGATGCTATCATAAGGAGAATAACTGTTATCGGTGAGGCGGTAAAGAACATTTCTGAAGAGTTGAAGAAAGCGAATACAACTATTCCTTGGACAAACATCGCGGGAACGCGGGACATTCTTGTGCATAAATACTTTGGAGTTGATCTCAACATGCTTTGGATTGTGATTAACGAGAAACTCCCTGATCTGAAGAGGAAAATCAGGAGCATTGTGCAGGGATTATGATACCATCCAAATCCCGCTCGGGGCATTTATGTTTAAGGTAGTATCTCTCACGCAAAACTGAAAGAGTAAGATTACTTCTTTTTTTCATCTAATCTTCTCTTAGTATATAATGCAGACTCCAAGTCCTCAAAAAAGCTGTTAAGCATCAATGAAATAGAATGTTTCCTCATATTTTTAGAGCGAGGGTAGCCAAGAACCCTGCGGGTTGAAGCGTAGCTGAAACCCGCAGTGAATTGGTATCGATACCCGAGCAAGCAAGATTTCTTATAATTCCTTTACAAAAAGAAAAAATGAGCA
>DUKZ01000041.1 GCA_013329045.1 Candidatus Woesearchaeota archaeon
AATGTTTTATTATTTAAGAGATTAGCTATTATTTGCATAAGATTGCAACATCAAGACGGTAACAGAGTTACGAGTGAATGAAATGAACGAGTTTACTCGGTTACCGTCCTAAATATTTTTCTTCTTACTGCTTGCATTCTAAGATTGCATCAAGACGGTAACAGAGTTACGAGTGAATGAAATGAACGAGTTTACTCGGTTACCGTCCTTCTAATTCGTGCAGAGTGTTTGCATCGAGAGCGTAATCCAGACGGTAACAGAGTTACGAGTGAATGAAATGAACGAGTTTACTCGGTTACCGTCCTTGTTATTTCACTTCTACATACTTGTAATACAAGACTGCAACGAGACGGTAAACGAGCTCCGAACGAAGCAAAGCGAAGTGAGATTGCTCGGTGAGCATCCTTGTTGTCTTATTGAAAACGGAGAAAAAACAACAGTAATGGCCACAAACTGGTTTTTCTCTCTGCTCAAAAAGCCTTCGCTAAGAGGCTTGGCAATCTGTGCTAGTGTTGTTTTTTCAGATAGGATAATTAGTGCAATTATCAAGAAGAGAATGATAAGAATTACCTGTGCCTTCTCAGATCAACAAGTTCTGTTTCAACAACAACTGCTGTCTTTGTAGCTTCATAGCAATGGTGGCATTCAGGGGTAACAGTAAAATAATTGAAGAAGATTGGATCAGATTCTCTCAGGGCAGGATGTTGTGGTATGCCGTCAATGTCCCCTAGTAACCCAAGATTGAGTATATTTGCCCGTGCTGTCAAGGTAGGGTTGAAAAGGCCAGGTTCACTCACAGCAACAATCCCATATAAGGGCAACCCTGCCGTTCTGGTAAAATGATTGATATATTGTGTTGCAAGATAAGCCCAATCTTGTCCGCAGGAATCACATAGAGGGATTTCACCATAAACATGAAGTGCTCTACCATCCCCTAGAGGATCAACATAGAAGATGCAGTTATCATCTCTTATGGCATAATTATCTTGTTTAAAAAGCTCCAAGAGCCCCATCTCGATCTCCCCATCACCAACGACGACAACCCCATGGCCATTGATATCGACGATTGATCCAGCTCCAACCAATAATCCTACCGCTTGCATCCTTGCAAGTTGGTCATCTCCTGCCTCAAGGAGCTGTTCGTAAAAGCTATCATGATTCTGTTTGTATTCTTCAGGATCAAAATGTCCAAGCAAGAGATCAGTGAGCTGTTGCCTTCTATCTATTGGTTCCATGCCCCAAGAAACCCGTCCCCCTTTAAAAATCTTTCTTAATTAGCTACTTATAAGTTACTAAATAATCCTAGCTGTTTCTGTTTCCCAAACGAGATCAGGTAGGGCAGCACAAGCATCCCGACATACACGATCACGATCGGAACAGGGTTTTGAGGGATGTTAAGGGACAACAATGCTGCAAGAGAATTGGAAAAATGCACGATCACGAGAATATCGATGAGGGACACAAGAGGGATGAAAAACCCAGCAAAAATATGATGTTTTCGCTCAAGGTGCTCAATGTCCCAGATCACGATGTTGAAGAGCAGCCCGAATATGAGTCCAATCGATCCGATGATAAGATAGAGAGGCAGATAATTCAGGACAAGGAACAATGGCACCATCACAAGCGATACAAGAAGGTTGCATGCAGTGAGCACAAGAAGCGCCATCCAATACAAAACCCGTTGAGAAGATTTCCTATACACGACATGCTTTTCCTGTTTTGCAGGGTCATCAAGGACGGAGATTGCCTGTTCGATGTCAGAGTCTTCCCACCCTTTTTTTCGAAGGCGCTCTCGGAGTGTTATCGTGTTCATGATGGCTTGTACTTAAGGTTGGTATCATACCCTTGCCCGATCAGCAGCCCTGCGAGTTCCTTGTATGCAGTGCTGGACGCAGAGAAGGGAGCATGATAGACAACAGGGTGATGGAGGTGCTGGGCCTTCTTGACCGCTTCATCAAAAGGAATGCTGGAGAGGATTGGTGTTTCAAGTAAAGAGGAGATGCTCTCTTTGCTCATCTCATAGTCTTTTTTGCGTGAGCCAACGATGATTGCGCCAATCACAGTTGAGTGAAGTTCTTCTGCTTTCACTTTTGTCTTGATGGCATCGGTGACCGAGCTGATCTCTGGAGCGACAACAAGGAGGGTTTCATCGCTCGATTCCAGGATCGGAAGAGAATCAGTAAATCCTGGTGGGCAGTCAATGATGACGACTTCAGCATGCCCATTCAGGGAATGGATATGTTTTTTGATATCCTCATAATTGATCCCTTCGATAAGCTTGATGCTGCCAGGGATGAGCCGAAGTCCGGAAGGGTGAAGATAGATTGCTTCAGTGATTTTCTTGTCTCCTGCAAGCACGTCATGGAAAGAACAGGGCACAAGGGGGCTGCCAAGGTGGATGCCGATGTGTGGTGTGTGGATGTTCCCATCGACAAGGATCACATCCCGGCCAAAATTTGTCAGGGCAAGGGCGAGGTTGATGGAAGTGGTGGTTTTTCCAACGCCTCCTTTTCCAGAAGCAATGGCAATGTATTTTGTCATGGTTTCTCGCCCGACAGGATAATGTCCCGGATGGCAGTCACAAACGCAATTGTCCTTCTGTTGAGTTCATACATGGCATCGATCGTAAGGTCGTGCGTTGCGCCATCAAGGGTGATTCTCATTGTCACATTTCTGCGGAATTCACCGAATCGCTCATACTCTGACCTGTTCATGTTTCTCATATAGATATACAAGTTAATAAAACTGACGAGTTCTGGGCGCTCGCTTGCAAGGGAGCGGAAGGTGGAGATGCATTCCATGACGGATCCTGGCATCTCGCCGAGCTTTTTCTTTTCTATCGCATAGAGAAGGTATGCATCAATAGCGCTTTTCGTGGCATTGATGAACCGGTTGAGAATGTTCTTGATAACATCAACAGTCCGGGTATATTTCAGGCTGACATAGACCTGGTGATCTGCGCGCTTGAGCTCTTCGAGGGCGTTGATCAGCGCTTCACCGATCGGGGTTTCTTCATCATACGCTTTTTTGTGCTGAGGTAATCTCATCTATGTCAAGGAAAAAGAGCCGGGCTCTGCTTATATACTTTTTGATTTCTTCCTCTGTGATCTTCCGGGTGGAATAGTCTTCCATGCAGATGATAAAGGAATTATCTCTTGTGAATTCTACGGGGCTTTTTCGGTGGGCAACAATCAGGTCTTTTATTTCCTGAAGGAGCTGGATGTGTTCTTCAGACCGCTCAAGGTATTTTGGTGCAATCTCCTTAAAAAGGGCAAATTTTGATTCGAACGTGTCCTCAAAGGAGTGCACGTCCGCTTCCATTGTCTCAGATGAGAGGAACGCTGCCATGAGGTTTGTCAGGCCGAGGAAAAGATGGTCCAGGACAGATAAGAAAAAGCGGGGATTATCGATGATGGGATACGTAACCGTCAGGAGATAATGTGCAGTGGAGAGATACTCGTTCGCTTTCTGAAGATACTCCCCCTCGGGCCCCATAAATGATTATCTGGAGTTTTAGATTATAAATAGTTATTGCTCTTGGAGTTCCAGGATGGCTGCCGCAAGATCTCCGGAGTGCTTTTCAAGAGTTTCGCGTGCTTCCTCTTTTGTGCAGCTGGTTTGTTCAACAACTGTAGAAACATCTTCCTCTGAGATTTCAGGTGCGCTCGATCGTTCTTCCTCGCTGATGGTGCCGGCGACCTGGAACGTCACCTGCCCTCCCATCTCAACTTGCTGCACGGAGGGATTGGAAACAATAATAGTCTTGTCAGGACACTTGATTACTACCTCAAGAGCATCCACATCCTCTTGTTTGATACCAAGCTTTTTCATTGCTTGTTTCATCATCCGGGGGTCCATGCCAGGTATCATGGGGGTTATGGTGCTGCCAGCCAGCTGTTGCCATATGCGTGCAAGAAGAGCATGATGACCATTACAAGGATGATCATGATGATGATATGGCCAGGGGTAAACTCGATCTTGCTTTTGTACTCATCAAAATATCTGACAAGCCCCCCCATGCTCTGGGGCATTGATACTTTGTCTTTTGACATGGGTGAGAGGAACAAACCGTTCTTTATAAAGCTTGCTGATGAAAATATCCCGAGGGATCAGAAAGCTTGCTGAAGAAAATAACCTGAAGAGTCAGAAATCTTCTTCTGTGATACAGCACCATCACCGCCGCTGGCAGGTGGACCGGTTTTTTCGCTCTGCTCAAAACGAAAGATAAAAGCAACACCACTGGCGCAGACGGCGAAGGATCTGAGCCGAGCTTTTCTGACCAAGGGAAAGAAAAGCGGTCTGCCGGCCGATGGTGGTGTTGCCGTAGAAATATTATTCAGCACAAGTAAATAATCACCAGTAGTATTGTTGCCGAAAAATGAAAAGTGGCAGAATAAACTAATGAAGAAAAGCTATGCAAGAATAAAAAAGGGAACGTGGTAAGCCACCTTCTGTAGGGCCCAAAACCAGACAAGGATTGCCTGATCGATGACCCTTCTTCACATTCGTCTAAGCGCGTTTTCAGCTTGCACATGCCAGGGCTTGCCGTTTCACCTGCACCTGTGGAGACGTCGACGGGTTATCTCGAGCCTTGTCGCCAAGGCCTTCTCCATCTCATCCCATTCCACAGGGAGTGTCGTTGCTGTGCAGTTGCCGTCCATTGCTGGGCCTCTCTTCCAAGAGTGGCATTTTCCTCCCAAAACCAGGTATTGAGCCGCAGTTCTGGGGTCGTGTGGGTGGACTTTCCTCAGTGCTGCCGTCTTGGGCAGTCCGGTAGTGAAATCACGTTCCCTTAAAGAGAAAGAATGGGTGGCTGTATATAAAGATGGTGCTAGATGATGCTCAGAATCATGGCTTCTTTTCAAACCGGAGAACCATCCAGCAGTCCTTTCCAACCCCAATAACCTGCTCCCCAAGCTTGGTAAAATACTCTCCAGCAACCATCTCAATAGGTTCTTTTTTCCGAACACAAACGCATAATATCCCTTTCTTCTTCAGCACAAATGCTCCATTCCTGAAAAAATCTCTATAGACCTTCGCAATGATCTTCTCTTCATGGATGCGGGAAGGCTCCGGTGGTTGCGTCACGATATAATCAACGCTCCCCTTATCGAACCGCAGATCCAGATCCTCGATATCGACCCGGGAAAAGGAAATATCCTTTATTCCCGCAATCGCTGCATTCTTTTTTGCGGCAGAGACGTGCCGAAGTTGCCGGTCAAAGCCGGAGATGTTTCCGCACGTTTTTGCTTTCTTATCGCGCGCCGCAAAAACATTCTGCATCTCTTCTTTCATCAGAAAATCTTTTTTTCGGTACATGCAAACAGGCAAGCGGGAACAAAAGAACGCCGCTTCGATGGGGATGATGCCAGAGCCGCAGAAAGGATCAACAAGAACTTTTCCAGGCACATACCCAGACATCCGGACAATTCCATACCCAAGCGTCCCTCGAAGCGATGAGGGGTGTAAAAAGACTTTGTAATCCCTTTTTGATAAGTCAAACCCTGCAATATCTAGACCAAAATAGCATTGGTCGTCATTGATGATCAGCATCACCAGGTGCTGGTAGTTCTTGAGTGAAATCCTTCCCTGGAGAGTCTCCCGAAAACACGATAACGCCGTTTCTGTTGCATCGATGCTCTGGAAAGGATGGCTCCCTACCCTTATCGTTTGAATGCAGATCATCCCTTCAGAAGGAAACACTAAGGGGGATACATTTGACAATTCTTTTTTGATGTCTTCGAGTGCAGTGATAGTAAAAGAGCGATAGAGTTTCAGGACCCGAAGGAATGATTGTCCTGCATAGGCAAGAGAGAACAGTTGTTCTGTATCAGCGCTAAGCATGCACATGCTCTTTCCGGCAACAGCTTCTGCTCCGATTATTTCTTTGATCTCTTGTGCTGCCACCTCTTCCATGCCGGGATGGGTGATGATCATGCCTTCCATAAGCACACAACTCATCCTAGCTATTTAAGGGTTTAGAAAAAGTCTTCCTCGCTGATGTTCTGCGAGATGATGTCGTCTTGGGATATTGTCTTGTCAACAGATGGTTCTTCATCATCTAGTTCATCTAGTTCATCTGGTATTCGAGGGGTACTCCTTGGTTCTTTTAGTTCTTTTAGTTCTTTTGAATTCTCACTATTCTCTTCTGGGTCGTCTTCTGGCGGTATCCGGGCAGCGCTTGCCACGCTGTCCTCCTCTTCAAGCTTCATGAGCCTGACCCCTTGGGTATTCCTGCCAATTGGCCGGATGGCTGCCGCGCTTGTCCTGATGACCACACCATTCTTTGAGATGAAAAGGACCTGATCATTGTCAACAACAGATAATACTCCAACAACCACCCCATTCCTCTCAGAGCAGATGATGTTGCGAACCCCTGATGATCCTCGCGCAGTGAGGCGGTATTCGCTCATGGTCGTTCGCTTGCCATATCCTTGTTCAGTGATGGTGAGGAGATAATGGTCATCTTCCCCGAGCACCATCCCGACAACCTTGTCTTGCGCTTTGAGGCGAATGCCAATGACTCCCGATGCTCCTCGCCCCATCGGTCGCACTTCTTCTTCATTGAAGCGGTTTGCCATCCCTGATGTTGTCGCAAGGATGACCTGTTGTTTTCCATCAGTCAGCTTCACTTCGATGAGGCTGTCTCCTTCGCGAAGGGTAATGCCGATGATCCCTCCCTTCCGCGGCCGTGAATATTCGATAAGGTTTGTCTTCTTGACAATGCCTTGTTCTGTTCCCATCAGGATGAAATGGTAATCATCAAACGTATCAACCGGCACGATTGCAGAGATGTTTTCTCCTTCAGAGAGGGAAATAAGGTTCACCACAGGTTTTCCCTTTGCATGCCGGGCAGTTTCTGGTATGTCATAGACCTTCAGCCAATGCACCATCCCTTTATTCGTAAAGAAGAGCATGGTGTCATGGGTGTTTGCGACGAACACATCTTTGACAAAGTCTTCTTCTTTCGTGCCAGCAGCCTTAATCCCACGCCCCCCCCGCTTCTGTTCTCGGTAGAGCGCCATCGCTGTCCTCTTGATGTAGCCGGCATGCGTGATCGTCACGACCATCTGCTCAGGCTTGATGAGTGCTTCCCGATCGATTTCTTCAAAGTCTCCACTTTCAATGATTGTCCGCCGATCATCCCCATATTGAGTCATCGCTTCATCGAGCTCATCTATAATAATGCCAAAGATTTTTTCATTAGAGGAGAGGATGCCTTTCAATTCGGATATTTTCACTTTGAGTTCAGAGAGCTCAGTCCGGATTTTTTCCTGCTCCATTGAGGCAAGCCGTTGGAGGCGCATCTCAAGGATTGCTTTTGCCTGGAGTTCAGTGAGAGAATAATCTTTTTGGAGCATGGCAAGGGCAATTGGTGCGTCCCGTGATTTCTTGATCTTCTGCACGACAGCATCGATATTGTCAAGGGCGATAGTCAGGCCTTCGAGGATGTGCGCTCGCTCTTCTGCCTTCTTGAGGTCAAATGCAGTCCTTTTGTAGACAACATCTTTCCGGTGGTCGATGAAGTGCTGCAGGAGCGCTTTGAGAGACAATGTCCTTGGCTGATTGTTGACGAGGGCAACAAAATTGATGCCGAAGGTTACCTGCAGCCGTGTATGTTTCAGCAGTTGGTTGAGCACAATATCAGGTTGTGCCCCCTTTTTGAGCTCAAAGATGACCCTGATCCCTTCCCTGTTTGATTCATCCCGGATATCAGAAATATCTTCCAGTACCTTCTGTTGGATGAGTTCAGCAGTCTGTTCGACCATCGTCGCCTTATTGACCATATAGGGTATTTCCGTGATGACGATGGCCTGCTTGCCCCCGATCTCTTCGACGTGGGATTGTGAGCTGACTTTGATGAGCCCCCTGCCGTTTTTGTACGCTGATCGAATGCCTCCAACCCCTTTGATAATGCCTCCCGTGGGAAAGTCTGGTCCTGGCAGATATTCGATCAATTCATTCATGGACAGTTCAGGATTTTTAATAAGAGCAATTGTTGCTTTGCAAAGCTCCTTGAGATTATGGGGGGGGATGTTTGTGGCCATGCCAACAGCAATCCCGCTGCTGCCGTTCATGAGGAGTGATGGCAGCTTTGAGGGTAATACAGACGGCTCAGTTAAGCTATTGTCAAAATTCTGGGTAAAGGATACTGTTTCCTTGTCAATGTCCTGCAAGAGCTCTTCTGCGATCTTTTTGAGGCGCGCTTCAGTATAACGCATGGCTGCCGGGTTGTCTCCATCAACGCTGCCAAAGTTTCCCTGTCCATCAACAAGAGGGTATCTTAATGAGAAATCCTGCGCCATGCGGACAAGGGAATCATATACTGCTGTGTCGCCATGAGGATGATACTTGCCAAGCACTTCCCCTACGATTCTAGCAGATTTCTTGAATGGCTTGTTGTGCACAAGGCCCATGTCATTCATGGCGTAGAGTATGCGTCGGTGCACCGGCTTCATGCCGTCACGAACATCAGGAAGTGCCCGCCCGACAATCACGCTCATCGCATAGTCGACATAGCTTTGTTTCATCTCCTCTTCTATCTCACGGGGGAAGATGCGTGCTACTGGTTCCGTGGCCGATGGTTGAACAGAAGAGTGGCCTTCAGAAGACTCTTTTTCCATACTTAGTCAAGAAAAAGGAAGCAGGGATGCTTTATAAAGTTTTTGATTCTATTTTGCCTCTAGAAGGCCTGAAATGGCAAAATTTGGCAGTTTGAGAATATTAAAAATAAAAGAAAATAGTGGGAGGGGCTATCTTCCAGCAGCCGTGTCATAAGCGAGGCCGATTCTTGCCTTGATTGTCTCATATGAGGTAGTAAGCCGTGCAAGAAGGTCGCCCTCAAGGGGTGTTCGAGGAAAGCAAGGATTTTCCCTCACAAGGTCTTGTACTGCGCTGTAGCTGTCATCCATCCAAAGGATTGTTCGGTGGAGACTGCCGGGCGTTGGCGAATGCCCATTGCCCTGCTTTTGCCGTCGATCGAGTAGTTTCCCTTCATAGCAATACCGATCAGCAAGAAGGCTCAGTTCACGGGGATCAAGCCCATAGTCTAATGTTTCTGTCATGAAAATCTCCTCCAGTTTTTCTATGGCCCCAAAAATTCAAGCATATATTCTTTTTCGATATATAATATATAAGAGAATAGTTGAATATTCATAATGACGAATCCAGTATCTTTATATATCAGGGATTTGGAAAAGCAACAAATGAAGCGTCGTCTGATTAAGCAGGGTGTGGACACGTTGACAGTGACCTTGCCAAAATCTTGGATAACGGCAAATAATCTCAGGTCTGGGGATGAGGTAGACATTGCTGAGCAGGATAATACCCTGCAGATTGCCTGCGAGAAGCGCCTCCTTGAAAAAAGAAAAACGATTGATATCTCCGGCCTCTCTAATCCCATCGTCTGGAGAAAATTCATCGGTGCCTACAGGACAGGATATGACGAGATAAAGATCATTTTTGAATCACAGAATAAGGAGTATGACATTGTTTATTCAAGCATTGCGCATATGGAAAGGCGCCTGAAGATGAAGACAATGGACATGCTCCAGGACATGGTCTATCGTTTTGTGGGAATGGAGATTACCGACCAGCAGCAGAATTTCTGTATTGTCAAGGACCTAGGAGGCGTGAGCAAGGACCAGTTTGACGACGCATTGAGAAGGATTTTTCTCCTCCTCATGAGCATGGTAGGAGACCTCCAGCAGGCGATGCAAGAGAACAATCCTGAGATGCTGACAGGGATGGCAGGGACAGACACAAATATTGACCGATTCACGGATTATTGCCTTCGCTGCTTGAACAGGAAAGGGTATCATCGGTTCAGCAAGACCCCAACGATATATTCGTATATATTGACGCTCGAGCTGGTAGGTGATGAGTTAAAGAAAATGGCAGCACATCTCTCCTCTCAGCCGTTGTCAAACAGGAGATTCAAGCATATCCTAATTGAGCGAAATAAGCTTATCAGGTCCCTCTACGAGCTTCATTATGCCTACAAGGTGCCAGTTATCATCGCAATCTTTGACAAAAATGCTGCATTGACGCTGGAGACAGATGGAGAGTTCAAGAAAGCATCGAATGGTGACCTTGAAGCAGCGCATCACATCAAGAAAGTGTCCGCTTTGATCACCCAGCTTCTTCAGCTGCAAATCGAGCTGGAATCATAGGATCTGGGAAAGGTCAGAGTTTCTTTACGATATGTTCCCTGACAAGGAAGCCTTTTCCGCAGTACACGCATTGTTTTCTTTTCCCATCAAGGTAAGTCCCGCTGGTTTGGTATTGCATGCTATTCCCGCAGGAAGGGCACTTGAGGAGGAATCTCATTTTCTGGCTTTCATCCGGAAGGTGATGCTCGAACAGGGAAAAGCGCTAAGAGGTGTCCCCTCATAGAGATCAGGTTTTTTGTTCGCAATCAATTCCACTGCATAATTCCAAAATTGTTTGCCTTTGGAAAAGTTCAACCTTGTCGAGATGAGTTCAAAATCACAAGTGAAGCCATAATCGTTCAGCCCGGCGTGGCGAATCATGTTCTTATCGACAAAATCCATGACGTGGGAATCATAAAAGCAGAGATGAAGGGGATTGTGTGCCCCGGGGGAAGTATAATGAGGAACGATGATGTCGATGAAAGCGCCTTTTCTCATGATACGCCAGAGCTCTTCTAGCACCGCGTAGGGATTTTTTAAGTGTTCAAAGACCATTCGAGAATAGACATATCCAAAATGGTTGTCCTTGAAGGGATATGGGAATGAGTCAAAATCAAAAACGATATTGTTGCCAAGGTTCATGATATCAGCATTGACAAAATCCTTGAGGGGCTTTTTGCCGCAGCCAAAATGAAGATAGGGTTTTGCTAAGCCATGTGGGATGATGACATCTTTTTCAAATCCTGAATGGATAATGGGCGTGCTCATAAGTTCAGAGGGCAGATGCCTAATGGCAGTCATGAGACATCCTGCCCGTTCCCTCCTGTAGTTGTTTTCTCTGTCTGATTGGTGTGAGACGGGGGCTTTTCCGGTTCATGGGCGCGGGGTATGGAGTTTTCTGTTTCTTTTGCATCCAGGTCTATAGGCTCAAGATCGATAGTCCCATCCATGAGCTGCTGCTGTTTCCTTTTTTCTTCAGCTTCCGTTTCTTTCAGCTTTTTGAGCTCTGCTGAAAGCCGTCTGGCCTCATCTTCTTTTGAAGTGATAAGTTGTTCGATGTTATCAAATTTGCCAAAGTGCTCCTTGAGCTTGTCTGGAGGCAGGTCAAAATAATCGAAGAACTTTGGTGCGAGCCTGATGAGCTTGGTTCGTCCTTTCTTGACCCGGCTGATGTATCCTTGCTCTTCTAGTTCAGCGAGATGGTCATATGCCTTGTTCGTTCGTATGGCAATAACATCGCTTTGGAGCACTGGCGCTTTCCAGGCAACAACGGCCAATGTTTCGATGACTGTTTTTGGCAGGTCTGTTTTTGTCACGACATTTGACACGAGCGGAACAAATTTCTCTTGGACAGAAAGTTTCCAAGACCCGGGTTCTTCCTCGATGAGCATCAGGGATGATTGTTCATCATCCAGCCGCTTTTTTATCTCATGGAGCGCCAAGGCAATGTCCTCTTCATTATCCCGGGTGAGTTTTGCTAGCTCCTCAACAGTCATCTTTCTGCCGGAGGAAAACAGCAACGCTTCGAGTTCTTTATGGAGCCGCATGTTTTTTTGGTTTCCTATACATCCCTTCCTCTTCTATGATGCTTTTCTCTTCGATGAGTTTGTCCAGGAAAGGCTGCAACTCTTTTGCGGGAACACCTGTCAATTGCGCCAGTTCAGGTGTTGCTGCCGGATGGACCGCAATATGCACAAGGAGCGTGTTTGCCAGGAGGCGTTGGAAATTTTTCTTGAGAAAGTTTGTTTGGGACACTGATTCTTTGACTATCTTATCGATGTTATGGAGCTTTGCCTGGAGGTCATTGAGCATTGATGCCCAGTCGGAATTTGTGGCGGTTATCACCTCAGGCTCTTCTATCTCGACTGAAGAGGGCATGTAGTCAAAGCAAAAGCCGACAAGTGAAGGGATGTCTTTTATCCAGAAGAGAAGTTCTGCAAAGCAGCTGAAATAGCTGTCAGCTTCCTCATTGATTTCAGAATAGAATTCTTCTTCAAGCGTGATTTCCTTTTCATCGGATTTCATCTTCTCTATGAACTCCTTGAGTGTCTCGGTGACATGATCTTTTGGCTTCCCGAGCATCTCGATGATCACGCGTACCTTGAGGAACCCTTTTTCCTTGAATTGTTCAAGTTTTTCTTTTTCAACCATGGGGAAGGGGCAAGAGGTATCCTTTTATTAATGTTTTCCTGTCTGCTCAAAAAAGAAGGCAGACAGGAAGAGGGGAATACCGAGTCCGGAAATCAGGGGGAGGGATGAGAGCACTTTTTCTTGGCCGGTTTCATAAATAACCTCTCCGTCTTCAGAAAGCTCGACTAAAGCCTCGACTGTATGGCAATATGTACTGTTGAATGACGGAAAAGCAAGACACAAAGTGTAGTCTCCTGGCGCGCCCGCGCGAAAGCTTCCAAAACTGGTTTCTCCTGTAAGATAGATGGTTCCATTCCAATACTGATGGTCATTGACAAGCAGGAGTGCTTCAGGAGAAGAGGGAATGCTTGTTTTCAGGGAAAAAACAGGGGAATAAAAGCTCGCAGGTGATAGCTTGGATGGAAGAAGAAATTCTACTTGAGCCGGCCCAGGTTCTATCACCCCAACAGTTGTAGGAAGGGCAATGAGGAACAGCAGTGAGAGGGTCATAAGGATAATAGAGAGCGGGAGGTTAAAGAAGGTATGGGAAAAATAATGAAAAAATAATAAAAAGCGTGAATAAATGATGGTGTGAAACGCCATTCTTTCGAAAAACACAAGATCTGGCCGGTAATGAAACAAAAAAAACAAGGAAAAGATGGTATTGGTGCAGATATCTTGATGGTTTGTTGAAGCCGGAAAGGGTACTGTTAACGAAAGCATTAAGGATTGCAATTGGCAGATTTCTTTGTAGCGCTCTTCTGTTTATTTCTCTCCTGTTTATTTATGTCACCTTAGCACGGTAATGAGGAATGATTCTATCAAGGCAGCAAAGAGGAGGAGGGGGAGGATGAGTTTTACTAAGACAATAAATCCTTCCGCATATGCATCGGTGAGTTTATTCCTATGAAATAAGCATGCCCGCCCGATCTTGATTGCGTACGCAAAGGAGAGCAGGATTGCTGGTAATTCAAAGATGCCATGAGGGAGCAGCAAGAAAAGCGTTCCTGGTGTGGCTGCGCGTACAACTGCACCGATGATGATGCCGTTGGTGAAGATGAAAAGGTATGGGGCAATGATAGAAGGGCCAAGGAGGATGGAAAGGAATGCAACTCGTGCATTGTTAAAAAAGATGAAGAGAAAGAGGGGGAAAAACCCTTGGGAGGAAACAACACTCTTGAGGTTGTCAAAAAGTGGTGCAAGATACGTGAGCGTAAGGGAAGAAAACATTATTCCGAGGAGGAGTGAGCAAAAGAAGAGAAAGCTCACATGCCAAAACAAAGGCATGATATGAGTGAGTGATTCTTTTAGTTCCAAACGCCAGGGATTGTTCTTCCGCATGGGCAAGTTCCCTCCACAAGATTGTTTCTGATGACATGATGCCAGGAGCGCTCTATCAGCAGCTTATTGCATGATGGGCAATACGTGTTTTGTCCTTCTTTTGAATGGATATTCCCTGTATACACATAGTGCAGTCCTTTTCCAAGCGCGATGTTCCTCGCATGTTCCACGGTTGCTGGCGGCGTTGGCGGCACGTCCATCATCAGATAGTCGGGATGAAACGCGGTAAAATGCAATGGCACATCCGGCCCCAGCTGTGCAAGGATCCAATCGCACATCTTTTCTATCTCTTGGCCGCTATCATTTCGTCCAGGGATGAGGAGTGTTGTTAGTTCGCACCATATCCCTTGAGCATGCACATACTTGATGGTGTCGAGTACAGGCTCTAGATGCGCTAAGGAGATATTCTTATAGAATTTTTCGCTAAAGCTTTTGAGGTCAATATTTGCGGCGTCAAGATGCGAATACACCGCTTCACGGGCCTCAGGAGTGATATAGCCAGCAGTCACAAACACCCGCTTGATCCTTTTTTGTTGTGCAGCAGTGAATGTGTCCATGCAATATTCCGCAAAGATGGTAGGGTCATTATAGGTAAACGCGATGCTAAGGCAAGAGTGCTCCTTTGCGAGGAAAACAACATGTTCCGGACTAACCTGGTAGGAGAGCCTTAATTCATCTCGTGCTTTGCTAATGTCCCAATTCTGGCAAAATTTGCATCCGAGATTGCACCCAACTGTCCCGATGGAGAGCACAGCGCTTCCAGGGAGAAAATGGAACAATGGTTTTTTCTCGATGGGGTCGATCGCAACCGAGCTCGGTTTCCCATAAGAGACGGCATAAAGCACTCCCCCTTCATTTTTTCTGATATAACAAAATCCCCGTTTCCCATCATTGATCACGCAATCCCTTGGACAGAGCGTGCAGTGTACCTTATTGTCTGCGAGCTTTTCATAGAAGAGTGCTTCGTGCATGCATAAGATGAGGACTTGAGTTTTATTAAATGTATCGTCCAAAGCAAAGAAACCATTTTATAATCCCTTCTTTTCTGAATGATATGACGATGATTCTTGGCAGCCCCCTTCTCACGAGATTCCTCGGAAGAGAAGACCAGCTCATCATCCTTTATGGTCCGGCAGCAACAGGGAAGACAACCCTCTGCTTTGAGGCGGCAATCAGTAAGGTGAAGGAAAAAAAGAAAGTGCTCTTCATCGATACCGAGCAGGGTTTTTCTGTCGAGAGGATTAAGCAGATGGCACCGTTTTGGACAGAGGAAATGTTCCAGCACATTATCTATCTGGACCCGGTCAATTTCTATAAGCAAAACCAATACATTAACCGCCTTCCGGCAATCTTAGACAGCTCAAGGATCAGCTTAGTTATAGTCGACTCACTCAGCTATTTTTATCGTGCAGAATGGAAAAAAGACCCGGACCTCATGAATACCATCTTAAAAAAACAGCTCAGGACATTCCATGAATTATCCCGCCTTCATAGGATCCCGTTTATCATCACCAATCAGGTATACGGCGCTCTTCGGAATCCCTACAAGGATTTTGAGATGATTGGGGCAAGGGTTGTAAAAGAGCAGGCAGATGCCATCATTGAGCTAAAGAAGGTGGGAGAAAAGAACTATGCATCCTTAATCCACCCAGAAACTAAAAAGTGCGAGATAAAAATAGAAAAGAATGGGATTTTTGTCCCATGATCATTCGCCCATGAAGTCATCCATGGAATACTTCATCTCTTTCTCATCCTTTATTTTTTCATGTTTCATGAGGTATTCCCTGGCAAGGATATAGAAGATGAGTCCAAGGCTCCTTTTCCCTTTGTTGTTGCAGGGCACAATGAGGTCTAGGTTGTTGCTTTGGTTGTTCGTATCACAAAGGCCGATGATAGGGATGCCGACTTTAATCGCATCCTTGACAGCATTTCCATCAGGCCACGCATCAACGACCAGGAGCAGTTTCTTGTCCATGTACGTCTTTAATTTTGGGTTCGTGAGCGTTCCGGGAGGATACCTGCCAGGAAAGATGGCAACACCAGTGAGTTCTGAAAAGAGCTTAACTGGTTTCCATGCATTCTCTCGCCTGCCGCAGATGAGGATCTCATCTGGTGCATAATGCGAAAGAAGGTTTGCAGCATTGACAAGGCGTGCATCGATCTGCTGCAAATTGAGCACAGAGAGTCCGTCGGGCCTCGTTTTATAGATGAATTTCTCCATGTATTTTGTCTTGAATTTTGTTCCGATGCTAATGCCGGATTTCAGGTACACATCTTGTGGCACTAAAAACTGTGGTTCTGTCATAGTTTCCTCCGAGGCTCAAGAGAATCATGAGCTACGATTTTATTGCCCTCGTAGCGTCTCGCATCGGTCATCTGCTGATGTGCCCATGCTGAAAGGCAATATAATGGGGGGTAGAAGGGCATTTTTAAAGCTTCCGGATACCTTGGCTTTGAAGAAAATGGTGGTGAGCATCATCTTCCGAGGTTCTCTTAAAGGTGAAATGTAAGTCTGTGGGAGGTTTTAAGCAGATGAGGCCCGCCAATGAGCCTCGCCAGCGACCGATACCTTGCCTAGGTTTCCGGGAAGCGAGATTTTCTACAAAGCAGGATACATTAGTTGCTAACTATTGTTGCTAACTGTTTCCTTCCCAGAAAGCATAACATTTAAAAACATCTTCACAATTGTGAAGTATATGCAGGAGCTCATTTATCCTCAGGAGATTGAAGTAAGATATGTCATTCCAGCGCTCAGGAATGCATTTGCCACAGAGTTCAAGAAAAAAGGCCTCTCCCAAAGAGAGATCGCTGGACTCCTCCAGGTAAGAGAATCGACAATCAGCCAATATTTGAGCAAGAAGAGGGGTGACAATGCATCTTTTAATCCCATAATCCAGAAGGCAATAGCTCAGGCAGTCAAAAGAATATCCACAAAAGAGGACCTCATCAGGGAATCTCAGCATATACTCCAGATGATTAGGGCAAAAGACACGATCATTTGTGATCTGCACAAGAAGCATGCAAACCTTCCAGCAGACTGCGCCCTCTGTTCACATCATAAAGGGGTGGCAAGGATATGACAGAAGCAATAACCATCAGCAGGGAGACATTTGACCATAAGAATGAGGAAAGGTCAATCTATAAGACAAAGGAAGGGCTCTCTGAAGAGATAGTTCGGGAGATATCAAGGCAAAAGCAAGAGCCAGAATGGATGCTCAAAAAACGCCTCCAAGGTTTAGAGCTTTTCAAAAAGGCAAAGATTCCCACCTGGGGTCCAAGCCTAAAAAAACTCGACCTGAACAACATAATCTATTTCAACCGTCCGGATTCCATAAAGAACGCGCAGGATTGGGAAGCCCTCCCTCAGGACATCAGGAAGACATTTGAGCGCCTTGGCATCCCTGAAGCGGAAAAAACAAAACTGTCTGGTGTTGGCGCGCAATATGAGTCTGATGTTGTTTATCACACGATAAAAAAAGAACTCGAAGAAAAAGGGGTTATCTTTTCAGACATGGACGTTGCAGTAAAAGAGCATCCAGAGCTCATAAAAAAATATTTCATGACAACCTGCGTCCCGATAAATGACCATAAGTTCATCATGCTCCATGCAGCAGTATGGTCTGGCGGCACGTTCATTTATGTCCCAAAAGGAGTCCATGTCCCGCTCCCCTTGCAGGCATATTTCAGGATGAATGCAAGGAAAGGCGGCCAGTTCGAGCATACTCTTATAATCATCGATGAAGGAGCATCAGTCCAATATATCGAAGGATGCTCCGCCCCGCAATACGATGTCAACTCTCTTCATGCAGGGTGTGTGGAGATATTTGTTCATAAAAATGCCAGATGCAGGTACTCAAGTGTTGAGAACTGGTCAAAAAACACCTATAACCTGAACACAAAGAGAGCGATTGTTGATGAACAGGGGGTGATGGAATGGATCGGCGGCAATATGGGTTCTGGAGTGACAATGCTCTACCCTTCAACGGTCCTGAAAGGGGATTACAGCAGGGCTGATCATCTCTCCATTGCTTTTGCTGGGCCTGGCCAAAACCAGGATACCGGGGCAAAGATAATACATATCGGGAAGAAGACCGCATCCACAGTCACCGCAAAATCGATCAGCAGAGGTGATGGCATCACCACATACAGGGGACTCTTAAAAATCAATAAGAGCGCAGTTGGTGCAAAGTCAAATGTTGCCTGCGATGCCCTCCTCTTCGACAAGGAGTCAGTGACGAATACGTATCCGTACATCGACATCAAACAAAAGAATGTGGATATCGGCCATGAAGCAACTGTTGGGAAGATAAGTGACCAGCAAATTTTCTACCTGATGAGCCGCGGCCTTTCAGAGCAGCAGGCGGTTCAGATGATCGTTTCTGGTTTCATTGAACCGATTATGAAAGCTCTTCCTTTGGAATATGCCGTAGAGCTCAACAAGCTCATTGAACTGGAGATGGAAGGGTCTGTTGGGTAAAAATGGCAGAGTGGCTAGAGAAAAGGAGGAAGGAAGCAGAAAGGGCGTTCAACGATTTGCCAGTATTAGAGCTAAAGTATGGGATAGGGATTGAGATTGACACATCCTCACTGATGTTAGATGAGGATCGTCAGTGCCATTCTGAGTTAACAATCAGCGAGGATGAAAACATAGAAGTGATCACCTGGGAAAAAGCAATAGGCTTGAAAGAGAGCAAGGAATTGTTTTTTTCTACAATCAGCCCGAAGAAAAAGCTTTTTTATTATCATGTGATGAATGTGAGGAACGGGGCTCTAATCAGGGTCAAGAAAAAGTGCTCGGTAAAGACTCCGGTCACAATCACCACACTGCTGAAGGGAAGATCTCATGATCATCTGCTCATCATTTGTGAGGAAGGATCAAGCGCACAGTTCATTGAAATGATCACTGGATCCCCTGAGTTATATTCAAGGTCTGTGGAGGTATTTGTTCATGAAGGAGCAAAGGCTACGTATAGCACCGTCCAGGACATGAAGGATGGCGCATTCCTTTCCTGGAAGACGGCAACTGTCATGAAAGATGCCAGTTTCACCTGGGTCGATTGTATCCTTGGTTCTTCTTTGGTCCACAGCAATACAAGGAGCATCCTGGCAGGCCCTGGTGCAATGAGCAATAATCATGGGCTATATTGCAGTTCCAAAAGTCAGCAGTTTGATCTTGGGCTGGATGCAGTCCATGCAGCGCCGGATACTGCTTCAGATATAAAGCTCAAAGGTGCCCTGTTGGATAAGTCAAAGGCGTTGTTTCGGGGGCTCGTTGAGATGCAGCCGCCCGCAGCAAGATCGAATGGGTATCAAAAAAGCGATGCCCTGATCTTATCAGATGATGCAAAAGCGGATGCAATACCAAATCTTGAGATCAACACCGATGAGGTGAAATGTTCCCATGGGGCAACAATCGGGAAGGTTAGCGAGGAAATGGAGTATTACCTGATGAGCAGGGGGATTGATAAGGCAACGGTCACAAGGATGATTGTGCAGGGATTTTTTGAGCAGATCATTGCTGAGGTGCCAGGGAAAGACGAGCAAGAGCTGATAAAAAATTTGATTGAGAGGAAGGTGCAATGATTGATAATCAAAAGGTGCGAAAAGATTTCCCATTTCTCGAATCTGGACTGATCTATTTTGATAATGCTGCAACATCGCAAAAGCCAAGGCAGGTGATTGAAAAGCTGGGAACATTCTATGAAAAGCACAATGCGAATGTCCACCGGGGTGTCTACCGGCTCAGTGAGGAAGCAACGGTGCTATACGAAAACGCAAGAAAACACATTTCTTCATTCATGAACGCGCTTCCAGAGGAGGTCATCTTCACAAAAAATACGACTGAATCATTGAATCTCTTGGCATATTCTCTCAAAAAATCATTACGGGCGGGTGATGAGATCGTGCTGACAAGGTTAGAGCATCATTCTAATCTTGTTCCCTGGCAGCAAGTATGCAAGGAGACTGGTGCGATCCTGAGGTATATCGAACTCGACAAAGAAGGAAACATCGACTTCCCATCAGCAGAAAAAATGATCACGAAAAAAACCAGGATTGTAGCCACCACATACATTTCAAACGTCCTTGGCACTATTGTTCCTGTAAAAGAAATCGTCAGGTTGGCAGGAAAGGCTGGGGCTATATCGATCATTGACGCAGCACAGGCCGCTCCCCATATGCCAATTGATGTCAGGGACATTGGATGTGATTTCCTTGCTTTTTCAGCCCATAAGATGCTAGGGCCAACAGGCCTTGGAATATTGTATGGGAAAAAAGAGCGCTTAGAGTCCCTTCCCCCTTTCCTCTTTGGCGGGGACATGATCGAATCTGTCACGTACGAAAATGCGACATGGAACCTTCTGCCCTGGAAGTTTGAGGCAGGAACCCCTCCATTTGCCGAGGCTGTCATGTGCAGTGCCGCAATACATTATCTTGAGGGCATTGGAATGGAGAATATCCATCTGCATGAAGAGTCCCTTGTGAGAGAAGCAATGGAGCAATGGAAGACTGTTCCAGGACTCAGGATCATTGGTCCAAAAAAAAGGGCAGGCATCATCTCTTTCACGATTGATGGTATGCACCATCTTGATAGTGTTGCATTGTTGGATAAGGAGAATATTGCCGTTCGGGCAGGCCATCACTGTGCAATGCCATTGATGCACCATCTTGGCTTGAAAGGGTCAGTTCGGGCAAGTTTCTATCTGTATAACACAAAAGAAGAGATAAAAGCCGTAACAAAGGTGTTGAAAAAGATTCAGAAGATTAGGTGAAAGAAAAGTGCTGCAGATTGAAAAGCTTCATGTAAACGTTGAAGGAAAGGAAATTGTAAAAGGGCTCAGCCTCGGGGTAAAAGAAGGGGAAACTGCTGCTATTATGGGGCCCAATGGCTCTGGAAAGTCCACCTTGTCACAGGCTATCATGGGCCATCCAGGTTATGAGATCACAAAAGGCAGGGTTATCCTTGATGGAAAGGACATCACGGAGATGGAGCCAAATGAGCGGTCAATTGCAGGTTTATTCCTCTCATTCCAGTATCCGTTGGATATCCCAGGTGTATCAGTCAATAATTTCTTGAGGACAGCACTCAATGCAAGGAGGAAATCACCAATCCCCCTGCCAGAGTTCAAGAAGCTTATCAAGAAGCAGATGGAAACGTTGAAGATTGATCCATTGTTCCTTCAAAGATATGTGAATGATGGTTTTTCTGGCGGGGAAAAAAAGAGGATGGAGATTCTCCAGCTGCTCACGCTAGACCCGACGACAGCAATTCTTGATGAAACTGATTCTGGCCTGGACATTGATGCGCTAAAGATTGTTGCAAAGGGCATTAATACATTCAAGACAGAGAAAAAATCGGTCCTGCTGATAACCCACTACCAGCGCATCCTGTCTTATATCATTCCAGACACTATCCATGTCATGGTTGATGGCAGGATTGTCAAGTCCGGAGGAAAAGAGTTGGCAGAGCATCTGGAAGAACATGGTTATGAGTGGGCAAGGTAGCGGTGGAGTTCAGTATAGGAAGGTCCCTCAGGGGTAAGGTCGCTCTTAAACAAGCAAAAAGAGCCCATGTCCATTTTCTCAGGCTGCAAAGTAAGATGATCCAGCATCTCCTCAAATTTTTTTGTGTTTTCTATATACTTGACGCGGGCAAGCGTGATATGGGGAGTGTAATCATTTTCTTTGGTAAAACCAAGGGAAGCCAATCCTGCATCAATGCGTTGCTGTAAAGCTATGACATCAGTGCTCTCTTTCAAGCCTGCCCAGATGACTCGCGGTTTTCGTTTCGTTGGAAACCCTGAAACATCAGAAAGCGTCAGCCTAAAAGGGGAAAAAATAACATTCCTGAGGGCTCCATCTATCTCTTGGCGTTTTCTATCATCAATGTCTCCAAGAAACTTCAGCGTCAAATGAAAATCTTTGACATAAGAAAGCTTGACATTGCGAAGGTAGAACCCGTTCTGCACACGGGAAAGTTCAGAGGTGATATGTCCCGGTAATGGCAACGCAATAAATGCTCGCATAAGAAAAAAAAATAAAAGAAAGAATTAGTCTTTCTTCTCTTCGTCATCAAAATCTGAGTCCATATCGTCTTCAGATTCTGTATTTTCCAAATCATCAGTTGAGTTTTCAGAATCCACATCGTCAGATGGCTCATCGTCATCTTCACCAAAGTCTTCTGAGTCTTCTGGTCTGTCTTTGTCTGCTGGCGGTAGAACAACATCAGCCGCGCGCTTAGGACTAGATCCTCCTGCAATTGGCCCTTGAGCCTTGCCAACGACCTCTCCAAACCCGACCTTGTTGAGCACTTTGTTCACTTTGACGCGAACTTCGTCGCCTTCATTGGTTCCTGGCACGAAGATGACAAATCCTTGGATCTTAGCGATCCCATCGCCTTTGCCACCGACTGCTTCGATTCTCACATCAACTTCTTCCCCAACGCGAACGGGGGGCACTAAACTATCATTTCTACGGTTCATTTCCTTTTTTCACCTTATGTTATTTCGGCTATGCTAGGCGTGCCTAGCGTCGATGAAAAAGTGCCTTTTGTTTATAAAGGTTTGGTAAAAAGAGAAAAAAAAGGGATTAGATATCCCGAAGCCCATCTGTAGTGATCACAAAGCCGCACTCGCTGTCTGGCAGGTTGGGAGAATCCACAAGCTTTGCCACGCGGGTGTTTTTCTTTCCCCGCCGAAGGTACATCCGAAACGTGCTGTTGTGTGCCACGATGTGGCCGCCGATTGATTCTGTGGGGTCGCCAAAGAATACATCTGGCCTTGCCATCACCTGATTCGTGACATAGACGACGAGGTTGTTGAGGGTTGCCAGCTTCGCGAGGACGTGCATGTGCTTGTTTAGTTTCTGTTGTCGATCAGCGAGTGTTCCTCTGCCGATGAATTCTGCCCGGAAATGTGCTGTTAGGCTATCAACGATGACTGCTTTCACATTTAGTCCCTGCTTCTTGATCAGATCTTCAACCCGTTCAGCGAGCAGCATCTGGTGGTCAGAATTGAATGCACGGGCAACTTTGATGTTTTTGAGTACCTTATTTGGGTCTAATCCGGATCCTTTGGCAATCTCTATGATCCTTTCAGGCCTAAAGGTGCCTTCGGTGTCAATATAGACAGCAACCCCATCAGCTCCGCCTTTATTGTGGGGAAGCTGGATATTTACAGCCAACACATGGGCAAGCTGTGTTTTGGAGCTCCCATATGCCCCGTAGCACTCGGTGATGCACCCAGATTCCAGCCCTCCAGCCAGCATTTCGTCGAATGCTTTGACGCCAGTTGTGATGTGGAGGACTTGTTCTCTTCTTTTGAGCACATCTTCTCCTGACTCAAAGCCCATATCAAGCATTGACCTGGCTCCCTGGATCATCTTCCTTGCAGCAGCGTCAGTCACCCCGGCAACTTCCACGAGTTCGCCAGGGGTTGCAACCGCTATGGATATCAGGTCTACAAATCCTGCTGCTTCCAGTTTTTCTGCTGTTGCCGCCCCGACACCCGGAAGATCATATAATGTCTTTTCTTTCTTCATTTCTTTTGGTTCTTCTTTTGTCATTTTTGGTCGTAATTCAATTGTTGGTTCTACTGCTTGGACATCGCCATTCTTTGCCATTGTCGTTCACCTTTTTTATTGATTTCGAGAAATCACACCAACCATTCTAGTGCAATGATGGTTTTTATGTGTTTCCCATTGATTGCCGTAATCATGACGGCTGGCAGGGAAATGTTGCTTTCCTTGCCGAATTTTTGCCGGAGATGGAATGTTAGCTCCGACATTTGAGCGGAAAAAAAGGAAAAAAAAGGAAAAAAATCATGCTGCTTGCTGCAGCACGAGGTATTCGAACGCTTTTCTGATGACCACTTCCACCTTAGGAAGGTCTGCTGTTCGAAACGAGTGGGTGGTTTGCCACTCATCCTTCTTATCCTTGTAGGCGCGCTCTAAGGACACGCTAAAGTAAGAAGTCGGTTGTCCGTCTTTTCCGGTATTTTCGTTTTGCCACACTGTCGCACAGATTGCGCCAGCGCGAAATTTCGTTTGAGGTAGGTTTTTTTCCATATTACCCTCTTGCTTTTCGCTTTTTCTTTCAATTGAGGATAGACACCCGCAGATGTCAAAGAATAAGGGGAAAGGGTTGTTTATATACCTCACATGAGGTTGTCCAGTGGGAAAAATAGTGCTTTAAAGAGGAGAAGATAGGTGTCCTGTGAGGCTAAACTGTTTGAACCAGCTGCATCACACCATTCTTTTTCATCCAGACAAGTGAGGAGCCAGGAGGAGTGATCCCTTCACAGTTTTGATATCTGAGTTCTTTAGTACATCGGCCCTCATTTCTCATCTTCCCCCGCTCCGTTTGTTCTCCTTCGAGGGCATAGCTCCAATCAAGCCCCCTCTGATTATTAAACTCCTGAAGGTAACCTGGGAGATAGAAACAGACCGGGTCAAAACTTTTTTGTTCATCTCGCACGACCGCTCCACTATTTGGAAGGAAATTATAGACCCTGAAATCAAGATGAGGGCCCTCAGAATTCCCTGTATGTCCTCCTCTGCCGATACGGTCTTGTTTTGATACTATTTGTCCTTCGTGGACAGCAATAGAGGAAAGATGGCTGTATTGGACATAATATTTGCCGGTTTGCAAGATGATATTATTGCCAAAAATGGAATTTCGCCCTACTTGTCTTATCGTTCCATCGGCAACAGCATAGATATCTTCTCCTTCAAAGGCGCTGCCAGGATTTCTGGTAAGGTCTAGCCCCCAGTGGGCATTTCCTCCTCGGTTTTCTCTAAAGCATCCTGTTATCCTATAACTTCGTTCATTTGTTGGCCATCGCCAGATGTTTTCATTTTGGGGATTTCTCGCACGGTCAGCCTGAACGCTCACAGTCCGCGAACCTGGTGTTGGTGTTTCAATTGATGTCTCAATAGTATACCGCCTGCATGAACTACTAGTGGGGGGAATATCAGCAATAACTCTTCCAGTAAGGGAAGGGAGGGGACCGCCAGAGACAAGAGTGAGTACATTCCATAATGTAGAAAAATCAAGGGAGGGGCTATACTGTTCAATGAATGCTTCACAAGAACCTGCATTGCTAAACACATATCCCTCACCTTCTTTGATGAGGTCTAGCCCTTCTCCAATGCAAAGATGGAAAGATTCTTGCAGGGGATCAGAAGTGAGTGTTATTCGTTCAACGCATTCTTCCTGAGAACAAATAAGCCTGTCTGTCTCTTTGCAAAGAAAATGATGACTCATGCCTGAAGAGAATGATGGGGTGGCTTGGTACGCAATGTTTGCATCCTCTCCTTCTTTTTTCACAACGCAGACGCTTCCTAGCTGTGTGCTCTCAAAGCTTTCACCATAATTGCATCCTTCTTTAATGGCGATTATTGGTTTTTCAAGAACCTGCCCACCTGTCACATGATTATCCCCTGGACGAGCAAGCCCTTTTATCGCCTGGCCAGTGAGGGGGGAGACGCCAGGAATGAAGAGCGCACTGCACAGGAGAGCAACACTCAACAAAACAAAGATCCCTTCATGCAGCATAAAACACCTCTAAAAAGACACAGAAAAAAGACTATAAAAACCTATCCTTGCATATGCTTGAGCTCTGAAAGAAGAGAGTTATTGTTGAGGGTAACTATCGGAATGTTCTCCGGTAATCTCCAGATGATATTTCCAGACATAGTTCATGAAAAGATAATTCCCCCCATCATTACAAGAATTTTGGTTGTTTAACTGGGTGCAGAGATGGGGTGTGTACATATAAAGAGAATATGTTGCAGCATTATCAATTCGTGTACTCACCCGTCTTCCAGCTTTTTGTAGGATCATTGGACTCTCAATTGGTTCATGATGATACCATTTGTTGTATGTAGAAGCTGTGCATTTCAATTGTCCGGCAACACTCGCCCTTTGGCCAGACGCCCTGCTTCCCCGATCATTAAACCCGCAACCGGTTAAAGATGATGGAAGAGCTCTCCCAGACTCTATCCGTGAGCTCTCTACTTGAATACGGGCAAGAATAAGGAGGGGATTAACATCATATTCCCTTGAGAGGTGTTTTACATATTCAGCGAAGTCATGTTCCTCGCCGTCATAAGTAAAGGTGAGTGACTTGAGTCGTGATGGTTTGCTATTGATCCAATCTCTTATTTGAGTTATTGAAACACTTTCTTCTTGAGAAAATTCGCTTATTGAGAGGAGTTGATTCCAGTTTGGCTGTTTCCAAACATAACGATTCACAGTAGTAGTGGTTCTCGGACAACTATCAGAACCTGATAATCGCTGGAGGGCAGTAGAGTCAATAACCTGTGCAGTCGCTCTCGCTAAGCCGGTTCCAGGAAATAGCGCAAAGCTAATCGAGCGGATATCATTAGTTGGATCACGGGTAATATGGCGATCTAAGAAGCGGTTGCATATCTCCAGTGATTGAAAATAATAGCTGTCATGATAGAGAGTTAAACCATTTTGGGCAAGGACACATGCTGAAGGGTTAGTATCTTCAATCATAAGAGGGATAACTGATGTGCTTTCTGGGCAAGAACCATCTTCTTGTATTTCATTACAGGAATATGTAAAAGGAGGTGCAATATCATCTTCTCCAGACCCTCGCTTGCAGATTCCAAAAAGGGAGGCAGGAGTAGAAAGTGTTGAGGAAGTTGTCTCATATTCAACTCTTTTATCTTCTCCAGAGGGGTTCACTGCACAGACGCTTCCTAGCTGTGTGCCCTCAAAGCCTCCATCATAGGTGCATCCTTCTTTCACAGTGATTATTGGTTTCTCAAGAACCTGTCCAGCAATCCGATAATTATCTCCGGGACTCGCAAACCCTTTTATCGCCTGGCCAGTGAGGGGGGAGACGCCAGGAATGAAGAGCGCACTGCACAGGAGAGCAACACTCAACAAAACAAAGATCCCTTCATGCAGCATAAAACACCTCTAAAAAGACACAGAAAAAAGACTATAAAAACCTATCCTTGCATATGCTTGAGTTCTTCCTCAGGGTTTGGTGTGGGGTTTACATGATTCACCACAAACTCCATTCGGCCAAACATCTCATTGTGGGTCACTTTTCCTTTGACGGAGATGATATTGCCAAGGAGATCGTTCTTTACCGCTTCGAATTCCTCTGGAGATTTCCGGTAGGCAATGATTTCTGGATTCTTTTTCTGGAGTAGGTTTTCCAGCTGGTCCCGGAAGAACACCAATCGTATCGTCTCTGTCCCGTCATCTAAGACAGCATTCATCACATAAGAATATGCAGGAGCAACTTTTCCATGGGTATCGCATGAAAACGCATCCTCTTTTGGCCGGGCTCGCTTTCCGCAATCAGGGCATACTTCAAAATAATTCGGTGAGAAAATTTGCACTAATGTGCCGAGCAGTTCAGCAGAACTCTCAGAAGGGATCAATTCAGCAATTTTCTTTCGTTGTGCAGTAATGACTGGTTTTGCCCCGCTTTTGACCTCGTTGATGACAACCCCAGGGGGGTTCAGGGTAACGCTTGCGCGTTCATTCAGATGGATCTCGACTGTTCCTTGATTGTCTCTTGTATAAGCATTGCTGATTTTCAGGATATCTCCGACGTTTGCACCAGAAAGGACATCTGCTTGTGCCCCCCAGCCAACGACTCTGAGAGATCCTGAATCATCGCCGAGCACGATATTCAATACCTTTCCCCCGCCTCCATCCTTTCGTGTAAATGTGCGAATATCATACTTATTCATGACCTTGCCTGTGACTTCAAACTCCCGAAGCCCCGGGAGCACCTTATTCAGCTTCACCTTGCCCTGGTACTCTTCAAAGAGATTTATGCCAAGCTCGTTTGCGATGATATGGGCAGCGCCTTCCTTGGATATCAATCCGGAGAGCTGGTCCATCTTCTGCCTTATTTTCCCTTTGAGATCTTCATCAGATAAGCCTGACTTTGCTTGGATAGTAGCCAGAACCTGTTCAAAAGGCAGTGAGATCATTAGAAGGCGAATCAGCGCATGCTTTATATAATTTGTTGTTGTCAGATATATAGGGAGAACGAAGATTATTGGTGAGATCTTCCCGTAATAGATTTTTAGGAGAACACTGGTTGTTTATCTGAGAGGCATGTTATGGATTATATGCAGGTGGGAAAAGATGCTTGCCGTATTGCCTCTCCCATTTTATCCCCTCCCTGCTGGTTTGGATGGAGTCCATCTCCTGTATCCTCTCCACCCATCTGCCCACTGCCATTATCAAGGGCAGCATACGTATCAACAACCACATCAACATTTTGTGGCTCTGAGAGTATCCATGAGTTGATTTGTTGTATCCTTTGTTTCGCGGTATCAGATGCCCCATTCCAGGGGGTGATAGTGAGCGCGATAACCTTTTTTCCTTCAGATTTTGCCTTTGCATACATCCGGGAAAGCGCTTCCTCAGTCACGGAAGGCTGCTGGTAGCTCACTTCATTTACTCCTGCAAGGATGATCACCGTATCATAAGAATCAAGAGAAAATGATCCCACTTCCCCTTGGGGAGAAAGACAGTTTCGAAGACATGCTGCATTTGCTGATTGTCCATTGACAAAGCAGCTAGAGATGAGTTGTGCAGAACACCCTGAGTAGCCGATCTTATCAAACTGGATAGAAGGGCAGCGGGAAGAGAGGTAATTGAGAAAGTATCCATGCTGAGTGATGGAATCTCCAACAGCGAGCACTCGTGAAGAGGGAGGAAGGGTCTGTTCTTCTCTGCGTTCTTCTGGAATCACAGGCATCTCTTCCTGTTCAGGTTCAAGCTCTAGCTGAGGGATGCACACAATATCATCATCTTCAGTATAGCCAATTTCTTTTTCTTTGGCTGTCCATGACGCGACAGTGATGCCCTGGCTTCTAATCGGCACTTCGTCTATCCCAACAACAGTAAAATAGTACGTTTTTTCAGGGACAAAGGGCTTATGTTCAACATTTCCATCTTCCTTGATGATATAGCCGCAATCAGGGATGAACATGCTGTTGCAAAGAGGTAACCCAATACCAACCCGCCTGATATCTTTTGCTTTTCTTGTGTTGATTGTCTTGAAATCGTCAGCGGAAAATTCTTCATCTGAGCAATAGACCCGGTACTTTTCGATATCAGAGCTAGGGGAGTATCCCCAGGAGAGAAGAGCTCCTTTCCCATCAGCTGAGGGGATGGTGGACCGGTCTTCATCGATAAAGCTCGTCCCGTCAGGCACAATGGGTGTTGGAGAGATAGTATCAGCGAGGAGGAGCCCAAATCTTCCAACACCAGCATCAAAGAGCAGGGCAAATGCTCCAGGTTCATCTTCTCCGGTAAGCTCATAACCTAATAAGAGCGGCCGCACCTGCCTTTTTGCAAACGCAGCACATGACTCTGCATCGTTGTCTCCTTGGGGATTATCATTCCCGGCAACGTCGCTTCCTTTCTTCATGCACTCAAGGAATTGTTCTTTGACTCGTTGGGCCATCAGGATATATTCTCTATAAGAACTCAGGTGGGATGTAAGATCATAGTCGCCTTGTATCGTGAAAGAAGGATGAGTAATATACTGGAAGGGTGATGAAAAGGTAAGGATGGTAGTGGATTCTTCTCCTTCAGTTAGCTGGCCGCTTGTTTGTGGCAGCACCCCTAATTCTTGCATGTATCTTTGGTAGAGATTGATGAAAAGATAATTGCCGCCTCCAGGCGTCCTAAGATGGTAATCATAGGTATGGGGGGTATATTTATAGAGAGCGTAGGTTGCTGCATTCTTGACAGTCTGCTGGTTCTTTCCGGCAATCCCCCAGTTGAAGTCTCTTCGTTCCCATTGATCTTGTGCAAACTCCCTTGGATATGTGAATCCTTTCCCGGTATCATACCATTTTCTATAGAGCTGTGCAGTACAGGTTAATTGCTCATAAACACCGCTATATTTAGGGTTGCACCCGCCAACATTAGGACAGCCACACCCAGTCAATGCAGTCCTTTGCCTCGCAGAAGGAGTCGATGTTTCCACCGCACTCTGCTCGGTTTGCATTCGTGCAAGGATAAGGAGGGGGTTCACTTTGTATTCTTCAGCGATCTGGGAGATGACCTCTGAGGGGTGCTTCCCTTCAAGAGGGTCCTTGAGCCAGGAATTCTTTTGCTCAAAAAAAAGTTGTATCTGGTCTTTTGTCGCACTGTCCCACCGTTCAAAGTCCTGGTCAGAGAGGAGGTTTGAGAAATCTGGCTCGCTCATCTGGTAGGTAACAAGACCGGTGATCGTAAAGGGAGCGGTAAAGACAACAATGATAAGGAAGATCGTACTCATTCCAAAGATGACTTCTGGTATTCTTATTGACATTCTACGTGCCTGCAAAATTGATACACCGGATTCCACCATTTTCCAGGACCAAAGAGCTGCTCATATGTTCCATATTTTACTGGCCCAACTGAATGGATGAAGATATGTTTTCCGCCAGGGTCTGGTACAAATTCACCGTTTTCTATGTCTCCTTTCCCAACATATATTCCTGTATGTCCATATGCTGGCGATCCTCTGCTGTGAGCGGCGAACACATCCCCTGGCTGGAGCACATCAGGGTTTGTCCCAAGGGGGATCATGAGTCCTGTATTTTTCCCGTTTATTATGGCCCCCGTTGCAACATTTCTGCTTGTGTAGGGGCATATGGCATTCCCATTGCCGGTAGGATTTTGCAAACCGGCATAATGGAAAACTGATTGTACAAAGGTAGCGCATGTGGTACCAGCACTTCTCGCTTGTGCAGGGTTCACAAGTCCGCCTGCATGACGAGTATAGCCAGTGCCAAGGTATTCCTCCGCTTTATCTACAACATATTGGCATTTGGCAGGTTCAGTTGATTGTGTTATTTGAGAAGATGAACCGGCAGCTCTTGGCGGCCCGACATAGTCCATGATGCCCTGGGCAATTGCTTCTCCCATATCCCTGTCTTTCCCATTGGCCTTCGCAAGATCGTTCCTGTTATCATGAAAGAATATCTCCACCAAAGTAGCCGGCATGAAGAGTCCTTCAAGGACGCCTGGATCTCCTCCCCAATATTGTTTTGTGGAAAAGCCAAAGTGTTGTGCAATTGCATCGGTAATCTTATGTGATAAGTCTTTTGATTGACTGGTTAAAGTGCCAGGCGGGCATTGTGTGTCGCTGGCATAATTGATATCTCCATCTTCCTTTACCCCTGGATGCTGGCATGCAACAATGCCAAGAGGCCCGCTCCCTCCCCCAGCATTTGAATGGATGCTCACAAAAGCTGCTGCATTATTGTTGATCGCTTTTCCTTTCCTGCAGAGGAAGTCTTCTTTGACTCGCGATTCAGGAATTGCGACCCCTACTGGATAGGTGTTTCCCAAACAATCCTTCCTGATATCATCGCGTGTCAGGATAACAGTATATCCTCTGCTTTCCAGCACCCGTTGCACCTCTTTTGCAACAAGGAAGTTATGCCCTCCTTCAGTATATTCCAGTCCTTCCCCAAGATATCCCCTATCTTCTGTTGCATGGCCGGGGTCAAGGACGATGACTGTTCCGAGGCTCTCTTCACTGCAGGAAGATCTGGACACGGGTGGAGTGATTCCTTCACAGGTCTTTCGTTGCCGGGAGTCCTCGCAGCGACCAACCCTGTTGGATGCAAAGCCAGTATTTCGTGCGACCCATTGTGCATTGACTGTGTTGTCGATGTACTCTTGAGGATACATGCAGAAAGGATCTATGTTTGTTTGGTATTCCCCCTCTGATGGCTCATGATCATATACCTTCATATCGAGATGTGCACCAAATGAATAGCCGGTATTGCCAACTTTTCCAATGACCTGTCCTTGGGTGACATGTCCTCCTTCTTCAATGCCTTGTTCAACCCGTACCATATGATTATAGCGCACCCAATAGTCCCCATGTTTGATGAGGACAAAGTTTCCATACCCATGCCCACACCGCTTATTCCCTGCAACGCATCCTCTCTGGACATACAGCACATCTCCATTCGCAACAGCATAGATAGGAGACCCTGCAGGTGCCCCAATATCAATGCCTGAGTGAAGGCTGTAGCTTCTTTGTTCATGCCAGCACGCAACAATTCTGTTCTGGTCAAAATCCAGTGGCCATCGCCATGCTTGGCCCCCTTCTTGGCATTGAGTGGATAGCATCTGTTCTCCTTCAGGTATTGCTCGATGGACAATGAGATCCTCTGATGCTGTCCCATACACCGCACCATTCCCCAAGGAAACGTGGAATTTTTCTGGGAGCACAATCTCTAATGGTGCAAGCGCATGAGCAAGTGGAACGAGGACAAGGAGAATGACGAAGGGTGCCGCCTTATCCATCTGGCACCTCTCCTGATATCCCCTCGATTCCAGAAGCATCCTCAGCAGGTACATATTCTTCAGCAGCAAGGTCTATTGGTTGAATCTCCTGTTCTTCAGCTTTTTTCAGGCGTTCTTCATAATCTTTCCTGCTGACCGTCCCAGGATAAGCCTCAAGATACTTTTTGAGCTCAAGGTTGAACTGGTTTTCAAATGCCTGTTCGAATGAGGATTTGGAAGGATAACATTCTTTTCCCATATCCTCCCAAAGGATATAGGGGCCTTCATTTTCCCCACCCCCATACGACCCGCATCCATTATCTGTGATAAACTCCCCGGGCCGCTCTGTTACCTTCTTGAATGCTTCATCTGCAGCATACAACGCAGCAATCTCTAGGTATAATTGGAATTTTTCTGCTTCCTGGTATGACTTCACAAGCTCGAATTGCCTGCTGCCGATGGGCTCTTTTGTGATCTCACGGTATTTGGAATGAAGCCCGATGAAGATGGTGGTCATAGCTATCATGAAGCCGATGACTATCATGACATTGAAGTACTGTGCCCTCTTTTTCATTCCTTTTTTCATATTATGAAGTCACGCCCTGTTCTTTTTCTTCGTAGATATCTTTCCCTCGCAGTGCCCAGAAATATTCTCCATAGCTGGATGCTGCAACGATTGCCTCTGGCTTGACCCGTTTGCATTCAGAAACAATATCAAACCCTGCCTCGGTCATCTTGAACCAGTCTTTAAAGCCGATGCTGATATTGATGAGTTTTGCATCTTTGGCAGGTATAGAAATTGTTGATACTTGATCGAGATACCCCATTTCATCACTGATGGGGCCGGTAATAGTTGAGGTTGCATCGGGCTCATAAGAATAACCATAGATCATACGTCCATTGGGGAAGGTGATGGTGAGCCAGTAGCAGTCTGGCCCGATTGTAGTATCAAGGGTTGTTGCAACAGTTCGCCAAAGAGAGGTGATTCTTTCATCTTCATTGTTTTTGTTGAGGGTGATCTCTCCAGCAGCGGATTTTTCATAGATTTCCGTGAGTAGTTCTGAGAACATCACTGTCCTGTCACGAAGAGGCACCGGTGTTCGGGCAAGGGCAAGGAGATAATCATTTTCCACAATGTCAAGAGTATAATTGCCAAGTACAGTGAATGTCTTTTGTTTTCCTTCGGGTGATGCCACATCATTCCCATGCACCCACACCCCAAGGTCTATCCTGATGGCAATAATAAAGAGGAGTGTTAGGACAAGGAAGACAAGTATGGCGATGACATCAGGGATGACGGTGGTGATCTGTCCTTTTCTCTTCATGACATCAGCACCTCCACAGTGAGCATTGCTGGCTTATAGTGCGGTTTCTCATATCGTTCCCCTGAAGGGGCTGGTAATTCCGCCAGATGAAGGGAATCGAGGAGGAATTGCTTTGCGAGGGCTTCGTTGATGGCAGTATGTTCCCGTAGAGCGATGGCATGCCACTGGTCAATTGATGAGATAACCTGGTAGGTCTCTCCTGTATCAGTCTCTCCCCATACATGTTGCTCTCCCCCATTGACTTTTGGCCAATCGGCATGGAGGGAAACGGTAGCTTCTGTTATTGCATGCCCCTCAGAATCACTCAGGGTATATCCTTGCCCGAGATGGACAGGAGGTGAATTTGGTGATCCAACATGCTTTGGAATATTTTTTAATCTAAAGAGCAGGTTGATTGCCTTGTCTTCCACAAGCACTGGTTTTGTGTATGCTTGAAGGTTTGCATCATACGAGTTTGTGTTGAGGTTTGTGAGTTGTTTGTCCGATCCGATGACAATGGCAGTGCAGCATTCTTCGATGTTCCCCTCGGCCAACTGCTCAAAAGTGATGGAGTAATGGGGGATTCCTGAAGCAAGGGTCCTTATCTGTCCAAGGTCAGAGGGGGTCATGCAGAGTTTTACCGGGTCTGGATAGCTAGCCCGCGTCGCATCGCAGATCTTTGTTGTTGGCCTGTCTTTGACAAGGACATATCTTCTCTCGATGAATTGCTTCGGAGGTTGCCCTTCCATATACAAGAGTTCTTTCCAGATATGGTACCAGTCAGGATTAAAATAGATTTCTTCTTCCCGAGGCTCGCGAAGGAAATCCAGGGTCAATTTTGCTGCAAGATAATCGTTCCGGGGAAGGTCAAGCTTTGTCGCAAGGATAGTGGTGTTAAAATTGGCCATGTCCAGCGTCCCGACATAATTCTCTCCAGTGAGTGGATCAGTAGAGGAGAGCAGCCCTGGTGTTTGGAGCAATCGTTCAGTAAAGAGCAATGATTCAGTGGCTGATGTGTCAATATTGGTGACAAAATACATACGGACAAGGGCAAGCATAGTGACAAGAACAAGTATCATGAACATCAGGCGCAGGGTAAACGTGATCCAGAGGCTAAGCGTTAATTGCCCTTTCCGGAAGAATGGAGTGGTCATGGTGTAATTGGTATTGGCGCTTCACCAGCAATTGATGGTCTGGCTGTTTGCAGCGATGCAAGGGATGATTGGAAAGCATTTGTGATAAGGTCTTGGTTTTCCTTGAGCATCATGAGCGATTCAGGGGATTTAGGTGAACCAATTGCTAATTTAACAGCGATTTTTCCAGTTGAGAGCACGTCATCTTCTCCTGTTGGAGTAATCGGCAAGGGTGGTGCGATCTGGAGTTGTGTTTCTGATAGTTCTGATTGGAGATTGTTGAGTAAACCGCAGGCAAATCGTGCATTGATGTTTTGGAGGGAATGATCATCTTGGTTTGAATAATAGGCAAGGGCCGTTGGTTCTTCCTCATCATTGAGAGAAAGAGAGATGATCATATCTGCTTGTTGGGCAAGCCTCAAGCGTTTTAGTGGGATGAGAAAATGATCGGGCGAAGCAAAGGGGATTGTTGCACCAGGGAGTGATGCCGCAAGTTGTTGGGCAAGAGGGAGCAGGTATGGTATCTTAGAGGCTCCCTCCCCCTGGTAGAGACGAGAAGTCAGCGTGCCATCTGAATAGAGTGAGTATCCTTGTCCATTTTTTTTCATTGAAATCCCTGTTCCAAGAGGAGTGCTCACCTCCTGTAACTCTTCTTTCTCTCCAGTATCAGTCCTTGTCATCTCATAATGTCCTGTTTCCGGGTTGAGCACAGCAAAAATCCCAACACCGTCAGAGAAAGATGTGTAGTGGAGAAGGAGTGTCCTTGTCTGGAGTGATTGTGGATCTTCGACATAAAGGGTCGTGCTGTCCCCTCCAGAGCCAATATCTATAAGGATAGTAGAAAAGCTCAGCCCGCCATCAAGAGGAGCGCACGTCAATGAGTTTGTTGTAAACCGTTGATCCCCAAGGGCTATGGATACCTTCTTATTATCTTTGACAAAGGTGATGGGGTACTTGTTAGTGCTCGGGGGTGCAATCTTCTTTTCTGTGACAGCAATCACGGGGTTTGAGATGTAAGGATACATGATTGGTATCTTGCTCTCGTCATCCTCTTCAGATTCAACCTTATATTCTCCAAAGGTATATGCAAGGTTGTATTTTTTGGGGTCAATTGGGCCATATTTGTATGCCACCGTCCCGGGGGCCATCTCCAATGTCTGCAGCTGTAAGGCAAATTGCCGGGAATGCCAGTTCTTCTCAAGGACTGTTGTCTTGACCATGCTCCTGGCAAAAGCGAGTGACCCAACAAAGAAGAAGACAATGATGAGCAGGTAATACACGTGCATCATGATGATTTTTACTGCCGCATTCCCCTGTCTGCCCAGCCTCTTTTTCCTCATCAGCCAATTTAAAGAAATGACGTTTATAAATGTTTACGGTTTGACAGCAGCTTGATGCTGTTCGCACTCGCTCATCTCGATTTTTGTGTCACGGGCAAAGCAGGGCTTCCCATCCCTGATATAATACTCGTAATTGTTTGCCCCAAAGAACCATACCCTGAGGTTTTTGCAGCAGATCTGTCCATTTTCTGCTGCTGCATTGATAAAGAGTGTATCACCTTCCCGAGACGCCATGAGACTTTGAAGGTTTGCCGCCCCCCGAAGGGCGCTCACATCAGGCAGGAAGACAAAATATTCGGCATTCGGATGCATTGCCCTTCCAAGGCCATGATCTGCAATCATCTTTCCTTCATTCCCAACAAATCGCTGCTCGACAAAGATATAGTCAATGCCCATTCCAGGGAGATTTTCGCAGATTGGCTTGTCCTGGCAGTCATTGTTTGATCCAGCCATCCTGTTGTTGCAGATGCAGATGCATGCTTGGTTCATGCATTTCAGGCTAGGGGGCCTTTTGATTTCCTGGTCCCGATTCCACGTGCCCGCATTATGATACACACTCCCATCCTTGTTGAACGCGATGACTGCCTTGTTTTGCTGGATGAAAAAAGGCACTGGACGCGACTGCCCGTCCTCTTTCAGGTCTGTCTTGATTGCTCCGACCAGGAAATCAAGGCTTCGCTGTGTTCCTTGGTTTGGCTTTGGTTGGAAGAACTCATAGATGCTGACGGTAAAAGAGACAAGAAAGACAATGATGAGTATTGTCACGAGGCCATAGATGATTTCCGTGAGGACAGCTGTATCCCCGCCACCTCTTTTCCTGAGCATGGCCAAGAATCAATATTTAGAGTTTAAAGGGTTTGTGGTTTATCCTTTAGTAAGAAAGACATTGACATATTCAAGACACTGCATCCAACGTAAGAACCCTGCCTGGTAGTTTGTATTGTGTACGATACCGCCAACAAGTGCAACCTTGTCATTTTCAGCATTATTCTGGGTTATATAGATCTTGCAATCAACTGTGCTCCCATCGTCTTTATTGTACCAACATGCCTTAAAGCGGTAGTCGCATCGTGCAGCTTTTCCAAGATATTTCACAGAGATCACATAAGGGTCATTGCTGCCAAACCAGCACTGTGTATTCCTTGCGTCATCTCGATGAAAATCGTAATAGCTCCCAAACGCAGTACATGTACTGATGCTTGTGAGTGTTGGCGGCATATCAGCAAAATCACCCGCTTGGCCGGGAATGTTGGCAGGCCTTGTCGGATCTGCATCTCCTGTGTCCGCTGAACCATCATCAATGTCTGATTCCGTAGGGGTATCGCCATTGTTATCATTCAAGAACTCAGAAGAGTATTCTGCATTTTTATCAGAGAGTTCATTTCCCTGGTTCCCAAGATTTTTAACCCAAGGGATACCATAGACAATAAGTGCGTAAGCCAGCGCAGCAAGCACCAATAATCCAAGGATGAGGTCAATGAGGTGGAATTCGCCGCTGCTGCCTTTCTTGTATAGTCGTTTCATCTTAAGGGGAGGCTCCCGGTCCGCAACATCTTCCATTGAGGACTGATTCTGTTTTGCAATAAGATCCTGGAATGGTGCTTTCACTTGCATCGCATGTTTCCTTGCAAGTGCTGCCCTCTAAACATGGTTGTTTAGTTGCTTCAGAGGTTGATTCATGGAACTTGGCCCAAATCGGACGGGCAATGGAGATATAGACAAGTAAGAAGACAATAGCAAGGATAAAAAAAACCAACAATAGTGGCATTTCATTTCCTTTCTTGTTTAGGATTTTAGGGTAACGCAGCATATTTTTTCCTCAGTACATGATGATCCTTTATAGAGAAACCCATTTGTGCATTCACACCCTTCTCCTGTTTTGGTGTCACAGGCTGCCTTTGGTGGTTCACAAGTGCCTCCAAAAGTTGCACAATCTGATCCGGTCCTGCTAAATTCACCTGCATTTCTATTGATGAAGACTAATATGATTATAAGGATTACTGCTGCAATGATGAACCCGACGATCATGGCAAGAGAGAGCTCCCCTTTGTTATTCATCCAACACCTCCAAGCCATGCGGTTGAGCTTTTGATATAATGAAGGATGACAAATCCGATGCCAACACAGAGAAGTAATATAATGAGCCCGATGATAACCCAGTTCACTTCTCCTTTTTTCATCCTAGCCTCAGTATAGATTGAATTCTGGTGAATAAGCGTAACAATGCGGCTTTTCCTGGCCCCAAAATGACATACCCGGCTAATAAAAGCAATAACCCTGCAATGATTGAATAGAGGATTGTGTTTTGGTCACCTTTTTTATTCATCATTCCCTTTATTCTCCAAAACAGCATATAAATAACTTTCGGGTTCAAGAGTCATACGACCCTTCCACGCTCTGTGCCAGTTCCTCGCATCCATAATATCTCATGTATCCTGCATCGTGGGGTATGAGCACCCTCATTGCAACCCACTCTGGCGGCTGCTCCGCAAAATAATGGTTATAGACAACTGCTCCGATGATGACAGCTCCACCGACAATAAGCAGGGGCATTGCCACGGCGCTCAAGACAGCTCCTCCAGCCATGACAGCAGCAGCTCCGGGAGTGGCCGTTGCAGCCCCAACTGCCCCAACAGCCACCGTCGCTTCCACAATCGCCCCCCCAACATATCCAGCCCCAAGCCCTGCCGCAACTAGGCTGCCACCGCCAACTGCCCCAACAGCGACCGATTTTTGCCTGTTCCCTATTTCTTCAATAGCATCTTTTCCTTTGATATACACAAAGACAACATCATATCGGTCATATTTTGACGTGTCTATCTCAAACGTCCCGATCTGTTCTGGAGAAAGGCTATATTCAGGTTCTTCAAAGCTCCCAAAGCTCCCTTCATATGTTTTCTTTTCATCATCGGATGCGGGGAAGATATCAGCCAGGTTCACCGTCATCTTCTTGTTTTTCTTCAGGTGGATATGTGCGCACAAAGAGCAATATTTTCCATCTGAGGAATAAAGCTCCTTTGTTCCCCATTGATACTGCCAGCCGCACCAGTACGCTTCCTCCTTGATGAGTTCTTTGAGGTGTGCATCTGTCATTCGTCCAACATTCCGAACAACTGTGCCGCATTGTAATTCCTTTTCTGCGTCGATATGCAATTGTTTTGACGTTGTATGGATATCTACAGAATCCCTGCACGTTTTGTGCGTCGCATATTCAGCAGCAGATTCCCTTGTCATGGAAACAACGTTCATCATCAGCCAGAGGAAAAGTAACCCTAAGACTAATGATACAAGGAGTTCCATTGACATTTTTACCATTGTTAGTAGGGCATTTGCGTGCAGCCAATAGCATTGATATCGGTTAATGGTGTGAGGTACATCACCGCTGTCGGATTCGCGTTTTCCAGCAGCATATTTCTGTAATCCTCTGAATGGTCATAAAGGTAGAGAGAGAGAGGGACAGTAAGAATCCCTCCAGCAGCCATCGTTGCACCGATGTTCCCGCCATAGATATAGGGTGATATCTTTGCATATAGTGTAGGTGAGCTGTATACAAACACGAGCGCGTAATGTTGCGTGAGGTCAATTGATGCAGTTTCCATCTCTTCTTCATTTTTCTTCGTGACAAGATATCCTGAAAGGAGTATGTCCTCATACCACGAATAAGAGAAATAATCTGCATACGTTGTTTCGCTGGCGCTGGAGATCTTGTTCGTATCAATAAACGCCTTAAAGAACGCGTAATCAATCTGCCCTTCGAATTTCTCAGCGAGCTGGGGAGTGAAGGACATCTGCGAGCACACAAAACAATATGCTTCCCCTTTCAGTTCATTCGACGGGAACGGATTTACCTTCCCCTGCCCGAACTGGTACCAGCAGGTATACATCTCATCAGCAATTCCCCTGACAGTTCCTTCCCACACCTTTTCTATGGAATCATCTTCGTATTTCACGATCTCTTTTTCATTTCCTTGAAGACGCTTGCTTCCTTTGGCGGTGAACTCGAGCGTTGAGGGATTGCAGGAGATCTTGTCGATGAACTCATTTGGCCCCACCCGAAGGTTTGCAGCAGCAAGAACGCTGATTCTGCATTTTTCTACCTCGACGGTTTTTGACAGCCAATTCTTTACCTCAACAACAACAAAAAGCAGGATGCCTCCAACTAATAAGATCAGGATAATCTTTACCAATGTCTCCATCAGGTCGCCTTTCTTGTTCATGGTCCATTGAACTTTTTAATGATGTTAATAAATAAGATGACTGTGACACCAGCAACTAACATAACAATAACCCATATAAGGGTCATATTCAACGCATCACCCTTTTTTTCCATACCCCTGCATGATTTTCAGCATATATAAAGATATCGCGGTTTAGAAGAAAGAAGTGTATACGCCAACACAACTGGCGCAGATGATTAAGAGGAATAATTCAGCAACAACAATAATGGCATCAGACCGCTTTTCAAGGAAAAGCTCGGCTTAGAGACGCACAGAAATGCTTTGCATTTCTGGCACCCATAAAATCTTCGATTTTATTGGGCTAAGCCGTCTGTGCCATTGTTGTTGCTGAATGGCTAGTAAAAGAAGAAGGAGAGGATGGCAACTGAATTTTCATCCCATATATTTTTATACCAACAGAAGAAAAACCATCAGATGATCGAACACATTGTTCTTGGCGGCCATAATGATGTGGGCATGAACATGCACGCAATCAAGGTAGGCAATGAGGTGATTCTCCTCGATATGGGACTCAACGTGGATAAGTTTGTCCAATACACTGAAGACAGGGAAGACCCGAATCTTGATCCAAAGATTCTCACCAGGATCGGTGCAATTCCGAACCTGACCCCAATAAAATCCTGGATGGGAGATATCAAGGTGATCATCCCAAGCCACGGGCACTTAGACCACATCGGAGCGGTTCCTTATCTTGGAAAGAAAATCCCTCAAGACATCGTCGCAACACCATACACGATTGCAGTCATAAAGAAGATCCTTCAGGACAACAATTATTCTATCCCAAACAAGCTCAAGGAAGTGCCGGTGAACGGCTCATACAAGGTATCTCCGACAATAACGGCTGAATTCATTAACATGACCCATTCCATTCCTCACACCGCGATGGTCTGCCT